>NZ_JBEPDN010000004.1:0-534374 GCF_040300365.1 Streptomyces sp. NPDC000404 | reverse complement strand
GCCCGGTTACATTCCGAACCCGGAAGCTAAGCCTTTCAGCGCCGATGGTACTGCAGAGGGGACTCTGTGGGAGAGTAGGACGCCGCCGAACAATTATTCAGCTCCGGTCCCCGCAACCGATATCAGGTTGCGGGGACCGGAGCTTTTTGCGTTTCCGCGAGTTAGGTGTTTTCCGAGAGCTATCGGGTCCTGAAGCGGCGGAAGAGGTTGCGGGCCACGTATACGCCTGGGCCGCCGAAGCCGACGATGTCGACGCGTCCGTCACCGGTGATGTCGGTGACGAAGCGGGGATGGCGGTCGACCCGCCAGCCGCCGGCGTCCTCGTGGTACCCGAATCCCCGGCACACCAACTGGGCCTGCTCGAACGTGCCGTCGCCGCGGCTGTGCGACACCCAGACCCCCTCATCGCCGAAGCCGACGATGTCCGGATTGCCGTCGCCGGTGACATCGGCGAGGAGCCGGAGGTGCTTTCCGCCCGTCCACCCCTGGGCGTGCCCGAAGTCGTTCAGGACGAGCTTCGCGGGCTCGAATGTGCCGTCGCCGCGTCCACGTGACACGACGACGCCCTGCGGGCCGAACCCGACGATGTCCAGTGCTCCGCCATCGACGGTCCCGAGCAGAAACCGGGGGTGCTCCTCGACCGAACTCCACCCCTGGTCGACCCCGAAGTCGTCGAGGACATACAGCGGTTCGGCGAACGCTCCTTCCTCGTCCTGGAGGGAGACCCAGACGCCGTCGTCGTGGAATCCGACGATGTCGAGCCTGCCGTCGCCGGTGGTGTCGACGAGGAAACGGGGGTGTTTGTCGGCCAGCCAACCGCCTGCCGCCTCGTCGTGGCCGAACGCCGGGAGAACGGGTTCGTCGGCGAGCGGTGCGAACTTTCCTTCCTCGTCCTGGAGGGAGACCCGGACACCGTCGTCGTGGAAGCCGACGATGTCGAGCCTGCCGTCGCCGGTGGTGTCGGCGAGAAAGCGGGGGTGCTTTTCGGCAACCCATCCGCCGGCCTGCTTGCCGTGACCGAATGCCTTGAGGACCAACTCGCCGCCCGCGGGCGCGAATGCCCCGCCCTCGTCCTGCGAGGACACCCGCACACCGTCGGCGGCCAGCACGACGACGCCGGGCCTGCCGCCGCCGGTGGTGTCCGCGAGGGTCCACAGGTCCGCAGGGCTGGGGGAGGGCGCGGGTGCGTGCAGGACGCGCTCCTCGTCGTCGAACGTGCCATCTCCCCTGCCGGCCGATGTCACGGCGCCCTTCGCGGGTTTGATTCCTACGATGTCCTGCCGCCCCGCTCCTGTGGTGTCGGCGAGGAACCGCGCACCGGGCCCGGCCCACCAGCTCGGTTGCCCATCGGGAGAGCGGACGGCGCCTTCGCCCTTCCAGCCACCGGCGTCCTGGTCGCTCCCGAACCGTTCGAGGACCAGCAGCATGTCGCTGAAGGAGGGCGTCGCACCGGGCACCGGTCGCAGCGCGGTCGACGGCGCCAGCCGCCAGGACCGGCGGCCGTTCCAGTGGCTCAGCGATGACCAGCGCAGCACGGGGTCGCTGGTGCGCTCGGGCTCCGCCGGGACGAACCGCCACCGCTGGCTCTCCGCGCTCTCGTCGTACGCGCGCAGGACGATCCGGGTGTCGTCCTCGCCGGGTTCGTCGAGGTCGAGAACGGTGCCGTCGGCCGCGCCCTCGATGAAGTAGAGGCCCGCTTCACCCTCGACGGGGACGACGTGCCACTGCTGGCCCTTCGTCCCGGCGGCGTTCCACTGGCGGACGCCGCCGTTCGCGGCGGCGTTGTCGAGCACCTTGCCGCTGTCCGCGTTGCGGATCACATAGGCCTGTTCGTCCTGGGCGGCGGGGGTGAGTTGCCACCGTTCCGGGCTCGGACCGTCATCGGGGTGGTCGCGGACGACGAGCACCCCGTCCACGCCCGGCGTGGCCTTGGCGCCGAGGGTCTTCCCCGTGGCGGCGTTGACGATCTCCAGTTTCAGTTCTTCTGCGGGCACGGGCATCGTGGTGCCTCTTCCAGGCGGTACGGGAGTGGACTTCGGACGGGCTCGGCACGGCGGTGGCCGCGGCTCACGTGAAGACGTGGTGGTAGGGGACGCTCCACTCGTTGGGCAGCCGCGGATAGAAGGTGTTGATGACCGTCCCGGTGAAGTCCCCGCCCCAGTTGTAGGTCAGCCGTACCTCGCTGTCGGCGGTCACCGCGTGGTCCTTGAACCCGAGGATCGCGTCGGGGTGGGTGATCGGCACGAAGGTGATCCCGCCCCACGGCGTCACCGTCACGACCCAGAGCTGGGTGTCCTCCGGCGCGCCGTTCTTCCCGCGCCACTTGTCGCCGACCTTGTCGGGGAGGCCGACCTGAACGGTGTCGGCCGTGCTCTGCGGGGCGTCCTGATGGACGGTGATGCGCCTGCGCTGCGGCTTCGGCGCACCGTCGTCGCCGCGCCCGCCGTCCGCAGCGCCCGCCGCGGCCGGCTTGGGCGTCACCTGGCCCGCGGCGCTCTCCAGGAAGTACAGCGGCCGCTGCCCGAAGAAGCCGGCGGGGGTGATGTGCCAGAGGTGGCCCTGCGCCTCCTTGGTGGCCGGGTCGAGCGCGGTGGCCAGCTTGACGCCCTTGTCGTGGCTCTCCTCCTTCAGCTCGGCGGGCCGCAGATAGCCGCCGTTGAAGGCATGGACGAGCATGACCGGTCGGTTCTCGACCAGTGCCGCCACGATCGCGTTGTCGTAACTGTTCACCGCCACCGGGCCGCCGACCACCAAATTCGACATCGCCGTGCGTTCTTGGGTGTACATCGCGGAAACCTCACCTGTTCTGAATGTGGAGTGCAACACGTCGGCGCTCGGTCCGGTGATCTGTCAGGCGGAATTACCGCAGCCCCAATGCCTTCGGCGGGGCCTGTGGAAGTGAAGGCGGGAAGGTCACCGCCCGAGTGATCGACGACGCCTCAACTTACCGTTGTTTCCGCTGAGTTGAGGGTGGTCGGCGAAGCTCTTTCACCCGAATGGGGGTGATGCGCGGAGGCGCCTTCCAGGGCAATGCGCCCCGTGCTAGCTTCGATTTTCGGAACGTGCGCAGATGTCTATTTCCACTTCACCGAGCGCGATTCGGCCATATTTAGTCGAGGACGGGGAAATGCCTTCCACCGCGTACAGCCTGGAACAGGGCAAGCGCCAGCCACTGACGAAAAAGAACCTGTGGGAACTCGGTATCGAGCAGACCTGGCAGGACATCTTGGACCATCCCAACCTGGTTTACGTCGACGAATACGGCGTGAAGCACAAGCCCGTCGGGTTCTCCGTGAACAAGGCGAGCTTCGGCGCCTTCAGCGGGACCGCGTCCAAGCTCGGCTGGTTCGCCTACATGAACCTCGGGGAGCCGCTGATCGAGGAGCGGGGCAATATCAGCCAGCCTCCGCCCGATACGTTCTCCTCACGCGCCTATGTCAACCGCAGCCTGACGTCCAAGATGACCTTCACCGACTCGGTCGATTTCACCGTGTCGAACGGGGTCACCTGGTCGCTCAGCGGAGACGCCAAGCTCACCTTCGGCGGCAGCGTCAGCGCGCAACTCCAGCTGCAGTTGCAAAATCAGCTCAAGATGGACCTCCAGTCGCAGCTTCAGACGCAGTGCCAGAACGAGGCGGCGGGCAGGAGCAGCGACACCACCACGGAAAAGAACAGCAAGGACAGCGTGGGCACGGACCACGCCCACACCACCGAGACGTCCAACAGGAATTCCGCCACGAACTCCTCGTCGAACTCGGTCACGAACTCGGTGGCGTTCACGACCACGGGCAGTGCCACCGGCAGTGCGACGCTCAACGCCCAGTTGGCGCTGGGCATCGCGGCTTCCGTCGGCGGCTCCCTGACCACCAGTTGGTCCTCGAAATCGCAGATCTCCGGGGAGATCGAGCCGAACTCCCGCGTGCGGACGCTCGTCAGCCAGCGGCGTGCGCACAAGCAGTACACCTACGAAATCCCGGTGACCTTCTCCGGGCTGATCGCGGTGAAGTACAACGTGCCGGTGAAGGTGCTGTCGCCCCCGCAGCCGGGGGACTATCCCCGCCTCGCCCAGGTGGTCGCCCGCGATATCAACGACCTCGATCTGGCGGGCGGCGGCTTCCGCATGAAGGGGCTGGCCGAGGTCGTCTCCGCATTGGACGTCCACCACACGATGTTCGACGGCGAGGACCTGGCCGACAGCCAACGCGAGCTGCACAAGCAGCCTTGACCGGGCGGGCGGCGCCGCCACGACGATCAGAGGTGATCACATGGTGTTCGACAACATCTTCGGCTTCGCCGGCAAGGGCGCGGGGCTCTTCTCCGTAACGACGGACGGCACCAAGCCGCAGCCGGGTGCGGACGTCGACTTCGAGGACTCCGACGACCTCACATACGACGACACGAGCGCGAGCCTGTTCAACAACGCGATCCACGGGGCTTCCTCCCGCGCGAAGATCGTGCAGGAGACCTCGCCCGAGGCGCGAGCTGTCCTGGGCTTCCTCGGCTCCTTCATCCAGACCACTCAGGAGTCGGCCGGCACACAGGCCCGGTACGCCCAGGATCCCGGCTCGGTGTCCAAGGCGGCCGCCGCCGGTATGCAGGAATCGAGTGCGACGGTGAAGGCGGACGGCGATCTCCAGAAGGACGAGGACCTGGCGACCAAGCCGAGGAAGAGCGACTTCACCAAGCCCCCCAAGGCCCCGGAGACACCCAAGGCGCCCAAGCCGGCGGCCGAGGAGTCGTCCGGTTGATTGCCCGTAGGGGCGGTGTCCGAGGGGGCAGGGGCGAGGCCGCTCCTGCCCCCTCGTGCGTCATACGGGGAGCAGCTGCCACTGCCGGTTGCGGTGGTCGCCCTCCGACCCGTCCTGCTTGAGCGGGGTACGGGCGTTGGTGTCGACGCGCAGGAGCAGGCCGCTGCTGCGGTTCGCGATCTCGTACACCTGCGGGGTGTCGGCCGTGGCGCCGACGGGGATCAGCCGCCACTGCTGGTGGTGGGCGTCGCCGCCCTCGTAGGTGCGTTGGGCGACGGCCGCCCCGGCCGCCTGCCCCGCGCCGACGACCTCCAGGACCTTGCCGCTGCGCAGGTTCTCGATCGTGTACAGGACGTCGCCGTTGTCCTGGCCCGCCGCGACGAGCCGCCACCGCTGGCCGTCCCTGGAGGTGGCGAGGGACTGGTGGATCTCGGCCCCGTCCTTGGTGGACTCGCGCTGCACCGCCATCCGCAGCCTGCTGCGGACGTTGGCCCAGGAGACCACCGCGCCCGAATCGGGCAGCCCGGCCAGCTTCGCCGACGCGATCTTCCGGACGCGGTTGTTGCCGTGGTCGGCGAGGTAGAGGGTGTCGACGCAGTCCACCGCGAGCCCCAGCGGGCTGCTCACCTGGGCCGCGGCGGCCGGACCCGTGTCGCCGTTGAAGCCCGCGGTGCCCGTGCCGGCGATCGTGGTGATCGTCCCGTTGGCCGCGACCTTCCGCACCCTCTGGTTGTCCACGTCACCGATGTAGACGGCGCCCTCGCTGTCCACCGCGACCTCACGCGGGTGGTTCAACTGGGCCGCGGTGGCCAGGCCGTCGTCACCCTTGAAGCCGGCGGTGCCCGTGCCGGCGACGGTGGTGATCGTCCCGTCGGCGGCGACCTTCCGCACCCGGTGATTGTCGCAGTCGGCGATGTAGACGGCGCCTTCGCCGTCCAGCGCCACCGCGTACGGGCGGTTCAACTGCGCCGAGGCCGCGGGCCCGCCGTCGCCCGCGGAACCCTTGGTGCCCGTGCCCGCGAATGTGCTGATCGTCCCGTCGGCCGTGACCTTCCGTACCCGGCTGTTGTCGCAGTCGGCGATGTAGACGGCGCCGGCGCCGTCCGCCGCCACCCCCAACGGCCAGCGCAACCGGGCGGCGGTGGCGGAGCCGCCGTCGCCGCTGAAGCCCGCGGTGCCCGAGCCGGCGACGGTGCTGATCGTCCCGTCGGCCGTGACCTTCCGGACCCGGTGGTTGGCGCCGTCGGCGATGTAGACGGTGCCTTCGCCGTCCACCGCGATCCCACGCGGGTAGTTCAGCCGGGCCGACAGGGCGGAGCCGTTGTCGCCCGAGTAGCCCGCGGCCCCGGTGCCCGCGACCGTGCTGACCTTCCCGTCGGTCGTGATCTTCCGGATCCGGTGGTTGTTGTAGTCGGAGAAGTAAAGGGTGCCGGTGCTGTCCACCGCGATCCCGTACGGGCGGTTCAACTGGGCGGAAACGGCAGGCTCGTTGTTCCCCTTGAACCCGGCGGCCCCGGTGCCCGCGACCGTGCTGATCGGAGGGGCGGAGTCCTCGCCGTCTGTGGCTGCCGCGTGGGCAGTGTTCATCGTCATCCCTTCACCGTTCAACGGTCATTACAGAAGGTTGTCTGCTGATTCCAGAAAGTCATGCGGGTTCCCGGGCTGACAAGATCTCTTCCGGGTGATCCTTGGGGAACGTGTTGTCGAGGCTTCGCGCTGGGCGCCCGGGGTCGGTCCGTGTGGCACGGAAGGCGTCCGGCCGCGCGCCGCCACCCCTTCCGCGGGGGTGATCGCCGACGGAATGTGATCACGCAGCGTCACTTTTCTTGCTCCGGGGGGAGTTTCGAGCCGCTCCCGGATGCCGCGGTGAAGTGGCCCGTTTCGCCGTTCCTCGCCGTCACTCCCTGCGTACGCACGGTTGCCGCGGAGTCCCGTATGTCCCGTGAGCGGCCTTTTCGGGCCGGTCACCGTAAGGAATGCTTCCACTGCCCTTATAGGAACGGCGGTTCGTGAAAATTCGAGCTGCCATGCGAGGGGCGCCCTCGTAAGGAGGTGGCGAGGGGTGGCGAAAGGGGCAAGGTGGTCCGGACCCCACCTCGACAACAACTACCGTGCGTGCTTCGCGAACTGCCGATGGCCGATCCGGAGGGCACGCATGCCTACCGCACTTCCCCAGGGGCACCCGACGTCCCAGGAACCGGGGTCCCACGGACCCGAGACTTCCCCGGGGGCCGCCGCCGTACCCGCCGGGACGCGGCGGAGCGACCGCGAAGGGGCCCGGCACGGGCGGGCCGCCTTCCCGGGCTCGGCCGCCGATGCGGTGATACGGGCCAGGCTGGTCCGCATCGCCGTGGTGCCCTGCGCCGTCGCCACCGCGGTCTGCGCGGCGACCGTCGTCTGCCTCGTGCAGACCGGTGCCGCCACGCTCTCCGGGCGCGCCTGGCCGGTGCTGGCCGCCGGTCTGCTGCTGGTCTGCGGGGTCGCCGTCGCCGCGGGCGCCGCGGCCAGGTCGCAGGCGCGCGCCACCGCGGGCCGCTGCGCCGCGCTGCGCCGCCTCGGCGTCCGCAACCAGGCGGAGCTGCAGGCGCTCGTCGACCGGGTGCGTCAGGGCGAACGCCTCGAACTCCCGGAGCCCGGGCCGGAGTCCGCGCCGGACGGCGACGCGCTCGATCTGCTCGGCCACGAGATGGCGGTGGCCCAGCACGCCGCCTCGGTGGCCGTCGTCGAGGCGGTCGAGCTCACCCGGAGCGCGGCCGCGGGGGAGCAGAAGGTCGAGGTCTTCGTCAACCTCGCCCGGCGGCTGCAGTCCCTGGTGCACCGGGAGATCGAGCTGCTGGACGACCTGGAGAACCACGTCGAGGACCCGGACCTGCTCAAGGGCCTCTTCCACGTCGACCACCTCGCCACCCGCACCCGGCGGCACGCGGAGAACCTCGCCGTCCTCGGCGGCGCCATCTCCCGCCGGCAGTGGAGCCGTCCGGTCGCCATGACGGAGGTGCTGCGGTCGGCCATCGCGGAGGTCGAGCAGTATCCGCGGATCAAGCTCGTCCCGCAGATCGAGGGAACGCTGCGCGGCCACGCCGTCGCCGACGTCATCCACCTCCTCGCCGAACTCGTCGAGAACGCCTCGGTCTACTCCGACCCGCAGACCCACGTCCTGCTCCGCGCCCAACTCGTCACCTCCGGGCTCGCCGTCGAGGTCGAGGACCGGGGCCTGGGCATGACGCCGGAGGAGCGGACGCGGATGAACGGGCTGCTCGCCGACCCCGAGCACGTCGACATGGACGCACTGCTGGCCGACGGCCGGATCGGGCTGTTCGTCGTCTCCTCGCTCGCCCGGCGGCACGGCATCGCGGTGCGGCTGGAGAGCAACATCTACGGCGGGGTGCAGGCCGTTCTGGTCCTGCCCCGGGAGCTGCTCGGACCGGAGTGCCAGGACGCCGGGGGGCTCGACGAGGACGCGCCCGGTGTCCGCGGCGAGGACCTGCTCGGCCCGTCCGACGGCGACCGCACCGGCCCGGCGGGAACCGGCCCGGACCGCGGGTTCGCCACCAGCGGCCCGGAGCAGCCGTACACCGCCGCGCCGGAGGCCCGGCCCGCACCGGCCATCCCGGCGGCGCGCGGCCCGCTCTCCGCGCCGGGGCCCCGTACGGGACCGCCGGATGCGGCCGGACCGAGAGGTTCCGTCGTGCCGTCGCCGGGTGACATCCCGTCCGCCGGCGACGGCGAGCCGCGGACCGCCGGGACGGACGACGACTCCGGCGCGCCGTCCGAGGAACGGTCCGGCGGACCCCGGCCCCTGCTGCCCCGGCGCCGGCGTCAGGAACACCTGGTGCCCGAATTGCGCGGTGAACCGATCCTGCGGCAGACCGACGACCGCGCCGGCCCCGAGCCGGAGCACGACCCGGGCCTGATGGCCGCGTTCCGGCGTGGCATCAGCCTCTCCGACGACGCCTTCGAGGCCGGGCACTCGGCCGGCGGCGACGCCTTCCGCCCCACCCTGAGCCCGGCCTTCGACGGGCCGGACACCACCGACCCCCGCCCCACCGACCCCGAGGCCCCGACGGCCCGCCCCCGAGGAGACGAGCCCCATCATGGTGAGTGATCTGCACACACCGACCCACGTACCGACGCACACGCCGGCGCACCCCCCGCTGCACGCCGGTCCGCAGCCGGACCTCTCCTGGCTGCTGACCGGTCTCGTCCAGCGCGTCCCGCACGCCCGCAGCGCGCTGCTGCTGTCCTCCGACGGACTGGTCAAGGCCGCCCACGGCTTCGACCCCGACAGCGCCGACCATCTGGCGGCCCTCTCCTGCGGTCTCTACTCGCTGGCCCGCAGCGCCGGGGTCCGCTTCGGCGAGGGCGACGACGTCCTCCAGGTCGTCGTCGAGCTGGAGTCCACGTTCCTCTTCGTCTCCACCGCCGGATCGGGCACCTGCCTGGCCGTCCTCGCCGGTCGCGAGGCCGATGTGGCGGTCCTCGGCTACGAGATGGGGATGCTGGTCAAGAGCGTCCGCCCGTACCTGATCACCCCCGCGCGGCGGCAGGCTCCGGCGGGTGGACGCTGACGATGGCGCTGTGCCACCGCAGCCGCGACGGCGGCTGGGAGCCCGCGTGGTACGACGACGCGGCGGGCCGCCTGGTCCGCCCGTACACCGTCAGCAACGGACGGACCCGGCCCACCGCCCCGTTCGACCTGCTGACGCTCGTCCGGGCGACCGGGCGGCGGGCCGACGCGCAGGGGCCGGAGCACGCCCGGGCGCTGGCGCTGTGCCGGGGCCCGGTCTCGGTCGCCGAGGTCGCCGGCCACCTGCGGCTGCCCGTCGTGGTGACCAAGGTGCTCCTCGCCGACCTCGTCGACTGCGGTGCGCTCACCGCCCACGCCCCCGCGACCGCGGGAGAAGCACCCCGGACCGACCGAGCACTTCTGGAGGCGGTGCTGCATGGACTGCGCACCCGACTGTGAATCCCTGACCCCGACCGACGACGGGGCCGTCTTCCCGACCGCCGTGAAAGTCCTGGTCGCGGGCGGCTTCGGGGTCGGCAAGACCACCTTCGTCGGAGCGGTCAGCGAGATCGAACCGCTCAGCACCGAGGAGCTGCTCACCCAGATCAGCGTCGGCCACGACGATCTGCTCGGCGTGGAGGACAAGGACACCACCACCGTCGCGATGGACTTCGGCCGGATCACCCTCGACCGGTCGCACATCCTCTATCTCTTCGGCACGCCCGGCCAGGAACGGTTCTGGTTCATGTGGGACGAGCTGTCGAACGGCGCGCTCGGCGCGGTGGTCCTCGCCGACACCCGGCGGCTGGACCACTGCTTCGCCGCCGTCGACTTCTTCGAACGCCGCGCCATCCCGTTCGTCGTCGCGGTCAACGAGTTCGAGGGCTCCCACCACTACGCCCCCGAGGAGGTGCGCACCGCCGTCGACCTCGGGCCGGACGTCCCCGTCGTGGTCTGCGACGCCCGCCGCGGCGGCTCGGCCACGCATGTCCTGGTCGCCCTCGTCCAGCACCTGCTCAGACCGGCGCCCGCCACGGCCTGGGAGCTGCCGTGAGCAGGTCCGACGCGTACGACCCGAACCGGCATCTGCTGCGGACCCCGCAGGACACCGAGGTGTCGCGGCGCGCGGACCGGCTGCGGGAGCTGGAGCTCGGCGACGCCCCGGTGCCCGCCCTCGACGCGTACGCCCAGGAGGTGGCCCGCACGCTGAAGGCGCCGTACGGCGTGGTGAACTTCCTCGGGCAGGACCGGCAGTACTTCGCCGAGCTGTACACCCCGCCCCGCGGTCGGGTGCCGGGCGCGCCGCGGGCCCGCGGCGGCGATCTGCGGGTGATTCCCCGCGACCGCGGCTACTGCCCGCACGTCGTCGTCCGCCGCCGGGCGCTGGCGCTGGAGGACGTCCGCGACTATCCGCGGTTCGCCGGGAATCCGGTCGTCGACGAGTCCGGCATCCGCGCCTACCTCGGTGCGCCGCTGCTCGACCGGACGGGCCTGGCGCTGGGCACGGTCTGCGTGGTCGACCTCGAACCGCGGTCGTGGGGGCGGGAGGGCCTGAGGGTGATCAAGAAGGCGGCGGGTGTGCTGGCCGCCCGGATCCTGTGCCGGGAGGACGGGGTGAGCGCCGGCTTCTGACGCGGGGCGGGGCCGCCGGTGGGCGGCGCGCCCCGGCGGCAGGGCCCTTGGCAGGGCGCCGCCCGGGAGGGGAGAGTGGCGCCCGGCGGGGCACCGGTCCGGCGGCCGGGACCCGGCGAGGCCGGCCCCGGGGCCCCGCCGCCGCGGCCGCCGCCCGGGCGGCCCTCGCCCGCAGTCAGGAGACGATGCCCCATGAACGCCCCTCAGCCGGAGTTCCACGAGGCCCCCGACGGCGCCCGGATCGCCGCGTACACCTGGCTGCCGGAGACCGGGCGGCCCCGGGCGCTGGTCCAGATCGCGCACGGCGCGGCGGAACACGCCCGCCGCTACGACCGGTTCGCCCGCTTCCTGACCGCCCGCGGCTTCGGCGTCCTCGCCTCCGACCACCGCGGGCACGGCGCCACCGCCGCGTCCACCGGCGGCCGCGGCGTGGTCGGGGAGGACGCCTGGCGGGCGATCGTCACCGATCTCAAGCGTCTGGGCGACCATGCCGCCGCCGCGCATCCCGGCGTCCCGCTGGTGCTGTTCGGCCACAGCCTGGGCTCGATGCTCGCCCGCGACTACGCCCAGGAGTACGGCGCCGACCTCGCCGGGCTGATTCTCTCCGGCACGTTCCGGACCCTGCCCGGCATGGAACTCGACTCCGTCATCGCGGAGTTGGAGGCGGAGATCGCGGAGCAGGGCCGCACCGCGATCTCCGCCTTCCTGCCGCGCGCCTTCGGCGCCTTCAACGACGCCTTCACCCACCGCACCGGCTTCGAATGGCTCTCCCGCGACACCGCCGAGGTCGACCGGTACGCCGCCGACGAGGACTGCGGCTTCCCGTTCTGCGCCGGGCTCGCCCTGGACTGGGTCCACGCGGTCCGCAAGGTCAACGACCCGGCGAACCTCGCCCGGATGCCCCGTGGCCTGCCGGTGCACCTCGTGGTCGGCTCCGAGGACCCCTGCAACCAGAACCTGACGCAGGTGAGCGAGATGCTGGAGGACTACCGCTACCACGGCGTCCAGGACCTGACCTGGCGCGCGTACCCGGGCGCCCGCCACGAGATCCTGAACGAGACCAACCGCGACGAGGTCCAGCGGGACCTGCTGGCCTGGCTCGACGCCCGCGTCTGAGCGACCGGAGCGCCGCGGACCGCCGGCGCCTGCTCCGGCCGCCTGCTCCGGCGGACTGTCCGGGGTGCGCCGCCCGTCCGGAATATGGCAACGCGCACCCTCTGACATGCGGTATTGTTCTCATGCGCGGTCAGCCGGGGAACCGGCCGGGCGAGCATCGGGACGTGGCGCAGCTTGGTAGCGCACTTGACTGGGGGTCAAGGGGTCGCAGGTTCAAATCCTGTCGTCCCGACAGTTGTCGGAGAGCCCGCCGATCCGGGGAAACCTGGATCGGCGGGCTTTTTCGTGTGGTGGAGCCGTTGAGGTTCTCCGTCGCCGCCTCGTTGCGGTGGCCGGGCTTTCCTGCGCCTTTCTGCCTATGAGGGCGGAAGGTTAATACGGTTCAAAAGGTGCATACGTGGTTATGCTGCGGGGGTGATTCGGCACGTCATGCCCCTCGCCGCGTCCGGCCTGAAGATCGACTGGGCCCGGATGCCGACCTACAACACGATCATGTCCGTGGCCGCCGGCGCCGGACTGCTGCTCCTGGTGGTGCTGGGGCGTCAATTCCTCACCTCCCGGCGTGCCATCGCGCCCGAGGGCTGGGCGCTGGCGTTCGGCGCCCTCGGCTTCACCCTCGTCACCACCGGGCTGCACATGACCCTGACCTGGCCGCTCGCCGGCCAGGGGTTCCCGTTCGACAACGTCATCTTCGGTGAGCCGGCCCTGGCCTTCGGGGTGTTCCTGCTCGCCGCGGCCTTCTACCTCTGGAAGCGGGGCGCGGAACTCCTCGACGGTGACCGCGTCGCCCGCACGACCCAGATCGCCGGGCCCATCTCGCTGTTCGTCTTCGGCATGGGGCTCGCCTGTTTCGGCATCGCCGCCGCGGGCTGGAAGTACACCCTCTTCGCCGCCCCGCCGCAGGAGCCCATCTCCGGTGAGTTCGCGGACCTGCCGCTCCTGGAGGCGAGCTTCATGTCCGGGCTGTACGTGCTGGTCGGCGTCGGCGCGCTCCTCTTCCCGTTCGCGCTGCGGCGTCCCAGGTCGTGGCTGAGCAAGGTCATCGGAGTCGTCTGGGGACTGTCCGGGCTCGCCTTCCTGTTCTTCGGCGGGCTGAACTACTTCACCCACATCGGGCTCATCGTCAACACCATGTGAGCCGCCGTGCCCCCGGCCGGGCCCGCCGGGGCACGGCTCGCGGCTTACCCGAACGTCACCACGGCCTTGGTCACCTTGCCGTGGTGCGCCAGGTCGATGGCCTCGTTGATCCGGTCGAGGGGGAAGACCTCGACCAGCCGGTCGAAGGGGAACTTGCCCTCGCGGTAGAGGGCTATCAGCCGCGGGATGAAGGTGTGCGGGTCGGCGTCCCCCTCGATGACGCCGACGAGGCGGCGCCCGAAGAGCAGATGGCCCTGGTTGAGGGTGAGGTCGTTCTCCGCTCCCTGGAAGCCGACCGAGGCGCAGACGCCGGGGGAGGCCAGGCACTCCAGCGCCTGCCGGACCACCCGCCCGAAGCCGATGCACTCCACGGAGTGGTCCGCGCCGTGGCCGCCGGTGAGGGCCCGGATCGCCTCGACGGGGTCCTCGTGCGTGGGGTCGATGACATGGGTGGCGCCCAGTTCGCGCGCGAGGTCACGCCGGGCGGCCTGCGGGTCGACGGCCACGATGGTGCCGCAGCCCGCCGCCTTCGCCGCCATGACCGCGGCCAGACCGACCGAGCCCACCGCGAAGACGGCCAGTGAGCTGCCCGGCCGCGGGTCGAGGGTGTTGAGGACCGCGCCCGCGCCGGTCTGGAAGCCGCAGCCGAGCGGGCCGAGGAGGTCCAGCGGGAGGTCCTTGTCGACCTTGACGACATTGCGCGGACTGGTGACCAGGTGCCCGGCCCAGGAGGACTGGCCGAAGAAGTGGCCGCCCACCGGCTCGCCCGCCGCCCGGTAGGCGGTGGTGCCGTCGGCGCGCGCCCCGCCGAAGTTCAGCGCCATGAACTGACGGCAGTGGACGTACGTACCGGCGTTGCAGGTCTCGCAGGAGCCGCAGTAGGCGTAGCTGAGGACGACGTGGTCGCCCACCTCCAGACCGGTGACCTCCGCACCGGCCTCGGCAACCACGCCGGAGCCCTCGTGGCCGAGGATCAGCGGCAGTTGGCCCTGTCCGGCCGTGGCCATCAGGCCGAGGTCGGTGTGGCAGACGCCGGAGCCGGTGACCTTGATCAGTACCTCGTCCGCGCGGGGCGGTTCGACGTCGACGCTCTCCAGCGAGAGCGGCCGGCCGGCTGCGCGCAGCACGGCTGCGGTGGTGGTGACCATCGGACTGCTTCCTTCTTCGTGTTCAGGGTGATCGTCTGCCAGTTGGCGTACTAGGCGAGACCGTGCAGGGAGTTCTCCGCCCCGATACCGGACTCCTGTGGCCGCCGAAGACCTGGTGCGGGGAGTGGGACGAACCAGCCGGGCGCGGATTCGCCGATCTCGCCGCCGAGGGCGAAGGTGTGATTCCGCGTCCGGCAGTCGGCGAAGTACTCCTTCACCTTCTCCAGCCGCGGCCGGTTCTGGATCGGCCCGAGGGCGGTGTCCGGCTCGGCGCTCACCGCGTGGCGGCATCCTGTCCCTGCGGGGCGTGCCCGTTCGCCGCGTGGGCGAGGGGGGCGGGGCGGGGGCGCAGCATCGCGGTGAGGTCGGTGCGGCGCTTGATGTGGAGCTTGCGGTAGACGCGGGTCAGATGCTGTTCGACGGTGCTCACGGTGATGTAGAGGCGGGCCGCTATCTGGCGGTTGCTGTGGCCGCGGGCCGCGAGTTCGGCGACCCGGCCCTCCGCGTCGCTGAGGTTCGCCCGCAGCAGGGACTCACCCTCCGGCCGGGCGCCGTGCGGGGAGCGGGCGGCCGGGACGAACGGCTGCTGCCGCGGGGTGCGCGCTGCGGCCGCGGTGCGGCGCGGGGGCGCGGCCTGACCGGGGCGCGGGGTGCCCCGCCGGTCGGGCGCCGTCGCGGACCGGCCGCGCGGCGCGGCCTCCGCCTCCTTCGGCCGAACTTCCTGACGACCCGTCACCGTGTGCCGCTCGCCCAACGTCCTCAGCTCCTCTTTCCGCTGCTCGATTCCGTCCAGTTCCCGCAGTACGGCCGCCCGGTCCCGCAGCGCCCCGCACTCCGTGAACGCCGCCGCGGCCGCCTTGAGATGGGCGGGCCGCTGTTCCGCCGGGCCGCAGGCGGCGAGCGCCCGCAGCGCCTCGCCGCGCGCCCGGGTCTGGAGCGCGGTGCACCGCTCCAGCTGCGCCCGCGCCAGGGTGCGGGCGCGCTCCCGGTCGCCGAGGGCCAGGCACGCCCACGCGGCTTCGCTGCGCCACGCCACCAGCGCCGGTACGTCCATCTCCCACTCCGTCATCAGCGCGCCGATGGCGGTGAACTCGTCCAGCGCCGCCCGCGGCTGCCCCGACGCCAGATGGTGCCGGCCACGGGCGCAGAGGTAGTGCAGCCCGATCGGCGTCTCGAAGAGCGTGTCCGGCACCGGGACCCGCAGCGCCCGCCGCGCGATCTCCAGCTGTCCCGAGGCGATCCCCGCCTTGATCAAGGTGCCCAGCGGCATCCCGATGCCCACGCCCCAGCTGTCCTGCGAGGTCGTCGACAGCGCGGTGTGCGCCAGCTGGATGGACTCCGCCAACGCGCCGCGCCGCAGGGCCAGTTCCGCCCGGGCGGCGGTGAACAGCGCCTGCCAGTTCTGCGCCGGGATCCGCTGCGCCTCGGCGGCCAGCCGGCGGCAGGCCGCGTCGGCGGACTCCAGCCGGTCCGAGTAGAGGAGTGTGATCAGCGCGGAGAGCAGCACCGCGAAGCTGCGTTCGGTGAGCCGGTAGCGCCGCAGCAGCCGCTCGGCCTCGTCGGCGAGCTCGGTGTCGGGACCGGTACCGCTGAGCCGGCTCAGCAGCACCGCCCCCTGGACCTCCGGGCTCAGCGGATCGGTGAACGGCGTCGCGGGGGCCGGGCCCTCCGGCACGTCGACCGTCTCCCACCGGCCGGTCGCCGTCGGATAGCCCAGCCGCAGCCACTGCAACGACGCCTGGACATGGGCCGCCGCGCCCGGCGCGTACACCTCCGGCGCGGCGTTGATCCGCTGAAGATCCGCGACGGCTGATTCCACGTCGTCCAGCCAGAGCGGAACGGTGGCCGGTGCGCCCTCGTCCGCCCCGTCCGGGCCGCCGGGGGCGGGCGCCAGCGCCGGGAGGCCGCGCACCGCGGCGCACGGATCGGTCCGCCACTCGATGTCGAACAAGGTGGCCGTGATGGCGGCCCGCAGCTTCTCGTCGGACGGCTCCAGCTCCCGGGCGCGCACCAGGCAGTCGTGCGCCAGGTCCGGCTCGCCGCCGCGCAGCGCCGTGCGGGCGGCCTCGTCGAGGATCTCCGCGGCCCAGTCGCCGTCCGGTACGGGCGAGGCGCCCAGCAGCTGGCGGGCGATGGTGACGGGCGCGGCGCCGCCGCGGTACAGCACCTCGGCGACCCGGCCGCGCAGCGCGGCCCGCTCGGCCGGCGCCGTGTTGTCCAGCACCGCGGCGCGCGCCTTCGCGTGCCGGAAGCGGCTGCCCGACAACACCCCGGCGTTGGTGAGGGTGTTGACGGTCCGCATCAGCGCGGTGGTGTCGACACCGGCCAGCTGCGTCAGGACCCGGGTGCTCGGCGGATCGTCGAGGAGGGCGATGTACCGGGCCAGCGCCTGCGCCTCGTCGCCGCAGCGGTGCAGACACGACAGGACGGCCGCGGTGTACCCGGAGTCGACGGCCGGTGTCCCGTCCGCCGGGTCCGCCCGCCGGTTGTCGGCGATCAGCCCGTGGAGCTGCAGCGGATTGCCCGCCGTGATGTCGTAGCAGGCGTCAAAGAGCCGTTCGGCCGCCGCCGCGCCCAGGTGGTCGGTCAGCAGATCGCGTACGGCGGGCCGGGACAGCGGACGCAGCCGCAGCCGGCGGGAGTGCGGCTCCAGGGGCAGTTCCGCCTGGAGCGCGGCCGGCGCGGACGGGCGGTCGGGGGCCTCGCCCAGCACGATCAGCACCGGCTTCGTCCCGAGCCGCCGGACCACCGCCGCCAGGCACTGCAGGGAGACCGCGTCGGCGTGCTGGAAGTCGTCGATGCCGAGGACGACCGGGCCGGGCAGCCGCTCCACGGCGTCCAGCAGCGGCAGGCAGAGGGAGTTGACGACCTGCGCCGACAGTGGAAGGGAGCCGTCCGCGCCGCCCGCGGCGCACAGCTGCGCGCCGTCCGGCAGCGGCCGCTCGCCGCCGTCGCCGGGCAGCAGGGCGGCGGCGCCGCGGAACAGCTGCGCCCACACGCCGAACGGCACCAGGTGCTCGGTCCGCGACGCGGTCGCGCCGAGGTAGGTGCCGCCGCCGTGGGTGACCTGGCGGGCGAAGGTGCGCAGCAGCTCGGACTTACCGCAGCCGGTCGGCCCGGAGAGGAAGGCGAACCGCGCCGGGCCCGGCCGGTCGTGCGTCAGCAGCTGGTGGAGCACCGCGAGATCGTCCGCGCGCTCCTGCAGGGAGGGGAAGACGGCCTGGCCGTTCATCGCTGCTCATTCGGTCGTTGCGGAAAGCCGGGATATTCCTTCACGTTTCTTCCTGGGCGTCCTGGCGGCGGATCGGGGGCGAGCCGGGTGCCGGGGCGGCGCTCACAGCGGGATCCCCAGCTCACGGGCGCGGGCGATGGCCTCCACGCGGTTGCGGGCGTTCAGCTTCTGCAGCACGTTCTGCAGATAGCTCTTGACGGTGTTGCGGGAGATGAACATCGCGCTGGCGATCTCCGGGTTGCTCTGGCCGAGCGCGACCCGGCGCAGCACCTCGTGCTCGCGGGGCGTGACGAAACCGTCCACGGCGGACGCGGCCGGCTGCCGGTCCGGGGCCTCGGCCGGGCCCGGGGCGGCGGCCGTCGCGGCCGTCACCCGCTCGACGGCGATGCCGTGGCGCGCGACCGGCGCCGCCCAGTCCGGATGGCAGGTCAGCAGCGCGATCCGGGAGAGGCCGAGCGCGAGCAGCATCTCGGCGACGACCCGGCTGCCGTTCTCCCGCTCCACCCGGTACTGCGGACCGGCCACCGACGACTGCCGCCGGGCGCAGCTGTCGAGGGCGCCGACGGCACCGAAGTCCCGGCCGGTCTGCCGCAGGTAGAGCAGCACCCCGCCGGCGTCGTGCACGGTGCGGATGGTCTGCTGGAGCCGGGCCGCGCAGTCGCAGTGCAGCGCGCCCAGCACCTGGCCGCTCAGACACTCGCTGTGCACGCCCACCAGCGGCACCCGCCCGCCGCCGCCCGGCGAGCCGAAGCCGAGCGCCACGTGCTCACCGCCGTGCGACAGTCCGCTGAAGGTGAACGACGTACCGACCGCGGTGCCGCCGCCCTTCAGGCCGACCTGGAGGTCGCCGGTGGCCCGCACCCGCGGGCGGGGCGGCGGCGGGGGCAGCGGCCGCTCCCGCTCGCCGCGCGGGCGTCCGTCCGGCCGCTGCCGTTGCGCGGCCGCCGGGTTCTCCGGGCTGACGAGGGTCATCGCCGCACGCCCCCGATCGCGGCGCCGCGCAGCGGACGGCCGGCGTTCACCATGCCGAGCACGGCGTCGGCCAGCGACCTCGGGACCCGGCCGCCGCGCGCCAGCGTCGGCGTGACCAGCACCTCCGGTCCCAGCGCCCGGATCGCCTCCGCCTCCTGGGCGTCGGCGCCGTCCAGCACGAAGACGTCGCACAGATCGCGGATCAGCTCCGCGGCACCGGTGGCGGTGGCGGCCACGCCCCGTGACTCCATGAGGCGTTGCCTGCTGTCCGCCCGCCGCGCTTCGCCCGGATCCTCGAACGGCACCCGGCTGACGGTCGGGGTGACCGCCACCACCGGAGCCTGCGCCTCCCGCAGCGCCTCCCGTATGCCCGGCACCGCCAGCACCGGGCCGAGGCTCGCCACCGGATTGCTCGGCCCCAGGACGACGAGGTCGGCGCCGGCCAGCGCCTCCAGCACGCCGGGCGCCGGGCGGGCGGCGCGGACGCCGGCGTACGTCACCTCGTGCACCCGGGGAGCCGCGGCGTCCCGCACCAGGAACTCCTGGTAGCTGCGGCGTTTGCCGTCGGTGCACAACAGCTGGGTGGCGACGGGCTGTTCGGTGGCGGGCAGCACCCGGCAGCGCACGCCCATGGCCGCCGCGAGCCGCCGCGTCACCTCGGCCAGCCCCACGCCGTCGCGCAGCCACGAGGTGCGCAGCAGATGGGTGGCCAGATCGGTGTCGCCGAGGTTGAACCACACCTCGTTGCCCAGCTCGCGCAGCGTCTCCATGCACCGCCAGGTCTCGCCCTTGGTGCCCCAGCCGCGCTCCACGTCCTGGCGGCCGGCGAGCGCGTACAGCGTGGTGTCGAGGTCCGGGCAGACCCGCACCCCGTGCGCCCAGAGATCGTCCCCGGTGTTGACCACCAGGGTCAGGGGGGACGGCAGCCCCGGTGTCCCCTCGTCCAGTGCCTCGTTCAGGGTGAGCCACAGGCGCGATGCGCCGATGCCGCCGCCGATACCCACAACGTTGACCATGTCACTCCGCCTCAGCGCGCTCATTCACGGGCCGCCGGCAGCCGGCGGCTCTCAAGGACGACAGCAGGTCGGCGCGGAAGCCCGCCGACCGGATCTCACATGATCTTCCCGGTACCCCGCCCACCGCCGCAGGTCCGCCCACCACGTGGACGCGGGCTAACCGGGCACCGGACCGGCGGACCCCTTCCGGGCCGGTACGCCCGCCCCGCGCCCGCCGCGTGGGCGCGCCGCGCTCCCGCTTGCGGCGCCGGGCCTGCGCGGACGCCAGCACCGGGGCGACGGTCTCCTGCATGCCGTACAGCTGGAGCAGGGAGACCTGGAACCGCTTCTCGAACGAGACGGTCCGCTCCTCGGACACCTTCTGCGTGGCGATCACCGCCCGCAGACCGTGCGCGGTGTCCCACACGCTCTCCTCCCGCGCCAGCAGCATGCACAGCGGCGCGGGCAGCAGCCCGGCCAGCGTCGCCTGCAGGGCGGTTGCCTGACCGGCCCAGCGGGCGGCGGTGAAACCCGGCGCCAGCGCG
The DNA here is from genome assembly GCF_040300365.1 of Streptomyces sp. NPDC000404. NCBI lineage: Bacteria > Bacillati > Actinomycetota > Actinomycetes > Kitasatosporales > Streptomycetaceae > Streptomyces > Streptomyces sp. NPDC000404. The sequence goes on along the minus strand of NZ_JBEPDN010000004.1, from coordinate 514,342 downwards.
ATCGAACCGCCGCTGACCAGCGCCGACATCGACGCGTACTGCTGGGAGTTGCCGCGGAACAGCGGCAGCACGATCAGCTGCCGGTCCTCGGGCCCCATCCGCAGCCGCCCGGCGATGTTCCGCCCGGCCCCCAGATACGCGGCATGGCTGAGCGGCACCTCCTCCGCGGGGCCCGGGCCCGACGCGGCGTGCAGCACCCCGAGAAGGTCGTGCGGACCGGGGCCCGGGCCGTCGCGCTCCGGGTCCCACGGCGCGTCGGACTGCGCATCGCGCGCGGCGCCGAACGCGTCGTTGCCGTCCCCGTCGACGACCAGCAGATGGGTGCAGTCCGTCGCCTGGACGCAGGCGCGCACCGCGGTGTCCCGCAACGGCGCCTGGACGAAGGTGACCCGGCAGCGGGAGCGGGCGAGCAGATAGCCCAGCTCGTCCGGGGTGTGCAGCGGATCGCTGGGGACGAGTACGGCGCCCATCCGGGCCGCACCGAACCACAGGTCGTAGAACTCCGGGCAGTTGGCCGTGTGGACGTTGAACCGGTCACCGATCCGCAGCCCGAGCGAGCGCAGCAGCCGTGCCGTGCGGGTCGCCCGGGCGTCCATCTCGGCCCAGCTGACCGACAGCCGGCCGCCCGCCGGGGTCTCGGCGACGAGGAAGGTCTCGGCGCCGTGGCGGGCGGCTCCCTGGGCCAGTGCGGCTGCGACGGTGTCCGCGGATCTCGTACTCACGGCTGTGACTCTTGTTCGGCCACCTCACTTGGTCCGCAACGGTTCATCAAATATTGCTTAACTGCTCGCTCAAGGTGATCGCGTGGTGACGCGAAGGGGTGAATGATGAGATCATCGACACCCCGCGAAGTGCGGTTCGATCGATGCGGGGAGGCGCTTTGCCGAGCAGTGGCACGCATGCTCACGTCCTGGTGGTGGACGACGACGAGGATGTCCGGACGTTGGCCAGATGGCAGCTGGAGTCCGAGGGCTTCGAGGTGGTGACGGCCGCCGACGGTCAGGCAGCCCTCGACGCCGTCGCGGACGGACCGCCCGATCTCGTCCTGCTCGACCTCACCCTCCCGCTCGTCGCGGGCCTGGACGTCCTCACCCACATCCGGCGCCGCTCCGCCGACCTCCCGGTCATCGTCGTCTCCGGCAGGTCCGGCGAGACGGACCGCATCATCGGCCTCGACCTCGGCGCCGACGACTACGTGGTCAAGCCCTTCTCCCCGGCGGAACTCGCCGCGCGGGTCCGCTCGGTGCTGCGCCGCAGCCGCCGGGAGGCGCCCGCGCCCGCGGCCGCCGCGCCGGAGCCCGCGCCCGCGCCCGCGCGGATCCGGGACGGCCTGGTCATCGACCGTGCGACGCGGACGGTCACGGTGCGCGGCGACGCCGTGGAGCTGACCGCCCGCGAGTTCGACCTGCTGGCCTTCCTCGCCGCCTCGCCCCGCCACGTCTACACCCGCGACCAACTCCTCGAACACGTCTGGCAGTCCTCCAGCGACTGGCAGGAGCCGGCCACCGTCACCCAGCACGTGCACCGGCTGCGGCGCAAGCTGGAACGCGACCCGGACCGGCCGCACTGGCTGCGCACCGTCCGCGGCGTCGGCTACCGCTTCGAGCCCTGAAAAAAGCAGAAGGTGTCATGTTGCGCGAATTCGACCGGCGTGCCTCCCTCGGTACGGGCCCGGACACCGAGGCCATGCCGCAGCTGCTCGTCCACCACGCCCAGGTGCTGGAGATGATGGCGGAGGGCGCGCCGCTGCGGCCCGTCCTCGACGCCGTCACCGGCGCCCTGGAGGATCTGCTGCCCGGTACACGGTGTTCGGTGCTGCTCCTCGACGAACGCTCCGGACGGCTGCGCCACGGCGCGGCGCCCAGCATGCCGCAGGAGTACATCGAGGCCATCGACGGCATGGACACCGGCCCCTGCGCGGGCTCGTGCGGCACCGCCGCGTACACCGCCGTGCCCGTCGTGGTGCCCGACATCCACCGCAGCGCCCTGTGGGACGACTTCCGCCCGGCCGCCGCCATCGCCGGGGTCCGGGCCTGCTGGTCGACGCCCATACCCGGCAAGGACGGCCAGGTGCTCGGCACGTTCGCGGTCTACCACGACGACCCGCACACCCCCACCGAGTACGAACGCCACCTCGTCGAGCGCTTCACCCACCTCGCCGCCGTCGCCATCGACCACGACCGGCTCTTCGGCAGCCTGGCGCAGAGCGAGGAGCGCTTCCGCCGCGCCTTCGACGACAACGCCGCCGGGATGGCGCTGCTCGGCCTGGACGGGCGGGTGCTGCGGGTCAACCGCGCCCTGTGCGCGCTGCTGCGCCGGGAGGCGTCCGACCTGGTCGGGCGCTTCTTCCAGGATCTGGTGGAGGCCGAGGACCGCGCCTCGCTGCTGCACGGCGTCGCCGCCGAGACCGGCGAGCGGCACCGCTTCGAACTCCGCTTCCACCGCCTCGACGACGCGCCCATCGTCACCTCGACCACGTACTCCGGCGTCCGCGACGCCTACGGCAACATCGTCTCCTGGTGCGTCAACCTCGTCGACGAGACCGACCGCAAGGCCGCCGAGGAGGAGCGGCGGGCGCGCGCCGAGGCGGAGATCGCCCAGCGTCACGCGGAGGAGAACAGCCGCACCAAGTCGCAGTTCCTGACCGCGCTGGGACACGAGATCCGCACCCCGCTGCACGCCGTCGTCGGCTTCGGCGAGATGCTGCGCTCCGGCTCCCTCACCCCGGAGCGCAGCGCGGAGGCGCTGGAGCGGATGAGCTCCGCCGCGGGCCATCTGGTCGATCTCGTCGACGACCTCAGCGACGTCGCCGCCATCGAGGCCCGCGCGCTGCGGCTGCGGGCCGAGCCGGTGCCCGTCGGACCGCTCCTGGCCGATGTGCACGGGCTGCTGACCACCGCGGCACACGAGGCGTCGGTGACGTTCGACGTCGAGCTGCCAAAGGGCGCGCCGGCCGTCACGGGCGACGAACGGCGGCTGCGGCAGGTCCTGTTGAACCTCGCCACCAACGCCATCAAGTACAATCACCCCGGCGGCCGCGTCCTCCTGGGCACCGCCCCGGCCGGCGGCGGCCGGCTCGCGCTGGTCGTCACCGACGACGGGCCCGGCATCCCCCGCCACCTCCAGCACCGGCTGTTCGTCCCGTTCGACCGGCTGGGCGCCGAACGCGGCCGCAACCCCGGCTCCGGCCTCGGCCTGCACGTCACCAAGGGACTGGTCGACGGCATGGGCGGCGAACTCGCCATCGAGAGCGGCGGACCGGCCCCCGGCACCGTCGCCCGCGTCACCCTGCCCACCCCCGGCAACGCCGCCGCCCCGCCGCCCGGCGCCCCTTCCGCACCCCGGGAAGCATGACGGGACGAAGCGGGACCGTTCGCCGCGTACGACCCGCAACGCCCGTTCGCCGTACGGGAATTGCGCGTACACTTCGCGGCGGCAGCGGCGCGGCGCACCCGGTGTGCCCGCCGCGCAGGCCGCCGGGGCAGCCCCCGGCGCGCCGGGGCCGGGCGGGCCCGCCACCGCAGTCACCTCGGAAACCGGCACCGGCCCACGGCCGCGCCCTGGGCGCGTGCCGTGCCGGACGTACGCCGGCACGGCGGAGCCGGGGCGCCACGCCGCACCCGGCGCAGCTCCCGAGCCGTCCGCCGCCACCGGCCGCCGCGCCGTCCGGCCCTCCGGGCCACGGACGCGGGCGGCCCGAACCCACCACACCGAATCAGGGAGCCGACCCGCTCCGGCGCACGACCGGGACGGTCGCCGACCCGACCCAGACGAAGGGGGAGCGGCGTTGGCCCGCCACCTGCTGATCGTGGACCCGGACGGGGTCGACGGACACCGCACCATCGCAGAAGCCATCCAGGCGGCCCGCAGCGGCGCCGTCATCAGCGTGCGGGCCGGGCGCTACGAGGAGAATCTCGTGGTGACCAAGATGGTCACGCTCGTCGCCCACGAGGCCGGGGCGGCCGTCGACATCGCGCCCCGCACCGGCAGCGCCGTCCAGGTGCTGGCCGAGGCCGTCAAACTCTCCGGACTGCGGCTGCGCAGCGACGACACGGAACTGCCGGTCGTCGATGTGCCGCGCGGTCAGGCCGCCCTGGACGACTGCGAGATCACCGGTGCGTCCTGGACGGCGCTGCTCTCCCGCGAGGAGGGCTCCCTGGCGATGCGCAACTGCCATGTCGTCAACCAGGCGGGCGCCGGCATCGTCGACATCTCCCGCGCCCCCAGCATCATCGAGAACTGCCTCCTCGAACGCCTCGGCAGCTCCGGCGTGGTGATCGGCGAGGACGCCGACCCGGTCGTGCGCGGCTGCACCGTGCGCGACGCCCGCGGCAACGGCGTCCTCGCCAACGGCCGGGCCCGCGGCACCGTCGAGGACTGCACGGTGACCACCACCGGCAAACCGGCCGTCGCCCTGGAGGAGGACAGCGCCACCCGCCTCGTCCGGTGCCGTCTGCGCGACACCGTCATCGGCCTGCACCTGTCCACCACCTCCCAGGTCACCGTCGAGGAGTGCACGGTCGGCGCCACCTCCAGCCACGGTGTGACGCTCGGCGGGGACACCGACCCGGTCCTGCGCGGCGTACGCGTCGAGCGCAGCGACGGCCACGGCATCGTCGTCACCGGCCACGCCCGCGGCACCTTCACCGACTGCACCGTCGAGGACGCGGCGGGCTCCGGCGTGGTGACCGAGGAGTCCGCCGCACCGGTCCTGACCGGCCTCACGCTCCGCGGCTGCGCGGCGGAGAGCCTCTCGCTCGGCGGGGACGGCGCGGCCCGGGTGGACCGCGCCGAGATCACCGCGGCGAAGGGCACCGCCGTCCTCATCGACGGCGAGGCCGCACCGGTGCTGCGCCGGGTGAGCGTCACCGACCCGGAGGGCCACGCGCTGGAGGTGCGCTCCACCGGCCGCGCCCAGATCGAGGACGGGGAGCTGACCGGCGCGGGCCGGTGCGGCGTCGCGCTCGCCGAGGGCGCCCGGCCCACCCTCCAGGCCACGACGGTCCGCGGCGCCGCACGCGCCGGGATCCTGGTCGGGGCGCGGGCCGCCGTCACCCTCCTCGACTGCGAGATCGCCGGCGCCGGGGACGACGGCATCGCCCTCGAAGAAGAGGCCGAACTGACCGCCGTCCGCACCTGGGTGCACGGCGCCAAGGCCAACGGCGTACGCGTCGGCCCGAAGGCGCGCGGCGCGCTCAACGGCTGCCGGCTCACCGGCAACACCGGGGACGGCGTCCGCGCCGAGACCGGCAAGCGCGTCCGGGTGACCGGCTGCACCGCCACCGGCAACGGCGGCGCGGGCGTCCGCCAGACCGCACCCGACGGCGAGATGAGCGTCGAGGACCTGACCAGCGCCGACAACGCCGACCCGGACATCTGGGGCGAGGCCGCGGCCGCCGCGGGCCCGGGCGGCGGCGCCGACACCCAGGGGCCGCTGGCCAAGCTCGACGCACTCGTCGGCCTGCAGGGCGTCAAGGAGCAGGTCACCATGCTCGTCAACCTCAACCGGCTGGCCCGGCGCCGCCGCGAGGCCGGGCTGCCGGTGCCCCAGAACTCCCGCCATGTGGTCTTCGCGGGCCCGCCCGGCACCGGCAAGACCACCGTCGCCCGGCTCTACGGCTCGATCCTCGCCACGCTCGGCGTGCTGCGCTCCGGCCATCTGGTGGAGGTCTCCCGCGCCGATCTGGTCGCCAAGTTCGTCGGCGGTACGGCGCTGAAGACCACCGAGGTCTTCGAGAAGGCGCTGGGCGGCGTCCTCTTCATCGACGAGGCGTACACCCTCACCGCCCAGGAGGGCAGCGGCGCCAACTTCGGTCAGGAGGCCGTCGACACCCTCGTCAAGCTGATGGAGGACCACCGCGACGAGGTGGTGGTCATCGCCGCCGGCTACACCTCCCAGATGAGCAACTTCCTCGACTCCAACCCGGGCCTGGGCTCGCGGTTCAGCCGCACCATCGAGTTCGAGAACTACACCGTCCCCGAGCTGGTCACCATCGTCCGCAAGCAGTGCGAGGCGCACCGCTACACCCTCGCCGAGGAGACGGAGAAGGCGCTCGCGGTGCACTTCGGGCGGATGCCCAAGGACGAGTCGTTCGGCAACGCGCGCGCCGCCCGCAAGGTCTTCGAGGAGATGGTGGACCGGCAGGCGTTCCGGCTGGCGGAGCGGGCCGAGGTGTCCCAGGAGGACCTGACCGCCTTCGTCCCCTCCGACGTCGGCGAGCAGGCGGCCGCCGCGGTCGGCGCGGGCACCGCGGCGCAGGACAGCGGGGCGCTGGACGAGGTGCTGGGCCGGCTGCGCGCGATGACCGGTCTGGAGGCGGTCAAGAACGAGGTCGAGGACCTGGTCAACCTCCTCGGCACGGCCCGCAGGCGGCAGGCGGCCGGACTGCCCGCCACCTCCGTCGGCCACCACCTGATCTTCGCCGGGCCGCCCGGCACCGGAAAGACCACCGTCGCCCGGCTCTACGGCGAACTCCTCGGCTCCCTCGGGGTGCTGCCGCGCGGCCAGCTCGTGGAGGTGGCCCGCGCCGACCTCGTCGGACGGTACGTCGGCCACACCGCCCAGCTGACCCGCGACGTCTTCGCCCGGGCCCGCGGCGGCGTCCTCTTCATCGACGAGGCGTACACCCTCACCCCGTCCGGCGGCGCCTCCAACGACTTCGGTCAGGAGGCGGTGGACACCCTCGTCAAGCTGATGGAGGACCACCGCGGCGACGTCGCGGTGGTGGCCGCCGGATACTCCGGTGAGATGGCGCGCTTCCTCGCCTCCAACCCGGGCCTGGCCTCCCGCTTCTCCCGCACCGTCCACTTCGAGGACTACACCGCGGGTGAACTCCTCGCCATCGTCCTGGGCACCTGCGAGCGGGACGGCTACGAGTGCGTCCCCGAGACGGTCGAGGGCCTGCGCCGCCATTTCGAGGAGGTCGAACGCGGCGAGGACTTCGGCAACGCCCGCTACGCCCGCAAGGTGATGGAGGCGATGGTCACCCGCCAGGCGAGCCGGCTGAGCCGGATGCCGGACGCGGGCCTGGACGAGCTGCGCAGGCTGCTGCCGGAGGACCTGGCGAGCGCCCACCTGTGAACGGCCCGGCCCGCGCTCCCGGATGCCGCCCGCCGGCTGAACTCCCCGCCCATACCCCCCACTTGTAGGTGGCGGGCGCCCTGCGGGGCTGGGTGAATGGGAGGGCGTGGCGGCCCCTGCCGTCGTGCAGCGGACCGGGTGCGGGGGTGCCCGGTCGGTGCCGCCGCGCCCCGGCGCCCCGGGAGGGCGGGGGATGGTTCGCAACGGAAGTGGGGAACGCCGCCGGTGGACAACTGCCCTGAGAACGCCGCCCGGTTCACCGTCCGGGGCCGCGCCGGGAGCCGGCCGCCCGGCGCCCGGCGGACCCTGGCGGCCGCCGCCGCCCTCGGGCTGCTGGCCGCGGGCGCGGCACCGGCGGCGGCCGCGGACCCGGGGGGCGACGCGCCCGCGCTGCCGCAGATCCCCCGGGTGCTGGACGGCAAGGGCTGCACCAAGCCGTCCGCGAAGAGGACCCCGGCGCCGCCGTGGCAGCAAGAACTCCTGCGGCCCGAGCTGGCCTGGGACCTCACCGAGGGCGACGCCACCACCGTCGCCGTGGTGGACACCGGCGTGGACGCGTCCGCGCCCGCCCTCGCCGGGCGGGTCAAGGCGGGGCCCGATGTGGTCTCGGGCGGCTCGGCCGGTACGGACTGCGTCGGCCACGGCACCTTCGTCGCCGGGCTGATCGCGGCGGCGAAACCGGCGGACGTCGGCTTCGCGGGGGTCGCGCCCGGCGCCCGTGTCCTGGCCGTCCGCGCCTCGTCGCACGACGGCACCATCACCGCCGACCACCTCGCCGCCGGCATCGACGCGGCGGTGAAGGGCGGTGCCACGGTGATCGACGTCCCGGTGGCCCTGGCGTCCGGCAGCGCGAAGCTGACGGCGTCGGTGCGGGCGGCCCGCGCCAAGGACGCGCTGATCCTCGCCCCGGCCTACGGCGATCAGCAGCAGGACCGGGGCGCGGCGGCGCCCGCCGCCTACCCGGCGCAGCTGCCCGGTGTGGTCGCCGTGGCCGCTCTCGCCCCGCCCGACGGCCTCCCCGACCGGCAACTGCCGCCGCGCACCGCACCGGCGCTCGCCGCCCCCGGCGACAACGTGCTGAGCATCGGCCCGCGCGGGGAGGGCCACTTCGTGGGCAGCGGCGCCGACTACGCCTCCGCGTTCGTGGCCGGCACGGCGGCCCTGGTCCGCTCCTACCGGCCCGATCTGACGGCCGACCAGGTCCGTACGCGGTTGCAGCGGACGGCCTACGACCAGGGCGCGGGCCCGCTGGCCGGTGCGGGGACGGTGGATCCGGGGCCGGCGGTCAGCGCCAACCTGAGCGCCGCGCGGCACGGCGCGGGCGGGGACGACGCCATGGCGCTGCGGATGCCCGCCGCGCCGTCCCGCGCCGCCGCGCACCGCGCCTGGATCATCGCCGGCGCCTCGGCCGCCCTGCTGGCGCTGGTGGGCCTCGTCGCCGTGGTCGTACCGCGCGGCAGGCGCCGCGGCTGGCGCCCCGGCCGGTTCACCGTCGGCACCACGGGCGGTGCCGCGCCCGCCGAGGACCCGTCCGGCACCGGCGCGGTGGCTTCCGGCGCAGGGGCCTGAGAACGGACTGCGGGGCCTGAGAACGGAGTACGGGTGCGCCCGGGGCGGAACCGCCCCGGGCGCCTCTCTTTTCCCGCGGGCGGTGAGGACGCGGCGCCGTCACCGGGCCATGGGCGCCGGGCCGAGGGCCCGTGCCGAACCGCGCGGTGACGGTGCGCTCGCACCGTACGGAGAAGAATTCTTTCCGGCCCCCACCCTCTTTCAGCCGCCGCTTCGCGCCATCTCTTTCCTCTTCCTCCATCGATATCGGAGCCGCAGACCCTCCACCTGGGGGTGGCATTTTCCGGATTCGCCGCGGAGGAATATCGCGGTGGTCGGAGAAAGGGGGAAGAAATGTGCGCCGGGGATGCGAAGCGAACGGTTCAATGTGCAAGAGCAAAGCCCCGCGCGGATGCCGGGAAGGTATCCGCGCGGGGCTTTGCGGGCGCCGGGGCCGTCGCTCAGGAGGCGTCCGGGGCCCGGAGCATGCCGGTCTGCACCTGGGTCGTGCCGCGGCGGGTGGTGTAGAGACCGCGTCCGGTGGTCATGGTGCGCGGCTTCACACCGGGCAGGAACATCCCCTCCGACGGCGGGCAGGACAGCATCAGCGCCGGGGTGTTGGCCTCCAGCAGCTTCCGCAGCAGCGGGTCACCCATGCCGCGGGAGGCGCCGTTGGCGCTGCGCGCCACGACGAGGTGCAGGCCCAGTTCGTTGCCCTGCGGCAGGAACTCCATCAGCGGCGCGAACGGGCTCGGGCCGGAGATGCCGCCGCCCCCGACCATCTCGAAGTCGTCGACGACCAGGAAGAGCTGCGGCCCGGTCCACCAGTCGCGGCGCCCCAGACGCTCCGGTGTGATCTCGGGGCCGGGCACCCGGTCCCGCATCGCCCGCGCCACGCTCTCGATCATCTTCCGCAGCTTGTCGGTGGAGACGGCGTACCCGAGCCGCGACTCCTCGGGGACCGCGGGCGCCAGCGACCGCCGGAAGTCCACCAGCATGATCCGGCCCTCGTCGGGGGAGTACCGCCGGGTCACCGCGCGGCAGATCAGCGAGAGCAGATTGGTCTTGCCGGTCTCCGCGTCGCCGATGACGATGAGGTGCGGATGGGCCTCGAAGTCGTGCACCAGCGGCTCCAGCCGCTGGTCCTCCAGGCCGAGCGGTACCCGCAGATCGCCGTCGGGCGCCGGGAGCGTCGCCGCGTCCAGCTCCAGCGGCAGCATCCGTACCGCGGGCGCCGCAGGTCCCTCCCACGCCGCCTTGACCCGGCTCACCATCGCCGTCACGCCCTCGGCGAGCGAGGCGACCTGCGGGTCGCCGTCCAGCCGCGGCAGCGCGGTGAGGAAGTGCAGCCGCTCATCGGTCAGTCCGCGGCCGGGGAGCTTCGGGACGGTGTCCGCCGCCCGCATGTTGATCACCGAGTCGACCGGGTCGCCCATCCGCAGCTCGAAGCGGGTGCCGAGCTGATCGCGCAGGGCGCTGCCGATCTCCGACCACCGCGACGACGCGATGACCAGATGGACGCCGAAGCTCAGCCCCCGCGACGAGATGAGGTTGAAGGCCGGCACCAGATCCATGAAGTCCTGCCGCACCGTGCTCCAGCCGTCCACGACCAGGAACACGTCGCCGTGGCGCTCATCGGGCAGCTCACCGGCGGCGCGGCGCCGCCGGAAGTCGTCCATCGACTCGATGCCCAGCTCCGCGAACCGCTGCTCGCGCCGCGCGATGACCGCCGTGACCTCGGCCACCGTACGGACCACCCGCTCCGGATCGAGGCGCCCGGTGACGCCGCCGACGTGCGGCAGCCCGGACAGCCCGGACAGCGAACCGCCGCCGAAGTCCAGGCAGTAGAACTGCACCTCGCGCGGGGTGTGGGTGAGCGCCAGCGCGCTGATCAGGGTGCGGACCAGGGTGCTCTTGCCGCTCTGCGGCCCGCCCGCGATCGCGACATGGCCGCCGGCGCCCGACAGATCGGCCGTCAGCGGGTCGCGCCGCTGGTCGAAGGGGCGGTCGACGACGCCGACGGGGACGGTCAGCCGGGGGCCGGCGGCCGCGCCGGCCGGTGCCAGGCCCCGCCCGGCGGTCTCGGTCAGCGGCGGCAGCAGTCCGTCCAGCGTCGGCGCGAGGTCCAGCGGCGGCAGCCACACCCGGTGGGCCGGGGCGGCGTCCGGCTCCCGCAGCCGCTCCACGGCGACGGAGAGCAGGCTCGGCGCCGCCTCGTCGCTCTCCTCCGGCAGCTCCTCGACGGCCTGCGGCACCTGCCGCTGCGGCACCCACGCGGTGCTGAACGGCACCACCTGGCCCGCCACGACCGCCTGCCGCGCGGCCCGCCGCACCGGACGGTAGGACCCGGACACGTAGGCGGCCTTGAAGCGGGTCAGCGTGCCCACGTCGTTCTTGAGCAGACCGCTGCCCGGCTGGGACGGCAGGTGGTACGCGTCGGGCACGCCGAGCACCCCGCGGCTCTCCATCGCGGAGAACGTCCGCAGGCCCACGCGGTACGACAGATGCGACTCCAGCTGGTGCATCCGGCCCTCGTCGAGGCGCTGCGAGGCGAGCAGCAGATGGACGCCGAGGCTGCGGCCGAGCCGGCCGATCATCACGAACAGCTCCATGAAGTCGCGGTGCGCGGCCAGCAGTTCGCTGAACTCGTCGACCACCACGAACAGCGTCGGCAGCGGCGCGAGGGCCGCACCGCCCTCCCGGGCCCGCTCGTACTCCAGCGCGGAGGAGTGGTTGCCGGCCTTCCGCAGCAGCTCCTGGCGGCGGATCAGCTCGCCGTGCAGCGCGTCCTTCATCCGCTCGACCAGCGCCGTCTCGTCGGCGAGGTTGGTGATGACCGCCGAGGTGTGCGGCAGCTCGTCCAGGCCGAGGAAGGTCGCGCCGCCCTTGAAGTCGACGAGGACGAAGTTGAGCGTCTCGGACGAGTGGGTCAGGGCCAGTGAGAGCACCAGGGTGCGCAGCAGTTCCGACTTGCCGGAGCCGGTCGCCCCGATCAGCATGCCGTGCGGGCCCATACCGCCCTGCGCGGACTCCTTGATGTCCAGCTCGACCGGCCCGCCGTCCGCCGACAGCCCGATCGGCACCCGCAGCCGCTCACCGCCGGTGCGCCGCCGCAACCGCTCCAGCGCCGCCGTCCGCAGATCGGCGATGCCCAGCAGCCCCGCCAGGTCCATGTCCTCCTGGAGCGGCTGGTCGCCGCGGGCGCGCGCGCCCGGCCGGTACGACGCGACGGTGGCGGCCAGCGCCCGCGCGGCGGCCGTGCCGAGCTGCTCGGGCCGGCCGATCGCGGTCTCGGTCTCCTTGCCGTTGCGGTCGGTGCCGAGCATGTGGAGCGCGTTGTCGCCGGTCCGCAGCCGCAGCACCTGCCGCGAGTGCTGCCCGCCCAGCACGCCGCGCACGTCGAGGACCACGGCGTTGGCGTAGCCCGCGCCCGCCACCCGCGCACCCTGCGGCACGTTCGTGGTGTCCAGCACGATCACGGTGTACGGCTCGTCCCGGCTCGGCTCCCGCTCGGCGTCGAACTTGGGCCGCTGCGCGAACTCCTCCCCGAGCAGCGACTCCAGCTCCGAGACGGTGTCGATGACCAGCCGGGCGGCGCCCGCGCCGTCCGTCTCGGCCGGGTGGTGCACATGCGGCAGCCACTTCGCCCACTCCCACTCCGGGCGCGCCGCGCCGTCCGCGACGATCACGATGTCCAGCTCCCGCGGCGCGTGCAACACCGCCAGCTGGGCCAGGAGCGCCCGTACCGCGCCGCGGGAGACCGCCTCGTCGCCGTGGAACACGATCCGCGCATAGGTCCGCAGCCGGACGGCGACCGGCTGTTCGGCGACGGTGCCGTACGCCCGGATGAAGCGGCGCAGCGCGTGCGCGCAGAGCGGTTCGAGGTCCTCGACGGGCTTGGTCGACAGCGGTGAGAGGGTGAGCGCCAGGGCCTGGGAGCCGCGGGCGATGCGGACCTCGGCGAAGTCCTCGTGGGTCAGCCGGCGCTCCCACAACCGGCTGGTGCGGGCCAGTGACCACAGGGCGGGCGGCTCGGGGTGCTGCCAGGCCAGCGCCTGCCGCTGCTGGGTGATCACCTTGCGGACCCGGCGGCGGGTGGTGGAGAGATAGCGCAGGTAGTCCCGGCGCTCGCCGCGCAGCTTGCGCTTGCGGTCCTGGGTGGTGCGCAGGAACTGCGTGACCAGCATCCCGACGGCGGAGAGCGCCATCATGCCGATCGCGACGTAGGTCAGCGCCCCGCCGCCGCCCCCCGGCTTGAGGAAGATCAGCACCATGCCCATCGAGCTGAGCGCCATGGGCAGGTACATGAGCATGCCGGACACGGCGCTCTGCGGCTCGGGCAGGGTCGGCGGTTCCTGAAGGCTCAGCTCGCCCTGCGGGAGTTGGGGCCCCGGCCTTCGTGGGGGGCGGCGGAATGTGACGGTGCTCAAGACGGACCTTCCTTCGGGAGGGGGCCGTATCCCGCGCTGCCCGGCACCCGGTGCGGATCACCGGGCGCGGAAGCGAGGACACTTCGCATGTGCGAGGGAGCAAATGGCGGTTGGGTAAAGGGAGATCGAGATGCGGTGACCGGATGGATCCGGATACCTCTTCCGCTCTCGGGAGTACCCTCTGTGATCGCATTACTGATAAGCAGTCACGATAGTGTTCTCCTCAATCCGCGTCGACCCGGAGGAATTTCCGGGCCGAAGAGAGCGAGCCGCCGTGAGCGACACCACCGTCGGCCTGTGCCGACTCACCGTCCGATCTCCCGACAGGACCTTCGACATCGGCGTGCCCGTCGACGTCCCCGTCGCCGACCTGCTGCCGGTCCTCGTCGACTACGCGGGCGACGACCTGCACGAAGCGGGCCTGGAGCAGGGCGGCTGGGCGATCCAGCGCCTCGGCCGCCCCCCGCTCGACGACGAAGGCACCCCCCGCTCCCTGGAGTTGCGCGACGGCGAGACCCTCTACCTGCGCCCCCGCAACGAGACGCTGCCCGAAGTCGCCTACGACGACCTGGTGGACGGGGTCGGCGACGCGCTGCGCGGGCGCCCCGACTCCTGGCGGCCCGAACTCACCCGCCGCCTCCTCCTCGGCCTGACCGCCACCGCGCTCGCCGTCGCCCTCACCGTCCTCGCCCTGCCCGGCCCCACCGGGCTGCGCGCCGCGCTCGCCGCCGGACTCGCACTCCTGCTGATCGGCTGCTCCGGCGCCGCGTCCCGCGCCGTCGGTGACGCCTCGGGCGGCGCGGTCCTCGGCATCATGGCCGTGCCCGGCATGGCGCTCGCCGGCGCCCTGGTCCCCGCCGGCGGGGATCCCGAAGTCCTGCTCGGCGCCCGGCTGCTGGCGGCGGGCGCCGCGGCCGCCGGCGCCTCGGTGCTCGCCCTCGCCGCGGTCGCCGCCTGCGCCCCGCTCTTCCTCGGCGCGCTGACCGCCGGCCTCTTCGTCGCCGTGGGCGGCGGCGCCGTCGTCGCCGGACTGCCCCTCGCCCACGCCGCGGGCGTCGTCGTCCTGCTGGTCCTCGTCTGCGGCGGCCTCGTCCCCGGCCTCGGCTTCCGGCTCTCCGGCCTGCGGCTTCCGGTGCTGCCCGCCAACGCCGACCAGCTCCAGGAAGGCATCGACCCGCACCCCGCCGAGCACGTCACCTCCCGCGCCGTTCTCGCGGACAGCTACCTGACCGGCCTCTACGCCGCCCTCGGCCTGGTCACCACCGGCTGCCTCACCGCGCTGCTCACCGCCCCCGCCGCCGACGGCTGGCCGCCGCTGGTGTGCGCCTGCGTGCTGAGCCTGCTCCTGCTGCTCCACTCGCGCCACTTCGGCAGCCTCTGGCAGCGCCTGTCGATGGTGCTGCCCGGCGCCTGCGGACTCGCCCTCGCCGCCACCGCGGGCGCGACGGAGCTGGCACTCCCCGCCCGCCTGGCGCTGATCGCGGCGCTGCTCGCCGCGGCCGCCGTCGCCGCCGTCGCCGCCTGGACGGTGCCCGGCCGCCGCCTCGTGCCGTACTGGGGCCGCATCGGCGACCTGCTGCACACCACGACCGCCGTCGCCCTCGTCCCGCTGGCGATCCTCGTCGCCGGCATCTACCAGCAACTGCGCGCCGTCAACGGCTGACCCGGCCCGCCGCACTGCCGCCGGCCGCACGGCCGGGGAAGGGGATAAGACATGCAATCCAGGCGGGACCAGGTACAGGCCCACCTGTTCGTGATGAGCCGGCTGTCGGCGGGCATGCTCCGCGTCGAGCCCGACGCCGCCGACGCCCCCAGCGCACGCACCAAACGCGGCCTGATCGGCGGCACCGTCGTCGCGGTGCTCGTCGGCATCGGCGTGGCGCTCTACGGCGTCATCTCCCCGGGCGGCGCCACCTCCTGGCGCAAACCGGGCACCCTCGTCCTCGTCGACGACTCCACCACCCGCTACCTCTACGCCGGCGACGCCCTGCACCCGGTGCTCAACGAGGCGTCCGCGAAGCTCGTCGCCGGTGACCGGATGACCGTGCAGCACGTCAGCGCCGCCTCCCTCGGCGGCACCCCGCACGGCGCGCCCGTCGGCATCGTCGGCGCCCCCGACTCCGTGCCCGCGCCCGGCGCGCTGGACACCGGAGCCTGGCTGGCCTGCGCCGGACACCTCACCAACCCCTACGGCAAGAAGCGCGAGGTGCTGAGCCTCGCCGTCGGCGCAACCGAGGCGGGCGACGCCCTCGACGACGCCACCGGCACGCTGGTGACCTCGCCCTCCGGCGGTGTGCAGCTGCTGTGGCACGGCACCCGGCACCGCGTCCACACCGAACACGGTGCGCACACCTCCGTCGGCTGGGCCGGCGTCTCGCCCCTCCACGTCAAGGACGAGTTCCTGAACACCCTGACCGCGGGCACCGACGTGGACTCGCCGCCAGTACCGGACCGCGGCGCCGACGGACCCGAACTGGCCGGCGCCCCCACCCGCGTCGGCCAGCTGTTCACCGGCTCGGACGGGCAGCACTACGTCCTGCGGAAGGAGGGACTCACCCCGCTCACCCCGCTCCTGTTCGACCTGCTGCGCGGCGACCCCCGTACCCAGAAGGACGCCTACGACGGCGCGCCCGTCCAGGCCCGGGCCATCGGGCCGGCCGACCTGTCGGAGCACCAGGCCTCACCCGGGCTGGGGAGTTCCCTGGCCGAGGGCCTGCCGGCGACGGCGCCCCGGCTGGTCACCGCGGGCGCCACGCAGAGCGTCTGCACCAAGGTCACCCCGGGCCGCGGGAACAAGGGCCCCACGACCGGCATCGCCGTGCTCGACAGCAAGGACGTACCGGCCGGGGCGCCCAACGCCCAGCCCGGCATCCAGGCGGCGTGCCTGCCGTCCGACCGGGTCTGGGTCCGGCCGGGCAGCGGCGTCCTCGTGCGGTCGCTGTCCTCGGCGGGCGCCGGGGCCACCGACTACCTCGTCACCGACGCCGGAGCGGCCTACCCGCTGAGCGCCGGAGCCGCCGAGCGGTTCGGCTACGGCCAGACCCAACCCGCCACCGTGCCCGGTCAGTTGGTGAAGTTGCTGCCGACCGGGCCGCGGCTCGATCCGGCCCGGATCGCCAAGGGCGGCATCGTGCCCCCCGCGTCCTCGGCCACCGGCTGCGGGCCCTCCGGCGCCGGTTCGTGAGCCGTGACGGAGAGGCCGGGAAAAGGGATTTTCGAACATCAGCCTTTGGTATGACTACACCCCGTGCCGTCGCCGTTACCCTGAATTCGATGTTGTTTCCCGAAGCTGATTCCCTCGTGAAGTCGGCGTCGTGGCAGCCGGATCACCGGCGTATCTTCTGCCGTCGTGCAGGCGTACGTGCCGGTGGCGTCGGCGACTCCCTGGCAGCGACACCGGGCCGAAGAGCCCAGGAGCGGCGCGCCCGGAGAACGTGAATTCCTCGCGAAGGGTCCCGCCCGCCTTTCGTCTGCGTTGTCCGGACCGCACCGCGGCGTCGTGTGCGGCGTCGTCGACGTATGTCCCCAACCCCCAGATTTTTCGGAGAGGACGACCCCATGAGCGCCGGTGGCATGGAGAAGAAGGATGAGGACATTCGGCAGGCGCTTTCGCTGCTGAATGAACAGATGGGCAAGATGCGCACCGCCGGGCAGACGGTGGAGACCACCGTCCAATCCGTCGCCCGGAACTTCGATTCCGGCGCCAGCCGACAGTTCCAGACGAAGATGCAGGAATGGATCGAGACGTACAACCAGGTGTCGCAGAAGGTGAACACCCTGCACGACAATCTCGAAGCTGCCAACCAGACGCTCAACACGGGTGACACGGACGCCCACGACCTGGCTGCCGGCTGGGACGCCGGTGGCGGCGACCTCGACAACATCCACGGTGTGCTCGGCGGCTCCGCGTCCTGACGCCGCCGCCCCCGGCACCACCGCCCCGCAGGCGACAGCGCGGTCGGGGCGCCCCTCACCCTCATCCCTCAGCCTCGCGAGGAGCGATATGTCCTTCCGGATGGAAACCCAAGAGCTGGAAAACGACATCGAAGATCTGGATACCGCCAACCGCAGCATGGTCGAGGCGCTGAACACCATGAAGCAGGATCTGGCGCCGCTGCTCAAGAGCACCCGCGGTACCACGGCGGATGCCTGGAACGAGGTGCAGCGGAATCTGGACAATCAGATCCATGCGCTGAACTCCTCCCATGCGCAGGGTGTGCACGTACTCCGCGAAATCAGGGAGACCATGCTCCGGGCCGACCAGAACGGCGGGAACCAGGTCCATGGCGGATGAGGATCAGGGGGCCGGCACCGGCCGGGTGAAGATTACCGAGGGATATCTCGAAAGCTTCGCCCAGCAACGGATCCAGGACTTCATCATGGGCCTGCGGGACAACGACGACTACCGCAACATCGAGGGTTTCGCCGGTGGCGCCGCAGGTCCCGGCGGCTATGCCAAGCTCCTCGCCGGGAGCAAGGACTTCCCCGCAGGCCAGGAACTCCAGCAGCGGTACGCGGCATTCTGCAAGGGCCTGAAACAGGAATTGGACAGATTCGCGCAGTCCATGACCGACCTGTCGAAGGACCTGCTGTCGGTGCATCAGGTGCTCGACAAGGCGGAGGCGGACACCGAACTGTCCGCATCGCAGATGATGCAGGACCTCCAGGACATCCTGAACGGTTTCGGCGGCAAGACCCCGCCGCCGCAGGGGAATTCCCCGGGAACCGCGTAAGAGAAATTCCGCGGCAGCCGAACATGTCCGGCGAGCAACGATCGACGACACACCGGCCCCGCCCCGGGCGGCCCCTCGCGGCCCGTCCGGCGACGGGGACCGGCCGGAGAGGGGCCACCACGTGAACCGGTACGGGCCGAAGGGGCGGGTGCGCGCGTGAACTGGGGAGAGGCGATGAAAGCCTTCGCCGGCAGCGGGCAGAACGTGACGGACAGTTCGGCGGTCGGGACCGACGGCACGCCGAGCTGGCTCTCGGGGTTCACCACCGGCACCTCGCTCGCCGGTGCCGGGGACATGGCGCACGGCCAGGACGTGTGGTGGTCGTTCCGCTTCTCGGTGGGCTCCAGCGACCTGGAGTACTTCCTCGGCGCCACCATGGACTGGGGCGGGCTGGACTCCGGGCCGTTCCACCACTTCGTGCAGCAGCCCGAGGCGATCCTCGGCCCGGTCGCCGGCTCCCTCAAGGGCAACGACGTCGCCAGCCTGGGAAGTTTCGACACCGCCGGCATCACCCTGCGCGGTCTGGAGCGACGGCTCGACGGAGCCCGGGGCATCCTGGACGCCTGGGCCCGCGAGGTCAACGAGGACGACTCCAACTGGCAGGGCAGCGCGGCGGGCGTCTTCCGGACGGTGCTGCACGGCATGGCCGACGAACTCGACCGGCTGCGCATCGAGATGACCACCCCGCGCGACATCGCCGCGGAGCTGGACCGCACCCGTACCCAGATGCACTCCACGCTCACCGCGCTGCTCGCCGCCCACCGGGACTGGCGGGCCGACCGGATGGCCTGGCCGGTCAACGCGGTGCACGACGCCCTGCAGGAAGCGATGCAGGGCGCCAGCGTGAGCTTCGGCTACCAGACCGTGGGCGACGGCAGCAATCCGGAGGCCAAGGTCACCTCCTCGTACGGGGATCCGAGCACCCAGGGATTCTGGGACCGGGTCCAGTCGCGGGCCAAGGCGCTGTGGCTGGCGAACGTGTACACCCGGCTCGATCAGCCCGCAGGGCAGCACATGCAGGCGCTGACCTCGACCGTCGGCTCCACCGGCACCGCCATTCCGCAGCAGATCACCCCGCTGCGGCTCAGGATGCCCGGCGGCGGCGCGGGCGGCACCAACCCGTTCGGCCCGGGCACCAGCCCGTTCGGCTCCGGTACGGATCCGTACGGCTCGGGCATCGACCGCAAGGCGCTGCCGCCCGAGGCGCAGCAGTACCTCAAGAACAACGGGTACGGCTCCGGGACCGGTCCCGACGGCGCCGGTGGCCCGGACGGTTCCGGGGCCGGCCCGGAGGGCGCCCGCTCCTCGGTGGACGAGCAGGGCAAGGGCGACGGCGCACGGCTGCCCGGCGGCTCGGGCAAGGACGGCCCCGAGGGCGGCAAGATCCCGGACGTCAAGCAGTTCGCCCAGCAGCTGGGCGGCGGAACGGGCGGCATCGGCGACGGGAGCACGGACGGGCACGCGGGTGGGGAGGGCGACAGGAGCGGGCACGTCCCGCCGGGCATGATCCCGCCCCCGCCACCGAAGATCCAACCGCCGATGACCGGCACCAGCGGTGGCGGGTCCGGCCTCAAGACGTCCCCGTTCGGCTCCGGTGGCGGCGCCGCGAAGCTGGTCGGGCCGGACGGCAGGACGCTCACCGACAGGAACGGCCACGCGGTCGACGTCCCCCGGGGCTCGAAGATCAACGCCGACGGGACCGTCACCCGCCCCGACGGCACGCTCGCCACCGACCGCAACGGCAATCAGCTCACCGTCCCGCGCGGCACCAAGCTCCACCCCGTGGCGGAGCCGCCCCACGACGGTTCGGTGTGGCGCGAGCGCAAGATGCCCGAGAACGTCCAACTGCCCGGGGGCAAGGGCGGATCGGGCGGCGCCACCGCCCATCCGCCGGTGATGCCGCGCGGCCTGAGCACGGTGAGCGGCCTGGGCGGCGGCGGCGCGGGCGGGGGCGGTGGCGCATCGTCCGGCGAGATCCAGCCGCCGCGCACCGGCATGAGCCCGAAGGCGTTCAAGAACGGCGGTTCGCTGCCGCCCCCGCCGCCCGAGGAGTTCCCCCCAGGGGGCCGGGGCGGCCGGGGCGGTGCGCTCCAGGAGGCCACCTCGATGGGGCGGTCCACCTCGTCCGGCGGCTCCCCGATGGTGCCGCCGATGGGCGCGGGCGGGGCCGGTGCGGGCGCCGGCGGCCAGGGCGGCGACCGGGAGCGGGCGACCTGGGTCGACGAAGAGGAAGAGGTGTGGGGCACCGACGGGGGCGCCACACCGGGCGTGATCGGCCGATGACCGCACGGACAGTGGCAGACGAACGGAAGGGCAGGCGATGAGCCCCGGATTCCAGGACCAGGTCGACCAGATGATGGGACGGCTGGCCGAGCACCGCGACCGGCTGCGCGAGACGCAGGAGCGGCTGGCGCAGGAGACCGTCAAGGTCACGTCCAAGAACCGGGCGGTCACCGTGGTGATGGGGACCCGCTCGGACGTCCGCGAGATCAAGTTCCACGGTGAGCAGTACCGCACCATGGCGCCGGCCGAACTGAGCCGGACGCTGGTGCAGTTGCTGACGCAGGCCCGTGCCGAGGTGCACGCCAAGGTGCAGAGCGCCGTCGCGCCGTTCACCGGGTTCGGCGACGAGGTCCGCGAGTCCATGCTCGGCGGCACGGAACAGCTCGCCGCCATGCAGCAGGCCCGGAAGATGTGGCCGCAGCCGGGCGCGGCCGCTGCCCGGCGTGGCGGCGACGACGAGGACGAGACCGATGGCTGAGGAGATCAAGACCACCGACGACCTCCGGCGGCTGTTCGGCGAGTATCCGCGCCTCGCGGAGACGATCAAGGCGCTGAACGCGGATGTCGCGGAGATCAACCGCCTGAACACCGACGGCGCCGGACGGGACGACGAGGTCCACGACCAGTACATGGGCGTCGCCGGGCCCGGCACGCACGCCCTGGAGACGGTCGTCAAGCTGATGTCCGACCTCACCGACTCCACCGGTCAGGCCGGGGACAACATCATGAAGATCTTCGACGCGGCCAAGCGGGACAGCGAGGAACTCGTCCAGGCATGGAAGGCCATGGACACCGAGGGCGAGCCGAAGGAGGGCAAGCCGGGGCATTAGATCTGCCGCCGGGCTCCCGCCGGACTGTTGTCGTCGCCCGCGGCGTCCCGCCCGGTCCGTGCCGCCCCGGCGGGAGGCCGCCTACCGCCCGCACCGGAGGGACGGGGCGGGCGCGCGGGCGTCCCGGCTTCCGCGCACCCGCGTTCCGTCACTCTCCCCGTCCACCCGCACTCGCCGTGCACTCCGTCAAGCGGGCCCGCCGCCCGTGGTCTCAGAAAGGGGTCGGCCGTGGCCCTCATGCCCTCCCAGGACGTCATCAACCTTCTCAACTCCTTGGGCATGAAATGGCCGCAGGCCAACGAGGACCTGCTGCGGGAGGCGGACGCCGCGTACCTGCGGACCGCGGGCGATCTGCGGACGGCGGAGGAGTACTTCGTCGACATCGCCCGGGGCGTCAACCTCAACTTCAGCGGGGAGAGCGCGCAGAAGTTCGCGGACTGGGTGGACTACCTGTGCAGCGGCGACACCTCGATCCTGGACGCCTCGGCGAAGCAGTGCGAACAGCTGGCGAAGAACGCCCGGGACACCGCCACCGATGTGGAGCACACGAAGTGGTCGATCATCGGTCAGGCCATCGCGCTCATCGCGATGCAGGCCGCCATGGCGTTCCTGAGCTTCTTCCTCGGCCCCGAGGTGATGCTCGGCCTGAGCTTTGAGTACACGCTGGTCCGGGAGTTCATCCGGAACCTGATCACGGCGTTGCTGCGGTCCATCGCGACGCAGGCGGCCATCGGCGCCGGGGTGGGCGCGGCGGTGGACGCCGCCGTCCAGGGCATCCAGATCGGACAGGGCCACCGCGACGGCTACGACCAGAAGCTGCTGACCCAGGCCGCGGTGGCCGGGGCGATCGGCGGCGCCATCGCCGCGCCGTTCGACCTGGTCGGCGTGGGCCTCGGCAAGTGGATCGGCAACAAGATCGGCACCGGTGTGAAGGGCGCGCTCGGCAAGGAGCTGGGCAACGTCTTCGAGCACGCCGCCGCCGAGGGCGCGGCCAAGACCGGCGTGGGCGCCGGCCTCGGGAACGCGCTCGGCAAGGCCGAGAGCCAGGCGTTCGGCAAGGACTTCGGGTCGCTCATCAGCAACACCCAGGCACAGCTGTCCAAGGGCTTCGGCAAGGGCGCGGAGGGCGGCCGGGGCACCATCGCCCATGCCTTCACCGAGAAGTCCGCCGACCTGTTCGCCAAGCACCTGGGCGGCGGCAAGTCGTTCGGCGGCGCGGCCCGGGGGCTGAGCGAGGGCGAGGCGCGGGACCTGGGCCGCGCCTGGGGCCGCGAGGTCGTCAGGAACTGGGGCCGGGACGCCGAGCAGAACGCCGCCAAGGACGCCCTGGCCACCACCTTGAAGCAGTACGAGAAGCAGCTCGGCGCGGACGGCGTGAAGGTGTTCACGCACGAGGTGCCCGACGCGATGAACGCGGCGCTCCGCGACCACCTCGAAGGCAACCTCCGCTACCGCCTGGCCGGGACCGCCGCGGGCACGCTGACGGACGGCGCCAACAACGCCCTGTCCGACGCGGTCGTCAACTACGTCTACAACGGCAAGTTCGAGACCACGGGCGGCGCGTTCCTCGGCGGCGCGGTCATGGGCGCGGCCGGGCGCGGCCTGGGCGAATACGCGATGCCTCCGGTGCAGAAGCACGTCATCCATCCGGCGCTGGGCGCGGTGGGCAGCGGCCTCAAGAGCTTCAAGGACCAGGTCTTCGGCCCGTCGGCGCCGAACGCGGTCGCACCGATGCTTGCCGAACCGCCCGCGGGCCCGCCCACGGTTTCCCCCGTCAGTACCACGGACCAGAACCCCGCTTCCCCCGCCCGCCACGACGGCGGGACGGACGGCGCGCCGCTCACCGGCTCCGACGATCCGACGGGCCCGATGGCGGGCACGTCCGCCGCGGATCACGTGGAGACACCTTCCGCCACCGGCAACGACGCGCACTCCCCGTCCGCCCCGCAGACCGACTCCCCGACCGATGCGGGGACCACGCCCGTGACGCCCGCGACCCCGGTTACGACCGACGGGCAGTCCCCGGTGCCCGGTTCCGGCACACCGGGCACCGGGCAGGGCGGCAGCACCGCGCCGCACCAGCAGCACACCCCCGTCACACGGAACGAGACGCCGCAGGCCGGCAACCGTACGACCGGCGGGCCGGACAACGGCGTCGTCCCGCCGCCGCCCCCGCGGAAGATCGTCACCACCAGCCACCAGAAGTCCGCCCCGCCCGAGACCCCCATCGAGCACCCGTCCACCACCTCGGCCTCCCACCCCGTCACCGCGTCCGGCGACACACCGCCCGCCCCGCCCGTACAGCACCCGGCAGCGAGCACCGACGACACCGGCACCGCAGGATTCCCCGACCCCACGGATACCTCCGGCACACCGCACCCCGTGGTCACCGAGGGCGGCGGCCCGCACGCGACGACCTCGCACACGCCGGGGGAGAGCGGCGGCGCCCCGCTCCGCGAGGAGCCGGTGACCGAGCTGGTGGACCGCATGATCCGGGTCCGCGACGCCCGCCACGAGACCACCGTCGACGGCGCTCGGACATCCGCCCCCCACCCGCACGACTCCGGCGAACTGCGTCCGCTGACCGAACGGGAACGGCAGGAGTGGCTCCAAGAGGAGCTGCTCCGCAAGAAGGCCGCCCGGCAGCAGGAGCCGCCGCAGCACGCCTCCACCGACGAGGAGCGGCAGACCGGGGACCACACCCCCGGCGCCGGCTCGTCGGCCGATGAGCGGCAGCCGACGGCCGGGTCGGCGCCGCAGGAGCAGCAGCGGGCGGCCGAGGCCGCGTTCCGCAAGGAGCGGGAGGAGTTCCTCGCCCAGCTCCACACCGATCTGCTGACGGAGTTCACCGCGAGCGCCGAGGCACAGCAGCACTTCTCCCCGGCGCCGCAGTGGTCCCGCCACGAGGACGCCGCGGCACGCGCCGCACGGTGGCAGGCCGAACAGAAGCGGATGGCCGGCCAGTACGACGCCGAGCTGTCCCAGGCCCACCAGGACGCCCTGCGGATGGCGTTCTTCGAGGACGTCTTCGAGCAGTGGGCCACGGACCGGCTGGGCGGCGGCACGGCACGCGCCGCCGACGAGGAGATGCGCTCCCGTGTCCTGACCCGCCTGTACGAGCGGGAACGCGAGCGCACCGCACAGCACTTCCGGGCGGGCGGCGAGGAGACGCTCGCCACCGCCGACGGGCTGCGCGCCCACCTCGACCGTGCCTGGGTGCGGGAACACGCGCTGGAACACCTCTCCCGGTGGGCCGAGGCCGCCTTCGAGAACTGGCGCGGCGGCCTCCCGCCCGAGACCCGGGCCCTGCTCGACGAGACCGACCCCGCCACCGTCTTCCCGAAGAGCTCCGCACCGGAGCCGGACGAGGTGCCCCCGCCGCGTACCAGGGGCGAAACGGCCCTGGCCGAGGCGGAGTACGCGTTCGAGCAGCACGCCGCCGCGATCGTGGAGCGGCTGCTCGGCAACGGTGCGCTCCGTACCGACCCGCGGCGGCTGATCGCCACGCTCGACGCGCTGAGCGAGGGCGCGTTCAGCGCCGCGACGCTCCGGCAGCACCTGGGCGGGCGGGCCGGTGCCGTGGGCGAGGCGCTGGCCGGTGCGCTGCCGCAGTTGTACAAGGCGTTCGGCGACGCGGTGCAGGACGTGGTGCACCACCGAGCCGCCGAGGAGGCCTTCGAGGGGGCCGCCGAGCATGCCGCGCTGCGTACCGCGGCGCAGCCGACCGAGTCCGACGGCGCCCTCGCCGCCGCGAACTCCTCGCAGCTCTCCGAGGGCGGGCGCCGCCGGCTGCGCCGCCAGTGGCTGGACCGGTACCAGCAGGACCGTCTGCACCACTACGGCGCCGCGGGCAACGGGTCGCGTACCGGCTCCGGCCCGTCGGAGCGGAGCTGGGAGCAGCTCCGGGCGTCCCGGGAGGCGGAGCTGCACCTCCGGTTGGAGGTGCAGCTCGCCAAGGAGACGGCCGCGAAGGACGCCGTCGCGGCGGTTCAGGACGCGGCGGCCTCCTGGGGCGAGGCGCTGGACGGGCTGCCCGAGGACGTCCGGCAGAAGCTGAAGGACGACTTCGGGCTGGACGGCACGGGCACCGCCTCCCGCGACGCCCAGCGCACCGCCGCCCGCAAGCTCGGCGACGAACTGCACCAGCGGCTCGACAGCTGGGCGGACAAGACGCCCCGGGACGCGGCCTATCCGCGCATTCTCCTGTCGGAGTACACGAAGCCGGCGGTGGTGCGGCAGCGGATCGCGCTCGCGGTGGCGCGGGCGGAGGCGGAGCGGGTGGCCCGCGCGGAGGCCGAGGCGCTCGCCGCCGACGAGGCCGGACTCCTCGCCCACGACGCCCGGGAGCGGTTCGTCACCGAGCACGTCGAGCGGGTGACGGCCCAGTTCGACGCGGTCTTCACCCTCGATACGGTCTTCGGCCGCCCGGCGGACGAGGGCTCCGCGACCGCTCCGGCGGGCACCACCGAGCCGCCTGCCGGGACCACGCCGCCCGCCGAGCCCACGGAGCCCGTGACGCCCGGGGAGGCGCAGACCTCGCCGGGCACGGACACCACCCCGCACCAGGGTGGCCCCGCCACGGACGGCGGCGAGCAGCCGACCGCCGGCGCCGTGAAGACGGACGAGAAGTCCCCGGTCCACCAGGCGTTCGCCGCCTGGACGGACGGCCGCCGGAGCCTCGGCGACGAGTTGCCGAGCCGGCTGCACTTCGAGATCAGCGCCACTGGTGGCCTGGACTCCTGGGCCGACGGCTTCCACGGCGCGGCCGGTGACCGGGGCATCGCCCAGGAGGACCTGACCCGCATCGGCTCCCGCACCCGCGAGGACTGGTTCACCACCTTCCACAAGACCTGGGGACCGGACGGCCTCGACACGGCACGCTGGCTCCAGCACGAGACCGAGCACGGCAACCGCTTCGGGACCACCGCCCCTGCCCCGGAGGCCGGCTCCTCGCTCGTCAGCCTCTCCGGCACCGCACCGCACCTGCTGGAGGACGGCCCCGGCAGCGTCACCGCCCCGCCGGATTCCGGCTCGGACGACGGCCTGCCGCCCGGCTCGCCTCCGCGCAAGGAGACGACCGTGGACGAGCTGCGGAGGCGGCTCGATGCGTTGCGGGGCAAGGCACCGGCCGCCGCGGAGGAGGAGACGCCGGGCGGCGGCAAGTCCTCGGCGCACGAGGAGAGCGCCGAGGAGGAGATGCAGCGTCGGTTGGCGGCGTTGCGCCGGAAGGAGCCTGCCGGTTCGGAGGAGGAGACGCCGGGCGGCGGCACGCCTCCGGTGCGTGAGGAGAGCATCGAGGAGGAGCTGGACCGCCGGCTGCGGATGCTCCGGCGCCTGGACCCGCCCGGCCGGGGCACCCCGTACCCGCCCGAGGCCCCGCCGGTACGGCAGCGGATGTGGCAGGAGGGGGACCACCACGACACGTCCTCGGACGACTCCGGTGCACCCTCCCCGGTCATCGGCCACGACCGCGCCGTCCGGCCCTACAGCCCGCAGCCGCCGACGGAGCAGCCGCCGCACCGCGAGGTGCGCGACCAGCACCTCGTACAGCAGGCGCCGACGAACGGCGCCCACCGCGAAAACCGGCCCACCGAGAGCCAGGAGAGCCGGAGCCGGCACCAGGATCAGGACCCGGACCTGTCCCGGGACCAGCGGCTCCAGCAGACCCCGCCGCCGGCCACCCCGGCCGCGCCGAACACGGGGGACGACGACCCCGACCGGATCCGTCGCATCCAGCGGAAGATCCTGACGCTGGAGGCCGAGCGCGCCCGGCTCTACCGGGAACAGGGCCGCCCGGTGCCGGAACGGCTCGGCGGCAAGTGGTACCCGGCCGCCCCCGCCGAGCAGCAGTCCACGGCGTCACCCCTCTCCGGGACCACGGCCGGGGACCAGACCAAGGACAAGGGCAAGGGCAAGGGCAAGGCCGAGGACAGGACCAGCGACAAAACCGAGGCCGATACCAGCGGCAAGGACAAGACCAAGGCCAAGGCCGAGGACAAGCGCCCCGACGCGCTGACGGCCGACGAGTTGACGGAGTGGCTGGCGCACGTCTCCTCGGAGAAGGAGCTCCAGAAGTACCTCCTGGAGCAGGAGCTGCTGCGCCGCCCCGTCACCGCCGCCGGGGCGGCCGACTGGCAGGCGCAGCAGATCAAGCACCACAAGGAGCTGCTGCACACCCTCCAGCGCGAGGTCGTGTTCGCGTCCCGTGACGAGAACGGCAAGCTGTCCGGGACACCGGTCGAGGAGCTGATTCTCGGCATCCACCACCGCGACAGCGACCGTCCGGTCTTCTTCGACCTGACGTCCACCGGCATCAACGAGATCTACCGCAGGGGCGCCCGGACCACCTTCGAGGACGGCACCGGCCTGGAGGAGCACGCCTCGCTGGTCGGCGGCACCGAGATCGAGCTGCGGGAGGCCGGGAAGGTCGCCGACAAGCTCGCCAACGGCGTCACGGACGTGGCCGGGCACGCCCGTGCGAAGCTGCGCGAGGACATCCTCCAGCTGCTGACCCACCGCCCGCACACCCTGCTGCCCCGTCCGGAGCACGGCGCCGGGGAGCTGCCCGCCGCCCTGGGCGACGGCACGTTCGTCCTGTACGAGACCGTCACCGGCGGGAGGGGGCTGTACGGCCTCCGCGCTCTCAACCACGGTGCGTACTCGCGCTACGAGGACGCCTTCACCGTCAAGGTGAAGGGCGGCCAGCGCAGCAACCAGAAGGACGCCACCTCGCACGTCCAGGCGTCCAGCCACGCCATCGGCTTCAACACCGGTGTGATGATGCCCAGCGTCGCCACCGGCATGATCACCGTCGCCGTCACCGGCAACATCAATCAGGCGACGCACACCACCGCGCACTCGGTCACCTCGACCGACACCCGCACCGTGGGCTCGGAAGGCCCGTCGCACACCTACGTCAACCACGTGGTGTACGAGGGCCGCACCTACACCCTGGACGAGCGGGGCGTGCGGCGGCCGACCCACTCCGCCCCCGTGCGGCTCTCCGTCGACAGCGGCTTCTCCTGGCGTGTCCCGGACTCCCTGACCGCGAAGCCCCCGGTCGCCCCGACCGGTCTGCCCAAGTCCCTGACCCTGCCGCAGGGCGTCTTCCCCGACCTGGTCTCCGCCGACCACCTCGTCGTTTCCCCGGAGCTGCTGGACTGGGCGCTCCAGGTCGCCACCGTGCACGGCCAGTTGACGCCCGACATGCCGGGGATGGGCGAGATCCTGCACCGGTTCGCCACCTTCACCATGCACGAGAGCCTGGTGCCCGCCATCCGTGGCGACGTCCAGCAGATCAAGGTCGTCGACAAGAAGGAGAACACCATCGGGGTGTTCACCTACAGCGTCGACATCGTCCGCTCCGTGGACGCCACCCTCGTCAAGACGATCGCGGCGCAGGAGAGCGAGAACAAGGTCCAGAAGAACACCGCGGTCGGCGACGACCACAGCAACACGATCAGCAACAGCCTCACCGTCAACCTCTCCGGCGGTCCGGCGTACAACGGCCCCGCCCGGGCCCAGGTCAGCCTGAACGGTCAGCTCGGCGCCGCCGTCAGCCGGACGATGACCTCCTCCGGCAAGGGGCAGGTGCAGATCGGCCTCTCCGACAAGTCGGCCCAGGGGCTCTACGAACACCAGCTGAGGATCAACGTCAGGTTCCGGCCCGGCTACGAGCTGAGCCGGCTCAACACGCCGCCGGAGCTGAGGGCCGGGAACCACCCGCCGCTCCGGAAGAGCTTCGTGGCCCACACCGTCCTGCGCACCCCCATGGGCTCCGCCCGCGAATGGGCGGACCTGGACCCCAACCGGGTGATCAAGCAGCGCGACCCGCTGGCCCTGCCCGGCTCGACCGGCAAGGACAGCCCCAACGCCCTGCACGTACCGGACTTCGTACCGCCGCAGCAGCCGCAGGAGCTGGCCGACCACCTCAAGCTGCTGCTCAGCTCGTACAACTACATCCGGATCAACGCCCCCACCGTCGAGTCCCGGCCGCCGCAGCGCCCGGTGCCGCGGCCGCTGTCGCAGCGTGCCGCGTCGGTGCTGGCCTTCGGATACCGCCGCAACATCGGTGGCGCCCCGTACGGCAAGAGCCACGGCATGCAGCGGAGCGCGTCCGTGCCCGCGGGCGGCTCCCCGCCGGCCGGCCCCGAGCCCCTCCGCAAGCGGCGGCCCGACTCCATGGCCGTCGACACGGCGAACACCCCGGGCACGTCCGGCATCCCCGGCACCCCGCCGGGCTCACCCATCACGCCGCCCCGGCGGCCCCTGGCCTTCGTACCGGAAGAGGAGGAGCAGTCCCCGAGCCCGTCGTCCGCCGGCTTCCCGGAGCCGGAGACCCGGCTGTCGCAGACGTCGGATCTGCCGGTCACCGCGACGACGCCCAGCGACCCGCGTCCGCTCGCCCGCCAGTTGCGCGAAGCCGCCCGCAGGGCGCTGGTCAACAGCGACAAGCGGCACGTCCGGCAGATGCTTTTGGTGGAGCCCGGACCGGGCAGCAGGAAGTACCACCCGGGATTCGTCGCCAAGCACACCGTGCGGGCGTTCGCCAAGCGCCTGGGCATGGTCACCGGCCCGACCCCGTACCCGAAGCCCAACTCCCGGCAGCGGCGCGCCCTCGCCAACGACCAGTCGTTCCTCCGCCACCACGGCGCGACGAGCGTCGAGACCCAGGGCGCCAAGCTCATCCGGCGTGCGCTCCAGCCCCTCGACGACCTGACCGTCGAGACGTCCGGGCCGATGGTGGTGCTCCGCCGCTCCGGTCTCTTCCGCAACGAGGGCGTCTCCGTCGCGATGACCCTCACCCTCGACGAACTCTCCTACGCGGGGCTGTGGCGGGACGTCACCACCTCCGGCAGCACCTCCGGCGCCCGCAACCTCGCCCACTCCACCGAGGCGCAGACCAACTGGCAGATCGGCGCCGGCGCCGACGCCGGGGTCAAGCCGGTCGCCGCCACGAACCTCGTGATGGGCGGTGTCTCCGCCACCTACGGCGGCAGCACCACCCGTAAGTCCGAGACCGGTCTGGAGACCGGCACGGAGTACTCCCTCAGCACCGGCAAGGGCTCCCACGCCTACGAGGCCGTCGGCGTGCTGCGGCTCGACGCCGAGCACCACGGGACGGCGCGGAAACTGCTGCGCACCCTGGCCGACGGACTGTTCGACATCGCCCCGCACCAGATCGAACTCGGCCGCGACAACGACGGCAAGCTCATCGGCAAGGTCCGCGTCCTGATCTTCCAGCCCGACTCGCTGATGCCGCACAACCTGCGCCGGCCCTACCGCGCGCCCGGCCCGCTCCCGCAGCCCACCCCGCCGCCCACCACGCCCACGCCGGAGACCGTCCCGGCCACCGGGCACCGGCCCACCGCGCTGGAGATCGCCCGCAACACCCTGCACACCCCGGAGAACGGCGTCACCAAGTGGCCCGCCGCGCAGGCGAAGGCCCTGGCCGGCGCCGTCCGCCCGCCCCGGCCACGCGACAACGCCTTCCACGCCCATGTCCGCAACGGCCACGGTCCGTACATCGCCGCCGTCACCAAGGAGGTGCTCAGCGCCGTCTCACCGCACCTCAACGACCGGCTCGCCTACCGGGCCTCGCAGGAGTACGGCGACCTGATGGCCTTCGTCGAGCAGATGGAGGCGCAGTTCGACTCCGCGGTGCACGGCGGCCGCACCCTCGACATGCTGCACTACCGCGGCCGCGCGTTCCGCTTCGAGACGCGGCTGCGGCTCAAGGCCTACCCGCTGAACCCGGTGGTCCGCGACATCGCCGACACCAACCTCTCCGCGAGCCACGCCATCCCGAGCGCCCTGAGCGTCGGCACCGGCAACGCGGTGACCCGCACCCTCAACATCCAAGGTCAGTTGTCGGCCGGTACCGCCTTCCACGCCGGCGAGCCGGGAGCGACCCAGGAGTCGCAGAGCTGGGGCCTGGTGTGGACGCTCCACAACCACAGCAACACCACAACCACCTCGCACTCCCTCTCCATCGGCATCACCTTCACCGAGGCCCGGACCGGCCGGATGGCGCTGGTCGGCTACGAGGCGATCACCTGGGCCGTCAGCGCGCAGCTGAAGTCCCTGGGGACCGGCGGGAGCCGGTCCGGCTTCGGCGCCGTCACGGTGGCCGGCGACCACACGTCCGTCTTCACCTGGGACGACGCCCGCAGCCTGGGCTGGGTCGCCAACGGGCTGGGGCAGCTGCCGCACAGCTCCCTGTGGCAGGCGCCGCGGCAGCTGCCCGCCTTCGTCTCCGTACGCGGCGCACTGGACACCGAGCCCGTCGTCGAGTCGTTCGTGAAGGCCCTGGAGGAGAAGGGGAAGGCGAACGCGGTGCTCCCGGCGGACGGCATGGGCCGCCGCGCCGCGCTGCGCACCGAGCTGAACACCCTGCTGACCCCCGACGCCCTCAACGGCGGTCTCCACTACCAGTTGGTCCGCGAGGGCATCCCGCTCGTCGGCGGCGTCCGGCTGCGGCTCGTCCCGGACGGTAACCCGGTCTATCTGGCGACCCACTACAACGCCTCGGTCGACGAGGACCGCGCGGTCTCCTACACCAGCTCGCAGGCGCTCTCCCGGTCCGAGGCGGCCGGCCTGGGACTGACCAGCACCCAGACGCCGGCCACCCACCCCAACACCCCCGAGGGCAAGCGGCAGCCCGGCGCCGTGGGCGTCGGCCTCCCGGTCAGCGCCAACGTCACCGCCACCACCACCCGGTCGGTGACGCGCACCGAGGCGGTCAGCAAGACCGCGACGCTGACCTTCCCCGGCCCCTACGTCGACTACGCCGTCGGCTACCGCATCGAGCTGTCCCACATCGACGCGTCCGGCGAGGTCGTCCGGGCCATCGAGGACGCCGGCACCCTGATCCAGGCGCACCCGGAGACGCTGCTCACGCCCGCCGCCACCGGCGACCGGCCGAAGCCGGCGGACCGGTCCCCACAGCTGCTCACCCCCCGAAGCGGGCAGCCGACGCCGCCGAAGCCCCTCAACGAGCCGGTGCCGCCCGACGTCTGGCGGCAGCGGAACAGCGCCCTGACCGACGTCCTGGCGCACGAGCACACCGTCTTCCTCGACGCCCGCGGAGCCAAGGAGCTGCTCCGCCACGTCACCGCCGCGGTCGACGCCGCCGACGGGAAGACCACCACCTTGACCGTCCCCGAGAAGAAGCGGACCGCCGAGGTCCCGCCCGCGGAGCGCCGCGCCGTCGGCGGCGGCAGCCTGACCCGGCCCGGCACCGGCGCGGCGCGCCAGCTCAACCTGCAGAACACCTCCCGGGCGCTGCGCGAGATGCTCTCCGAGGCGCTGCGTTCGGGATGGCGGCAGCCCGCCGTCGAGGACAGCTCGTGGTTCGGCTCCTCGCGCGCCACCGTCACCGTCCACGCCCGGGCGAAGAGCGACCGGCCGCGGATCCTCGGCGTCCTCGACGAGGCGACGGTCACCAAGGACCAGCGGATCACCCAGACGTTCCAGCACGCCGAGGGATACACCGCCGCGTCCAGCTTCAGCGCCGGCGTCGTCCCCTCGTACACCGCGAACGACGCGGGCAACCTCTCCCACCGCGCCACCCCGCCCGCCTTCCAGGGCAGCGACGTCGCCACCTCGCAGAGCGCCTTCGCCAACTCCGTGAACTCCGCGGTGGCCCCCAAGGCGGAACGCCGCTTCCTCGTGGAGGTCCCGCTGGACTTCCTCGTCGGCGCCACCGTCACCAAGCACGGCCTCAAGTCCGGCAAGGACGCCTTCCGGGCGGCCGTCGCGGCCTACCTGCCCGCATCGAGCGCCCTGCAGAACACCGTGGCCCGCCTCAAGCAGAAGCTGGTCACGGCCGCACCCGACGCGGAAGCCGCGCTGCTGCGCGACCACGTCGAGACCCGGGAGGGCCGCGCCGCCACCGCCTTCTCCTCCGACGACGGGGTCCTGGCGCTGGTGCCCGAGTGGGTGCTGCGCGACGCCGGGCTCCTCGACGACACCACCTTCCCCGAAGCCGTCGGTACGGCGTACGACCACGTCAAGGACGTGCGGGAGAAGCTGGTCGAGACGGAGAAGAAGTACAAGGAGGCCGAGGTCCGGGTCGAGAAGCGCTACGAGGAGCTGTACGAGGCGCTCCGTGAGCGCGGGCGGCGCGACGCCGACGACACGTTCACCACGTCGCACTCCGACGACGCCACGGCCCGCGCCTACCGCTCGGCACTGCGCCGCCTCGTCGAGCACGAGATCGAACGTGCCGGTCTGCACGCCGAGCTGGACCGGCTGCGCAAGGAACTCCACAAGGCCCGCGTCAGCGCCGACGCACTGCGCGAGTGGCACGAGCGCAACGCCGGCAACCCCGACGCCGAGGGCAAGCCCGAGGCGTACACCTACGACAAGGAGGAGAAGACCACCCGCCGGCCGGTGGCGGCCGCCGGGGACGACGACCCGGCCACGCCGCTCGATCCGCCCGTCGACGACCTGTTCACGGACCCCGCCGTCCATGAGTTGGTGGCGCTCGCCGAGTCCGAGGGCGGCATCTGGACCGGCGGCGCGGTGCCGCCCGCCCACGCCGAACTCCGCGAGAAGCTCAAGGCGCAGGCGCTCGACCTGGTGCGGGGCGAGAAGGCCGCCGAACCGCACGCGGCCGCGGACGCGCTCGACCAGGAGTCCGCACGCCGCCAGGAGGTGCTGCGCAACGGCGAGAGCGCCTACCTCCGCCAGGCCCGCGAGGGCGCGCTGACCGCCGCCCGGCGGATCCGGGAGGCGATCGACGCCGAACTGGCGGTGATCCGGGAGGCCGTCGCCCGGGGGGACGAGGACGCCGCGCTGCTGGCCGGGTACGCCGAGCAGCTGCGCACGGGCGGCCTGGTCCGCCTCACCGACCTCGACGGCCACCTCGCGGAACACCGGGCCCGGCTGGCCGCCGCCCGCGACGCCCTGGAGAAGGCCGCGGCCGGTGCGCAGACCGAGGCGGCGACCGCCCGTGTGCGGGAGCACCTGGCAGCCATCGAACGGCTGGAGCGCAGCGCCCGGCTGGAGCAGCGGGCCCTGACGCTCGCCCGGTCCCTGACGCCGTCGTCGTTCCCCGAACCGCCGCTCGTCAAGGATCTCGCCGAGGACGCACGCCTCGCCGCCGAGGAGTTGGCGGCGCTCGACGCCCCCGTGCAGTTCACCGCCGGGGAGACGAAGGACGGGGACGACCACCCCACCACCTACGTCCACGACGACGGCACCGTGTACGACGTCCGCGACCCGCACGACACCGAGAACCCGGAAAGCACCCGGGGCGAGGGCCTGTTCCTCTCCCTGAACACCGCGCTGGCCGCGCTGGCGGCGGCCGGTACACCGCTGACCGTGCTCCCGCACACCGGCACCCCGCAGGAGATTGCGCGGGCCCTCCACGAGGCCCTGGCCGGCCGCCTGCTCGCGGACGGCGAGGACCACGGCTCCTGGCTCGGTGCCCCGGGGGCCACCGGCAACACCTGGCTCCAGATCGACCCGGGCCGCGACCGCTTCACCACCAAGGAGCTCGAAGCCGCCGGGGTCCTGCTGAGCACCTCCGGGAAGAGGGTCCCGGAGGGCGGCATCCGGCTGCTGCCCGCGCACGAGAAGGAGTTTCTGCAGGACGGCGTCCTGCACGGCAACGTCCCTCTCCCGCACGCCGCCCGCGTCAAACTCCTCGCCCTCCAGCTGCTGCGCCCGGCCGGCAGCGAGCTGCGCCGCGGCGCTCCCGACGACAACGAGATCGACGACTTCTACCTGGTGCCGCAGCTCTTCGCGTTGGTGTACGGCGTCGAGGTCCACGTCGTACGCCCCGGGGCGGGCGTCGAGGTCTTCCACCCCGGTGGCCCCGAGGGCACGCGGCGGCCCGGCGTCCCGGCCGTCACCGTGGTGCTGGAGAAGGACACGGTCAAGGCCCTGATCCCGCGCCCGGGCACGGCGCAGCCGGCGCCCGCTCCCGCGACACCGGCCTCCCCGCCGCACTCCCCGAGCTCCCCGACCCCCGACCGGCCCCTGACGCCGGCGCAGCAGGAGCCGCCCGCCTCGCCCGTCTCCGAATCGGAGCCCCCGCACGCCCCGGAGCGGTCCGACACCCCGCCCCTGCCGGTCCTCGGCACCGAGGTGCCCGTTCCCGGGGACGGCTGGTGCCAGATCTCCTCGCTGCTGGTGGGCGCGCCCGGCCATGTCCGGCAGCGGCTCGATCTCTCCCGTCACCCCGAGGTGTACCGGCTGCTCGGCGACGCCGAAGCGGTGCGCGCCGCCGCGCGGAGCCGGAGCGGCACGGCGCGCGGCCATTTCGACACCGCGGTACTCCTCGTCCACCGGCACGTCATGGACTTCCTCGGCAATAGCGTGCGCGAGCTGCCGCAGTCCTTCGCGGCGCGGCCGCTGGTCCGTGTGCACCGTTCGACGCCCGGTGAGATCCCGACACGGGAAGAACGCCTCCGGGAGGTGTCCGAGCGCACCAGCGGCCCCGGAGAACTGCGCCGCCTGTTCGACCGGTGGCGTCCCGGTCGGACGCCGTCGACGGAGCCGGGCGGGCAGGACGGTATGACCCGGGTTCTGGAGGCGCTCTCCTTCGACGAGTTGCAGTCGTTCGCCGCGTTCGTCTGGGAGCACGCGCCGGGCTGGACCGCCGAGGAGTTCGAGGGGCTGCGGGACACCGTGGCAAGGTGGCCGGACGCCTATGCGACGACGCACCACGGCGAACTGCTGCTCCTGCTGCTGGCCGAGGCGTTCGGCGTGGGCGTCCACGTCCACCGTCCCGGTCTCGGTCTGGACGGGACGCGGCTCGGCCCGCCCGGCGGCCCGGCCGTCGTCTTCCGCTACAACGGACAGAACCACTACAACGGCGACACCGGCGGCGCCCCGGCCACCTCACCGCGGCCCGCGCGGACCACCCCGCTCAACCCGGTCAACCCGACCACCCCGGTCACCGTCGTCGAGCACGAGCCGCCGCAGGTCTCCCTGCTGGAGGAGGACGAGATCCTCGCGGCGCTCTCCGGCCGGGCGCCGAAGGAGAGGGCCGTCCGCCAGGCCCCCGTACAGAAGTCCGCCCCGCCGGAGCCACCGGTCCAGGAGCCCCCGGCCCACGGCCTCACGGACCAGGACGTGCTTGCCCGGCCGGACGACGAGGACGGGCAGGGCACCCGGGAGGCGTTCCGCGACGAGGACCTGTCGCTGCCCACGGTCGGGACGGACAAGCACGAGGCCGGGCACGTCCGGCTCAAGGACGTGCAGCACCAGGAGATCCGGGACGTCCGCACCGGCCGGAAGATCGGCCGCGCGTTCCTGAGCCCGCAGGCGCTGGCGGCGGGCGGCTCCCCGCACACCCGGATCGACCTGTCCAAGACCAAGTTCGCCCACTACGAGCTGAGCGAGGACGGCACGAGCGGACATGTGCCCGCGGACGGTCTCTCCCCGGTGGTCTGGGACCCGGCGAGCCCGCTCTACGTGGGCCTCTTCCACGGCGGCGCCGGCCGCGTCACCCTGATGACCGGCCCGGACACCACGCATGCCCTCCGCGGCGAGGACGCCGGGCAGGGGGTGAAGCGCCGGGGCAGCGTCATCGAGCTCCGGCAGCGGCACGGGTCGCGCGCCCAGTTGCTGCTGCTCTCCTGCAACGCGGCGACCGTCGGACCCTCGGGCCGCCTCGCGGCCCAGGAGATGGCGGACACGACGGGCATGGTGACCATCGCGCCCACCACCCGCGTCACCGTGCTGCCCGGCGAGGAGTACTGCTTCGCCCTCGCCTACGAAAAGGGCGGCGAGCGGGGCGAGTTCCGCGTCTTCACCCCGCAGCGGACGGACCTCCGGCAGTCCGGCGCCGGCCCGTCCGGCACCCCGCGGACCCCGGTTCCGTACTCCCCGCTCGTGGCCACCGGAGCCGCGAGTGCCCACCCGGAATTCGGCGGCGACCACGAGGCGTTCGCCGCGCTGTCCGGCCTGCTGGCCGGGGTGGAGAGCGCCCCGAAGACCTGGCACGACGTCCTCGCCCACTGGTCGGACCTCCAGCTGCTGCTGGCCGCCCAACTGAGCCACCCGGGCCTCGCGGAGCACGCCGGCAGCGGCGCGGCGGGCACCGCGGACATCCACTCGGCGCCCGGCCACGACGCCCTGCGCCGCAGCCGCGACCTCGCGGTGTGGGCCCGCGGCCGGCTCGACGCGCTCGATGCGCAGCTCGCCGCCGTCCCGGAGAACCTCCTGCCCCCGCACGCCTCGGCACCGTCCGCCCTGCGCGCGCAGCTCGCCGGACTGCAGCGCCTGATCGACGAGCAGATCCCCGCCTGGAACGCGCTGCTGGCCGAGCCCGAGGACCGCACCACGGCGCACCTGCTGGAGGACGGGGACGGGGAACCGTCCCCGACGGGACCGTCCGCACAGGAGCCGCACCAGGAGCCGACCGAGGAGCCGCACCAGGAGCCGACCGACGAGCCCCCCTCGTACAAGACGGTTCTCGCGCGGGAGGAGACCGAGCCCGCCACGTCCGGAGGGCGGCCGCTGCACCCGACGACACCGCCGGAGCTGCCGGCGTACGGGCCGTCGCGTGCCTACTCCGAGGAGGAGATCCACCGGTCGGCCCGGGCCGTCGGGCTGCGCCGGGAACGCTTCCGGGAGCTGACCGCGTATTCCTGGTTCCAGCCGGAGCTGCTGGTCCCGCTCGCCCGTGCGCTGGGCGTGCGGAGCATGGCGCACCTGGTGAAGCTGAGCGAAACCCTCGGCCGAATCCCGGCGGACCTCCCGCAGCTCGCCCGAGCGCTGGGGATGCCCGTCGTCAAGGACCTGTACCGCATCGCCCGTGACACCGGCATCGACCCCCGGCACCTGGCGCAGCTCTTCCCGCACTCGCTGCGCGACGTGAACTCCGAGAACCTGCTCCGCACACCGGAGCAGTTCATCGCCGGGGTCGAGCAGCACATGCGGCGCTACGGCGCGTCCGTCCGGGGCAACGGGGCGTCCGACGCCGCATGGCTGATCGCGCTCGCCGCCCGCGAGTCGCTGCCGTGGCCCGACAGCGACCCCGCGATCCGCAGCAGCGACAGCCGTATCCAGCACGGGACGATGCGCTCCTTCCTGCGGTACGTCGCCGCCACGGACGATCTCCCGTCCGCGCGCCTCGCGGCACATCTGCGGACGATGCACCCCAGCCGTCTCGACGAACTCCTCGTCGACTACCGCAACAGGGCCCTGCGGGCCCCGCTGCCCGGGTACGGCACCCACTCCGTCATCCCCCGGCCCCGGGCGCTGACCGCATGGGAGATCCAGGACTGGGCCGCCCGCCGGGAGATGACGCCCCGCGAGGTCCGGCGGCTGCTGGAGGACGACTGGGCCGACGTGGAGCGGCTCGACGGGCTCGCCACCGAGCTGGGCGTCCGCGACATCCGCCGTCTGATCGCCCTCGGCCGCAGCATCGGACGGCTCCCGTCCGACATCCCCGAACTGGCCCGGAGCCTTGGCATGTCCGACGCCAAGGACCTCTACCGCGCCGCGCGCGACCTCGAAGCGGACCCGCGCGATCTCGTGCACCTCTTCCCGGAACGGCTGCGTACGCTGGGCGGCGGCTCCGCCGCACCGTCCCGCTTCGGCCCGGCCCGGGCCCACCACGGCTTCGTCGACACGCTCCGCCGCGACTTCGCGGCCCTCGGCGCACCCTCCCCCGAGCAGCGGCGGGCACTGCTCCGCGTGGCCCGGACGGAACAGCTCAGCTGGACGCCGGTCCCGCCCGGTTCCGAGCCGGCCTCCGGTTCGGTGCAGAGCTTCGCCGACCACCTCATGCTCACGGGCGCGATGCGGCACTTCCACCGGGACGTACCCGCCGCACAGCAGGTGCTGCTCGACAGCTGGCGCGCACTCGGCGGCGACGACCGGTACCAGCCCTTCTTCCTCAGCGACGGCGCCTTTGAGCCGGGCCTGCCCGGCGAGGCCACACCGCCCGGGGGCGGGCGACGCCTGGCCACGGTCCCGGAGGCGGACGAGGAGCACTGGCAGCTCGCCGACGAACTCGGCGTACCGCTCCAGGTCGCCGACCTGATCGCCGAATGGAACGGCCTGCCGGACACGGTGGACAGCCGCGACCTGCTGCGCCTGGCCCATGAGTACCGGCTCACCGTCGACGGCACGACGCAGGTGCTCCGGCTCGTGACGGAACACGGCCGGCTGCCGCGGGAGCCCGAGATGCTGCCGGCCCGCCTCGGTCTGACGCCCGAGCAGCTCCAAAGGACGCTGCAGCGGCTGCGCATCACCCCCGAGACGCTGCTGCCCGTCTCCGGTCTGCTCTCCTGGGCCGGTGACCTGCGGCCCGACGAGCGGGGCGTGATCCCCGCGATCACGCTGGCCAACCGCCTGGCGATGACCGGTTTCCAGCCCCGGGACCTCGTGTGGTTCCAGGGACTGCGGGATCTGTCCCTGTCCGGCCTCGCCTCGTTCCGCCGGCACCTGGAGACCGCCGGGACCTCCGTCACCGCCCTGCGCGGCCTGAGCCCCGAGGCGGGCCAGGAGCACGTCGCGGCGTGGCGGCAGGCCGAGGCCGCCGAGGCCGCGGAGGTCGAGGAGGCCCACGCGGCACTGGTCGCACAGACCACCGAGGCCCTGCGGGCCGGGGAACTGCCCCCGGCCGACGCCGACCCCCGGACGGTGTGGCGGCACGAGCGGCGGGTGCTGCTGGCGCGGACCGTGCTGGCCCACGGCGGGCCGGTCGCCCCCCAGCTGGCCGACACCGCGGCGCACCTCGCGGAGGCACTCGGCATCGACGTCGTGGACCTCGTGCAGCTGTTCCGCCCGGACCTGGAGCGGGTCAACCACCAGCGGCGGGAATCGGGGACGGCCGGGGGCTGGCTGCCGACGCAGGCGGTGCTCGACGCTTTCACCACCACGCTGCGCGGCGCGGGGCTGCACGGACCCGCCGACCGCGCCGGGTTCCTCCACTTCATCAGCAGCCACCAGGGACTGTTCACCCACGGCTCCGAAACCCCGGCACCGCACCCGACCGGCCGGACCTCCGACGACGCGCCATGGCATCCGGGCACGACCGCGTACCGCACCGCGGAGATCTTCCTCCGCTCCTTCCGGCCCACCGACCCCCGGATCGTGAGCGACAGCACCTCGTTGCCCGGGCAGTTCTCACTCGCGACGCTGCGGGACTCCTCCTGGTCCCGCATCGCGGAGTCGGTCTTCGCGGGCCTCCACGAGCGCCCCGCACTGCGCGGCTCGCCCCGGGCCGTGGCCGACCTCGCCAACCACCTCTTCCTGGCGGCACGCGACGGCATCCCCGCGCCGGACTGGACGACCGCGCTGTGGCGCCCGCCGTACCGCGTGGAGCTCATCCGCCGCTGGTTCCTCGACCAGCCGCTCGCCCACCTGGTCCGGCAGTGGGCCGCGGCGTACCAGGGCCCGGACACCCCGCCGCCGCCCTACCCGCCGTCCGCACCGCACGACTCCGGCCTGCGGCCCCCGGCGCTCCACGACGACGTGCCGTCACCGGCGTACCCGGGGCCGTCCGGGACCGGCCCGGCCGGCGACGCGGACCCGCCCGCCCCGGTCGACGGCCTGGAGCGTCCCGACCCGTCCGTGCACTGGTCGCTGTGGCCCGGATGGGGCGAACCGGAGCGGGCGGGCGGGTACGAGCCGGTGATCCGGTCCGCCTTCCTGGAGCGGTTCGCCCTGCCCGATGAGCAGCGCGTCCACCACCTCCTGGAGCAGGCCCTCGCGGCGGCCGGGGCCCACTCGGCGGGCGATCGAGCCTGGCTCTACCACTTCCTGGCCGACCCCGCCGTGGCCGGTCCCGGCCACGGGGCGGAGCAGTGGAACGGCCGGTGGTACGCGCCGTCCCAGACGCTCACGGCCCTGGTCTGGGCCACCTCCCCGCGACGCGGCGGCAACCGGTGGCCCCGCAGCGGCACCGCGACGCTGCGGCAGGCCGGGGACTTCGAGGCGGCCCTCCACAGCTTCGACGACCTGCTGTCGGAGTACGGACGCGGGGGCGCGCTCTTCCAGCAGAACCACCCGGTACAGGCGACCCCCACCGGAATCGTCCACGGGCTCCGGCAGGTCATCGCCTACGCGGAGCAGGTCGCGGAGTTGGTGGCGCACCCGTACTTCATGCAGAGCTTCCAGCTCTGGGGAGCCGGTGTCGACGACCATCTCCGGGACGCGATGCTCCTGGGCGGCGCCGTGGACGCGCGTACCCGGGCCGCG
The DNA here is from genome assembly GCF_040300365.1 of Streptomyces sp. NPDC000404. Lineage (NCBI taxonomy): Bacteria > Bacillati > Actinomycetota > Actinomycetes > Kitasatosporales > Streptomycetaceae > Streptomyces > Streptomyces sp. NPDC000404. Next base: position 473,271 of record NZ_JBEPDN010000004.1, on the reverse strand, counting down.
TTCTACCGTCTCGCCGAGGCCGTCGGCTCGCTGGACGAGGACCGGCTGTCGGCGATCTCCCGCCGGCAGGGCCGGATCCTCCCCGGCGATGTGCTGACGCTGCTCCGCTGGGGTGCCCGGGCCGAGCCCGACACCCTCACCGGCGGCAACAGCCTGGCCAATCTGGCGGACATGGCCACGGAGACGGCCGCGGAGTTCCTGCACATGATGGCGCAGGAGCACGAGCTGACGACGGGCGAGCCGATCCGCATCCCGCTGACGCCGGACACCGAGGGCGGACCGCCGCAGCAGCAGCCGGACGAGCAGGACGTGACGCAGGGCCTCGTCCGGTGGCTCCAGGAGCAGCTGGGCCTGACGCCGCAGACCCACGCCGAGCTGGGGCGGAGCGGCGTACAGGTCCCGGAGGTCGTGGAGTACCTCCGCCGCCTCGACAACGGGGCGGGCAGCCACCACGCCGGTATCCACGAGCTGCGGATCCTGCTGGAATTCGTCGGCGGGGGGATGAACATCCCGCACCAGGAGCTGCTCCACCTCGCCACGGTGCTGCAGATCCCGCCGACGGCCGCCGTCGGACTGCTGCGGGTGGCCCTCAACTTCGGTATCCGGCAGCAGGACCACACGCTGATGCGGCCGCTCCGCGACGCCGCTCTGGAGGCACGCCGCGACGGCGTGGACGTCTACGACTGGCTCTGGCACGAGGTCCTGCCGCTGTTCGCGGAGCACGGGGTGAACACCGAGGCGCTGCTGGCGGAGGCCGGACAGCGGCCCGAGCAGGAACAGCAGCAGGCCTACGAGCAGATCCAGCAGCTCCTGCGGGTCATGGACACGGCGGGCGCGCACCTCGCCGAAATGCCGGAGCTGGGCCGTTACCTGGCCGAAGCGGCGGGCGGCACACTCGCGGACACCGGATACGACGCGCTCGCCGCCCCCCTGCGCCCTCAGGTCTGGAACCGGATCCCCGACGATCTGGCGTCCGCCTGGCGCACCGCGCAGCTGGGCATCGACCGGTCGCGGTACGACGCGCTGCAACAGCAGTACGGGCAGACGTGGTTCGACGTCCACCAGCTGCTGGCGGTGGCGCACGGCCCCGGGGGGATCCCTTCGGCCGCCCCGCTGTCCCCGGCCGGGGTGCTGGCGCTGGCCGAGCAGATCCACGGGGTGCCGCGGCAGCTGCGGCGGATCGCCGGACAGCTGCGGCAGGACCCGGCCGATCTGCTGCGCGACCTCACCGGTTCCGCGGGCGCGTCCCAGCGGCGCGAACTGGCGAACGGGCTGCTGGACAGGTACCGGACCGAGGGCCGTGACGAGCTGGACGACGCCGCACGGGACCGGATCGCCCGCGTCCTGCTGACCGAGGGGTCGATGCCCGCGGTCCGTGCGGCCACCCGGCTCGTCCGGCACGCCCGCGAGGTGGCATCGGCCGCCACGGAGCCCGTACCGCCCACTGCCCCCGCCCCGCTCACCCCGCAGCCGGCCCCGGCCCCCCACGCCGCGGAAGTGCCGTCCCACAACGACGGCGACGGCGGCCACGTGCCGGACGCCGGGGCGGCCACCCGGACGGCCCTGCAGATCACGGAGTTGGCGAGCCTGTTGCGGGTGGCGGAGGGCCGGGAGCGCTCGGAGACGCTGTCCTTCTTCGACCACGAGTCCCCGGTCCGGGAGCGCTCGGAGGCGCTGTCCTTCTTCGACCACGACTCCGTCATCGCCCTGCTGGGCGCCCGGGGCGCGGCCCGTACCGCCTCGACGCTCATCGCCCATCTGAAGGACCACGGCCTGGACTCCCTGCGGGACTTGACCTGGTTCCGAGACCTTGCGGAGTGGGGGAGCGGGCTGCCGCACGAGCTGTTCCGCCGCTACCTGGAGTCCGCGCGGACCGTCCGGCCCCTCACCCGGGGCTCGCGGCCGACCGAAGGCGGCCGGTTCGCCCACCTGCTGAACGGTTGGCGTCAGGGCCTGAACGGGCACTCCACGCTGCCGGTCGGCATCGACGGCGCCCAGGTGCTGGACCGCGCCCTGCGCGGCACGCCGGACGAGAACCGCATCAGCACGCTGGTCCGCCGCGTCATCGACAACGCGCACCTGCCGAAGGCACAGCTCTTCCTCGTCCTCGACACGGGCGCGCGCCCCGCCGACCTCACCGGCCTCACCCATGCCCTCGGCGTCAGTCACGAGGCGCTCGCGGTGCTCACCGACGAGCTGACCTGGCTGGGCGGCGCCGCACCGCACGAGCGCGTCGAACTCGGCGCGTACCGGTTGCGCACCCGGCTCGCCCTGCTGGACCTGCGCCCCGCCGATCTCGACTGGTTCACCGCCGCCGGCCGCCCGCTGACCCTGGCCGACCTGCTGGACTTCCGGAGCCATGTGGCGGGCGCCGGGACGTCGCCGGACGCCCTGCGGCGGATGACGAGGGAAGAGATCGCATCGATCGTGACGGATTGGCTGGCCAACCGCCCCGGACCGGACACGGTCCGCGACGCGTTCGACCGCCACTTCATCCCCGACGAGACGATGCGCTCCACCGTGAACGCGGCCGCCCGCGCCCTCGGCGCGGACCCGCTGGACCTGCACCACCTCTTCGCCCAGGAGGTGCAGCAGCTGCACTCCGCCACCCGTGGGGACAGCCTGCACGGCACCGCCGGCTGGACGCCGCCGGACTGGTGGGTCACCCTCATGAACAGCCAGTTCGACCGCCTCGGGCTGCGCGGTCCGGCCGACCATGTGGCACTGTCCCGCCTGGTGGCGCACAGCCCGTCGATGACCGGCCGCGAAAGGGGCGACACGGGCACCGCGGCGGGGCAGAACCTCCTCGGCACCGTCCGCTACCTGCGGATCAGCACGTTCCTGGAGGGGCTGCACAGGTCGTTCCCCGAGCTGCTGCACCGCGGCCCGTCCACCGTCGAGTACACCGACGCGATCCACCGCGCCCTGCGGCCCCGCCGGGAGCTGCGCGCCGACGCCACCGCCCTCGCCGCCCTGGACGCCTGGCTACGGGCCCCGGAGCGCCGGGCCGATATGACGCCGGAGGGCGCGCACGAGGCGACCCGCGCATGGCTGGCGACACAGCCGCCGCCGGAAGAGCCCGCCCCGCAGCCGGCCGGCTCCGCCCCGCCGGGCGCCCCGTCCACGGCGCTCCGGCCCGACGAGCAGCCGCCGTCCTACGTTCCCGTGGGCGACGGGGACGAGGCGCCCCTGTACCCGGACGAGAATCACGTCCGGGCGGCCTGGGAGCGTCACGCCGCCCTGCTGCGCGGCTTCACGGCCGAGGAGATCGCCCGCCTCGACGACCTCCAACGGCGCCTGGGCGTACGGCGGATGGCGAACCTGGTCCGCCTCGCACAGACCACCGGTGAGGTGCCGCCCTTCCACGCGCTGGCGATGTATGCCGACTGGCTGGACGTCACCGCCCGGGACCTCTACCGCGTACTCAAGCGGTGCCCGGTCCGGCTGGACGTCCTCCCGCTGCTCGACCACGCGGAGCTGCGGAAGGTCTTCCGGCCGCTCAACAACGGGCAGGTCTGGCACGGCCGGCAGGTCCACAAGGCCGCTGCCGCACTGACCCGCATGGTCGCCGCCCAGGCACACCAACGCCACCTGCACTGGTCCCTGCAGCCGGGTCAGGTGTCCGACCCGGTCGCGGCGGCCGAGCACTTCCGGCAGACGTTCGGGCTGCGGGAGCGCGACCACGTCGAGCTGGTCCTCGGGGACGCGGCCGACGTCCTGAACGTGGCGCCGCGGCACCGCGCCTGGCTCTACCGGCTCCTTGCCGACCCGGCGCTCGTCGGCCCCGGCGACCTGTCCGGCCGTGCCTGGGACGGCACCTGGCGGGCCCCGTCGCAGATCCTGCGGCTCCTGGAGTTCTCCCAGGAATGGCTGCGCAACGGCCTGCCCTACGGCCTGACCGTGGAGCAGCTCCGGGCGTCCGAGAGCTTCGCGGCCGTCCTGGAGGCGCTGGACGACGGCGCCGGCCAGGTGGAACGGTACGAACGCCGCGCCATCCAGAAACTGGCACCGGTCCCGGCCGGGAGCACCGCAGCGTTCCGGGCGCTGGTCACCTGGGTCACCGAGCGGGTGCACCAGCCCCGGTCGGTGTACCTCGCCCAGCTGCCGCACCGGGCGGCGGACGCACGCGTCGAGGCGCTGCTCCAGGAGACCCAGCGGCGCGCCGCCGCCGAGGCGCAGCTCCAGGCCCTCCGGGACCTGGGCTTCACGCCCGAGGCCATCGAGGCCTACGCCCGGGAGATCGAAGCGGCCGACGAGCACGCCTGGGTGGCCGACTTCGTCCGCGCACACGGCCGTCTCCCCGATCAGGAGCTCGACGATCTGGTCCGGGCGCTGCACGTCCCCCGGTCCCTGGCACCGGTCCTGTACGACCTCGCCCAGCTCCTCGGCCTCGGCGCCGACGAGTACCACCTGCTGCGCGGCCTGCGCACCTCCCTGCTGGACCACCTGTCCGACGGCGGGGCACCCCGGACCTGGCCGGAGCACACCCTCGCAACGCAGTGGACGGCCCTGGGCGTCGAAACGGACGCCGTCCACCGCGGCCACGACGGCGAACTCCGGCACCTGCGCGAGCTGCTGACGGCGCTCGGCACCCACCACATCCGCCTCGGCGACCTGCCCTCCCTGGGCGACTACCTGGCACGCTTCTCCGGGATCGGGGCGCAGAACAACATCAGCAACTACGACACCGCGACCCACGCCGCACGCCGGGGTCTGTGGGAGTACTTCTCGAACGCGGTCGACATGGCCACCCAAGCGGTCCACGAATGGCGCGAGTCCCGGCTGACGGACGAGAATCCCGAGTGGTACGACGCCGACGCCCTGCAACAGCTCGCCGATGACCTGGGGGTGACGGAGACCGGTCCGTTGCTGGCCCTCGCCGAAGAGCTGCAGATGGTCCCGCAGGGCCTGGTGGACATGGTCCGGGAGACCCCGGACGGCCCGGTGCTGCGGGACCCGGCGGAACTGATCGATGCGCTGCTGGACGAAGACGTCGCCGCGGCCCGCATGCGGCTGGCGTCCGGTCATCTTCGCTGGCCGATGGTGATCGGCCGCGACACCGAGGCGAAGCTGCGCCGTGCCGCGACCGACCAGGCACTCCAAGAGGTCGCGGACGCGCTGTTCCGGCACGGCCGAGCGGCCGCCGAGGAAGCCGCCCGCCGCGCCTCCGACCGGGAACGGGCCGCCTCCGTGCTCCGCCTGCCGCAGGACCAGCAGGCGGGCGCCGTCTCCTGGATCGGCACCGAGGCGCAGCGCGGGAGCCGGGTGGCGGGCGGTGCGCCCCGGGGCCTCGGGCGCAGGAGCCAGTGGCGGGTCCACCCGTATGCGGCCTCCGGTTCGCAGAGCCGGGGTTCCTCGTCCGGCTCCGGTGGCGTGGCCGGCGCCTTCCCGGTGTCGGCCGCCCAGCCGGACCCCGCGGACGCATACCTGGAGCAGAACCTCGCGGATTTTGCCGGGGGAGCGGATTTCCGGGAGAAGAGGGGCGCGAAGTACGTCGAGGGACTGATCGCCGCGCTGCGCGACAGCTCCGGGCCGGACGCGGTGTTGGCGGATCCGCTGCGGGTCTGGATCAAGCGGTGCCGCAACAAGGACGAACGTGCCCGGCGCGCCGGCGTCTTCGACGCGTGGTGGCAGGAGGCCCAGCGCAACGGGCAGAGCACGGTGAACCCGTCGCCCGCCTTTGTGCAGGAGTACATCGAGCTCCGGTGCGTGCCCGAACTGACCGACCGGGGCCTGCGCCACCTGAGGATCCTCCGCGCCTTCTACCGCTCACTGGAGCGCGAGTGGCCCCAGGGCCGCCCGTTCGAGGCTGTCGGCACCCTGCGCCTTTCGTCGTCCGGGGGACCGGCAGGGCGGGGCCGGCGGAACGCCGCGCCGCAGGAGCATCCCCCGCGGCCCTCCTCCTTCCGCGGGCCGGGCGGCCTGGACCTGGTCGGTGAGGGGGCCGCCGCGGTGACGCGGGGGCAGCACCCCAGGGCAACCGACGCGCTCCAAGGGGGCCAGGAAACCGATGAGCCCATGGAGCCGCTCGACACCGTGATGGCGGAGCCGGACGAGTCGCCTGCCCCGCCCCGGACGGGCGGCAGGTCGGCGATGAGCCTCGCGTCGCTCATGAACGAGGCGCCCGTGACGGACGAGGTGCCCACGGCGGACGAGCCGTCCTCGCCGCAGGCTCGGACGGCGAGTTCGGCCATGAACCTCGCGTCCCTCATGAACGAGGTGCCCACGACGGACGACGTTCCGACGGACCGGGCGGAGCGGAGCACGACCGGGACGACGGAAGGAGGCCAGGACACCGGGCCGGTTACCGGCCACTGGTCCAGCTCCGGCGGCGGCCTCACGATGCACGGCTTCACGGCCCCGGCGTCCCGCCCCTCGGCGCAGCCGACCGGTCCGTCGGGGTGGCCGTCCCGCCCGTCGGCGCGACAGAAGCTACCGGGGTGCCCGGACAACTGGCCGGTGCAGGTCTTCCGGATGGTCCTCGCCCATCCCAACCCGGCCGTCGCCAGGTCGATCACCGGATACATGGAGCACCCGGGCTACAACGAGAAGGACCGGCGCGCCATGGGATCCGGGGTCCGGGTCTGGCTCGACTACCTGGGGAGCAACGAGGCACACCGGCGGGAACAGCCGATCCTCGCCCCGGAGGACGACGACCGGTTCGCGGAGTTCGCCACGTTCTACCGGGAGGGCAAGCCGTCCCGGTATCCGGTTGCCGGCGGTCAGGTGAACCAGCGGATCAACTTCGCCCAGGATTTCTACGCCTACCTGAGCGCCACCGGGCAGTTGGAGATGCTGCGGTCGGGGCCGCTCGGCTGCGCCCCGCCGAACGCCCGGGTGCCGCAGGGCGCGGTGCTGCCGGACCTTTCCACCCCGCAGCCCCCCGCCACGGAAGCCCTGGCCCCGCCGACCCCCGTGGAACCGCTCGGCGCCGTGCGGGACGAGTCGCCGGTCACTCCCGTGGCGGAGCGCGCCCCGTCCGAGGCGGACGAGGTCCAGGAAGACCCCGGGACCCCGGAGGCGATGGTTCACGAGCAGCCGCAGCCCTTGAGCCCCGGCGGTGACGACGGGAGGGACGGGCTCGACACGTACGACGGATTCGACGCGCACGAGCAGCCCGGTACGCATACGGAGTCCGACACGTACGACGGGTTCGACACATACGACGGGTTCGACGCGCACGAGGAGTCCGAACGCCACGAGGAGTCCGACGCGTCCATGGCGTCGGATGACGGGTCCGAGATGTCCGTCATCTCGATCAGTTCCGACGGGACCGGTGCGCCGGAGGAGGCGTCCGGGAACTCCGGTTCCGTTCCGTTCGCCACGGATGAGCTGTGGCACGGTGACGAGCCGCATCAGGCCGAAGTGCGGGAGCCCGGTACCGGCGGGCCGGTGGACGACCTGCCGGAGGTGCTGCGAAGGCACCGGGACGACTGGCCGCAGAGCGTCCGCACGATGATCACCACGCACCCCAACCCGGCCGTTGCCAGGTCGATCGCCGGGTTCATGCAGCACGCCTCGGGACATTCCAAGTCCGTTCGGGGCCTGATGGGCGCCGCGGTCCGGGCCTGGCTCGACTACCTGGGCAGCAGTGAGGCACACCGGCAGGAACAGCCGATCCTCGCCCCGGAGCGCGACGGCGGGTTCGTGTGGTACGCGAGGCACTACCGGCAGGACAGGATCACCAACTATCCCGTTTCCGGCAACCAGGTGACCCAGCGGATCAAGCACGCACAGGGTTACCACGACTACCTGCGCGCCTTGGGGCAGTTGGAGGTGCTGCGGTCGGGGCCGCTCGGCTGGCCCTCCGAGCCCGCGGGGACTCAGGGGCCCGAGGCGCCGTCCGCCACGGAGCGCCGGCCCCGTCCCCAGGGGAGTCCGGCGCCGCCCCCTGTGACGGTCTCCCCCAGGCCCGTGGTGAGCCTCCGCCTCACCGGCACCGAGAGCGACGCGCAGATCCTGCAGGTCGTGCAGGCCGCCCGCCGGCTGACCCTCCCCGGCCGGATCCCGCGGGGGTGGTCGCGTGAGATGTACGACATGGTGGACACACGGCGGATGAGCGACCCGGATCTGGCCGCGGCGCTCACGGTCTGGTTCGGCCGGGTGGCCATGATCGGTCTCTCGTCGGAGCTCACCCGCGGCGTCCGTTACTGGCTGACACACCTGGGACAGGTGCCGCGGAGGATGTCGGGGGTGACCCCGCCCCAGGACGACGCGGCCTTCCGCGCCGGCGTCCATCAGCAGCCGTTGCCGGCGTCGGAAGCGACCTCCCGCCCCAACGCGTACCACCAGCAGATGTTCCGTGAGCGGCAGAGGGTCCGGGCCGCCCAGTACTTCTACGAGTATCTGCGGGACAACCCCGGGCTGCTCGACCCGCTCGGTACGGGCCTGCGCGAGCCCTCCGTCACACCGGCTGCGGAGTTCACCGAGCCGGCCCCGCCGAGCCCCCTCATGCCGGAGGACGACGGTCTTGATGCGGGCGGGCATCCGACGGACGACGAGAGCGCCACGGAGGACTCGCCGGCCGAGGAGCACGACACCGACGAGGCGGAGTCCTTCCTCGCCTGGGCCGAGCAGCACGAGGGCCCGGTCACCCGCGCTCAGCTCGACGAGGGCTGGCGCCACCTCGCGGACGCCGACGACGAGGTGCATCTCACCGATGCCGATCCCGGTCTCCGCGACCGGCTGCTCGCACAGATGCGGCGGCTGGACACGCCGGGCACGGCGCCGGATCCGGTGCCGCACACCTCATCCCAGTTGCCGCGGGAGCGCGACGGGCGGGACGCCTGGACCAAGTGGTTCAGCTATCTGGGCAGCTTCCTCAACGCGCCCGGCACCGCGTATCTACCGTTCCGGATCAAGAATCTGACGCGGACGAACCTCAGGGACGTCCGGATCTCCGTGGGCGAGCAGTTCCGGCGGGACCTGTGGCGGGACCTGACGGCCTCGCACTTCCTGGTGAGCATGCGCGCCGAATACAGCAGGGCGATCGATGGCGCGCTGGCCCGGCTTCGCGCCGACGACACCCGGCCGGTGCCCACCGCCGGTATACGGAGTACACCGCGTCGGGGCTCGCCCGCCGCGGTGGCACCGGAGGAGTGGATCGGAGAGGCGGCACAACTCCTGGTGCAGCTGGACCGGGAGAACGAGACCGAGCTCGCCGCGGCGGTCCGCAGCTGGCTGGGCGGGGAGGCGCTGACCGCCAGGGAGCGGGGCATGCGCGCCCGCGCCCTCCAGGCATGGCGCCACTACCTTCGTGGCCGCAACCCCGATGAGGGGCCGCTGAACACGAACCGCCGGCCGATGCTGGACGGGCAGTTCGGCGCCTACCTCGCGGCGCACCAGAACACGACGGGTGCCGGGGCGAAGCGCGTGTGCCTGGCCCGGCGCGGATGGGTCACCCTCTTCTACGGACATCTGTCCCAACACCCGGAACTGCTCCCCGGGCGACCGGGCGAGGACACCGCCACCGCGTGGACGAACGACGTGGAAGCGGTGCTGCAGGTGCTGCGTGCCGTGGCAGGGGACGGCGGCGTATCGGCCGAAATGCGGTCGGCGTGGTCGGAGTGGACCGACCGTGCGCTGGCCTACCGCCAGGAGCTGGACGGGGCGGGACCCCACCGGGTGCCCGACGACCGGGCGGCCGAACTGCGCGATCAGCTGGACGCGGCACTGGCGCCCTGGTCGGCGGAGCGGGACGCCGTATCCGGTTCCCCGGACCAGGAGGCGGACGGCACCGGTCCGGGTGACGCCGGGTTCCTCCACGACTTCGACCTCGGGCTCGATCTGTTCCTCTTCACGCACCCGGAGCACGGCCCCGTAACCGGAGGGCTCCCGGCGCCCGACCCGGAGTTCGACGCCCTCCTGGGACTGTACGACGGCCAGGAACCGGCCCTGCCCATGGATGTGGACGCGCACCTGGATCAGGTCCTGAGCCTGACTCCGGAACCGGAACCCGAGGCCACCGGACCTGCCGGAGCGCCCGCGTCCATCTTCCAGACCCTCGACCTCTCCGGCTGGCCTCCCAGCGTCCGGGCACTCCTCCTCGACATGGAGGTGGAACACGGCAGGGGCGCCGACGAGGTTCACCGGACCGCGGCCTTCCTCGGCGACATCGTGAATTGGTACACCCAGGGGCAGAACGCGTTGGGGTTGCGGTCGTGGTGGCGTCACCTCGCCGGAGGCGATCTGTTCGCACCGCCGCGGGAGACGGTCACGGAGTACGTGGCGCAGATCCGCTCCGAGCTGCGGCAGGGAACGGGAAGGCGGCACGAGCTGGAGCGGGCGCTGTTCGGCCCCCGCAGGTTCTACGCCTATCTCCGGCAGCACGGCTTCATCGAGACGGACCCCTTCCGGAACGCCCCGGGGCCCCGCCTGTTCGGGTTGCCCCGGGCGATCCGGGAGGTCCTGGAGCTGATGGAGGGCGACGCGCAGGAGCGGGACGCCGTACGGCGCTGGGCCCGGGGGAAGGGCCTCCCGGAGGTCAGGCATGTCCTGCTGTGGCATCGGTACCTGCGGGAGAACGGCCGGTCGTTGCTGACGGAGCCGGTCGCCGCGGTCGGGACCGGCGGCTTCATCCGGTTCCTGCAGCGCTCGAAGTTCCTGTCCCCGACGCTGAGCACCCGGGCGGCACGTGCCACGGTCGTGCGGTTCATGGCCTCCCTGGGCACCGGGTCCACCTCGCACACGGAAGGGGCGCCGGAGCGCCGCGGCGGCACCGAAGCGGTGCAGGACGAGGCAGGAACCCTCGGGCCGGCGCACCGGCATCCCCGGGAACGGGCGCTTCTGGAGGACCTCAAGGACGCCTTCGGCCCGGCGAGCACCGCCGTCCGGGAAGCCCAGTCATGGCTGGAGCGCGAGGAGAGCGCCATCGTGCGCAGCGCCAAGGCGACCTTCCTGACCCGCTGGTGGGGTTACCTGGAAACGCTCGGCGCCGACCTGCTGAACGACGGTCCCCGGCTGCTCGGCACCGAGGAGTCCCGGACCGCGCTCGGGGACCTGCGGCACGTGTCCGGCTTCTACCGGCACCTGGCCTTCCGGGGAGTGGTGGCCGCAACGGACCTCCCCGCCTCCGACGTCACCGCCCCGGGCCGGAACCTGGCGGACCTCGATCCCCTGACCGGGGAATCCGAGGACCTGCCTCCGGTGCCGCAGACCTGCCCCGAGGGCTGGCCCGAGGACATGTTCGCGTTCCTCGGTGAGCTGGCAGGAACCGATCAGCGGCTGGCCGGGGCACTGACTTTCTGGATGCGGCAGGACTTCACCGTCGAGCAACGGCAGTTCCTCATCGAAGGGATGCGGACCTGGACGGACTTCCTCACGACCGTCGGCACCCATCCGCTGGACGGCCACCGCTCGCCGGCCGTCGACACGGGGTACACCACGTTCCTGGCCACCCTCCGGGAAGACGGGACGGGCCGGCCGCTCTCGCCGGCCCGGCAGCAACTGCTCCGCAGCGGCGCGGAGGCGTTCTACGGTTTCGCCGCCCACCACCCGTGGCTCCTGCGCCCGCCCGCCGGCTCCACCGCCCCGCTCAGCCCGCCGGTCGCCCCCACGCAGCACGGCGAGGCCTCCGAATCCGGTACCCGGCCCCGGAGCGAGGCGCCCGAGGACGACTACTGGAACCAGCTGTTCAACGACCCGGAGCTGCTGGAAGCGATGGGGGACGGCGCTGGGGCGGACCCGCTCGACCTGGAAGCTTTCGATCTCGACCTGCCGCAGACGGAGACGACACGGCTTCTGCGGTCCACCTCGGAGCCGCAGTTCCCGCCGTCGGAGCAGGGGGGCGGGGCCTGGCTGCCCGACCCGGACCAGAGCTTTCTGGACTTCCTCAACAGCGACTCCTTCGACGCCCCTCCGCTGGATCTGTCGCAGAACACCGGATCCGGCTTCCCGGACTTCCTGACCGCCCTGGAGGACATGCCCTACCTCAACCCGAACCCCATGACCCTGCAGGAGCTGCTCGACGGCAACCCGATGGGCGAGCCGGGCAACAACGCGGCCGGCGGGACGGAGAAGCCGGCGGGCGGCGCGGCCGAGCCGGCGGGGACGGTCGCCGAGGCGGGCCCGCCGCCGGCCGTGCAGCCCACCGTCCCCGGCCCGGTGCCCTTCCCGCTGCTGAAGGAGCTGGACCCGCGCCCCGGAGACGGGACCGGGCTTGAGCGCGCCCGGGCCCGGAACGCCCTGCGCCGGCTCCGTACCCACCTGGGGACCTGGGAGCAGTCGCAGCAGCCGGAGGCCGACCGGTCCTGGCATCCGCTGCTGACCGGGGCGCAGGCCTCCTTCGCGCAGCGCAGGAAGGATCTGGAGGCGTTCCTCGACGGGCACTCCGGGCTGATCGACGGCTGGGGCGGCCCGCGGCACGACGACGCCGTCGCCCGCTTCCTGACCGATCAGGTCGAGCCGTGGACGCTCGATGAGCCCCCGCGCCCCCCGGTGCTGCGGGAACTGCGCCGCGCCGGGGCCGACCCGGCCCAGATGCTCGGCCACTTCGGGACGGACGACCCGGCGCTGGCCAAGGCCGTCGAGGACACCCTCGCCCGCGACCGGCAGGGGACCGGAACGGACCGGATCGCCCGCGCCCGGCAGTTCCTGCGGCTGGCCTGGTCGAGGGAGCCGGCGGCCGGACAGGTCCTGCCCGTGGACGCGCTGCTCACCGCGGTGCTGCTGGACGGGCTCGGGCTGAGCGTCGGGACGAACTACTTCACGCAGCCGCCCGAACAGCTCTTTCCCGAGCAGCACCGGCTGTTCGGCAGCGACCGGGCCGTCCGCGCGGCCCTGGAAGCCGACGGCGCCCGCGCCACGTTCCAGGCGTACTTCGACGGCAGGACCGACGCGGCGGGCGTCTTCGCGCACGTCCTGGATGCCCTGGCGCGGCTCGACGGCTGGGACGGCAGCTTCCCCGCCCGGCTGCCCGACTCCCTGGCGGGGAAGGTCCGCGCTCTCTTCCACGAACTCCACCAGTTCTTCCAGGCGTACGCCTCCGTGCCGTACGCACACGGCGAGCTGACCCCGCAACCGCCGCAGCACACGAGCGGCCCGGTCTTCGCCTACCAGGACAGCCACGAGGGCCGTCCGCACGTCCCCGGCACGCGCGCGCTGATTCCCGAGGGCGGTGTCTTCCGCTACGACGGCGTCCACCAGCGGCGCTACGAGGAGCTGGCGCGGCTGTTCGCGACGGACGAGGCGGTCCGCGAGGCCTACCGCAGGCTCAAGGGGCAGGAGATCGAGGAGCAGCTCTGGCGGGACGGCTGGCTGCTCGCCGATGACCCGGTGGGCCGTATCGCCGGCGGGCAGCCCGCCACCGAGGGCGACTACCGGAGCGTCGTCGGGACGTGGGGCGAGCGGATCCCGGAGCGCGCCCTGAAGGTACCGGACGAGCTGCTGCGGAAGGCCGCCGACAACGGCGTGCAGCTCGCCTACGCCCGTATCGCCCTGAGCACCGTCATGGACTTCGCCGACGGCAAGCCCTCCTCCTTCTGGACGGACTTCGGCCTCCGCGAACCGTCCGCCATGGCCGCCGCCTCCGCCGCCGCGACCGGTATGCAGGTGCTGCCCACGTACGGCGAGCCCGTCAGGTGGCTGCTGTCCGGGGAGCAGGTGCCGTACGAGGTGGGGGAGGAGCTGGAGCTGGACTTCCGCACGGCCGGTCCGGTCACCGGGCAGGGTCAGGCCACCGGTTCCGGCGCCGCCGCGGCACAGGCGCCGTCCACCGGCAATGTGGAGGTCGTCTTCCAGGGCTTCGAAACCGACGACACGAGCGCGCTGTTCCCCGGTAAGGACGGGGCGCCGGTGCTGTTCCGGCCCCGGACACGCGGTGTCGTCGTCGCCGCGGAGCGGGCCCCGGACCTCGACCGGTACGTGGTACGGGCACCGGGCGGCGCCCCGGCGCTCCGCCCCGGCTACCGGCTCACGGTGGTCCCGCTCGGCGCCCCGCTCGGCGAGCCCCTCCAGGTGCGGGGATCGATGCAGCTCTGGTCGTGGCTGACCTCGCTCGGCCCCCTCCCGTTCCAGGGCTTCGAGCTGCGGCGCCACCAGCTCGGCGACGGCACCCGGCTCAGCCGTCTGACCACCCGGATCCACCTCGCCCCCGACACGGAGGCCACACCGGGGCACACGAAGGTCACCCCGGAGCAAGTGGCGGCGAAGCGGCAGCAGGCCAAGGAGGCCATGAAGCGGTACCACAACGTCGGCCACCGATTCCCCAACGGCGATCTGGTCCACTTCGTCATGGAGTTCGTCGCGGCCAAGGCCCTCCGCCACCATCTCGTGAAGCTCTCCCCGGGCAACGGCCGGCCCCACATGAACCACTGGTTCGTCGACACCGAGACGATCGTGATCGCACACGAGGGCGGCCACAACTTCGGTGGCGCGGACTGGTACCGCGAGGGCGCGTCCCGTCCCGTCGACGAGGACGGCTCGCTGATGTCGTCGCACTACACCGACATGTGGGGCCGGGTGGTGGGATCCGACCTGTCCTACGTGGCCGGCGAGCACACCCCCAACCTGCGCTGGCTGGCCCACGACCTGACGATGCTCGGCGCCTCCGCCGAGCGGGCGCGGCGCAAGGCCGGAAAGGCGTCCGAGGAGAACGCCCCCACGGGCGGGACGAACCCCCCGGCGCGGAAGCCGGAGGACGCCGAGGACAAGGGGAAGGCGCCGGCGAAGCGGACGCATCCCTCGCCGGACAGGCCGAAGCCCGGGCGGGACGGCTGGCGGCTCTCAGCGGAAGAGGTGCGGGCCACCACGAGCGAGGTCCCGAAACCACTGCCGTCCGCCGCCGAGGGGGCCATGATCTCCGTGCCCCTGGACGTACGCCGGCGGGTGCTGTGGGGCGACGCCGCCACGAACCGGCCCGGCCGGATGGCGCCGCGCAACCACTCCTCCGTCCGTGAACGCCCGAAGACCGTCGGCACGTTGCTGGCCAACCACACCTACCTGGCGACGTTCCCCAGCCGCCCGACCACCGGCCGCGACGGCCTCATCCACGGCGACACGGCCGGGAACCTCGCAGGGCCTGCGACCGGGCCGGACGAGCCGGTGATGATGTTCCCGGACACCATGACCGAGGACGAGGTCGTCTACGCGGTCCGCCAGGCGTTCCTCGACTGGCGGGCGCGGCCCGGCAACCGTGAAGCGCTCACCGGCCGGACCCCGTTCGACGGCGTCTACCAGGGCCTCCGCATCCGTGGCGTCATCGACGGCACCGGCCAGATCCTCGACTTCGCGCCCCACGAGGACCAGACCCACCCCGA
Source organism: Streptomyces sp. NPDC000404 (assembly GCF_040300365.1). Classification (NCBI taxonomy): domain Bacteria; kingdom Bacillati; phylum Actinomycetota; class Actinomycetes; order Kitasatosporales; family Streptomycetaceae; genus Streptomyces; species Streptomyces sp. NPDC000404. The sequence goes on along the minus strand of NZ_JBEPDN010000004.1, from coordinate 458,017 downwards.
TACGGGCAGGCCGCTGCAGGCACCGCTCTTCCGCGACCGGCTGCCCGGCCCGGCCCCCCACGGCCTGCCGCGCATCACCCAATCCCTGGAACAGTTCCTCGTCACCGGCGACCGCGCCAAGGGAGTGGGCGGCCATCTGCTCTTCGACCACGGCGTCCAGCTGGGCCGCGGCACCCGGTACACACTCCTGACGGAGCGGAATTCCAACGGCACCCTCTTCGCCGAGGTGAAGCTCCTCAAGGCGCCGATCTCCCTGAGGAGTGACGACGCCGGCGACGAGGCGAACTGGCCGTTCGTGTCCGACGGGCTTTCCGGCCGTCACCTGCTGTTCCCGGAGGACTGGAACGCGGCCGCCTTGTGGGTGTACGTGCAGAACGCCCACAGCACGGCCCTGACATCCGGCCGGTTCCTCTGGCCGGTCGGGGAGACCTCCTGGCTCGGCGCCGGCTACCTGTGGGCCGCCGAGGCCGGAGGCGTCCGTATCCAGGGCTACACCCTCCAGGGCAAGCACATCTGGGTGCGGCCCGCCTTGTACCAGCCGCAGGCGAGCCGGGCGTCCGCGGCGAACCGGATCCACGCCAAGTCGCTGCCGGAGTCCCACGTGCTGCCGGTCGGCAGGAATGGGCAGGAGATCGCCTTCTCCCTCGCGCACGTCGTGCTGGAGGGCGAGGACCTCGCCCTTCACCTCGACGTGGAGGTGCCGATGCCGCCCAACCTGTCCCCGGACCAGGAACGCGCGGTGGCCGCGCGGCTCGCGGCCGTCCGGGAGGCGATCGACCGGATGTACAACACGCTGCCGCGGACCGACGGGCAGCCGCTGGCCCGCTTCGGCATCGAGAAGGTCCAGGGATCCGAGGCCTGGCCCCTCGAAGACGTCGAGTTCTTCATGTCCCTGTGGGAGGAACAGACGCCGGAGGAGGCCGCGGAGGACCTGCTGCACTTCGCACCGACCGGCGAGAACGCCGCGGCCGTGCTGCGCGCTGCCCGCGAGGCGTCGCCGATGCCGGGCCTGGACCCGGCCAACTGGACGCAGGGGTCGGACCTGGCCGCGGTCGTCGGGGCGCTCAGCCACCGTCGCCCGGAGGATCTGCTGTCGGACGTGACGGCGGCCGCGCTGCTCAAGGCGTACCGGGCCCACGAGCTGGCGCCGTTCGCCACCCGTGAGGGAACCGTCGAGGAACTGCTCGCCCAGGTCCGCACCGTGTTCACCCCGCTCGCCTGGGCCAAGGACGTGACGGCCCTCCTGCCCGGCGGGTTCACCGCCGCCGACGCCCGCCTCCTCGCCTTCCGAACGGCACGACGCAACCTGGACCACGACGTCTTCGAGGCATTCCCGGTGAGCCGGATTCCGGGCAGCGACCTGCGGATGACGGTCAGGACGGACCGGAGCGGGAAGGTCCTCGACTTCTGGATCGACGAGCCCCACCCCGCCGCCCCGCCCGCACCGGATCCCGTCCCCCATGAGGACGACGACAGCGGCAGCGACATCCTGGAGAGCCACATCCGGGACCGCGACGACACGGAGCCGGAGAGCGACGACGCGTCGGGCGCCGGAGACGACGAACAGGCCGATGACGGCGCGGACACCCCGCCCCCGCCGCACACGGCGCGGAGCGGCGACGACATCTTCGACGTGCTGAGCGGCGGCCGGACGACGGAGGAGGCCGACGGCACAGCGCAGGAGGGCGGCACAACGGAACAGGAGATCACCGCCACCGACCAGCAGGTCACCACCACGGACGGCCCGGGCATCTCCGCCCCGCGCGCGGGCAGCGCCTCCCCCCGCTTCACCGCCCAGCTGGAACAACTGCTCCTGCACGGCAACCGGGCCCGCGGCCTCGCCGGGCGCTTCCTCCAGGACGTGGACGAGCAGCGCGGCCACGGCATCGTCTACACCCCGCGCACGAAGCTGCTGCGGGGCGCCGGCCAGGTGCCGAACGAGGGGGACTGGCTGCACACGGACAACGGCGTGCGCATGGCCAAGGTCCGGCTGCTGGCCGAGGACGGCACCGAACACAGCCCGGTCGGCGGGCAGTGGAAGGAGATCTTCCCGGCGGGCTGGACCTCCGGCACCCTGCGGGACGCCGTGGCCGACGCCCACGAAAACGCCCTGGAATCCGGCGGGTTCACCCTGCACGGCAGCGGCTACCTGTGGACCGGCACCGGTAACGGCGTCCGTATCGAGGGGTACGTCCGCGACGGCGCGCACCAGTGGGTCCGCCCGGCCCGCCACCTCCAGCCGCAGTTCGGGCCGGAGGCCAAGGACGCGGTCATCGCCCGCACCGCCCCGGCGGTGGTGGAACTGCCGGTGGCGGGCGGCCCGGTCCGCCTCACCGTCCGGCACGCGCTGCGGGCCGACGGCGCGAGCGTGGTGCAGCTCTCCGTCGCCCTGCCCCGCCCGGTACCGGGCAGCGGTATCGGCGACGCCGGGTACGACACCGCCCTGACCCGGCTCCGGGAACACCTGGACACGGTGCACAACGCGCTCCAGGGCACGACGCTGCCGGTCACCTTCACGGTGACCGCCGCGGAGCCCGGCGCCCACCCGGCCGACGACGCCCTGCCGGCCCTCCTGACCGGCGACGACGCGGACCTCGCCCGCGCGGCGCGACGGCTGTTCGGCACCGCACCGACCGCCGCCGGAGTGAACACCCTCCTCGCCGGGGTGCGGCGGCTCGTCCCCGTCCCCGACGACGTGGCCGCCTGGCAGCCGCGGTCCGAAGACGCGGCGCGACACCTCGCCCCGGCGCTGCGGACCCGGGCCGCGGCCCAGGTCACCGCGCTGCCCGCCGACGCCGAGGTCCGCGCACTGTCCGACGGCCCGGCCACGGCGCCGCACGGCTCCGGTGCCGCGCGGCTGGCCGGTCAGCTCCGCGACCGGTTCGCCCCGCGGGCCTGGGGGCGGCAGTACGATCAGCGGCTCCTGCCCGGCGGCTGGGGCACCGACCGGCTGCGCGTCGCCGCGTACCTGACGGCCCGCAACAGCCGGACCGCACCGCCGGCCGGCGCGGCGTCGTACGTCGTCGCCGCGGGGCCCGAGGTGCCGTTCGCGCTGAACGTCACGGTCGACACCCGCACCGGGAACGTCCTCGACTACGCGCTGCCCGATGTCCCGCCGGGCGGCGCCGTCCAGGGACCGCCGCCGGGCACCACCCCGGGCGGCGCCGGCACGCAGCCGCCGGCCTCCGGCGGCGGGACGAGCGTGACGGACCTTCTGCGCGACGCGGCCCGCCGCGCGGCGGCCGGACCCCCGGGCCCGCACGGCACTCCGCCCCCGGCCGCCGGCGGGAAGGGCGTGTCCGAACTGCTGCGGGACGCGGCCCGCCGCGCCGCGTCCGGCCCGGAGGTCCTGCACAGCGCGCGGAGCGGGGCGCCCGGGGCGCCGAAGCCGCGGCGGGGCGGCCTCGGGGGCGGGCCGGCCACCGGCACGCTGCTCTCCCCGGGCCAGGAGCGGAACCGGCAGATCATCCGGCGGCACCTGGCCGACGCACGGTCCCTCGCCTCCGTGCTCGCCGGGCTGGAGCGGACGGCCACGGTCGGCTCGCCGCCGCCCCGGCGCGCCGTGGCCGGGCTGGACGCCGGCCAGGCGGCGGTCGTCCAACGTCTTGCGACCGTCCGCGCGGTGGCCCGCACCGTCGCCCTGCTGATGGAGAATCCGGTACCGCCCCGGGACCTGCTGAACCTCCTCGGCGCGGCCGAGGGGCCCCGTACCGCTCCCGACCCGGACTTCGAGCGTCAATTCCGGGCGTACACCGGTGTCACCCCCGTCGACGCGGTGCGGCGCGTGGTGGCGCAGAACCGGCTGGGCCCACAGTGGTGGCAGCCGCTCATGGCGGTGCTCGGCCACCCCGCAGAGCCCGTCGACGACCCGCTCGGCTCCGTGGTGGTGGACCCGTACCAGCTGCCGCAGCAGCTGCCCCAGGTGATGGCGTTCACCGCCGAACTCGGCCGGCACCTGTCCTTCCCGAGGTACGACACCGGCACCGCCCTGCACCTGCTCGACGGGCTCCACCGCGATCTGCGCAAGCTGTGGGCCGTCCAGGACGCCTGGACGGCGGTGCACCACACCGACCTGGAGGACGAGCTGCGGGCCCTCGCGCCCGAGGAGGGGGAGAAGATCTCCTACGTCCTGGGCCTGAGCACCATGGACACGGCGCCGATGGAGCTGGTGCACAGCTGGTTCGACGACCTGTCCCGGATGCAGTACGAGGACCCCCAGCTGGGCGCACTGCCGCTGCCGCACGGCCACCCGGAGGACGGCTGCTATCTGCGGGCGCACCACATCGCCCTGAAACTCCAGCAGTGGAACGCGCCCGTCCGCAAGATCACCGTGGCCCGGACCTCGCCCCGGCTTCACGTCGAGAGCCCGAACGCCGCCGGCGCCGACGCCACCCGCCCCGGGCGCATCACCTGGGGCTACCACATCGCCTGCGCGGTCCCCGCGCGCCGGATCGACGGCAGCGTCGTCCTCATGGTCCTCGACCCCGCCCTCGGCATCGGCGCGGTCACCGGCGACGAATGGCTCGCCGCGATCGGCGTCACCCAGGACGAGGGGCTGCGGCTGATCGGCTCGCTGGAGGAGGTCCACACCGCGCTCATCGCCACCTGTCTGGAGAATCCGGGCGGCTGGCAGGAGACGGGCGGGGGCGGACTGCTGCCCGTCGACGCGATCACCGTCGTCACCGACCCCTGGGCGCAGTACTTCCCCCACCCGAACCTGCCGCAGTGCCGCTCGCTGCGCGAGGCGGACGCCATCCAGCGCAACTTCAGCGAAACCCTGCGCGCGCACAGCCTGGAGGCGATGGAACGGGACATGGTCCGCGAACTGCGGCAGGAGCTGACGGCCCGGGAGAACGGCGGTGGCACCGGCGGCACGGAGTGGGCCACGATCACCTACGACACGCTGAGCGCCACGGGCACCCTGGAGCGCCACCCGGAGCTGGAACGCCGGCTGCGCGCACAGCTGCCGGCCGGCCACCCGGCCGCGTCCGGGACGCCAACCACGGCCGGGGACAACCCCGTTGGGGGCGCGGGCCTGGATATGATCCTCCAGGGCGCGAACTTCCTCGCCACCCCGGTCCTCGGTTCCCGCTCACCCGCCGACTTCCAGGCGCTGGTGAACTGGGACGGGCTCTCCGACACCGCCGTGGATCAGGCCCCCGGCCCCGGAGCCGGACAGTGACCCCGTCCCCGGCGCCCGGCCCCGCAGGCACCACCACGTAACGGACGCGCCCCGGCCCCTCCCGGGCGCGTCCCCCGGAGGCCCGGACGGCCGGCCCGGCCCCGTAACGCCTCCCGTACACCCACCCGGAACGACATCAGCAGAAGGAGACGATGGCGCCCATGGAGCCGGAAGAGTCCCGTAAGGGGAGCGGCGCACAGCAGAACGCGGACGTCGAGGCGGCGGCCGCCGGAGCGGCCGGAGCCGAGACGCCCGCCGCGCCGCCGGCCCGGGGGAGCGACAGGCCGCCCCGCACGGACGGCGCGACCGTGCCCGTCCTCTCCGCGGACACCGCGCCCACCCCCGAGCCCGCGGCGCGCCGCACGTCCGAGGCCGCCGCGCGCCCCGCGGCCGCGGGAGCGACGGCCGCCGCAGCGGGCACCGGGAAACGGACGGCGGGCAAGACCGCCGCGGCCACCTCGGCCACCGGTGCGACCAGCGCCGATGCGGCGCCGGACACGCTGGTGGCGACCGGCGGCCGGGTCTCCGGGCCGATGGTCGCCGCCGCCGGCATCGCCGGCGTCCTGCTGCTCTGCTCGCCGTTCCTCATCTCGAAGCTGACGGCCGGTGGCGGGCACGACAAGCAGCCGCCCGCCGCCGCGTCCGAGTACGACGGACAGGGGCGCGGCGCCGGGGTCGTGCCCGGGGCCGAGCAGCCGCAGGGACAGCAGGGGCCGCCCGACGGCGGCGGGCCGGGCGGCTCCGGTGACGGCGGGCAGGGCGGCGCCCCGGCGGGCGGTGACGCGGCCACCTACACCGCGACGGCCGGGCCCGGCTGCACCGACAAGTCCACCGGGTACAAGGAACACGGCACCTACGCCGACGGCGAGTCGGGCTGGACGACGCACAAGAGCGGCGGCTGGACCAAGGACGGCTGCGACGGTTCCTTCGTCTCCGTGCCGATGGCGGGCGACAAGGGCGACGACGGCAACTACACCTTGTGGACCTTCGCCACCGGGCCGGTGAAGTCGGGAAGTTGCCAGGTCAGGGCCTTTGTGCCCAAGGATGACGATGTGCGGCACGTCGGCGGGCACCCCACCCGCTACTCGGTGTTCGCGTCCGCTGCGGGAACGGGCAAGGCGCTCGGCGACTTCACCGTCGAGCAGACCGGCAAGCGCGGCGACTGGGCGCCCGGTGGCACCTTCCCGATCACCGGCGGCCATCTCTCCGTCAAACTCCACACCCAGGGCACCGACTTCGGCTCCGGCTTCGACGGCGCCCACCACGCGGCGTCCGCCGTCTTTGTGCGGTGCACCGGCTGATCCCCGCAAGCCGCCCGGCGGGCAGGCCGGTCCGCCGCGCGCACCCGAGCGTGACACCCCTTCGGGGACACCCCTTGTTCACCTGGAATTTATAGGGGTCGGTAGGGGTTGGAGTGCGCTGCGCGGGGGGTTCGGTGGTTGGACAATGGAGGGGGACGACCGGGGCCGCGCGGTGAGCGGGCGGCCGGGCCCGGGCCACGGCGGTCTCGCCGGGCCGGAATCGGAATGTCGCGCGGCGACCGGAGGGCGGACCTTTCCGCCGTTTCGGGGAGCCCCGGGCGACTGGGAGCGATGGTGCGACGCCTTCGGGCGGAACCCTTCCCACCTGGTGCGGGAGGCAACCGAACCGGGCCGACGCCGGTCTGGACCACCCGAGTTGGGCGAGCGGGGCGCAAGCCGTCCCGGAACACGGACACAGCGGCGGGCGTACAAGCGGAACGGGGCGGGGCGGCCGGTCCGCCTGCCCGACATCCGGCCGCGGCGCGCGGCGGGCGAGAGGAATGAGATGGGTATCGCTTCCGAGGCGGACACGGGCGCGGGGCGGACCGCGCCGGAGGAGGCCGACGCCATAGCGGTCGTCGGACTGTCCTGCCGATTCCCCGGGGTGGACGGCCCCGACACCTTCTGGCGGCTGCTCCACGACGGCCCGGAGGCGTCCGACGCGTCCGGCGAGCGGCCGTTCGCATCCGGCGGCGCGGCCCGCTGGTTCGGGCCGGAGTCGCTGGGGGTGCCCGCCGAGGACCTCGGCGCCCCCGACCCGCGGCAGCGGCTCGCCGCCGACCTCGCCCGGGAGGCCCTGGAGAGCGCCGGCATCCTCCCGGAGGGACTGGCGGGCAGCGGCACCGGCGTGTTCCTCGGCGCGTCGGCGTGCCCGCCCAACGGGCGCGGCGCGGCACCCGCCGACCGCACCACCCTCGCGAGCCGGCTCTCCGCCACCCTGGGCCTGCGCGGTCCGAGCCTGGTCGTCGACACCGCACGCTCCTCGGCCCTGACCGCCGTCCACCTCGCCGCGCTGGCGCTGCGCGGCGGTGAGTGCGACGAGGCGCTGGCCGGCGGGGTCACCGTCCGCCGGACGCCCGCCGGCGCCGCGACGCAGGAGGCCGACGGCGGGCTCCTCGTCCTCAAGACGCTGCGCCGGGCGCTGGCCGACGGCGACACCGTGCACTGCCTGATCCGCGGCGGCGCCGTGAACCACGACGGCGGCGCCACCGACGGGCCGGCCGCCGCCCAGGAGGAGGCGGCGCGCCGGGCCTGCGCCCACGCCCGGGTCGACGCCGCCGCGGTCCGGTTCGTCGAACTGGCCGCCACCGCGGGCCCGGTGCGGACCGCGGTGCCCGCCGGTTCGGGCGGCCGTCCGGTGCGCGAGCCGCTGCCCGACGCCGCCGCCGCGCAGCCCGAGGGCGCCGCCGCCGCGCTCCTGAAGACGGTGCTGTGCCTGCGCGCCGCGGCCCATGTGACCGGCGAGGCGGCGCCGTGGAGCGGCGCCCCGGACGGCGCGGCCCGGGCCGTGGTGCCGCTGCCGCGCCGGGGGAGCGAACCGGTGCTGGCGGGTGTCGGCGCGTACGGCCACGGTGGGACCTGCCATCTGGTGCTGTCCGACTGGGCGGACCGGCCCGCGCCCGCGCCGGCTGCGGCCGTGCACGGGGTGCGGCCGGGGACCGCCGGGGCGCGGCGGGCCGACGACGCTCCCGCCACCTCCCCGGCGGAGGCCGCCGCGACGCTGCGGGCCCGCGCCGCCCGGATGAGCGTGCACCTCGCGACCCGCCCCGGCTTCCGCCCCGAGGACATCGCCGACGCCCTCGCCCCCACCCCCGTCCGCCGGCCGCTGCCGCCGGTCGCCCCGGGCCCGCTCCCGGAGGCCGTCCCCCAGGAACAGCCGGGCGCCGCGGCACCCGCTCCCGGTGCCGGCGGCGAGGCTCCGGTCGATCTGGCGGCGGGGCTCAACGATGAGCAGGTGCTGGAGATACTGGGCGAACTGCCCCTCCAGCGGCTGCGCGAGGAGGGGCTGCTGTCCCGGCTGCTGGAGCTGGCCGGCCACCGCTGACCCCGCGGCCCCGCCGCTCGCCACATACCCGCGCAGGGCCCGTACGGCACGTTCCGTACGGGCCCTGCGGCGTGCCGGGACACGACTGCCGGGACACGACGCCGCGCCGGGAACGCCCCCGGCGCGGCGTCGCGCCGTCGGCGGGGCCGGGTGGTTCCCGGCCCGCGCTCGCGCGGAAAAGAAGACGGAATTCCGTGCGTTTCCGGTGCGGAATTTATAGGGGTCCCAGGGGCTTGAGGGCTTCGCTGCGGGCTGCCTAGCGTGGCGGCTCGAAAGGGAGCCCTTCTCGTGCCGCGGCGAACCGCCGACGCATTCGCGAGTCCGCGGCACGACATCGCGATCGGCCCCGGAACTCCTTGCGCCCGCATGCCGTGTGATGGATACCGCGGTGAGGGCGCCGTACCTCATCAGAGAGGGGAAAAGCCATGGATGTACTGGCTGACGCTCTGCTCGGCGGAGCCACACCGGAAGAAATCGAACGGCATGAACTGCCCGGCGAATATCTCGCCGCCCATCTCCGCGCCGAGGACATCCACATGTTCGGCGGCGCCGAGGACAAGGACGTCCGCAAGTCCCTGCACGTCGGCCCGGTGCCGATGCCGGAGATCGCGCCGGACGAGGTGGTCGTCGCCGTCATGGCCAGCTCCATCAACTACAACACCGTGTGGTCGGCGATGTTCGAACCGCTGCCGACGTTCACCTTCCTGAAGAAGTACGCCCGGGAGGGCGGCTTCGCCACCCGCCACGACCGCCCGTACCAGGTCGTCGGCTCGGACGCGGCCGGAGTGGTCGTCAAGACGGGCGCGGGGGTGCGGCGTTGGCGCACCGGTGACCATGTCGTGGTCAGCTGCGTCCAGGTGGACGACCAGGAGGCAGCCACCCATGGCGACGGTATGCTCGGCGTGGGCCAGCGGGCCTGGGGCTTCGAGACCAACTTCGGGGGGCTCGCCCACTACGCCGTCGTCCGCGCCAGCCAACTGCTCGACAAGCCCGCGCATCTGACGTGGGAGGAGGCGGCGAGCACCATGCTGACCGCCGTGACCAGCTACCGCATGCTGGTGAGCGACAAGGGCGCGCGGATCAAGCAGGGCGACATCGTGCTCATCTGGGGCGCCGCCGGAGGGCTCGGCTCCTTCGCCGTCCAGATGGTGAAGAACGCCGGCGGCATCCCCGTCGGCGTCGTCGGCTCGGAGCGCAAGGCGCAACTGCTGCGGAAACTGGGCTGTGACGTGGTGATCGACCGCCGGGAGATCGGCGTGGACGACGGCGCGCCCGGCCCCGAGGAGACCATCGAACGCGGCAAACGCCTGGGCCGCGCCATCCGGGCGGCCGTCGGCGAGGACCCGCACGTCGTCTTCGACTACGTGGGCCGGGCGACGTTCGGCATCTCGGTGTTCGTGGTCCGCCGCGGCGGCACCGTCGTCACCTGCGGGTCCAGCACCGGCTACCAGCACACCTACGACAACCGCTATCTGTGGATGAACCTCAAGCGCATCGTGGGCAGCCACGGCGCCAACCTCCAGGAACAGTCCGAGTGCAACCGGCTGTTCCGGCTGGGCCTGCTCACCCCCGTCCTGTCGGCCGTGCATCCGCTGGCCGACGTCGGCGAGGCCGCCCGCACGGTGCAGCTCAACCGGCACGTCGGCAAGGTCGGCGTGCTGTGCATGGCCCCCGAGGGCGGACTGGGCGTCACCGACCCCGAGCTGCGCGCCCGCATCGGGGCACAGAACCTCAACCCGCTGCGGGAGTTGCCCGCCGAGGCGGCCGTCTGACCCGTTCCGGTCCCGATTTTCTCGGCGCGGCCGTGGTGAACCGCGGAGGAAGCGTTCACCACCCCTGTTCGCCGGGCGTCCCTTAAGGGGTTCGGCCCGCGGGACTGGGGTTCACGCCAGGGGTTCCGCGCGACTACGTTGACGGTGTGTTCCGGGGGCAACGACCGCATACGGAACGGAAGAAGGTACGGCCGGACGCAGAGGATGCGGCCGGCCGTCCACGGTCCCACCGCATTTTCCGTGGCATGGTCCGAAGAGGAATACGGGAAGTCGGTTTCCGGGTGCCGGCCGGTGAATTCCACGGCACCTCAGCGCATTCCCGCACCGCGCTCGCCGGGGTACGGGAACGGCGGAATGACAGCTGGAGAGCGAGGAACCATTCGTGCGGTACGAGATTCTGGGATCGCTTCGGGTGACCGATGACGGGTCCGTCGCGGCGGTCAGCGCACCGAAGATGCAGATCCTGCTGGCGGCGCTGCTCATCAGGGCCGGCCACGTCGTCTCCCGGGACGAGCTGAGCAACGAGATCTGGGGGAGCGCCCCGCCCCGCCGCGCCACCGCCTCCCTCCACGTCCACATGTCCCAACTGCGCAAGATCCTCACCCGCCCCGGGCGGCCCGGCAGCCCGATCGCCACCGCGGCGCCCGGCTACGTCCTGCGCCTCGCCCCCGGCGAACTGGACCTGCACCGCTTCCAGTGCCTGCTGCGCGACGGCCGCCGCGCAGCCCGCGCGGGCAACCACGAACGCGCGGTGGAACTGCTCGGCGCCGCACGGTCGTTGCACCGGGGAGCGGTGCTGGACGGCGCGGCCGCGGGGCCGATCGTCGGCGGCTGCGCGCGGTGGGCGGAGGAGGCGCGCATCGAGTCCGCCGAACTCCTCGTGGCGTCCGGCATCGCCCTGGGCCGGTATCAGGAGATGACCGGCGTGCTGCGGGCGCTGCTCGCCGCGCATCCGCTGCACGAGGCGTTCTACCGGCAGCTGATCCTGTGCATGTCCCGCTCGGGCCGGCGCGCCGAGGCGCTGCGCGCCTACCACTGCGCCCGCGACACGATCCGCCGCGAGCTGGGTCTCGAACCCTCCTGGGAACTGCGCGAGTTGCAGCGGACGATCCTGCGGGCCGACGGCGCGGCGCGGGACATGCAGCTGGCGGGCTGAGGCCCGCATCCGGGGAAGCCGGGCGGGGCGCGGCCGGACGGTCCGGCCGCCCCGCCGGTGCCCGCCCCGCCCCGCCCGGCGGCTCAGCCGGCGTGGTCCCGTCCCGCCTGTACGAGCCCGGACTCGTACGCGAAGATCACCGCTTGGACGCGGTCGCGCAGGTGGAGCTTGGCGAGCATCCGGCCGACGTGGGTCTTGACGGTCGCGGCGGACACCACCAGGCGTTCGGCGATCTCCGCGTTGGACAGGCCCTGGGTCACCAGCAGGAGCACCTCCCGCTCCCGGCCGGTCAGCTGCTCCAGGCCGCTCGTGTCCGGCGGCATCCACCTGTACCGATGCGGCCGCAGCCGACTGATCACCGTCGTTCTCCTTGGTTGTCGGCCATCGCGGACGAGGATGCCGAGGGGCGTGCGCAGGGGGCACCCCCAGCTGGAGGGGCGCACCGTGAGCCCCTCCAGCTGGGGGGTCAGGCCCGCGTGGCGGGGCCGGTCAGCGCCGCGGTGACGACGGCGGCGACCCCGGCCGCCTGCGGATCGAGGTAGAAGTGGCCGCCGGGGTGCACCGACACGTCGAACGCGCCGGTGGTGTGCGGCCGCCACGCGCCGGCCTCGGACACCGCGAAGACCGGGTCCGCGTCGCCGCACAGCACGGTCAGCGGGCAGCCGACCGTCGCGCCGGCGGCGCAGACGTACCCCTCCACGGCCCGGTAGTCGGCGCGCAGCGCCGGCAGCACCAGGGCGCGCAGCTCCGGGTCGGCCAGCACGCCGGGGGCGGTGCCGCCGAGCCGCTCCAGTTCGGCGACGAGCGCGTCGTCGTCCCGCCACCCGGTGGCGCCGCGGTGCGGCACGGACGGCGCCCGGCGTCCGGAGGCGAACAGCCGCACCGGCCCGGCGCCCGCCGTCTCGCACCGGCGGGCCACCTCGAACGCGACGACGGCGCCCATGCTGTGTCCGAAGAAGGCGTAGGGCGCGGACAGGTACGGGCGCAGGGCCGCGAAGGCGGCGTCGGCGAGCGCGGTGACCTCGGTGAACGGCGCCTCGCGGTGCCGCTCCTGGCGCCCGGGGTACTGCACCGCCCACGTCGCGACGTGCGGCGCCAGCCGCTTCGACAGCGCCAGGTACGAGCCGGCCGAGCCACCGGCGTGCGGGAAGCACACCAGGGGCACGGCGTCGTCGGCGGCGGCGCCGAGGCGGCGGAGCCACGGACCGGTCGGTGCGGTGCGGAGGGCGGACGGGTGCGGCACGGGGAACCTTCCTGGGACGCGCCGCCGCGGTGGCCGCCCGCCGGGGACGGCCACCGCGGCGGGTCAGGGCAGCCGGGTGAGGGCGAGGGTCGCCTCGCCGTGGCACCGGCCGCCGTGCGCGTCGTGGTAGCGATGGGTGGTTTCGGCGATCAGCAGCGGGGCGCCGTCGCGGGGGGTGCGCCGGGTCAGCCGCTTCAGGGTGAACTCTCCCTGGAAGGCGCGGGGGTCGACCGGCCGGGGGAAGCGGCTCTCGAACCGGACGATGAGGATGTCGGGAAGCTGGCGCTTCCAGTAGTCCTCCATCGTCCACTCCGCGAACTGCGGCAGCAGCCGGTCCCGAACCGCGACCGCGAGGGCGTAGTACATCAGCTGGTTGTAGCAGATGTTGACCTCGACGGAGTTGAGATGCCCGGTGTCGTCGATGTAGCAGGACTCGGGGATCGCGAACTCGCCGCGGGCGGTGAGGGTTTCGCCGTCCACGGTGACCTCGGCCGACCGCAGGTAGGCGCAGTGCGCCTTGTACGGGGCGAGCACCCGGGTCAGCAGGTCCGGGCCGTCCGCGCCGGTGGCGCTCATGCGGCCGCCGTCTCGTACAGCGGGCGGGCGTCGTGCACGGTGACGCGGTGCGAGACCGTCGGCTCGGGTGTGGTGGTGTGGCGGGCGCGGTGGATGAGGCTGCGGTTGTCCCAGACGAGCAGATCGCCCTTCTCGAACTCCTGGAGGTGGACGGCCTCGTGCGTCATCTCCTCGTCGAGCTGGCCGGTCTCCTTGAAGAGCCGGGCGAGGAGCGCGTCGTCCAGGGGCGTGCCGTCGGCGTCCTCCAGGCCGACGGTGAAGCCCTCGCTGAGATAGAGGACGGTCTCGCCGGTCATGGGGTGGGTGAAGGTGGTGGGGTGCAGCACCGCGGGGGTCTTGCGCTCGACCTCCTCGATGATCTCCGAGATCGGGCGGTAGACGTCCGACGGGCGGATCTTGAAGTACTTGCGGACGCTGTGCCGCCCGTTGGTGCCCGCCACCGCCCGCTTCAGCTCGTCGGGCAGCCTGCGGTACGCGGCGCCCATGTCGAGGAAGTACGTGCCGCGGTTCCGCTCCGGGACGACCTGCGGGTGGATCAGGGTGATGCCGAACGGCTCCGGCATGAACTGGTAGTCGGCGTGCCAGAACTTGCCGGTCTTGGGGACGCCGATCTGCTTGCCGTTCTCCGGAACGTTCGACGAGACGAAGATGTCGGGGTTGTCGGGGTGGTGGTACATCGGCTCGTAGTACGCCTCGGGGCGGCCGAACCGGGAACCCAGGTCGTGGAAGGAGCGCGGCGACAGCTGCTGCCCCTTCAGCACGACGATCTTGTGCTCGTAGACGGCGGACAGCACGCGTGCGACGTCCGCCTCGGAGGCGGTGGTGTGGTCGAAGCCCTTGACGGTGACGCCGAGCTGCTTTCCGGCCTGCGGGGTGATCTGCACGGGGGACTCCTGTGAGGGGTGGGTGGGCGCGGGGGAGGGGCGGGGCGTCAGGCGGCGTCCGCGGGGAGCTTGGCGTCGATCAGCCGCACGGCCTGCGCCAGCGTCAGGTCCTCGGTCAGCTCGTCGTCACCGACCTCGATGCCGAGGGTCCGCTCGATCCGCAGCGCGATCTCGACCATGGTCAGCGAGTCGACGCCCAGCTCCGCGAAGGTCGCCTCCGGGGTCAGCGACTCGGCCGGGGCGTCGTGGAACTCCTTCAGGAGGGCGGTCAGTCGGTCGTGGGTGGCGGTGGTCATCGCCGGTCCTTTCCGCCGGCTCGTCGCCGGCCGGTCGCAGGGCTGAGGTCGGGCCAGCGCAGTGCGCACGAGCCCCAGGTGAGGCCGCCGCCGAAGCCGGTGAGCAGCACCCGGGCGCCCGGCGTCAGCGCGCCGCTGGCGTGGGCGTCGTCGAGGGCCAGCGGGATGGAGGCGGCGCCGGTGTTGCCGACGTCGGTGAGGTGCCGGGCGCAGCGCTCCCGGCCGACGCCGAGGCCGTCCGCCACGGAGTGCAGGATGCGCAGATTGGCCTGGTGGGCGACGAGGTGGTCGACGTCGTCGGGGCGCCATCCGGCGGCGGCGAGGGTGGCCTGCGCGGACGCGGTCATCCGGGTCACCGCGTGGCGGTAGACCTCCTTGCCGCGCATCGCGAAGTGCCGGTCGGCGCGCGGGGTGTGCTCCGTGACGGGGCTGCGGGAGCCGCCCGCCGCGATGAGGATCGCCTCCTCCGCGCCGCCGTCGCTGCCGAGGTCGAAGTGGCCCACCGCGCCCGGCTCGTCGGCGCTGCCGGCCCGCAGGACGACCGCGCCGGCGCCGTCGCCGAAGAGGATCGCGTTGGTGCGGTCGTTTGGATCGACGATGGACGAGTAGACGTCCGCCCCGATCAGCAGCGTGCGTTCCGAGACGCCCGCGGCGATCAGTCCGGCGGCGGTGGCGAGCCCGTAGAGGAAGCCGGTGCAGACCGCCGACACGTCGAAGGCGGCGGCGCCGGTCAGTCCGAGCCGGGCGGCCACCAGGGGAGCGGTGGCCGGGCACCGGCGGTCGGGGGTGACGGTGGCGACCAGCACGGTGTCCGCCGGCTCCCCGCCCGCCGCCCGCAGCGCCCGGCGCCCGGCCTCGACGGCCAGATCGGAGGTGGCCTCGCCGGGGGCGGCGGCGCGGCGGTTGCGGATGCCGGTGCGCGTGGTGATCCACTCGTCGGTGGTCTCCAGCCGCGCGGACAGCTCCGCGTTGCTGACGACCCGTTCGGGCAGATGGCCGCCCACACCGCACAGTACGGCGGCGCGTCCGGCCGGCCCGGGAGGTATTCCGCTCATGTTCACGACCAGCCTCTGGGTAACGAGAGAAAACCGGCGGAGAATTCATGTGGTGAATTCCGCTCGCCCTGGGGAGAGGTGTTCTCAGCAAAATGGGAAACGGTGTGCCCTGTCAATCTCCGGGCGCATTTCTGAAGCGATTCTAAAGTCGCTCTAAAGGCGCCGGGTGGGGTGTGTGAGGCGCCGGGCTTCGCCGTTTGTTCGCGATGATCACGGCTGTGAGCTGCTGGAACGTGGCGCTGTGCGAGTGCGGGGCTCTCGCTCACGGTAGCGCACCGGGTGTCTTTCGTGTCTCGTTCCCCGGGATCGCGGCTTGCGTTTTCCGTGGCCCGCGACGTATCAAATAACTGCCGTCCGGAGCCCCACGGCGTGGATTTTTCCCGGACGTTATCGACGCTTTTCAGCTGCCCGTGTGATACCGGCACGTGGTACCGCGCGGATTCATTGGAGGCGCGTTTCCCATGGAATCGACTTCGGCACCCGTCTGGCCTGCCGCCGACCGCCCCGGCGGGGAACGGCGCCGGCTGCTGCTCGGCGTGGTCCGCGCGCACCTGGAGGAGCTGCTCGGCCACCCGGTGCCGGCGGACGCGTCCGAGGTGCCCTTCCTCGACCTGGGGATCGACTCCCTCACCGCCGTCGACCTGCGGGACCGGCTCGACGCCGCGAGCGGTCTGCGCCTGCCGTCCACCCTGGTCTTCGACCACCCCACCCCGGTGGCGCTCGCCGCCTTCCTCGCCACCCTGCCCACGGACCCCGCCCCGCCCGCCGTGACCGGGCCCGTGGCCACCTCGCCGGACACGGCCGCGGCCGGTGCGCCCGCGGCGGCCCCGGACCGGCCCGCCGGTGACGACCCCGTCGTCATCGTGGGGATGGCCTGCCGGTTCGCCGGTGGCGTCGCTTCGCCCGAAGACCTCTGGCGGCTGCTCGCGGCCGGGGGCGACGCCATCGGCCCGTTCCCCGACGACCGGGGCTGGGACCTGGCCGCGCTCCACGACCCGGACCCCGACCGGTCGGGCACCACATACGTCCGCGGGGGCGGGTTCCTCGGCGGCGCCGCGGAGTTCGACGCCGCGTTCTTCGGGATCTCGCCCCGCGAGGCGCTGGTCATGGACCCGCAGCAGCGGCTGCTCCTGGAGACGTCGTGGGAGGCGCTGGAGCGCGCCGGGATCGACCCGGCGGCGTTGCGCGGCTCGCCCACCGCCGTCTACGCCGGGGTCGCCGACTTCGACCACGCGCTGACCGCCCGGCCCGTCCCCGACAGCGACATGTACTACACGACCGGCACCCACCACAGCGTCGCCTCCGGGCGGATCGCCTATGCGCTCGGCCTGGAGGGCGCGGCCCTGACCGTCGACACGGCGTGCTCGTCGTCGCTGGTGACGCTGCATCTGGCGGCGCAGGCGCTGCGCCGCGGCGAGTGCGCGCTGGCGCTGGCCGGCGGCGCGACGGTCCTCTCCGGGCCCAGCGTCCACCTGGGCTTCAGCCGTCAGCGCGCGCTGTCCCCGGACGGCCGCTGCCGCGCCTTCGCCGACGGCGCCGACGGCTTCGGCCCCGCCGAGGGCGTGGGGATGCTCGTGCTGGAGCGGTTGTCGGACGCGCTGCGGGCGGGCCGTCGCGTTCTCGGTGTGGTGCGGGGTTCGGCGGTGAATCAGGACGGTGCGTCGAACGGTTTGACGGCGCCGAGCGGTCCGGCGCAGCAGCGGGTGATCCGTCAGGCACTGGCGTCGGCTGGGTTGTCGGTCTCCGATGTGGATGTGGTGGAGGCGCATGGCACCGGGACGACGTTGGGTGATCCGATCGAGGCGCAGGCGTTGCTGGCGACGTACGGGCAGCGCGACCGGGGGGCTGCGCCGTTGCTGTTGGGTTCGGTGAAGTCCAACATCGGGCACACGCAGGCCGCCGCGGGCGTCGCCGGAGTGATCAAGGCCGTACTCGCCCTGGAACACGGGATCGTCCCGGCCTCGCTCCACGTCGATGAGGTCTCCTCGCACGTCGACTGGGCGGCCGGCGCCGTGGAGGTCGTCCGGGAGGCGGCGCCCTGGCCGGCGACCGGGCGGCCGCGCCGCGCCGGGATCTCCTCCTTCGGCATGAGCGGCACCAACGCCCATGTGATCGTGGAGCAGGCGCCGGCCCCGGTGGAGCGGGAGCCGGCCGGGCCGCCGCGCGCCGCCGCCGGTCCGCTGCTGTGGCCGGTGTCCGGGCGCGGGGACGCCGCGCTGCGCGCCCAGGCGGAGCGGGCGGCGGAGTATCTGCGGCGCGGCGCCGACGCGCCCGACGCGGTGGTGGCCGCCGCCCTCGCGGGACGTACCGGGTTCGAGCGGCGGGCGGTGGCGCTCGCCGCCGACCGGGCCGCCGCGGCCACCGCGCTGGCCGCGCTCGCCACCGGCGCCGAGCCGGACTCCGTCGTCACCGGCGCCGCCCCGGCGGGCGCGGCCGGCGAGGGCACCGTGCTGGTCTTCCCCGGCCAGGGCTCCCAATGGCCGGGCATGGGACGCGAACTCCTCGACTCCTCGCCGGTGTTCGCCGCCTGGGTGGCCCGCTGCGAGACCGCATTCGCCCCCTACCTCGACTGGTCGCTGACCGCCCTGCTCCGCGACGAGGACAGCACCGTCTCCCTCGACCAGGGGGACGCGGTGGTGCAGCCCGCACTGTTCACCGTCATGACCGGGATCGCCGAGCTGTGGCGGCACCACGGGGTGGTCCCGGCGGCGGTCGTCGGGCATTCGCAGGGCGAGATCGCGGCCGCGTACGTCGCCGGGGCGCTGAGCCTGGACGACGCGGCGAAGACCGTCGCGCTGCGCGCCGGACTCCTCACCGAGCTGGCCGGGCGCGGCGCGATGGCCACGGTGATGCTCGGCCGCGCCGCCACCGAGGCGAAACTCGCGGCCTGGGACGGCGCGCTCACCGTCGCCGCCGTCAACTCCCCGTCGTCCACCGCCGTTTCCGGCGACGCCGCCGCGGTGGCACGGTTCCTCGACCGGATGGCCGCCGACGGCGTCTGGGCCCGCCGCATCCCCATCGACTACGCCTCGCACTCCGCGCAGACCGAGATCCTGGCGGACCGGCTGCCCGCTCTCCTCGCGGACGTGACGCCGCTGCCGGGCAACGGCACGCTGTTCTGCTCGACGGTGACCGGCCGCGCGGCGGACCCCGCGACGCTGGACGGCGCGTACTGGTACCGCAACCTCCGCGAGACCGTCGACTTCCAGGGCGCCGTAACCCACCTCCTGGACCGCGGCTTCCGGGTCTTCGTCGAGGCGAGCGCCCACCCCGTCCTGACGACGGCGCTGGAGCGGATCCTGGAGGAGCGCGGACACGAGGGCGTGGTGCTGGAGACGCTGCGGCGCGGCGACGGCGGCGCGGCGCGCCTCGCCCGGTCGCTGGCGCAGGCGTACGTCCGCGGCGTCGACCTGGACTGGCCCGCCGTCCTGGGCGCCGACCCGGACCGCGCCCGGACCCTGCGCAGCACCCTGCCGACCTACGCCTTCCGGCACGAACGGTTCTGGCCCGCCCCGCCCGACGGCCGCGGCGACCCGGAAGCCCTCGGCGTCACCGCCGCGGACCACCCCTTCCTGGGCGCGGCCGTCGAACTGCCCGCCACCGGCGGCACGGTGCTGACCGGGCGGATCTCCCTCGCGTCGCAACCGTGGCTCGCCGACCACGCCGTCGGCGGCGCGGTGCTGCTGCCGGGGACCGCCTTCGTCGAACTCCTGCTGCGCGCCGGCCAGGAGACCGGCTGCCCGCAGATCGCCGAACTGGTCCTGGAGAGCCCGCTGTTCCTGCCCGAGCGCGGCGCGGTCCGCCTCCAGGTCGCCGTCGGCGCACCCGACGCGGCCACCGGCGAGCGCGCCGTCACCGTCCACGCCCGCCCCGGCGGCGACCCCGGCGCCCCCTGGACCCGGCACGCCACGGGCACCCTCACCCGCGACGACCCCGCACCGGACGACGCCGCGCCCGCCCCCTGGCCTCCGGCCGGTGCCCGCCCCGTCCCGCTCGACGGCTTCCACGACCGCACCGCCGCCCGCGGCTTCGGCTACGGCCCCGCCTTCCGCGGACTGCGCGCCGCCTGGCGCCACGGCGACACCCTCCTCGCCGAGGTCGAACTGCCCGGCACCGCCGCCGACCCCGGCCGGTTCGCCCTGCACCCCGCCCTCCTCGACGCGGCGGTCCAGCCGCTGCTGCTGAACGGCGGGCTCGACGAGTCCGCCGACGGGCCCTGGCTGCCGTTCACCTGGAGCGGTGTCCGCATCCACGCCACGGGCGCCGGCCGGCTGCGGGTCCGGCTGACCCCGCAGGGCCCCGGCACCGTCGCCGTCGACCTGACCGACGCCACGGGCGCCCCCGTCGCCGCCGCCCGTTCCCTGGTCACCCGCCCCGTCCCCGCCGACCGGCTCCGCCCCGCCGCCGACGGCCGCGCCCTGCACCGGCCCGTCTGGCAACCCTGGGACCACCCCGCGAGCACCGGGCCCGACACCGGCTGGGCGGTGCTCGGCACGGACGCCGCCGTCCGCCCGCCGGGCGCCGCCGTCCACACCGGACTCGCGGCGCTCCGCGCCCGCCTCGACGCCGGGGAGCCGGTGCCCGCCACCGTCCTGCTGCCGTGCACCGGCCGGCCGGGCCCGGATCTGCCCGGCGCCGCGGAGACCGCCACCACCACGCTCCTCGCCACCCTCCAGCAGTGGCTCGCCGACGACCGCTGCGCCGCCTCCCACCTGGTGATCGTCACCTGCGGAGCCGTCGCCGCCGGACCGGGGGAGGACGTCACCGACCTCGCGGCGGCGCCCCTGTGGGGCCTGGTGCGGTCGGCGCAGACCGAGAACCCGGGCCGCTTCCTCCTCGTGGACAGCGACGGCACCGACGCCTCCCGCCGCGCCCTGCCCGCCGCCGTGGCCGCCGCCCGCGCCGCCGGCGAACCGCAGCTCACCCTGCGCGCCGGACGCGCCGCACGGCTGCGCCTCACGCCGTACCGGCCGGCGGACGGCGCCGCGCCCGGGCGGCCCGCGGGACGTCCCGCGCCCGCCCCCGACCCGGACGGCACCCTGCTGATCACCGGCGGCACCGGCACCCTCGGCGGCGCCCTCGCCCGCCACCTGGTGCGCCGCCACCGCTTCGCCCATGTCGTGCTGGCCGGACGCCGCGGGCCCCACGCGCCGGGCGCCGCGGACCTCGCGGCCGAACTGACCGCCCTCGGCGCCGAGGTGACCGTCGCCGCCTGCGACACCACCGACCGCACCGCGCTCGCCGCCCTCCTCGACGCCGTGCCCGCCGCCCACCCGCTGACCGCCGTCGTCCACGCCGCCGGCGTCCTCGACGACGGCGTCGTCCCCTCCCTCACCGCCGACCGCACCGTCCGCGTCCTCGCCCCCAAGGTGCGGGCCGCCTGGCACCTCCACGACCTCACCCGCGGCCACGACCTGGCGCTGTTCGCCCTCTTCTCGTCCGCCGCGGGGCTCCTGGGCACCGCCGGACAGGCCAACTACGCCGCCGCCAACTCCTTCCTCGACGCCCTCGCCGCCCACCGCGCCGCCCACGGCCTGCCCGCCACCTCCCTCGCCTGGAGCCTGTGGGACGAGACGACCGGCATGACCCGCCACCTCGACCAGGACGGCCGCACCGCCCGCCTCGCCCGCCTCGGCATCGGCACCCTCGGCACCGAGCAGGGCCTCGCCCTCTTCGACACCGCGACGGCCACCGCCGAACCCCTGCTGGCACCCGTCCCGTTGCACCCCGCCGCATTCCGCGACGCCGAGGCGCCCGCCCTGCTGCGCGGCACCGCACCCGCCGCCCCGCCCCGCGCCGCCCCCGCACGGGCCGACGCGGCACCGGACGGCCTCACCCGGCGGCTGCGGGCCGCCGCCCCGGCCGAACGCGACCGCATCCTGCGCGGGCTGGTCCGCACGGAGATCCGCGCGGTCCTCGGCGCCCAGGACCGGGACCCGGCGCCCGACCGGCGCCTGGGCGACCTCGGCTTCGACTCCCTCACCACCGTCGAACTCCGCAACCGCCTCTCCCGCGCCACCGGCCTGCGGCTGCCCAGCACCCTGGTCTTCGACCACCCCACCCCCGCCGACATCGCCGGCTATCTGCGCACCCGGCTCCTCCCGGACGACACCGCACCGCACCCGGCGCCCCCGGCCCGGCCCGCCACCGACCACCGCCCCGGCGACACCGCCGACATCGCCGCGATGGACGTGGCCGCCCTGGTCCGGCTCGCGCTCGACGACCACTCCTGACGGCACGGCAACAGCGAGGTTCGTGATGGAAACCCCCGACACCCCCGGCACGCCGCACGCGCCGCGGACCCCCGACGCCAAGGTCGTCGAGGCGCTGCGCGCGTCCTTGACCGAGGCCCGGCAACTGCGCCAGGAGAACCAGCGGTTGCGGGACACCACCGACGAGCCGATCGCCGTCGTCGGCACGGCCTGCCACTACCCCGGCGGCATCGACTCGCCCGAAGACCTGTGGGACGTGCTCACCGCCGAGGGCCGCACCCAGGGCCCGTTCCCCGACGACCGGGGCTGGGACCTGGCCGCGCTCCACGACCCGGACCCCGAGCACCCCGGCACCAGCTACGTCCGCGAGGGCGGCTTCCTCGACGCCACCACCGGTTTCGACGCCGCGTTCTTCGGCATCTCGCCCCGCGAGGCGCTGGCGATGGACCCGATCCAGCGGCTGCTGCTGGAGACGTCGTGGGAGGCGCTGGAGCGCACCGGAATCGACCCGGCGACGGTGAAGGGCAGCCGCACCGGCGTGTTCACCGGCGCCTTCCCCTCCAACTACTCCCTCCTCCTCCAGCCGGTCTTCGACCAGGTCGAGGGGTACTTCGACCTCGGCACCACCTCCAGCGTCGCGGCCGGCCGGATCGCCTACGTCCTCGGCCTGGAGGGCCCGACCCTCGCCCTCGACACGGCGTGCTCGTCGTCGCTGGTGACGCTGCATCTGGCGGCGCAGGCGCTGCGCCGCGGCGAATGCACGCTGGCGCTGGCCGGCGGCGTCACCGTGATGCCCACCCCCACCGTCTTCATCGAGTTCAGCCGTCAGCGCGCCCTCTCGCCCCAGGGCCACTGCAAGCCCTTCGCCGACGCCGCCGACGGCACCTCCCTCAGCGAGGGCGTGGGCGTCCTGGTCCTGGAGCGGTTGTCGGACGCGCTGCGGGCGGGCCGTCGCGTTCTCGGTGTGGTGCGGGGTTCGGCGGTGAATCAGGACGGTGCGTCGAACGGTCTGACGGCGCCGAGCGGTCCGGCGCAGCAGCGGGTGATCCGTCAGGCACTGGCGTCGGCGGGTCTGTCGGTCTCCGATGTGGATGTGGTGGAGGCGCATGGCACGGGGACGGCGTTGGGTGATCCGATCGAGGCGCAGGCGTTGCTGGCGACGTACGGGCAGCGCGACCGGGGGGCTGCGCCGTTGTTGCTGGGTTCGGTGAAGTCCAACATCGGGCACACGCAGGCCGCCGCGGGCGTCGCCGGGGTGATCAAGGCGATGCTGGCGATGGAGCACGGGATCGTCCCGGCGTCCCTCCACGTCGACCGGGCGTCCACGCATGTGGACTGGGCCGAGGGCGCCGTGGAGATCGCCCGGGAGACGGTGCCCTGGCCGGACGTGGACCGCCCCCGCCGGGCGGGCGTCTCCTCCTTCGGCGTCAGCGGCACCAACGCCCACGTGATCATCGAACAGGCGCCGCCCGCGGAGCCCGGCCCGGACACCGGGACGACGGCCACCGCCCGGCCCGCCGGGCCGCTGCTGTGGCCGGTGTCCGGGCGCGGGGACGCCTCGCTGCGCGCACAGGCGGGACGGCTCGCGGACTTCCTGCGCACCGACCGGGCGGCGGAGTTGCCCGACGCGGCGCTGGCCGGCGCGCTCGCCGGGCGCACCGGATTCGAGCACCGGGCCGTGGTGCGGGCCGCCGACCGGACGGCCGCCGCCGACGCGTTCGACGCGCTCGCCGCCGGAGTGGAGGACCCCGCCACCGTCACCGGCACCGTCCCGGAAGCCACCGGCGAGGGCGTCGCGCTGGTCTTCCCCGGCCAGGGCTCCCAGTGGATCGGCATGGGCGCCGGACTCCTGGGCACCTCACCGGAGTTCGCCGCCTGGGTCACCCGCTGCGAGCGGGCCTTCGCCCCCTACCTGGACGTACCGCTGACGGCGTTCCTCAAGGGCGAGGCCGGCGCCCCGGCCGCCTACGAGGAGCTGACGGTGGTGCAGCCGGCGCTCTTCACGGTGATGACGGGCATCGCCGAGCTGTGGCGGCGCTGCGGCGTGGTCCCGGCGGCGGTCGTCGGGCATTCGCAGGGCGAGATCGCCGCCGCGTACGTCGCCGGGGCGCTGAGCCTGGACGACGCGGCGAAGACCGTCGCGGTGCGCGCCGCCTGCCTCAACGCCCTCACCACGCCCGGCGCGATGGCCTCCGTGCTGCTCGGCCGCGCCGCCGTCGAGGAGCGGATCGCCGCCTGGGACGGCAAGGTCACCGTCGCCGCCGTCAACTCCCCGTCCGCCACCACGATCTCCGGTGAGGTCGCCGCCGTCGAGGAGGCCCTCGACCGGTTCGCCGCCGACGGCGTCCGCGTCCGCCGCATCCCGGCGGAGCGCGCCGGACACTCCGCCCATGTGGAGGAGGTGGCGGACCGGCTGCGCACGGCCCTCGCGGACGTGACGCCGCTGCCGGGCAACGGCACGCTGCTCTGCTCGGCGGTGACCGGCCGTGCGGTGGACCCGGCGACGCTGGACGGCGCGTACTGGTACCGCAACCTCCGCGAGACCGTCGACTTCCAGGGCGCCACAACCCACCTCCTGGACCGCGGGATCCGCGCCTTCGTCGAGGTCAGCCCGCGTCCCGTGCTCACGGTGGCGGTGACGCAGACCGCGGAGGACACCGGACGCGGCTGCGTGGTGCTGGAGTCGCTGCGGCGCGGCGAGGGCGGCGCGGACGACTTCGCCCGGTCGCTGGCGCAGGCGTACGTCCGCGGCGTCGACCTGGACTGGCCCGCCGTCCTCGGCGCCGACCCCCGGCAGGCCCGGGCGGCCCGGACCGCCCTGCCGACCTACGCCTTCCGGCACGAACGCTTCTGGCCGGTGCCGCCCGCCGCCACCGCCGGGGACCCCGCCCGCCTCGGCGTCGGCGGGGTGGACCACCCGCTGCTGGGCGCCGCCGTGCAGCTGCCCGATACCGGCGGCACGGTGCTGACCGGGCGGATCTCGCTCGCGTCGCAGCCCTGGCTCGCCGACCACGCCGTCGGCGGCGCGGTGCTGCTGCCCGGCACCGCCTTCGTCGAACTCCTGCTGCGCGCCGGCCAGGAGACCGGCTGCCCGCAGATCGCCGAACTCCTCCTGGAATCCCCGCTCTTCCTCCCCGACGGGGAACCCGTCCGCCTCCACGTCGCCGTCGACGCACCCGACGCGGCGGGCGACCGCGCCGTCACCGTCCACGCCGCCACCGGCGACGACCCGGACGCCCCCTGGACCCGGCACGCCACGGGCACCCTCACCGACGGGCACCCCGCCCCGGCCCCCGCCCCCACCGCCTGGCCGCCGCCCGGCGCCGTGCCCGTACCGCCCGAGGAGCTGTACACCCGGCTCGACGCCGGCGGCGCCGGATACGGGCCCGCCTTCCGCGGGCTGACCGCCGCCTGGCGCCACGGCGACACCCTGCACGCCGAGATCGCCCTGCCCGCGGACGTCCCGGACGCCGGCCGGTTCGCCCTGCACCCCGCCCTCCTCGACGCGGCGCTGCACCCGCTCGGGCTGACCGGCCCGGGGCTGCGGCTCCCGTTCGCCTGGCGCGGCGCCCGGCTGCACACCCCGGGCGCCACCGCGCTGCGCGTCACCCTCGCCCCCGAGGGCACCGGCTCCGTCGCGGTCACCGTCACCGACGGCACCGGCCGCCCGGTCTTCCACGCCGACGCCCTCACCCTGCGGCCCGTCGACCCGGCGGCCCTCGCCGCGGCCGGCGGCGCCCACCGGGACGCGCTGTTCCGCACCGGCTGGCACCCCCGTCCCGCCACCGGCCCGGCCACCGGCACCTGGGCCGTCCTCGGCGCCACGCTGCCCGTCCCCGGCGCCCGCCGCCACGACCGGCCGGCCGATCTCCGGGCCGCGACGTCCGCCGGCGAGGCGCCGCCGGACGTCCTCGTGGTGCCGCTGCCCGGACCGGAGAGCGACGAGCCCGCCGCCGACCTCGCCGACCGGACCCGCGCCGCCACCACCGCCGCGCTGACCCTGCTCCAGACCTGGCTGGCCGACCCCCGGCCGGCCGGCCGGCTGGTGCTCGTCACCCGCGGCGCCGTGGCGGCCGCCCCCGGCGACGGCGTCCCCGACCTCGCCCACGCCGCCGTGTGGGGCCTGGTCCGCTCCGCGCAGCGGGAACACCCGGGCCGCCTCGTCCTCGTCGACACCGACGCGGACCCCGCGGCAGCCCGCACGCTCCCCGCGGCCGTCGCCACCGGCGAACCCGAACTCGCCCTGCGCCGCGGCACCGTCCTCGTCCCCCGCCTGGAGCGGGCCGGAACACCGGCACCGGCGGACGACGCGCCCCTCGACCCCGACGGCACCGTCCTGATCACCGGCGGCACCGGCGTCCTGGGCTCCCTCGTCGCCCGCCACCTCGTCACCGCGCACGGCGCCCGCCACCTCCTCCTCACCGGCCGCCGGGGGCCCGACGCGCCCGGCGCCGCCGCCCTCGCCCGCGACCTGCGCGGCCTCGGCGCGGCCACGGTCACCCTCGCCGCCTGCGACGCCGGCGACCGGGAAGCCCTCGCCCGCCTCCTCGCCACCGTCCCCGAGGACCGGCCGCTGACCGCCGTCGTCCACACCGCCGCGGTCCTCGACGACGGGGTGCTCGCCGCCCTCGACGCCAACCGCGTCGCCCGGGTGCTGCGGCCGAAGGCCGACGCCGCGCTCCACCTCCACGACCTCACCGCCCACCTGCCGCTCCGCCGCTTCCTGCTCTTCTCCTCCACCGCCGGGGTGCTCGGCGCGCCCGGACAGGCCAACTACGCCGCCGCCAACGCCCTGCTGGACGCGCTGGCCCGCCACCGGCACGCCGCCGGACTGCCCGCCACCGCCCTCGCCTGGGGCTACTGGGAGCGCACCGCCGAGCGCGAGCAGCAGCTGGACCGCGACGGCCTCGCCGCGCAACTGCGCCGCACCGGCGTGCTCCCGCTCCCCACCGATCAGGGCCTGGCGCTCCTCGACACCGCGCTCGCCACCGCCGAACCCGCCCTGACGGCCGTACGGTTCGACCTCGCCGCCCTGCGGGAGCAGCCCGGCGGCCCGCCGCCGCTCCTCGGCGCGCTGCTGCCCGCCGCCCACCGCCCCGCCCCGCACGGCAGCGGACCCGACGCGCTCCGCGCCCGGCTGGCCGCACTGGACGCCCCCGGCCGCACCGCCGCGCTGCTCACCCTCGTCCAGGAGCGCGTCGCCACCGTCCTGGGCCACCCCGCCGGACAGGCCGCGCGCACCGTCCCCGCCGCACGCCACCTCACCGACCTCGGCTTCGACTCGCTCACCGCGGTGGCGCTGCGCAACGCCCTCGACGAGGCGACCGGGCTCAAGCTCCCCGCCACCCTCGTCTTCGACCACCCCACCCCCGCGGCGCTCGCCCAGGACCTCGGCGCCCGGCTGGCCCCCGCCCAGGCCGCGCCCCCGGCCGCCCCCGGAGCGCCGGGCGCCACCGCCGGCGCGCTGCACGACGCCCTCGACCGGCTCGCCGCCGTCCTGGCGGGCACCGGAGCGCACGAACGGGCGGACGCCGGGGCCCGGTTGGCGGCGCTGCTCGCCGGCCTGCGTGACGCCGACGGCGGCCCCGACGGCGGCGCCGACCCGGACGCCGGGCTGGCCGCCGCCACCGATGAGCAGCTCTTCGGCCTCATCGACGAGGAACTCGGCACCCGCTGACGACGGCACCGGGCAGCGCCCCGCCCCGTCCCGTACCGCCCCGCCCCGACCGGCCCAAGGAAGGCATCCATGGCAGACGAACGCCAGCTGCGCGTGTACCTCGAACGCGTCACGCGGGAACTGCGCCGCACCCGGCGGGAGCTGGCCGCGGCCGAGGAGCGGCGCCACGAGCCGGTCGCCGTCGTCGGGATGGCCTGCCGCTACCCGGGCGGCGTCGAGACCCCCGAGGACCTGTGGCGGCTGCTCGCCGACGGCCGCGACGCCACCTCCGGCCTCCCCACCGACCGAGACTGGGGCGAGGCACCCGCCGGGGCCACCGTTCGCGGCGGATTCCTGCACGGCGCGGCCGACTTCGACCCCGCGCCGTTCCGGATGACCGACGAGGAGGCCGCGCTCTGCGACCCCCAGCAACGGCTGCTGCTGGAGACCGCCTGGGAGGCGCTGGAGCGGGCCGGCATCGACCCCACCGCGCTGCGCGACAGCCGTACCGGGGTCTACGCCGGGGTGATCTACAACGACTACGGCGGACGCGTGCGCGAGGCACCCGACGGCACCGGCGGCGCCCTCCTGGTCGGCAGCGCCCCGAGCGTCGCCTCCGGCCGGATCGCCTACACCCTCGGCCTCCAGGGCCCCGCCGTCACCGTCGACACCGCCTGCTCCTCGGCCCTGGTCGCCCTGCACACCGCCCTCCACGCGCTGCGCGCCGACGAGACGGACCTGGCGCTGGTCGGCGGCGCGTCGGTGATGGCGACGCCCGCCGCGCTCACCGCGTTCGGCGCCCAGGGCCTGCTGGCGCCGGACGGCCGCTGCAAGTCCTTCGGCGCGCGGGCGGACGGCTGGGGCGTCGCCGAGGGCGCCGGTCTGGTGGCGCTGGAGCGCCTGTCGGACGCCCGGCGCCACGGCCGCACCGTCCTCGCGGTGATCCGCGGCTCCGCCGTCGTCCAGGACGGCGCCTCCCACGGGCTGACGGCCCCCAACGGCCGCGCCCACCGGCGGATGATCCGGCAGGCGCTGGCCGCCGCCCGCGTCCCCGCGCACTCCGTCGACGCGGTGGAGGCACACGGCACCGGCACCCCGCTCGGCGACCCGATCGAGGCCCAGGCCCTGTTCGACACCTACGGCGCCGAACGCGACGCGGCACGGCCCCTGTGGCTGGGCTCCCTGAAGTCCAACATCGGCCACACCCAGGCCGCCGGCGGCATCGGCGGTCTGATCAAGATGGTCCTCGCCCTCCGCCACGAGCGGCTGCCGCGGACCCTGCACGCCGACGACCCGTCACCGCACCTCGACTGGTCCGCCGGCACCGTCCGGCTGCTCACCGAGGCCGTGCCCTGGCCCGCCGCGCCCGGCCGCCCCCGCCGCGCCGCCGTCTCCTCGTTCGGCATCAGCGGCACCAACGTCCACGTGATCCTGGAGGAGGCCCCGGCCGAGGAGCCCACCGAGGAGGCCCCGGCCGAGGGGACCGCGGCGCCCGCCGGCCGGCCCCCGTCCGGCCCGGCGCACACCCCCGCACCGCCCTGGCCGCTCTCCGCCGCCGACGAGGCGGGGCTGCGCGCCCAGGCCGCCCGCCTCGCCGCCCACCTCACCGCGCACCCCGAGGTCACCGTCCTCGACGTGGCCCGCACCCTCGCCGCCGCCCGCGCCGGACAGCCGTGCCGGGCCGCGGTCCTGGGCGCCGACCGGACGGCCCGGCTGCACGCCCTGACCGCCCTCGCCGACGGCGCCGACGCCCCCGGCCTGCTCCGCCCCGGCCACCGCGCGGGCCCGGAGCCCGACCTGGACACCGCCCTCGCCGAGGCCCACTGCCGGGGCGAACGGCCCAACTGGGACGCCGTGTTCGCCGGCACCGGGGCCCGCCCGACCGCACTGCCCACCTACGCCTTCCGGCGCCGCCGCCACTGGCTGCGCGCCGCACGCATCTGAAGGGCCGCCCCGCCATGACCACACACCCCACGCCCGCGCCGACGCACCGCACCCTCGACGCCCGGCTCGCCTTCCACGCCACCCACCGGCCCGAACACCCCGCGCTGCGCTGCGGCGACGTCGAGGTCACCTACGGACGCCTGTACGCCGAGAGCGCCCGCGGCGCCCTGGCGCTCGCCGCCTCCGGCCTCACCAAGGGCTCCCGCGTCGGCTACCTCGGCAAGGAGTCGGTGCGCTTCTACGAACTGCTCTACGCCTGCGCGGCCGCCGGTGCGGTCCTCGTCCCCGTCAACTGGCGCCTCGCGCCCACCGAGGTCGAGTACATCCTGCGCGACTCCCGCGCCGAACTCCTCTTCGTCGAGGGCGAGTTCCTGCCCACCGCCCACAAGATCCGCCCCGACCTGCCCGACCTGCGGCACCTGGTGCTCCTCGACGGCACCGACGACTCGGCCCGCACCCTCAAGGACTGGAAGGACGGCGGCCGCGGCGCCGCGGCCCCGGCCCCCGCCACCACCGACGACGCCGTCGCCCAGATGTACACCAGCGGCACCACCGGCCTGCCCAAGGGCGTCGTCCTCGCCCACCGCAGCTTCTTCGCCGTCCGCGGGCTGCTCGACGACGCCGGCCTCGACTGGATCGACTTCCGCCCCGACGACGTCAGCCTCATCGGCATCTCCGGCTCCCACATCGGCGGCCTGTGGTACGCCACCCAGGGCTTCAACGCCGGGGTCACCAACGTCGCGCTGCGCTCCTTCGGCGGCCGCGAGGTGCTCCAGCTCATCCGGGAATCCGGCGTCACCACCGCCTTCCTGGTCCCCGCCATGCTGCTGATGCTGCTGTCCGAACCCGACGCCGCGGAAGCCGACTTCGCCACCTTGCGCAAGGTCGTCTACGGCGGCTCCCCGATCTCCGAATCCCTCCTGCGGCAGTGCATCTCCGTCATGCGGTGCGACCTCGCGCAGATCTACGGCCTCACCGAGACCGGCAACACCGCCGTCTGCCTGCCGCCCGCCGACCACGTCCCCGGCAGCCCCCGCCTGCGCGCCGCCGGGCGCGCCTACCCCGGCATCGAGCTGCGGATCACCGCCCCCGACGGCAGCGTCCTGCCGCCCGGTGAGGTCGGCGAGGTCTGCATCAAGACGCCCGCCCGCATGCTGGAGTACTGGCGGCTGGCCGAGGCGACCGCCGCCACCCTCCGCGACGGCTGGCTCCACACCGGCGACGCCGGACACCTCGACGCGGACGGCTATCTCTTCATCCGGGACCGCATCAAGGAAATGATCGTCCGGGCCGGGGAGAACATCTTCCCCGCCGAGGTCGAGAACGCCCTCTGCGCCCACCCCGCCGTCCTGGACGCCGCCGTCATCGGCGTCCCCGACGACCGCTGGGGCGAGGCCGTCCACGCCTTCCTCGCCCTGCGCCCCGGCGCATCCGCCGCCCCGTACGAGATCCGCGCCTTCCTGCGCGGCCGGCTCGCCGACTTCAAGATCCCCACCCGCTACACCGTCGTCGACGCCGTCCCCCGCAACCCCAGCGGCAAGATCCTCCGCCGCACGCTGCGCGAACAGTTCTGGGCCGGCCGCGACCGCGCGGTCAACTGACCGCCCCGTCCGCCTCTCCCGCACCGCGAAGAAACGAGCAGCCATGCCCGAGCAGACCGCCCCCGCCGCCGTGCCCGGCGCCCCCGCCTTCCGGCCGTACGACGGCAAGGCCGCCCACCCCTGGGAGCAACTGGCCGCCGACCGCGCCCGCTGCCCCGTCGTCCACTCCCCGGAACTCGACTCCGTGCAGGTCACCTCGTACGAGGCGGTGAAGGAGGTGGGCCGCAACCACGAGGCGTTCTCCTGCACCTACAGCGCCGCCTGGCCGCTGGAGGAGCCGGTGCCCGAGGCGATGCAGGTCTTCACCCTCACCGACCCGCCCCGCCACACCCGCCGGCGCCGCCTCGTCATCCGCGCCCTGTCCGCCTCCCGCATCAACCGCATGCGGCCGTTCACCGAGCGCACCGTCAACGACCTCATCGACGCCGTCGCCGCACGCGGCGGCGCCTTCGACCTGATGGCCGACTTCGCCGTCCCGATGAGCGAGACCCACATCGTCGAACTCCTCGGCATCCCCGAGCAGGACCGGGAATACGTGCTGCGCACCTCGCTGCTGCCGGAGTCCACCGGCATCGTCAACAACGAGGGCCTCGCCTCCCCCGAGATGGACGCCTGGCGCGTCTACCTCCAGGAGACGGTCCGCTCCCGCCGCGCCGCCGGCCCCGCCCACGACGACCTCACCACCGCCCTGTGCTTCGCCGAGGAGAGGGGCGACCGCTTCGACGAGCAGGAGATCGGCCTGCTCATCATGGGGCTGATCGCCGGGAACTCCTCCACCGGCGCCGCCGTCGGCAACATCGTGTGCGCCCTGGAGCAGCACCCCGCCCAGAAGACGAAGTACCTCGGCGACATCGGCGGCCTGACCGGCTCCCTCGTCGAGGAGGGCCTGCGCTACGACGGCCCGATCCTCGGCCTCTACCGCCGCACCCTCAAGGAGGCGGAACTGCCCGGCGGCCACATCTCCCGGCCCGGCGAGCGGATCTACTTCTCGCTCGGCGCCGCCGGCCACGACCCGGCCGTCTTCGACCGGCCCGACGAACTCGTCATCGACCGGGACTGGACGGACCTGCCCGCCTCCATGGCGTTCGGCTACGGCGTCCACCACTGCATCGGCATGAACCTCGGCCGCCTCCAGGCCGAGGTCGCCCTGTCCACCCTCTACCGCCGCCTGCCCGGCCTGCGGCTGCGCCCCGGCTTCACCCCGGAGCAGGTCCCCGGCCCGATGTTCCGGTCCTGGACCTCCCTGGAGATGGTCCACGACGGCCCGGCCCTGCCCCGCACGGACCGGGTATGAGCGAGCCGACCGAACTGACCACCGCGGCCCGCCGGGTGAGCGTCGACCACGGCCTGTGCAGCGGCACCGGCCACTGCGCGGAGACCGTCCCGGACCTCTTCCGCGTCGCGGACCGCCGGGCGTGGCTGCGCCCGGACGCCGATCTGGACGCGGCCGACCCCGCCGACCTCGCCCGCGCCGAGGCGATCTGCCCCTGGCCGGCCGTCACCTTCGAACGACAGGACCGCTCATGAGCTACGTGCTCGACCCCGCCTGGCACGCCGAACGCGCCCGCCTGGAGAACATCTCCGCGCTCTACGACCCGGGCACCGCCGAGATCTGCGACCGCCTCGGCCTCGCCCCGGGCTGGCGCTGCCTGGACGTCGGCGCGGGGACCGGCGGGGTGGCGGAGCGGTTCGCCGAGCGCGTCGGCCCGGCGGGCGAGGTGCTGGCCGTCGACGCCGACACCCGCTTCCTGGAACCGCTCGCCGGGGGAGCGCTGAGCGTGCGGCGGATGGACGTCACGGCCGAGCCGCTGCCCGGGAACCGGTTCGACCTCGTCCACTCCCGGCTGCTGCTGGAACACCTGGCGTCCCCGGAGCCGGTGTTGCGGTCGATGGTCCGGGCGGCCCGGCCCGGCGGCTGGGTGGTGGTGGAGGACATCGACTGGACCACGGTGCGCGCCGTGGACCCGCCCTCGCCCGCCCACGACCGCGTCGTCACCGCCCTGCTCACCGCCCTCGCGGTCGGCCCCTACGACCAGAACTTCGGCCGGAAGGTGCCGCGGCTGCTGCGCGCCGCCGGGCTGCGGGACGTGCAGGTGCGCGCGGTGTCGCTGCCGCTGACCGCCGATCCGGTCGCCGGGCAGCCGGCCTGGGACCTGCTGATCGACCAGCTCGCGCCCCGGCTGCTCGCCGCCGGACTCGTCGACGAGGACGACCTCGACGCCTTCCACCGCCTCTGGCACGACGGCGACATCCTCGGCTTCGGCCCGCTGATGGTCAGCGCCTGGGGGCGCCGGGCGGAATCCGCGGACGCCTGAAACGCGGCGGCCGGCCCCGGATGCCGGGGCCGGCCGTGCCGCGCTGCCGGGCGGTCAGCGGGCCTGCCCGGTGGCCGGGGCGGCCGCCCGCTCCCGCGCCACGTGCAGCACCTGCACGGTGGCGCGGCCCACCAGCCGGTTGCGGTCGTCGAAGACCTCCGCGGACCACAGCTGCTGGGTGAAGCCGCGGTGGACGGGCACCGCGCACAGGTGCAGCGTGCCGCCGACCACCGGACGGACGTGGTGCAGCTGGGTGTCCGCGCAGACCACCGTCTCGCCCTCCCCGGTGTTGAGGGCGCCGCCCGCCGACGCCGCGCCCTCCACCAGCGCGGCCAGCACGCCGCCGTGCACCGCGCCCGTCGCGCCGTGGATGCGCGGGGACAGCGCGAGCGAGGCGAGCACCCGCCCCGCGGACACCTCCTCGTAGCGGATGCCGAGCAGGTCGTCGAGTGGATGCCGCTGGATGGGCAGCAAGGGTCTGCTCCCTTCGGGTGGGGGCGGCCGGGCGGTGCGGGCCCCGCGGCGGGCCCGCACCGGTGCTCAGATCCAGTCCGGCTGCTCCGGGGGGATCCGGCGGCCGTTGGCGATGAAGAACGACCGGATGACGTTGCCGCGCGCCAGCTGGCGGTTGCGCGGTCCGTCGAGCGCCGCGGAGAACTCCTTCACCCGGTCGCTGTAGAAGCCGCGCTTGCGGTACTTGCGGGTCTCCTCGTTGAAGATCTCCGCGATCATCTCGTCCGGCGTCCGGCCGACGAACGCGGCGAACTCGGCGACGGTGGTGAGCCGGGCCTCGCGGTCCTTCGTGTCGAGGTCCGACAGCTGTGCCGCGTAGCGCCGGACGGTGATCAGATCGTGGAAGGCAGGGTCGGTCATGGGCTTTCCTCAGCAGGCGGCGCCGCGGGGGCCGGCGCCGTCGTCGTGGTTCGGGGAGGGTGAGGGTGGTCGGGGCCGGCGGTATCGGCGGCTCCGGCGGTTCCGGCGGGGGAGTCGAGGCCGTCGAGGAGGTGCCCCATCCGGGACCGCTTCGTCCGCAGATAGCGCAGGCTCTCCCCGTGCGCCGGGGCGAGCAGCGGCACCCGGCCGGCCACCCGCACGCCGTGCCGGGCGAGTGCCGCGACCTTGTCGGGGTTGTTGGTCAGCAGCCGGACGCCGGTGATGCCCAGGTCGTGGAGGATCGCCGCGCCCGCGCCGTAGTCCCGGCCGTCGACCGGCAGCCCCAGGGCCACATTGGCGTCCACCGTGTCCAGGCCGGTGTCCTGGAGCTGGTAGGCGCGCAGCTTGGCGGCGATGCCGATGCCGCGGCCCTCGTGTCCGCGGAGGTAGACCACGGCGCCGGTGCCCTCGGCCGCGACCCGCCGCAGCGCCTCGTCGAGCTGCGCACCGCAGTCGCACCGCAGCGACCCCATGAGGTCGCCGGTGGCGCACTCGCTGTGCAGCCGCACCAGCGCGC
Source organism: Streptomyces sp. NPDC000404 (assembly GCF_040300365.1). Classification (NCBI taxonomy): domain Bacteria; kingdom Bacillati; phylum Actinomycetota; class Actinomycetes; order Kitasatosporales; family Streptomycetaceae; genus Streptomyces; species Streptomyces sp. NPDC000404. The sequence continues at coordinate 423,330 of NZ_JBEPDN010000004.1, read as the reverse complement.
CGGCCGCCCCGGACACCTCGCCCGCCACGAACGCCAGATGCTCCACGCCGTCCGCCGCCGCGTACGCCACGCAGCGCAGCTCGCCGTGGGCGGTCGGGATGCGGGCCTGGGCCAGGCGGCGGACCTCCGCGCGGCCGTCGGGGTGGGCCGAAGGCCGCGACGGCACCCGGGATGGGGGCGCCACCGCAGCCTCCGGCATCGGCTCGGCTCTCACTCGGGGAGACCGAACATCCCCGCCAGGGCACGCAGCTCCGCCTTGCGGTGCGGCAGCGGCGCGGCGGCCTGGATCATGCCGGCCTCGGACAGCTCGTCCACCACGTTCTGGTCGCTCTGGATGCTGTTGCCCCAGGTGCCGTCGAAGTACAGGTCCTCGAAGTCCGGACGGGGCCGCTGGCCGCCGGCCTCGGTGCCCTCGGCCGCGTAACCGACCAGCTGGATCTGGGTCGGGATGACGCTCTCGGGCATCTTCAGCAGCTCACGGATCTGCTCCCGGCGGCCGGTGACCAGACCGGTGCCCAGGCCCTCGTCCGTCGCGGCGAGCAGCGCCGAGCCGACCCCGAGACCGCACTCGAAGGAGCTGAGCCACTTCGCGAACTCGACGTCACCGGCGAGCACGTTGAAGTCCGGCGTCTTCATCACGACGCTGTCGACGAACTCCTCGGACCAGCCGTAGCTGGAGGTGAGGGCGCCCGCCTCGATCAGCTTGAGCAGCGCGGGACGCAGCGGCTCCCACCCGGCCATGTCGGTGCACCAGACGATGGCGACCGGCGCCTGGTGGGCCTGCGGCTGGTTGTAGACCGCGTCGATCAGACCGTCGCGCACCGCGTCCGGGGTCTCGCCCTTGGTGATGACGACGGCCTTGCGGACCTCCTGCGCATTGCCGTGGTGCGACTGGAGCCGCGCGGCGTGCAGGATCTTCTGGACCTTCTCCTTCTCCACCGGGCGCCAGGCCTGGTAGTAGCGGGTGGTGCGGCGCGTACCGACGGCGCGCTTGAATTCCATGGATACTCCTCATGTCGATGGATGGATATCCACCGGTGCGGGCGTCGTCAGCGCCCGCACCGGGTCAGCGACCGCGAAGCAGAGCTTTGCGGATCTTGCCTACCGAGGTGCGCGGCAGTCCGTCGACGACCTCCACACACCCCGGAACCTTGAACGGCGCCAGCCTGGCCGCACACCACTCGATCAACTCGTCCTCGGTGAAGGGGTGTTGACCGTTGAGGACGACGAAGACCTTCACCGTCTCGTCCCGGACCGGATCCGGGACGCCGACCACCGCCGACTCGAAGACCGCCGGGTGCGCGTCGACGACCCGCTCGATCTCGCTCGACGACACGTTCTCGCCCGCGCGCTTGATGACGTCCTTGCCGCGGTCCACGAAGTGCACGAACCCGTCGGAGTCCACCCGCACGTGGTCCCCGGTGCGCAGCCAGCCGCCGCCCAGCGCCTCGGCGGTGGCCTCCGGATCGCCCAGGTACCCGGCCATCAGCGTGCGCCCCGGCACGCCGCCCACCAGCAGTTCGCCGCTCCGGCCGCGCACGACGTCCCGCAGCCGCTCGTCGACCACCCGCAGCCGTGCGCCGGGCACCGGGCGGCCCATGCTCTGGTTGCGGCGCCGGCCGTGCAGCGGGTTCATCAGCGGCGGCGCGACGGTCTCCGTCATGCCGTACAGCTGGAGCAGCGGCACCCGGAACCGGTCCTCGAATTCTGCGAGTTGAGTGTCGGTGACGTTCTGCGCGAACATCACCGCCCGCAGCCGGTGCCCGGCGTCGTGCGCCGACGGCTGCTGCGCCAGGATCATCCGGATCGGCGCGGCGAACAGGCTCGCCACCGTCGCCTCCAGCCGCACCGCCTGCTCGGACCAGCGCGAGGCGCTGAACCGCGGGGTCAGTGCGATCGACGCGCCGGTGACCAGCGCGGACATCGAGGAGTAGTACTGCGCGTTGCCGTGGAACAGCGGCAGCACGATCAGCTGCCGGTCCTCCTGCCGCAGCCGCAGCTGCCGGGCCACCACCTCGCCGGAGTGCAGATACGCCGCGTGCGGGACGACGACGCCCTTGGGGCGGCTGGTGGTGCCGGAGGTGTAGAGCACGCCGAGCGGCGCGGACGGATCGTCCACCGGCTGCGCGGGGCGCGGCGGAGCCGTGGCCAGCGCCCGCTCCAGCGACTGCTCCCCGGTCACCAGCAGCTGCTCGCAGCAGGGCGAGTCGATGGCGGCGACCTGCGCGGTGGTGAGCAGTTCGGGCTGGGTCAGGCTCAGCCGGCACTCGGCGTGCGCGAGGACGTAGGAGAGCTCGTCGGCGGTGGACAGGGGGTTGGTGGGGACCATGACGGCGCCCGCCTTCGCCGCGCCGAACCAGGCGTCGAAGAACTCGGGGCGGTTGGTCAGATGGACGTGGAAGCGGCTTCCGGGTCCGACGCCCCGGCTGACCAGAAGGTCGGCCATCCGCTCGGCACGGCGGTCCATCTCGCCGTAGCTGATCGTGGTGACCGCACCGGACTCGTCCAGGAAGGAGAGGAACGGGCGGTCCGGATGGCTCCGGGCACGTCGCCGCAGGACACCGTGGACGGTGTCCTGTCCTGGGCTGCTCTGCCGTAGTGGTTGCACGCGGAACAGAGTCCGGGGCGTAGATCAGTTCCGGCGTAACGAACCATCAACTCGCTGTTAACGGACGGCTGGTGAGGTGATCGTCGGCGGCGCCGGGAACGGCGAGGAGCACCGGACGGCGGGCCGTCCGGTGCTCCGGGGGGAGGGGCGCGGGGAAGGTGTCGGGAGGGGCGGGCCCGCAGGGCGGAGTCGGGGGAACTCCCGGGCCCGCCCCTCCCCGCGCCGGCCGCCTTCAGGGAGCGGCCGGCGTGGTGGGCCCCGCGGCGGCGGCGCGGCCCGGGCGGGGGAGGAACGTCCCGGGACGCGGCCGTGAGGGTTGCCGCGAGGCGGTCAGCGGGTCAGTGGTGGACCATGCCGTGCCGCGCGGAGCCCGGCCGGGGCTCCTGGCGGCGGGGACAGCGCGCGCACCGGCACGGCGGGAACGCGGCGCTGATCGCGGGGTGCGGCGGCGCGGCGCCCAACGGCACGTCCACGTAACGGACTTCGGTGCGGGCGGAGGTCGCCGGGTCGATCCGGTACACGTTCAGCGTCATGCGGGGCACGCGGCACCTCCGGCGCGGCGCGCGGCGGCGGCCGGGGCGGTGGCGCGTTCGAGGGGCGCGGGCCGGGCGGTACGTACGAGGGCAGGGGGCATGGGGGCAGGTCCTCTCCGTCAGGCGGGGGGTGACGGCCCGGGGGAGGGTCCGGGCCGTAAGCGGGGAGGGCCGGGCGGTACTCACGAAAGGGGCGCCGGCCGACGCCGTACGGCAGAACTGCCGTGGCGACTTCCCGCCATGAAACCGCCTCCCGCCGCTCTGCGGGCACCCCCTCCTGGGTGCCCCCGGACGGGGGTAACCACCCGGGCCGCGAACGGGGTCCCGGGCGCCTCCCGCGGTACGGACGAGGCCGGGCCCGGCGTCCCGGGCGAAGCCGGGGCTCAACGGGAACTCAACTCCCCGTTAAGAAAGGGGCGGACCGCGCCAGGGGACCATACCGACCGGCGGCGGTACCGGGCAATCCCCCACGGGTTACGGCCTTTTCCGCGGTTCGATCCCGGCCGACCCTGGCATCCGGTGATCGGACCGTGACAGGATGTGCCCGGGAGCCCCGGCGGCCGACTTAACTCGCCGTTGGGGTCGTGGACAGGGCTGCGCACGGGCGGGGGACGGCACCCGCGGCCCGCCACGGAACGGTCGCACACGGGGGAAGGGCTACGGATGGCAGCGAAGGACCACAGGGAGCGGACGGAGAGCGGGAAGACCGGGGAGATGGCGGACACGGCAGCGCGGGGCGGTGCGGCGCAGGACACCGGCACCCTCGCCGACCGGCTGGGCCGCCTCTTCACGCACATGCACCCGCCCGGCGCCCCGTACACCAACGCCCATGTCGCCGAGGAGATCAGCGGCGATCCGGAGCAGTACGGCGGGGTGCGCCTGACCGAGCAGTACCTCTCCATGCTGCGCAACGGCCGCCGGTCCAACCCCTCGCCCGACGTCCTGCGCGCGCTCGCGAAGTTCTTCGGCGTCCCGGCCGGATACCTCCTGGGCGATCTGTCGCAGCCGCAGGCCGAGCGGGTGGAGGAGGAGGTCCGCTTCCTCGCCGCCATGCGCGATCAGCGGGTCCGCGCCATCGCCCTGCGCTCGGTGGGCCTGCCGCCCGACGTCCAGGAGAGCCTGACCACCATCATCGACCAGTTCCGCCGCCAGATGGACCTGCCGGGCAGAGGCGGTGGGGCCGATGGCGGTTGACCTGACCGGCACCGGCGTACCGGACCGGCTCTTCGCCACCTGGCGGCGCACGCACGACGACGGGATGACCATGCGAGTGGGGCGGATACGCAGGCGGTGCAAGCGGCTCGTCAAGGAGCTGGCGCTGCCCGCCACGGTCGATCTGCGGGGCCTGTGCGACCTCGTCGGCGCACGCGTGGGAGCCCCCGTCCACCTGGTGCCGATGAGCCTCGACGGCGCCGCCTCCGGCATGACCGCGGCCACCGACGACGCCTACTGGGTCTTCTACGAGAGCCGCACCTCGCCCTGGCACCAGGCCCACATCGTGCTGCACGAACTCGGCCACCTCCTCCTCGGCCACGACCGCGACCCCGCGCTCACCGAGGACGCGCTGCGGCTGTGGACCCCCTCCGTCGACGCGGCGACGGCGCTGCGCCGGATGGGCCTGACCCCCGGCCTCGCCCGCCACCACGGCTACGACAACCCCGCCGAACGCGAGACGGAGGTCCTGGGCACCCTCCTGATGGAGCGCCTGGCCCCGCCCACCCAGGACCCGCCGCCCCCGCCGGACGGCCGCGCCGCCGAACTCGCCGCCGCCCTCGGCCCGGCCCTCCAGCACCTCCGCAGCCCGGACACGTCCGCGCCGGACGCCGCCGACTCCGGCGCCGAAGCCTCCGGACCGGCCGGCGGCACCGGCGCCGAACCCGCCCGCGACGACGGCGGTGAGCCCCGTGCCTGATGCCTTCGACGTCCTCTACCTCTGCTTCGCCGCCGTCGCCTGGACCATCGTCGGCTACAAGACCACCGCCTGGCTCCGCGACCGCGCCAACGCCGACCTGGGCCTGGCCTGCGTGATGACCGGCGCCGTCGCCACCGTCTTCCTCTTCTCCGCCCCCAGCCTCTACCGCGCCTTCGACCGCCTGCTGGGCGTCGCCAACCTCGCGATGGTCTTTCTCTACTCCGCCGTCATGGTCTTCGCCGTCGGCGCGCAGGTGATGCTGGCCCGCTGGGCGGCGGGCGAGGGCGACGCGGCCCGCCGCCGCGCCCGCACCCGGGCCCGCGCCACCGTCGCCGCCGTCGCGGTGCTGTGGGCGGTCGCCGTCACCGGCTTCGCCGTCGGCCGCCCCGACGCCGTCGAGCACCCCCGCGACTTCAGCACCGCCTACACCGACGCCCCCGGCGTGATGGTCTTCCTCGGCCTCTACCTGGCGATCTTCGGCGCCAGCCTGGCGGCCCTGGGCACGCTCTGCCTGCGCTACGCCGCCACCCTCGGCGCCTCCTGGCTCACCCGCGGCCTGCGGGTGATGTCCGCCGGCTGCCACCTCGGCCTGGTCTACTGCGCCGCCAAACTCCTCGGCTTCGCCCTCTCCTGGGCCGGCCGCCCCGCACCCTGGCTCTCCAACGGCGTGGCCCCGCTCAGCGCCTCGGTCGCCGCCCTCCTCGTCCTCACCGGTTTCGCCCTCCCCGCCGCCGGCCCCCGGGTGACGGCCTGGCGCCGCCTGCGCCGCCTCACCCCGCTGTGGCGGCAGGTCACCGAGCAGAACCCGGAGGTCACGATGGAGCGCGAGGCATGGCCCGGGCGCTGGCCCTTCGCCGACCTGGAGTGGCGGGCCAACCGCCGGATGGCCGAGATCCGGGACGTACAGCGCTCCCTGCGCCGCCACGTCGAGTCCGACACCCTCGACATCGCCGGGGAACGCGCCCGCGCCGTGGTGGCGGACGAACGCCAGCGCGCGGCCGTCGCCGAGGCCGCCGCGCTCCGCCGCGGCCTGGAGAACCGCGCGGTGGGCCATGTGCCCCCGCACGCCGCCGACACCGTCGTCGTCGGCCACGGCGCCGCGGACGGCCGGCTCGCCGCCGAGTACGAGCATCTGGCCCTGGTCGCCGACGTCTACCACTCGCCGCTGATCGACACCGTGCTCACGGAGCTGCGCCAACGCAGCGCGGCGGCCCGCCGCTGACGGCGGCACACCGACGGGGTGGCCCGGTACGGGGGTCCGGGCCGCCCGCACCACCTCCGCCGCGGGCGGCGTCCGACCCGGTCCAAAACCGGGACCGGCGCCGCCCGCGACCGGGGGACCGAACCGCTCCTCCGCCATCGGCACACCCGCCAACTGCCCGTTGCCGGCGCTCCCTTGGGTGCGTACACCCTTTCGGATGTCAGGCCCGGCAAAAGTCTTGCCGCCCGCACGGGGCCGGGCTGTACTGATCCCCGACGGTGCCCGGCGCACCGTTCCGGCCACCGGCCGTCGGTGCCCAGACACCGGCCCGCGGGTGCCCGCCACCGACGCGATGACCACGGGGGTCCCTGATGCCGACACGCTCCGAAAAATCCACCGGACCCGGCGGACCGGCCGCCGCTCCGACGCCCGGGCGGCCGTGATGGCCGAGCCGAGCAAGCAGAGCAAGCAGGGCAAGCCGTTCAAGCCGATCAAGTCGTTCAGGCCGGGGAAGACACCGGCGAAGGACGCCCCGCCGCAGCAGGTCGTGGTGGCGGAGAACAAGGGCGTCCTCGTGGTCGGCGACCACAACAACGTCGTCTACCACCAGGACGCCTACGCCGTCACGCCCGGCTTCGCCGAACTCCCGCTCCGCCCGGCCCTCCCGCTCTCCGACGGACCGCCTCCGCCGCTCTTCGGCCGCGACGAGCTGGTGACACAGGTCCTCACCGACCTCGCCGACAAGGGCGCCGTACAGCTCCACGGCGAGCCGGGCACCGGCCGGAAGGCCGTCGCCGAGGCGGTGCACGCCGCCCTCACCGCCCGCGGCAGGCGCGGCCACATCCTGCGCCCGCTCACCGGCACGGACACCACGCTGGACTCCGTCGAACGCCGGCTGGCCGGGGCGTTCTTCGGGAAGAACTACCTGCGGGAGGTGGACGAGACACAGCTGCGCCCCGCCGTCGCCGCGGCCACCGACGTCCACATCACCCTCATCGACTGCCCGCTCGACGGCCCCGACCTGGCCCGGCTGCGCCACACCTTCCCCGGCTGCACCTTCCTGCTCACCTCCCGTTACCCGACGCTGCAGCCGCCCTCCGGCGTCCACCACGTCCAGCCGCTCTTCCCGGATGCCGCCAAGGAACTGCTCGCCGCCGAGCTGGGGCTGCCACTCGGCCCGGTCGGCCTGCAGAACCTCCAGTTCGACCACGTCTGCCGGATGGCCGAGGGGCGCCCCCAGCGCATCCTCCAGTACGCCGCGTTCATCAAGGGATCGGACGCCTGGCGGGCCCGGATCACCGAGGAGCCCCACGACCGGCCGCCCCTCGTCGACCCGGAACGGCTCACGCCGCTCCACCAGGCCGAGGCGCTGGCGGTCGCGCTGAGCGAACCGGCCCGCCGGGTCCTGGTCGCCCTGGAGACCTTCGGGACGCCGCTGCCCGCCGCCTGGTTCGCCCCCGTCACCGGCAGCCCCCAGGACGCCAACACCGGGCGGGAGCTGCGCGACCGTCGGCTGGTGGTCCGCTACGGCGACACCTACCACCTCACCGCCGACGCCGCCGCAGCCGTCCGCCACCAGCAGTGGCCGCCCGCCGACGCGGCCGTCGCCGCGAAGGGGCTGATGGCGGCGTTCGAGGCCGGGGTGGACGGCCCGCCGCCCCCGGACGCCCACCTCTACGTGGCCGTCGCGCAGGGGCTGCGGGACGCCGAGAAGTGGGCTCTGACCGTCCGCTTCGTCCAGGCCGCCGTACCGAGGGTGCTGGCCGCGGGCCGGGGGCGGATCGCCCTCCAGCTCTACGCGCTGGGCAAGGCCGCCGCCACCCGCGGCGGCAGGGCGCAGGACATCGAGCACTACACCCGCGCGGAGAAGCTGACCCGCAATCTCCTGGAGGGCGACAAGGCCGCCGCGGCCGCCGCGCTGCTGGTCCTCGCCCCGACCGCGGGCCAGCTCGCCGTCGCGGAGGGCGGCAAACTCGCCGGATATCTCGGCAAGCTCACCGCCACCCTCTCCACCAAGGCCGGTGCCACGGTCGCCGCGGTGAGCGTCGCCGCGGCCGCCGCCACCGGCGTGGCCGTGGTGGCGAACAGCACCCCCGCGGGGTGCGACGCGGCGCAGGCGGCCGTCACACCCGGCAACCGCCATGGTTCCGTCCGCACCTCCGACGACCTCGTCGCCAGTTACCGGACGACCGCGACGGATCTGGACGCCGCGGCCGCCGAGGCCACCGACGCGACGATCGCCTCGGCGATACGCGGCCGGGCGGAAAAGCTGCGGAGCCTGGCCGATGCCCAGCAACGCGACGGCGACGGCCTCGGCCCCGACGTCCACCCCGACGTCCGGGCCGCCCTCCTCAGCGCGAAGGAGCTTCAGGAGAACATCCATTCCCTGCAAGCGGTGATGAAGGTCTGCCCCGAGGAATGACCCACAGCCGGGCACGGCGGCACCCGCACTCCGCCGCCGTGCCCGCACGCCTCGGCACGCCCGCGACGCGCGCCCCTCGCCCGGACCACGGTCGGCCAACGTCCGCCTCCCGACGGGCCGGTTCGTGCCCGCCCATCCACACGGATGTCACCAACCCCTGCCCGGACGGGAGTTCACCCACCATCCCCCGTTCAGCAGCCCGCCATCCTCCAGGACGTGGTCGCAGAGTCTCGCCCGAAGCCGTACGCTCCGCGGCCCCTCAGCTGGACCGCAGGGCGTCGCCGACACCCCCTAGAGTCAGGAACCATGCAGAACACCGCCGAGACCGGCCCCGCAGACCCCGTCGATGTGACGCCCCTCCTCGACGATCCGTACGCCGCGTACGCCGCGCTGCGCGCGAGCGGCCCCGTCCACCGCATCGCCGGCCCCGACGGACAACCCGCCTGGCTCGTCACCCGCTACGACGATGTCCGCGCCGCGCTCGCCGACCCGCGGCTCTCCCTCGACAAACGTCATGCCACGCCCGGCAGTTACCGCGGCTTCGCGCTGCCCCCGGCCCTCGACGCCAACCTCCTCAACATGGATCCGCCGGACCACACCCGGGTGCGCCGCCTGGTCGTCCGCGCCTTCACCCCGGGCCGCGTCGAGGCGCTGCGCGCATCCGTACGCCGGGTCGCGGACGAGCTGCTCGACACGGTCGAGGCGGCCGGGCGCGCCGACCTCATCGCCGACTACGCCGGTCATCTGCCGATCGTCGTGATCTGCGACCTGCTCGGCATCCCCCGCGCCGACCGGCGGGACTTCCGAGCCTGGACCGACCGGCTGATCACCCCCGATCCGTCCCGCCCGGAGCTGATGAAGCAGACCGTCGGCGAGCTGCTCGCCTACTTCACCGGCCTCATCGCCACCAAGCGCGCCCACCCCGGCGACGATCTGCTCTCCGAACTCATCGCGGTCCGCGACACCCCGGACGGCTCCGCACCGGAGGGTGCCGCCCCGGACGGCTCCGCGCCCGGCGGCGACCGGCTCTCCGAGGACGAACTGACCTCGCTGGCCTTCCTCATCCTCTTCGCCGGATACGAGAACACCGTCCACCTCATCGGCAACGCCGTCCTCGCCCTGCTCGACCACCCCGAACAGCTCCAGGCGTTGCGCCGTAATCCGGCCGAACTGCCGAACGCGGTGGAGGAGTTCATGCGCTTCGATCCGCCGGCCCCGCTCGCCATCCGGCGCTTCCCCCGCGAGGACCTGGAGATCGGCGGCGTCCGCGTCCCGGCGGGCGACTGCGTCCTGCTCTCCGTCGCCTCCGCCAACCGCGACGAGGCCCGTTTCCCCGCCGCGGACCGCCTGGACCTCGCCCGCGGCCTCTCCGGCCACCTCGCGCTCGGCCACGGCATCCACTACTGCCTGGGGGCGCCGCTCGCCCGGATGGAGACGGCGGTCGCGCTGGGCGCGCTCCTCGAACGGTTCCCCGGGCTGCGGCTGGACGTCCCGCGGGAGTCGCTCACCCACCGCAGGACGGTGCGCGCACGTGGCCTGATCTCGCTGCCCGTGACGTGGTGAGCCACCGACGAACACGCTTTCCGAGGCATAAGTGTTCTGCGATGCGGTAGAAAGGTGTTGAGACCCGCCCGGTGTGCATCCCCCGTCGCACCGGGCGGGTCGCTGTGCGTGGGGGCGCGCCCAGGTGGGCCGCGGGTGTCGTCCATCCGGCCCAGCCGCCCTGCGAGGCGCCCGGCATCTCCATAGCGTGATCGTTATGTCACTCGATGCGTTCCTGTCCCGGAAGGCCGGTGCACTGGCGGTGCTCGTCGTCACCGGCGTCTCGTCGGCCTGTATACCGGCCCCGGCCCTCGCGGCCGACGCGCACCGCCGGCCCGCTCCGGCCGTCGCCGGGGTGGAGGTGGCCGACGCACCCGGAGTGCCCGCCCTCCCGGAGAACCTCTCCGCCCTGTCGTGGGCCGTCACCGACGCCGACTCCGGCAGCGTCCTCGCCGCCAAGGACCTGCACCGCAAACTGCCCCCGGCCAGCACCCTCAAGACCCTCTTCGCGGTCACCGCGCTGCCGAAGTTCGCGGCGGACACGGTCCACCGGGTCGAGCCCGCCGAACTCGACGGTGTCGGCTCGGGCAGCAGCCTCGTCGGCGTCGAGGCGGGCAGCAGCTACTCGGTGGCCGACCTGTGGCGCGGGGTGTTCCTGCGGTCGGGCAACGACGCGGTGCACGTCCTCGCGTCGATGAACGGCGGCTGGGAGGCGACCGCCCGGGAGATGCAGGAGAAGGCCCGGGCGCTCGGTGCCAAGGACACGACCGTGAAGTCCCCGGACGGCTACGACACCCCGGGCCAGGTCTCGTCCGCGTACGACCTGACCGTCTTCGCCCGGGCGGGGCTCGCCAACGCCGACTTCGCGCGCTACTGCGCCACCGCCCGGGCCGACTTCCCGACCTCCGGTGGCGTCACCCGCATCGAGAACACCAACCGGCTGCTGTCCGGCACGAACGGGATGACCCGCTACCCGGGGATCATCGGGGTGAAGAACGGCTACACCACCAACGCCGGGAACACCCTGATCGCGGCTGCCCGGCGGAACGGTCACACCCTGCTGGTGACGGTCATGAACCCGCGGTCCGGCGCGGCCAACGGCGTCTACAAGGAGGCCGCCGCGCTGCTGGACTGGGGCTTCGAGAGCGTGGGCACCGCGGAGCCGATCGGCTCGATGACCCGCGCGGTGGCGCCGGGCCCCGAGTCGGACCCCGCCGCGCACACCACCCGCACCGACGAGGAGGGCGACTCGCCGTGGCGGGACGCGCTCGCCCTGTGGGGCGGCGGCGTCGGCGCCGCGGTCCTGGCCATGGGCGCGGCGCTGGCCCGGCGTCAGCATCTCCGCCGCCGGGCGGAGAGTACGCGCGGACGGAAGACGCCGTAGCGGGGACGGCCTCGGCGGGGCCTGCGGGGCCTGCGGGGCCGGTGGGCGCTCGGCCGGACGGGCTCCGCGGCGCGGGCCCGCCGGCGGCGCCCTGTCGCCCGCTGCCGCCCACCTGCTGTCGCGGCGCCCCGTCGTCCCTCTCCCCGAGCCGGTGGCTCAGGCCCGGAGCCGGGGTGCCGCAGCGGCCGCCGGGACCGGGTCGGCCGGGGCGGCGCGCAGCCGTGCGGTCAGGCGGGCGGCCCAGGTGGCCAGGGCGACGATGTCGATGCCGTGCGGGGCGGTGTCCGCGTACGGGGTGAGGGCCGCCGTGCCGCGGTCGAGCAGGGCGACGGCGCCGGTGGCGTTGGCGCGGGCCGCATGGGTGAGGCCGACGGCGAGCTGCGCCAGGCCGCGCCAGAGGCCGCGCTCCGGCTCCGCGGCGGTCTTCCAGGCGTCCTCCAGCACCTCGTGGGCGTGGAACGGCATCCCGGCGTCGAGCAGCCGCTGCGCCTCGGTCAGCGTCGCCTCCGGCGTCCGGACCACGCCCTCGGGCTGGCGGGCCACGCCGGGCGTGCCGTACGGCAGCGGCCGCCCGAGCCCGTCGCGGGGCCGCGCGTTGCGGGCCCGGCCGTCGGCGTCCCGGTCGCGGCGGCGGGCGGACGGCCGGGCCGGGGCGGCCTCGGGGCCGGTGGCTCGGAGGGTGCGGCCCTGTCCGGTGCCGGCGGCTTCCGGCCCGGCCGCGGCTCCCGGCGAGCCGGACCGGGCGGACCCCGCCGCCTCCGCCGCCTCCGCGCAGAAGCGGCAGCCGTCGCGTCCGCCGCCCGGCCGGTCGTCGATCCGCCCGCAGACCTCGCAGACCCGGTCCAGCCAGCAGGCCGGGTCGCCGCCTTCGCCGCCGGTGGCCGGGCGTGGCGCGTCGGCGCTGGTCCGTGCGGTGTCCCTCTGCTCGTCGCTCACCCTTCGATTGTGCGCCGGGGACGGGTCCGGTACGCGTCCGGGTCAGGGCACCAGGGCAGGGGAGGAGGCGTCGGGGACGCGCAGGGCGGGGGAGCCGTGGCCGTCGGCGGGGACGGCCCAGATGTCGCTGGAGCCGGTCTCCTTGCCGGGCAGCGCGTAGGCGAGCGTGGCATCGTCCAGCCAGGCGGCCTGGTCGTCGACGCTGCGGGTCTCGGCGAGCGGGTGCTCCTTGAAGGTGCGCAGATCGAGGACGTACAGCCGCCACGGGTCGCGGGCGCCGCCGCGGACGCGCTTCTTGAACGCCAGCCGGGTGTTGTCGGGGGAGAGCGAGGGGCACTCGACGTTCTCGCGGAGCGTGCGCGCCTGCCATCTGCGCAGGTCACCCTTTACGAGATAGGTCTTTCCCGCCGTGGAGACCGTGGCGTAGAAGGTGTTGTCGTCGCGGGCGAAGGTGACGCCCCAGTAGTTGACGTCGGGGGCGTGGTAGCGGCGGCCGTCGAGGGTGAGGGGGATGTTCTCCATGTTCTTGATCAGATAGCCGGTGCGGGTGTCGAGGATCGAGGTGCGGGTGGAGAAGGACGTGGTGGCGTAGGAGTCGCCGGTGGCGAACATCGTCCAGGACAGCATCCGGCCGGACGCCGAGACCCGCGCCCGGTTGGGGATGCCGGTCAGCCCGATGCGGCGCTTCTCGCGCAGGTGCTCGTCGAGGACGACGGCGTACGAGCGCGGCGGGATGCCGGGGCGGCGTTGGAGGCACAGCCCGGTGCGGGCCGCCGCGTGGAAGCGGTCGCAGCGCGGGCCGCCGGTGGTGCGTTTCCCCGGCGCGTGGGCGGCGGGCGAGACGTCGGTGCGGCCGGCGGCGGGCAGCCGGGCGACGCGGCCGTCACCGGCGCCGGTGGAGCGGAAGTACAGTCGGCCGTGGTCGAGGCCGAACGCCGAGACGGGATCGGCCGGTTCGGCCCGGCGGGCCGCGCCCACGGTGTACGCGATGGCGACACCGGCCAGCAGCGCGCCCGTGACGGCCAGCGCGAGGACGCGCGTCCGCAGCGGCAGCGCGGCGAACCGGGCGGCGGCCCCGGCGGGCCCGGGCCGGACGCCCGGGGAGGCGGCGTCCGGCGCGGTGGCGCTTTCGGGGCTCTCCCCGTCGAAGGCGGCGGTCTCGGTGGCCCGGGGCGGGCGCTTGGGTGGGTTCATGCGGGAGAGAGGTGCCTTTCCGTGCGGGGGAGCAGGAGGGCCGCGGCGAGCAGGGCCACGGCCAGGGCGGCGACCGCGGCGATCAGCGCCGGCCGGGTGCCCCACAGCGTCCAGGCGGCGCCGAACCCGGCGGCCGCCAGCAGTCGGCACAGCGCCTGACCGGTCTGGAGCAGCGCCATGCCGCTCGCCCGGCGCTCGGCCGCCAGGACCGGTCCGGCGAGCGCCATCAGGACGCCGTCGGTCGCCGCGTAGAAGACGCCGAGCAGCAGCAGGACGGCGGCGAGCAGCGGCAGCCCGGCGCCGGAGGTCAGCAGCAGGAGGTAGCCGCCGAGGAGGGCGGCGTGGCCGATCAGGAACGGCACCCGGCGGCCGATGCGGTCGCCGAGCCGTCCGGCGGGCACCGCCAGCAGCAGATAGACCGCCGCGGCGCCCAGCGGCAGCAGCGGGAACCAGCTGACCGCGAACTCCAGCCGCCGCTGGAGCAGCAGATAGAGGAACGAGTCGCCGATGGTCGCGGCGCCCAGCAGCGCGGCGGCGGCGAAGATCCGCCGGAACGCCGCGTCCCGCAGCGGGGCCAGCAGCGCGGCGCGCCGCCGGGGCGCGGCCGGCTGCGGCAGGGGCGCCGTCGCGCGGTCCGGGACGAGGACGACGAGCATCAGCACGCCCAGCAGCCCCACGCAGAAGCTCACGACGAAGACCGCGTCGTAGGCGTCGGCGGTGGCCCACAGCAGCGCGAACGCGGCGAGCGGGCCCAGCAGGGCGCCGGTGGTGTCCATCGCGCGGTGCACGCCGAAGGCGCGGCCGAGCGCGTTCGGCGGGGCGCTGAGCGAGATCAGCGCGTCGCGGGGGGCGGTGCGGACGCCCTTGCCGAGGCGGTCGGCGGCGAGCGAGGCGCCGATGCCGAGGGTGGCGCCGCCGGAGAGCAGCAGCCCGAGGCGGGAGAGCGCGGAGAGGGCGTAGCCCCAGCCGGCGACGAGTTTGTGGCGCCCGCCGCGGTCGGCGGCGTGCCCGCCGAGCAGCCGCACGAGGGCGGTGGCGCCGTTGTAGAGGCCGTCGAGGAAGCCGAACTGGAGGGGGGAGAGGCCGAGTTGGATGACGAAGTAGAGCGGCAGCACGGCGGTGACCATCTCCGAGGAGATGTCGGTGACGAGGCTGACCGCGCCGAGGGCCAGAACCGGCCCGCCGACGCGGCCCCGCGTCACCTTGGTCGCCGTGGCGGCTGCGTCCGTGGTCGCGAGATACATGGTGCCCGGTGCCCGCCTTCGCCGGTCAGTGGCAGGTGTACGACGGGCTGCTGTCCTTGGTCTTGCCGTCGGTGCCGACCAGGTCCCAGGAGAAGCCGGTGTCGGTGAAGTCGATCTTCACCACCCCGAAGGTGTCGGTCAGCCGCTTCTCGCTGTTGGGCTGCACCTCCTCGATCTTGTACGGGTTGGCGCCGCCCATGCCGCCGAGGAGTTCGACGATGCCGTTCTTGTCGTCCCGCTTGCCGTCCGGCGTCTGCGGGGCGAACCGCTCGTAGTGGTGGTCGTGGCCGTTGAGCACCAGCTCCGCCTTGGCGTCGTAGAGCGCCTTCCAGACGGGGCGGCTGACGGGTTCGTTGCCGTGCTCGCCGGAGGAGAAGAGCGGGTGGTGGAAGTAGGTGGCGACGCACTTCTTGGAGGTGGCCTTGAGGTCGTCCTTGAACCACTTGAGCTGGGCGGAGTTGAGGTTGTTGGTGTCGAGGGCGATGAAGTGCCAGTTGCCTTCGTCGTAGCTGTAGTACGGCTTGCCCTTGGGGTAGGCGATGTCGCCGAAGTACGCCTTGTAGCCCTTGAACTCGCCGTCCGGGTCGTAGGTCTCGTGGTTGCCCGGGATGGGGTGGGTCTTGTTCTTGAAGACGCCCCAGGTCTTGTCGTAGTAGCGGGTGAAGTCCTTGAGGCGGGCGTCGTCGTACTGGTTGTCGCCCATCGTCATGATGAACTTCGGGTTGATCTTCTTCACCAGCGCGGCGGTCTTGGGGTGTTCGCAGTCGCTGTCGTCCGCGGTGCACTGCTCGGCGATGTCGCCGGCGGCGACGACGGTGAAGGCGCCCGCCGCGCGGTCGGTGGTGGCGTCGGCGCGTCCGGCGGGGGACCACATCAGCACGCCGCCGGCGAGCGCGAGGGCGGCGGCGCCGGCGGCGGGGATGCCGATGCGGGGGTTCTTGTGGAGGGGCTTCTTGGCGCGGGGGGTGGGCGTCATGTGCGTCTCCTGGTTCGGCACGGGGAGCCGTTCCCGAGGAATCCTGACGCCGGGTCATGTACGGGTCAAGGTGTCGGCCCGTCATTGTTAGGAAACTTTCCTACCGTCATGGCGTGAGGGACGCGCAGGCGTCAAATTCCCTCCACCGAGCCGAAGTTGGAGGCTTTCGACGCCGCCTCCCCCGACTCCTCCCGCGCCCGGGAGGCCCTGCTATGGCTTCTTCCTGACGTCGAAAGTGCTCCAGCTGGCGTCGCGGACGCCGTAGGGGCATTCGGCCTTGGCGTACTCGTACCGCCAGGCGCTGTAGACGGTGGTTCCGTCGTAGCACCTGATCCGCGCCTGGACGTAGAGCCCGCTCCCCGCGCACTTGGCGTGGTAGCGGTAGGCGTGTCCCGGACCGGCGTTGTCGGACCAGCCGATGCACTGCCAGGACGCGGCTGCGGCAGGGGCGGCCATGGCCGGCGGTGGCGGTGCCGCGGTGGCGGGCAGGGCCGGGAGGCCCAGTGCGCCGACGGTGGCGAGCGTGAGGATCAGCTGTGACATGGCATTCCCCCTGGGAAGGTGTGACCGGCGGCGATGCGGACGCCGGGCCCGGCGCTGACTGGTTCCTGCTGCCCGCGGCGCTACTTCCAGCGGTAGCCCCACCCCGTCCAGCCGGCGCTGCGGACGCCGTAGGGGCATTCGGCCTTGGCGTACCCGTACCGCCAGGCGCTCTTCACCGAGGTGCCGTCCGCGCAGACCACCTTCGCCTGTACGTAGACCGAGTAGCCGTCGCAGTTGACGTGGTACCGGAAGGCGCCTCCCGGACCGGCGTTGTCGTGCCAGCGTGAGCAGTCGGGAGCGGGTCTGGCGGAGGTCGCCGCCGTCCTCGGGGGCGGGGTCGCGGTGGCGGTGCCCGGTAGCGCCGAGAGGGCCAGTACGCCGAGGGCGGCGCACGCCAGAGTCGGATGTGGCATGAAGTTCCCCCTGGTGAAGCGGAGTTGAGCAGGCTGCGCGGGTGTGCGGCGCGCCCTTGCCCGGTTCCTCCAGGCTGCCACCGAACCGGCGCCTCCGCCCCCGCACGACGCCCCCTCGTTCCGGCGCACAGGCGCTTCGGGGGCGCGTGCGCCGGAGGCCGGAACGCGGACGCCGGGGCCCTCGGAGGATGTCCTCCGAGGGCCCCGGCGGCGGAGCGTCAGATCTCGCGGATGCCGCGTCCCGCCCAGGCGGGTGCGGGCACCACCAGGCCGCTGAGCCGGTGGTGCGTCGCCTCGGGCAGCGGCGCGGAGCGGCCCGTGCCCTGGTCGACGTGGAGCGCGAACAGCTCCTCCGTCGCCACCGGGGCGTCGCCCGGTTCGCCCACGAACATCTCGTGCGCGAACCGCACCTTCTTCGCGTCGGCGCCCAGCACCGAGGTGCGCACGGTCAGCTCACTGCCGCGCGCCACCTCGTCGAGGTAGCGCACATGCGCCTCGACGGTGTAGAGCGAGCAGCCCGACCGCTTCCGGTAGGCGTCGTCCAGCCCGGTCCGCTCCATCAGCGCGTCCGTGGCGAAGCCGAAGACCAGGACGTAGTACGCCTCGCTGAGGTGGCCGTTGTAGTCGATCCACTCGTCCCGGACGGTCTGCCGGAAGAGGGGGAGCGGGTCCGTCATCGGGCGGTGCCTCCCAGGCGGCCGGTGGCGCGCAGCACGTCGATGACGCCCTGGTCGCGCTCGGCGACGAGATCCGCGTACGTCCGCTCGCCGGCGGCCTCCTCGCAGCCGTCGACCATCGCGTCGCGCAGCTTCCGGTCCAGCTCGGGGGCCTCCAGGCGGGTCCACGGCGACTTCAGCGACGGGCCGAAGTGGTCGAGCATGTGGCCCATGCCGCCCTCGCCGCCGGCCAGCGCGAAGGTCAGGCAGGGACCCATGAACGCCCAGCGCAGGCCCGGGCCCTCGGTGATCGAGTCGTCGATGTCCTTCACCGTCGCCTCGCCGTTGGCGACCATGTGCAGCGCCTCGCGCCACAGCGCCTCCTGGAGGCGGTTGGCGATGAAGCCGGGCAGCTCGCGGTCCATCGTGATGACGGACTTGCCGGCCACGTCGTAGAAGCGCGACGACCAGGCGACGGCGTCCGCGGCGGTGCTCTCGCCGCCGACGACCTCGACCAGCGGGATCAGGTACGGCGGGTTGAACGGGTGGCCGACGACGAGGCGGCCCGGGTCGGTGGCCTCGGTCTGCATGTCGGTCATCGGGTAGCCGGAGGTCGACGAGGCGATGACCACGCCGGGCGGGGTGGCGGCGTCCAGCTCGGCGAGGAGGGAGCGCTTCAGCTCCAGCTTCTCGGGCGCGCTCTCCTGGACGAACTGTGCGTCGGCGACGGCCTCGGCGAGCGTCGCGGTGACCGTCAGCCGGTCCTGCGAGGCGCCCTCGGCGAGGCCCAGCTGCTCCAGCGCGGGCCAGGCGGCGGCGACCAGGCGCCGCAGCTTCTCCTCGGCGTCGGGCGCCGGGTCCCAGGCGGTCACGTCGTAGCCGCGGGCGAGGAAGTGGGCGACCCAGCCGCCGCCGATGACACCCGCGCCGATGCAGGCGACGCGGCGGACGTCCTCGGGGGCGCAGGGGGCGGGAGGGGTGTTCGTCATGGGGACTCCAGGTGTGCCGGGAGGGGAGGGAGGGGGACGGTCAGCCGCGCGGCTTGAGGCCGAGGCGGGCGCGGGCCTGGTCGGGCGTGGCGACGGTGGCGCCCAGCAACTCGGTGATCTGCACGGCGCGTTCGACGAGCTGGCCGTTGGTGGCCTTCACGCCCTTGCTGAGGTAGAGGTTGTCCTCCAGGCCGACCCGGACGTTGCCGCCGAGCAGGATCGACTGCGCCACCCACGGCATCTGCATCCGGCCCAGCGCGAAGCTGGCCCACTGCGCGCCCTCGGGCAGCATGTTCACCATCGACTGGAGCACACCGGGGTCGGCGGGCGCGCCCCACGGGACGCCCATGCACAGCTGGAAGACGGTCGGGTCGTCGAGCAGCCCCTCGGCCAGCAGCTGCTTGGCGAACCACAGCTGACCGGTGTCGAAGATCTCCAGCTCCGGCCGCACGCCCAGCTCCTGGATGCGCTTCGCGCCCTTGCGCAGCATCTCGGGGGTGGAGATGTACAGGTCGTCGCCGAAGTTGAGCGAACCGCAGTCCAGGGTGCAGATGTCGGGGAGCAGGTCCTCGACGTGCGGCAGCCGCTCCAGGCCGCCGACCAGGTCGGTGCCGGGCAGCGCGCCCTTCTCCAGCGGCTGGTCGGCGTCGAGCACGAGGTCGCCGCCCATGCCGGCGGTGAGGTTGATGACGACGTCGGTGCCGGTGTCCTTGATCCGCGCGACGGTCTCCGCGTACAGCTTCGGGTCACGCGAGGGCGCGCCGGTCTCGGGGTCGCGGACGTGGATGTGGACGACGGCGGCGCCCGCCGCGGCCGCCTCGACGGCGGAGGCGGCGATCTGCTCCGGCGTCACCGGGACGTGCGGGGAGCGGCCGACGGTGTCGCCCGCGCCGGTCAGCGCACAGGTGATGATGACCTCGTTGTTCACGGGATTCCCTTCGGAGGGGGACAGGGGAGGGCCGGCGCCGGACGGCGGCGGCCGGGAGAGGGCTTACGGACTCAGTCCGCGGTGACCTCGCTCGCCACGAAGGCGAGCAGGGCGTCGTGCATGGTGTCGGGGCCGGTGCTGTCCGGCGCGGTGGCCAGCACCTGGGTGGCCAGACCGTCGATCAGCGCGGTCAGCCGCAGCGCGGTGAACTCCGGGTCCAGGTCGCGGAAGACGCCCTGGGCGATGCCGCGGCGCAGCACGTCGGCGACGGTGGTGCGCCACTGCCGGTAGTAGTGCTCGTGGAGGCGGCCGATCGCGGTGGAGCGGGCGGCCTGCGCCCACAGGTCCAGCCAGACCAGCCACTGGCGGCGCTGCTGGTCGGTGCGGGGCGTCTGGAGGGCGATCAGGTGCAGCAGCTCGGCGCGGGCGTCGGCCGCCGCGGCGAGGCCCGCGGCGCGCCGCGCGGTGTCCTCGTCCATGCACCAGCGCACCGCGGCCTCCAGCAGTTCGTCGCGGCCGGGGAAGTGGTAGTGCACGGCCGCGGTGCTGGTGCCGCAGGCCGCCGCGATGTCGGCGACCCGTACGCCGTGGAAGCCGTGCTCGGCGATGAGCCGGACGGTCTCGCGGACGATCTGGAGCGGCCGGCCGCCCTCGGGCACCGCCACCGGAGCGGCCGCGGGCGGCGGCGCGGGGCGCTGCGCCGGGCCGAGGAGGCGACCGGCGTCGACGCCGGTGATGCCGGCGATGCGGACGATCTCGGCGACGGTGAAGCGGCGGCTGCCGCTCAGCGACCGGGAGAGCTTCGAGGGGTCCATCACGATCCGGCGGGCGACCTCGCGGCGGCTGCATCCCAGCCCGTCGATCGCCTGCCGGACGCGTTCCGTGAGCGCCCCGGCGTCATCCGGCACCCGGGCTGCGGGGTCGTCCGTCATGGTCCGGGACCGTAGCAGTCACGTTGAGACCATCGCAACGATGAGCGTCGAAATCCTCATCTAAACCTGCTCTGAGCAGGGAATTATCTGTGTTGCGCGCACTGACTGATGCGAAAGTCAGTCGTGCTGCGAGTGAGACGAGGGAGGCGATCGAAAGGCCCTGATACCGGGGTGTATGGGACAGTGGCCGCATGGCTGACCGGGGAGCGAAGCGGCCCACCGTGTCGGTGCCGGACGACTGGCCCGCCCACCCGGATCTCACCCTTGCCCTCAACCGCATGGGCGGATTCGACTGGGACCTCGACCGGGGGCTGCTGCACATGGACCCGCCCGCGCTGCGGCTCTTCGACATGCCCCCGCAGGCGTACGACAACCGGCCCGCCACCCTCGCCGACCGCATCCCGCCCGGCGAGGCCGCCCGCCTCGACGCCCTCGTCTCCCGCGCCCTCAAGGACGGCAGCGACTCCTACGGCGCCTACTACCGCGTCCGCCACCGCGACGGCTCGCTCCACTGGACCCACAGCCAGGCCAGCATCCGCCGCGACGACACCGGCCGGCCCCGCCGCGTCATCGGCGTGGTCCGCGACGCCGAGGAGGAGTACCGCCACGCCACCGAGCGGATCGCCGTCGACGAGGAACGCCGCCGCCACACCGACGTCGTCCAGCGCACCACCGCCGCCCTCGCCCACGCCCGCACCGTCCAGGACGTCATCGCCGTCCTCGCCGGCGACCAGGGGCTGAGTCGGCTGCGCGCCGAGAACGTCATCCTCGGGCTGGTCGAATCCGGCCGCATCCGGCTGATCTCCGAGGGCAAGGCGGGCAGCTTCGTCCCGGAGCTGGGGCTCACCCGGATCGGCGACGAGTTCCCCATGAGCGAGGTGGTGCGCACCCTCACCCCGCGCTTCGTCGGCAGCCGCGCCGAGTTCATCGCCTGCTACCCGCGCATCTGGCCCGCGATCGAACCCCTCGACGTGGGCTCCGCCGCCTACCTCCCGCTGATCGCCCAGGGCCGCCCGATCGGCGTCATCGGCATCTTCTTCAAACGGGAGTCGGACTTCGGCGAGCAGGAACGCGCCCTGCTGGTCGCCCTCGGCACCAGCATCGCCCAGAGCCTGGCCCGCGCCATGCTCCACGACCAGGAGCACGACCTCGCCGCCGGACTCCAGCAGGCGATGCTGCCGCGCCGCATCCCCGGCGTCCCCGGCGCCCAGATCGCCGTCCGCTACCGCTCGGCCCGCCTCGGCCGCGACATCGGCGGCGACTGGTACGACGTCATCCCGCTGCCGCACGGCCGGGTCGCCGCCGTCGTCGGCGACGTCCAGGGCCACGACACCCAGGCCGCCGCCCTCATGGGCCAGCTCCGTATCGTGCTGCGCGCCTACGCCGCCGAGGGCCACGCCCCCGCCACCGTCATGGCCCGCGCCTCCGCCTTCCTCAAGGAACTGGACACCGACCGCTTCGCCACCTGCGTCTACGTCGACGCGGACCTGAGCACCGGCTCCGCCCGCTTCGTCCGCGCCGGGCACATCGACCCGCTGCTGCGGCACGCCGAAGGACTCTGCCGGCCGCTGCCCGTCGCCGGGGGCCTGCCCCTCGGCATCTCCGCGGAGTTCACCCGTCTGGATTACCCGGTCACCACGGTGCAGCTCGCTCCGGGTGACACGCTGCTGCTCTGCACCGACGGCCTCGTCGAGACGCCGGGCATCGATCTCGACGACGGCATCCGCGAGTTGGCCACCGAGGTGCGCCGCGGCCCGCAGGACGTCCAGCGCCTCGCCGACCGCCTCTGCGACCTGTACGACCGCGACCCCGGCGAGGACGACATGGCCTTCCTGCTGCTGCGCCGCCTCGGCGACCCGCACCAGGACATCGCGGGCCGCGTCCGGCGGGAGATCGCCCCGGCCGACCCGGAGGGTCTGAGCGCCGCCCGCCACATGATCCGCTCCGCCGTCCGCGCCTGGGGCGCCGGCGACCGCGCCGAGGAGATCGAACTCGTCGCCGACGAGCTGATCACCAACGCCCTGCTGCACACCGACGGCTCCGCCGCCGTCACCGTCGAGATGCCGCACAGCGCCGAACGCCGGCTCCGGCTGGAGGTCGAGGACGAGTCCAGCAACCTTCCCCGGCGCCGCGAACCGGGCGAGGCCGGGGTCTCCGGACGAGGTCTGCTCCTCGTGGACCGGCTGGCCGATGTCTGGGGAGTGGAACCGCGGGGCGGCGGCAAGTGCGTATGGTGCGAGTTCAACTGCCCTTGAGCCAGGGCCCGACGGCCGCCACGGCCGGGGCGCGTCCCCCGCCCCGCGGGAGGACGCTTCCTGGGGCACACCGGACGCCGAGAGATCGGCACGCGCGAGGTAAGGACGCACCATGGAATCGCGGTCGGCACAACAGTCGGCACAGGCCCGGCAACTGGCGGCGCGGCTGGACGCCGAAGGGGTCCGCAACACCGCTTTGACCTGGGTCGACAACGCGGGCATCACCCGCGTCAAGGCCGTCCCGGCGCACCGCCTGGAGCAGGCCGCCCGCCGCGGCGTCGGCATGTCCCCCGTCTTCGACGTCTTCACCTCCGACGACGCCATCACCGAATCCACCCACATCGGCGGCCCCGACGGCGATCTGCGGCTCTTCCCCGACCTGGAGCGCGTCACCCCGCTCGCCGCCCAGCCCGGCTGGGCCTGGGCCCCCGCCGACCGCTACGACCAGCTGGGCGCCCCGCATCCCGCCTGCCAGCGGCAGTTCGCCCGCCGGATGACCGAACGGGCCGCGGAGCACGGCCTGGGGCTGCGGATGGGCTTCGAGACCGAATGGGTCGTCACCCGCGCGCCCGAGCCCGGCACCCCGGCCGCCACCGACCCGGACGCACCGCTTGACTTCCCGTGCGCCGGGCCCGCCTACGGCATGACCCGCGTCGTCGAACTCTCCGACTACCTCCGCGACGTCACCGAGGCGCTCACCGTCCAGGGCCTCGACGTGCTCCAGCTCCACCCGGAGTACGCGGCGGGCCAGTTCGAGGTCTCCACCGCCGCCGCCGACCCGGTGCGCGCCGCTGACGACGTCGTCCTCGTCCGCGAGACCGTCCGCGCCGTCTCCGCCCGCCACGGGCTGCGCGCCTCCTTCGCCCCCACCGTCGTCGCCGGGCTGGTCGGCAACGGCTGCCACCTCCACCTCAGCCTCCACCGCGACGGCCGCTCCCTGCACCGCGACCCCACCGCCGCCCACGGGCTGGCGCCCGACGCGGCGGCCTTCCTCGGCGGCGTCCTGGAGGCGCTGCCCGCCCTCCTCGCCCTCGGCTGCCCCTCGCCCGCCAGCTATCTGCGGCTCCAGCCCTCGCACTGGGCGGGCGTCTTCCAGTGCTGGGGCGTGGAGAACCGCGAGGCCGCGCTGCGGCTGATCACCGGCGCGCCCGACGACCCGGACGGCGGCCACGCCGAGCTGAAGCCCTTCGACGCCGCGGCCAACCCCTACCTCGTCGTCGGCGCGGTCCTCGCCACCGGACTCCACGGCCTGACCACCGGCAGCGTGCTGCCCGAGCCGGTCAGCGGCGACCCGGGCGTCCTCGGCGTCCGCGAGCGCGGCCGCCGCGGCATCGTCCGCCTCCCCACCACCCTCACCGACTCGGCCGACCGGCTGGAGAAGTCCGCGCCGCTGCGGGAGGCGATGGGCGAGGTGCTGCACGGCGCGGTGCTCGCGGTGCGGCGTGCGGAGGCCGCGCGGTTCGCGGGCGAGGGCGACGAGGAGATCGCCGCCGAGACCCGGTGGCGCTGGTGACGGCCGCCCGGCCGGACGGCCTGCCGCCGCTCGTCGACCACCACTGCCACGGCGTGATCCGCCACCACCCGGCGGCGGACGAGTTCGAGGGATTCCTCACCGAGTCCGACCGGCCGGCCGCCCCGGGCACCAGCTACCTCGACACCCAGGCGGGCTTCGCCGTCCGCCGCTGGTGCCCGCCGGTCCTCGGCCTGCCGCCGCACTGCCCGCCCGCCGACTACCTCGCCCGCCGCGCCGAAATCGGCCCCGACGAGGCCCGCCGCCTGCTGCTCACCGCGGCGGGCATCGGCACCTACCTCGTCGACACCGGACTGCCCGGACCGCTCACCGGCCCCGCCGAGACCGCCGAGTCCGGTGGCGGCACCGGCCACGAGGTCGTCCGCCTGGAGACCCTCGCCGAACGCGCCGCCCAACACGCGGCGAGCGCCGAGGAGTTCACCGACGCGCTGGCCCGTTCCGTGCGCGAGGCCGCGGCGCACGCCGTCGCCTTCAAGACCGTCGCCGCCTACCGCCACGGCCTCGCCCTGTCGGCCCACCCGCCGGGCCGGGACGTGGTGCACGCGGCGGCCCGCGCCTGGCTCGCCGCCGGACCGGACCGGCTCACCGACCCGCTCCTGCTGCGCCATCTGATCGAACTCGCCGTCGCCACCGGGCTGCCGCTCCAGCTCCACACCGGCTTCGGCGACCCCGACCTGCGGCTGCACCACGCCGATCCGTCCCTGCTCACCGACTTCGTCCGCGCCACCGCCGACACCGGCACCCCGCTCGTCCTGCTGCACTGCTACCCGTACCACCGCCAGGCCGCCTACCTGGCGGCCGCGTACCCGCACGTCTACGCCGACGTCGGCCTCACCCTCGGCCACACCGGCGCCCACGCCGCCGCCGTGCTCGCCGAATTCCTGGAGCTGGCGCCGTTCGGCAAGCTCCTCTTCTCCACCGACGCCTACGGCCTGCCCGAGCTGTACACCGTCGGCAGCGCCGTCTTCCGCACCGCGCTGCGCACCGTCCTCGACGACTGGACGCACCACGGCGCCTGGTCCTACGAGGACGCCGCCCGCGTCGCGGCGCTGATCGCGGCGGGCAACGCACGGCGGCTCTACGGGCTGGGGGACGGCCCCTGAGGCACGGCCGCGCCGCGGCGGCGGACCTCCGTCGTCCGCCGCCCGGCGGTCACCACCCGATCGCGTCGGCGAGCAGATCCACCTGTTCTGGGCCACCGCCGTGCGGGAAGAGGATCAGCTCGTCGCAGCCCGCCTCGGCATACGCGGCCACCTCCCGGGCCACCGCTTCCGGCGTGCTCCGCCCGGCCTCGATGCTCTTACGGGTGTACGTGCCCGAGGTGTAGTAGCGCGTCAGGCCGGTGTGCAGCCGCTGCTGCGCGCCTGGGCCCAGCGCGAAGTGGACCGTGCCCACCAGCCGCGGCGCGCCCGCCCGGCCCGCCTCCTGCCACGCCCGCCGCACGCCCGGCAGGTGCGCGCGGAAGTTCTCGACGCCCTGGGCGCCGGCGACCCAGCCGCGGCCGTGGGTGACCATCCGCCGCAGCGCCGCCCCGGTGAAGCCGCCCAGCAGCAGCGGGGGACCGCCGGGCGTGGCCGGGCGCGGCCCGATGCCGTCCGGGTTCCGCCACTGCTCGGTGGCCCGGTCGAGCAGGGCGTCGAAGAGCTTGCCGCGGCGCCGGAAGGGCAGCCCGCCCGCGCGGTAGTCGTCCTCCCGGGCGCCGGGTGCCAGGCCCAGCACGAGGCGGCCGCAGGAGAGCCGGTCGAGCGTGGCGGCGGACTTGGCGAACAGCGCGTGATTGGCGCGCAGCGGGGCCAGCAGGATGCTGGTGGTCAGCCGGATGCGGGTGGTGGCCCCGGCGGCGACGGCCAGTGCGGTCAGCGGCTCGTACTGGTCGTAGACCAGACGGTCGGTGACGCCGAGCGTGGTGAAGCCGCGCGACTCGGCGTGCCGGGCCCAGCCGGCGATCGACACCTCCGGGTCCGGGCGCAGTACCGGCAGTCCGATGCCGATGTCCATGGGGCGTGCTCCTCCCGGGCCGGGCGGGACGGCCCGGCCCCGTCAGGGGCCGGCCGGGCAACCGCCCGGCGGCGCCCGGGCGGCCCCTGCACGCTACCCGGCAGGGGCGCGCCCGCGGCGGTCACACCCGCCGCGCGTCGCCCCCCTGCCGGGCCCGTCACCCCACCGGCGTCAGGCGTCCAGCGCCAGCGCGTTCTTGGCGCGCTCCATGGACTCCTCCGGGGGCGGACCGTCCGAAATCTCCTTGACCAGCGCCTGGTTGAGCGTGACGAACGGGCGCATCCGCCGCTCGTACCCGGCGAACGCCGCGCGGTGGTCGCCGCCGGACCGGCCCACCTCGTCGGCGAGGACGTACGCCCCGGCCAGCGCCAGGCTGCTGCCCTGTCCGGACAGCGGGGACGGGCAGTGCGCCGCATCGCCGATCAGCACCACCCGCCCCGCCGACCAGGAGTCCATCCGGATCTGCGCCATCACGTCGAAGAAGAAGTCCGGCGCCTCGCGCATCGCCGCCAGCAACTGCGGCGCCGGGCCGCCCAGATCCCCCAACCGCTCGGCCAGGAGCGCCTGCTGGGCGGCGGCGTCGTGCCGGTCGAGGGCGAGCGGCCCGGAGCGGAAGCCGAGGAAGGCACGCAGCTCTGCGTTGCCGCGCGCCGGGTAGACGCACAGCGTCGCGTCGCCCTCCTGCTGCCAGATCTGCCAGTCCGCCAGATCGAGGAAGTTGGGGGCGCGGAAGACCGCGACGTACGCGCCCTGATGGTGGACGTAGCGCTCCTCCGGGCCGAAGGCCAGCCGCCGGACCGCCGAGTGCAGCCCGTCCGCGCCCACCACCAGGTCGAACGTCCGCCGCCGCCCGCTGAGGAATTCGACCCGCACCCCGTCCGCGTCCTCCTCCAGGGCGGTCGCGGAGTCGTCGAAGAGGTACTCGACGCCGTCCCGGGCGTGCCGGTGCAGCAGTTCCGTGAGGTCGTCGCGGAAGATCTCGATGTCCGGGCCGTCCAGCCGCCCGCCGCTCCAGGTCTCCTCGGTCGAACGCCACTGCTCGGCGCCCGCGCCGTTCAGCAGCGACATCCCGCGCATCGTGGTCCGCAGGGCCCGCGCCTCGGCCAACTGCCCGCCGCGCTCCAGCACGTCGAGCGCGACCCCGCGGACGTCCAGCGCCTGGCCGCCCGGGCGCAGCGCCGGGGCGCGCTCGACGACGGTCACCGCGCAGCCGGCCCGGCGCAGCCAGTGGGCCGCGGCGAGCCCGGCCACACTCGCTCCGGAGATCAGTACGGACGTCATGGAATTCCCCCTCCATCGGGTGCACGCGGCGGGTCCGCGGCGTACCCAGAACAGGAATGTACGGCTTGCGCGATGCCTTCGCCTCCCCTTTGAGCTGCATGTTCGTTCTCCCAACTCGCCCTTGTGTACTAGTACATGAGGAGGAGTGCGGTCGTTCTCGCAGGTGGTCCCTGTACTGGTACAGAGGGGCGGCGGGCGGGCGGAAATTCCGGAAGAATTTGCGGCGGCGCGTCCGCACCGGGCGGGGCGCCGCCCCCGGAAGGAGCCGGACGTGGCCGAGCGCCCCGACCCGCCGTACCTGCGGATCGCCGCCGCGCTGCGCCGCCGCATCGAGAACGGCGAACTGGCCCCCGGCGACCGGGTACCGGCCACCCGCCGCCTCGCCCGGGAGAGCGGCGTCGCCCTCGCCACCGCGACCAAGGCGCTCGCCGTCCTCCGCCAGGAGGGGTTGATCCACGCCACCGGGCGCACCGGCACCGTCGTCGCGCCCCGGCCCGCGCGGCCCGGGCCCCGCCGCACCGCGGCCGCGCCGCTCCCGGGCGCCGTGCCCGCCGCGGACCCGGGCCGCGACCGCCTGGTCCGCGCCGCCATCGCGCTCGCCGACGCCGAAGGGCTCGCCGCCCTCTCCATGCGCGCCGTCGCCGGCCGCCTCGGCGTCTCCGCGATGGCGGCCTACCGCCATGTGCAGGGCAAGGACGAACTCGTCGCGCTGATGACCGACACCGTCCTCGGCGAGCTGGATCACCCGCGCACCCCGGCGCCGTGGCGGACCCGGCTGGAGGAGGGCGCCCGCGCGCTGTGGCGGGTGCACCGGGCACACCCCTGGCTCGCCCAGACCGGTCCGCTCACCCGCCCCCAACTGCTGCCGCGGCTGCTCGCCTACTCCGAGTGGATGCTCGCCGCCCTCGACGGCCGCGGACTGGACGCCGCGACCGTCCTCGACCTCAACGTCCTGCTCTACAGCCACATCCAGGGGCTGGCGGTGCACGCCGAACGCGAGGCGCACGCCGCCGGGCAGACCGGGCTGACGGACGAGGAGTGGCTGGACACCCAGGCGCCCGCGATGTCCGCGCTGCTGGGCTCCGGCGCGTACCCGACGCTCGCCCGGCTCCTGGGCGAGGTGGGTGCGGACGGCTACGACCTGCGGCTCGACGCGCTCTTCGAGCGGGGTCTGCGGGCGCTGCTCGACGACATCGCCCGGCTCGTCGAGGAGGGCGCGCCGCCCGCCTGACGCCGCCGGGCGAGGGCCGCGAAAACGACCCGCCGCCCGGCAGGGCAGGCATGCTTTACTTCCGCGTGCCCGATGCAACGAAATCCCCCACGGACCCCGTACCGCTGCGCTCACGAATATTCGCCGACCTCACCCCGCTGCGCACCTCACCGGACTACCGGCGGCTGTGGTGCGGCAACACCATCTCCTGGATGGGCCAGCAGATGACCGCCCTCGCGGTCTCCCTCCAGGTCTACGACCTCACCCACTCCACCTTCGCGGTCGGCCTGGTCGGCCTCTGCTCCCTCGTCCCGCTCGTCGTCTTCGGTCTCTACGGCGGCGCCATCGCCGACACCGTCGACCGCCGCAAACTCGGCCTCTACAGCGCGTCCGGCGCCACCGTCCTGTCCGTCGTGCTGGCCGCCGCGGCGCTCACCGACCAGCATCATGTCGCGCTGCTCTACGGCGTCGTCGCACTTCAGGCCGTGTGCTTCGCGATGAACTCCCCGGCGCGGTCGTCGATGATCCCGCGGCTGCTGCCCGTCGAGCAGCTGCCCGCCGCCAACGCGCTCAACTCCCTGACCAGCAATCTCGGCCTGATGGGCGGCCCGATGCTGGGCGGTGTCATCGTCGGGCTCTGGGGCTATCAGGCCGCGTACCTGATCGATGTCGTCGCCTTCGGCGCCTCCCTGTACGCGATGTGGCGGCTGCCCTCGATGCGGCCCGAGGAGGACGACGGCGAGGGCACACCGCGCCGCCGCGCCTCCGTCCTGGACGGGCTGCGGTTCCTCGCCACCCGCCCCAACCTGCGGATGACGTTCTTCTCCGACCTCGCCGCGATGGTGCTGGCCCAGCCGCGCGCGCTCTTCCCGGCCGTCGCGGTGCTGTGGTTCGCCGGCGATGCGAAGACGGTGGGGCTGCTGGTCGCCGCGCCCGCCGTTGGCGCCGTCCTCGGCGGGCTGTTCTCCGGCTGGCTCGGCGGCATCCGCCGCCACGGCCTGGCGATCTTGCTGGCCGTCGCCGCCTGGGGCGCGGCCGTCGCCTGCTTCGGCCTGGCCCGCAACCTCTGGCTCGGCCTGTTCTTCCTGGCCGTCGCGGGCTGCGCGGACACCATCTCGATGGTCTTCCGCTCCACCATGCTGCAGGCCGCGACGCCGGACCGGATGCGCGGCCGCCTCCAGGGCGTCTTCATCGTGGTCGTCGCGGGCGGCCCGCGCCTGGGCGACTTCCTCGCCGGTTCGGCCGCCGATCTGACCTCCCCGGCGGTCGCCGTCATCGGCGGCGGCCTCGCCTGCGTCCTGACCGTCACCGCCCTCGGCCTGGGCCGCCGCGCCTTCGCCCGCTACGACGCCCGCGACCCGCAGCCGTAGCCGTAGCAGGCGGACGCGGCGGCCGGGCGGGCCCGCCCGGCCGCCGGGGCCCGTTCCCGGCCGGGCGTGCGCGGGGGCCGGGAACGGGCCAGACTCGGATACGGGGGGATCCGCGCACGCAGCAGTCCACCTCCGAAAGGCACGCCGTGCAGCCGCAACCGATCCCGCACCGTCCCCGGGCGCGCGGCGGCCGGGTGGCGGCCGGCGATCCGGCCCGCGGGCGGTACGGCCCCGCCGCGACCGGTCCGGTCACCCCGCCCGACCCCGGGGGCCCGGACCCGCTCCCGCCCGATCCGGGCGGCCCGCAGCCGGACCCGGACGGCCCCGCCCCGGAGCCCGGCGGGCCGCCGCCCGCTCCGGTGCCCGGGCCGCCGCCGGGGCCCGTGCCGGGCCCGCCCGGTCCCGAGCCGTCGCCGTCCCCGATCCCGCGCCCGCCGGGGCCCGATCCCGTACCGGACCCCTCACCGGCCCCGTCGCCGCTGAGCTGAGCCGGCCGCGCGCCGCCGCCACCGCCGAGCCGGTCGTCCCGTCCCACCGAGGAGGTGCTGTTCATGGCCATCGCCACGGTCAACCCGGCCACCGGCGAAACGCTCAAGACCTTCCAGCCGCTCAACCCGGGCGAACTCGAAGACCGTCTGGTCCTCGCCGAGCAGGCGTACGACACGCACCGGCGCACCTCGTTCGCCACCCGCGCCGGCTGGCTGCACAAGGCCGCCGATCTGCTGGACGCCGAGCACGACACCGTCGCCCGCACCATGACCACCGAGATGGGCAAGACGCTGGTGGCGGCGCGCGCCGAGGTCGCCAAATGCGCCAAGACCATGCGCTGGTACGCCGACCACGCCGCCGCCCTCCTCGCTGACGAGCACCCCGACCCGGCCGACGTCCGCGACTCCGGCGCCGCCCGCGCCGTGGTCCGCTACCGCCCGCTGGGCGTCGTCCTCGCCGTGATGCCGTGGAACTTCCCGCTCTGGCAGGTCGTTCGGTTCGCCGCGCCGACGCTGATGGCCGGCAACACCGGACTGCTCAAACACGCCTCCAACGTCCCGCAGACCGCGCTCTACCTGGAAGAACTCTTCCGCCGGGCCGGGTTCCCGGCTGGCTGCTTCCAGACCCTGCTGATCGGCTCGGGCGCGGTCGAGGGCGTCCTGCGCGACCCGCGGATCGCGGCCGCCACCCTCACCGGCAGCGAACCGGCCGGCCGCGCGGTCGCCTCCGTCGCGGGCGACGAGATCAAGAAGACAGTGCTGGAACTCGGCGGCAGCGACCCGTTCGTCGTGCTGCCCTCCGCCGACCTCGACGCCGCGGTCCGCGTGGCCGTCACGGCCCGGGTGCAGAACAACGGGCAGTCCTGCATCGCCGCCAAGCGCTTCATCCTGCACACCGACATCCACGACGCGTTCGCCGAGCGGTTCACCGCCGCGATGGCCGCGCTGACCGTCGGCGACCCGATGGACGAGGCCACCGACGTCGGCCCGCTCGCCAGCGAAGCGGGCCGCTCCGATCTGGAGGAGCTGGTGGACGACGCGGTCCACCGCGGCGCCACCGCGCTCTGCGGCGCCCGCCGCCCGCCGCAGCATCCGGCGGGCTGGTTCTACGAGCCGACGGTGCTCACCGGCATCACCCCCGAGATGCGCATCCACCACGAGGAGGCGTTCGGCCCGGTCGCCTCCGTCTACCGGGTCGCCGACCTCGACGAGGCGGTGGCGCTCGCCAACGACACGCCCTTCGGCCTCAGCTCCAACGCCTGGACCCGCGACGAGGCCGAACAGGACCGCCTCGCCCGCGATCTGCGCGCCGGCGGCGTGTACTTCAACGGCATGACCGCCTCCCACCCCGGCCTGCCCTTCGGCGGCGCCAAGCGCTCCGGCTACGGCCGGGAGCTGTCCGGCCACGGCATCCGGGAGTTCTGCAACGTCACGACGCTCTGGTACGGCCCGTAGGGTCCGGTGCGGCCGGCCCGCCCGGCGGGAGGATCCGGTCGAGGTGGTAGCCGAGGACGCGCAGGACGTCCTCGCGCGGGCGGCGGCCGTGCAGCAGGTCGCCGCCGAGACCGGTCACGCCGGACACCAGCAGATCGGCCTCGTGGCGCGGGTCGACCCCCGGCGCGCAGCGGCCTTGGGCGCGGGCGTGTTCCAGCAGCCCGGCGACCAGATCCTCCAGTGGGTGCTCGGGGGCGAGGAAGACCGCGGCCAGCGCGGGGTCGGTCAGGCTGCGGGAGTAGTACGCGGCGAGCACCCGCAGCGCCGTGCGCCGCTCCGCGTCCAGCGGCAGGAACTCCTCCAGGACGGCCCGCAGCAGCCCGCGCGGATCGTCCGCGTCGTGCCGGACCCGGGCGCGCGCCCGCCGCTCGTTGTCGTCGTGCAGCAACCGGAGCGCGTCGACGAGGAGTTGGTGCTTGCCGGTGAAGTGGTACTGCACGGTCCGCAGGGACACCCCGGCCTCGGCGGCGACCTCGCGCATGCTCGCCGCGTGCAGCCCCCGCCCGGCGGCGATCCGCCACACCGCCTCGGCGATCTGCCGCCGCCGGGGCGAGGCCGCGGCCGGCTCCGGCGCGGGCTCCGGGACGGGCGGCTGCCTGCGCCGCCGGTAGGCCCGCGCCTGACAGCTCCGCGAGCAGTAGACCGCCGGCCGCCCCCGCCCGCCGGCCGGCAGCGCGCCCCCGCACTCCCGGCAACCGCCCGCCGCACCCCGGCGAGGCGCGGACTCCACATTTTCGTCACGCACGAACGCCACCCTAGCGCGCGAAAATGTGTGACGTAACGCCGTTCCAGCCCGATTTTCACGGAAGCCTGAGTGGTACGTTCGTAACGTCCGCCGAGCGCGTTTTCTGCGCTCGGACACGCCGGTGCGGCAGCGCTTCGCGGGGAGTCCGGCCGGTGCGCATCCACAAGGGGGAGACCGACGGTGAAGTTCGACGTGTTCCAGATCATCGGCATGGTGGCCGTGGCGGTGTGCGGGCAGGGCGCGATCCGGCTGCTCGTCGACCACGGCGACACCGGAGTCCTCGGCGGGCTGCACGCCGGGTTCGGCGTGACGCTGGGCGGCTACGCCGCCGGGGTCGCGGCCGGAGCCGTCCTGGCGGGCTGGTCCCACGGCCGCGCCAAGGCCCTCGGCCGCCGCGGCTGACAGACGGCCGGCAGGCGGCGGGCCGGGGAGCGGCCGCCGGGCCGCGGGGGCGGGGCCGTTCCCGGCGCCGTCCGCGGCCCCGCCTCACCCCTCGCCCGCCGGGCCCGCCCCGTCCGGGGACGCCTCCCCGTCCGGCACCACGAACTCGCACCACAGGGCCTTGCCGGAGCCGCGGGGCTCGGCGCCCCAGGAGTCCGCCAGCGCCTCCACCAGCATCAGGCCCCGCCCGGACGTGGCCGTCTCGCCGGGGCTGCGCCGCCGGGGCCACTGGCTGGAGCGGTCCTCGACCTCCAGCCGGATCCGCCGCGGCTGCCCCGCCAGCAGCTCCATCGTCACCAGCGCCCCGCTCTCCGTGTGCGTCAGCGCATTGGCGATCAGCTCGCTCGCCGCCACCTCGATGTCGTGCATCACCGGCCCGGCCCGCCACTGGTCCACGGTGCGCCGCAGCGCCGAGCGGACATCGGCGGCGCCCGACGGATCGGCCTGGTGGACGTGGAGCCGCAGCCGCGGCAGCGCGCTGCCGCCCGGATCCGGCACCCGCCGCAGCAGCAACAGCGCCAGATCGTCCTCCGACCCGGGCGCCGACCACAGCAGCTCCGCGAGCTGGTCGGCGAGCGGCCCCAACTCCTCGGGACCGGCCCGGACCGCCGCCGTCAGCGCGTCGATGCCGACCGAGATGTCCTGCCCCGGCTGCTCCACCAGCCCGTCGCTGCACAGCAGCAGCGTCGATGCGGGCTCCAGGAACAGCTGGGTCTCGGGGAAGTGGTCGTGCCCGAACGCGGTCGCCACCCCGAGCGGCAGCCCGCCGCGGATCTCCGGCCAGTCCACGTGCCCCGAGCCGTCCCGGACCAGCGGCCCCAGATGCCCGGCCCGCGCCACGTGCAGCGCCCCCGAGTCCAGATCCGCCTGGACGTAGGTGCAGGTCGCGAAGCGGTCGGTCTCCAGCTCCGCCAGGAACCGCGAGGCCCGCACCAGCACCGTCTCCGGCGGGTGCCCCTCGCTCGCGTACGCCCGCAGCGCGATCCGCAGCTGTCCCATCACCGCCGCCGCATGGGTGTCGTGCCCCTCGACGTCGCCGACCACCAGCCCGGTGCGGCCCTGCGGCAGCGCGATCACGTCGTACCAGTCGCCGCCGATGTCGCGGCCCACGCTCGCCGGGTGGTACCGCACCGTCACCTCGCCGCCGGGGATCTCCGGCACCCGGCGCGGCAGCATCGTCGCCTGCAGCCCCGTCGCGAACTCCCGCTCCTGGTCGAAGAGGGTCGCCCGCTGCAACGACTGCGCCACCACACCGGCCAGCGCCAGCGCCAGGTTCCGCGCCTCGGCGGACTGCCCGGACGGCTCGTTGCCGAACAGCCCCAGCGCCCCGATGACGGTGTCCTGCGCCACCAGCGGCAGGAACGACGCGCTGCCCGGCGGCAGCATCTCCCCGTACGGGCGCAGCCGCGGGAACCGCGCGATCATCTCGCCGCGGGTCCGCAGAAAGCTGGGCCGCCGCGACGCCACGGTGTCCGACAGCGGCAGCGTGTCGTCCAGCCGGGAGCGCAGCATGTCCTCCGGCACGTCGCCGTCCAGCCCCGTCGCCGCGATCACCTCGAACCGGCCGCCCGACACCAGCCCGAGGACCAGCGCGTCCGCCCCGAACCGCCGCGCCCCGCCCGGACCGGTCAGCACCCGCGTCACATCGGCCACCGACATCGCCCGCGCCAGCGCCGCCGTGGTCTGCTGCACCATCACCGTCTGCCGCTGCCGCTCCTGTTGCAGCGACCGCAGCAGCGCCGAGTCCGCCAGCTCGTTCGACGCCTCGCGGACCACCCCGATCACCCGGTACGGCACCCCGTCCGCGTCGTGCAGGATCCGGCCCTGGGAGTGCGCCCAGTGCATCGTCCCGTCGCGGTGGCGCACCCGGAAGTACGCGCCGTACGAGGCGGCGCCGTCCTGGAGCGCCAGCGACAGCGACCGGTCCAGCCGCGCGCCCTCCTCCGGCGGCACCCGCGCGCTCAGCGACAGCGGTTCGCCGTCCCACTCCTCGGCCCGCAGGTCGTAGAGGCGCAGCGCGCCCTCGTCGAGGTCCATGCGGCCGCGGCTGAGGTCCCAGTCGAACGTGCCCATGAGGTTGAGGTCGAGGCGCCGGCGCAGACCGAGCGGCTCGTGGTGCGAGACGCCCGGCACCTCCTCGGGCACCGCGCGCACCCCGGGGACGGCCAGCGGGTCGTAGCGGCGCCCGGGATCCCCGCCGCTCCCGGCGGTCACCGAAGCGCCCGTCGCCCGGCTGCCACGGGCGTACGGAAACGGGGGAGGGACGGCGCCGCGGCCCGGTCCGGGCGGTGCGGCGCCGCGCGGGAGTACGGGCCCCGGGCCCGCGGCCGCGCGCCGTTGACCAGGGCCGATATCCACCGGGACGCGGCCATGCGCTCACCCTAGGCCGGGGCGCGGCCGCCCGCATGTCCCGCTGCCCCGCCCGGGGGCTCGCCGCTACGCCGGTGCGCCCGCCCGTACCCCGCCCACCGGCGTCGTGGTGCGGATCCGGTGGGCGCGGGTGGCCGTCCGGGTGGCGACGTCGACGGTGTACGCGTCGAGCGTCAGCGCCGCGCCCGAGACCTTCAGCAGCATGAAGCCGTGGTCGGAGAAGTTCTGCCAGGCGGCCGGGTGGCCGAAGTGCGCGGTGCCGTCGCCGGTCTTGCCGGAGGCGCCGCACACCACCTGCCGGGTGCCGCCGGTCCGCGCCGTCGGCTCCAGCAGCTGCGAGGTGTGGTCGTGCCCGGAGAGGATCAGATCGGCCCGCCCGAGGACGACCTCCTCGTACATCTTCTTGAGGTGGACGCCGCTGGTGTAGTTCCCGATGGTGAAGCCGTCGTAGGCACCGGCGCTGCCGTGCTTGCCGTTGTTGAGGTACGGGTGATGGCCCAGGACGATCTTCCAGCGAGCCCGCGAGGCGCCCAGCGCGCCGTCCAGCCACTCCCGCTGCCCGCGCATGTACGGGCCGTCCCAGTGGTAGCGCGGGTCGATCTGGGCGACGTAGGACGACCACGGGATGGTGTCGATGGCGAAGAACTCCACCAGCGGGCGGTCGGCGGGGAGGGGCACGCTGTAGTAGCGCTCCGGCATGTACCAGCGGCGGGAGGTCGCCGCGTACGCCACCTCGCGGTCGCCGCGGGACGGGTCGCCACCGCTGCCCGGTATCAGCCCGGAGCAGTCGTGGTTGCCCAGCACCATCAGCCACGGCACGTCGATGCCGGCGTTCGGCTTCTCGAACTTGTCCTGGAACTCCGTGTCGTGGTCGGACTCCGGCCCGTTCTCGTAGATGTTGTCGCCGAGCCCGACGGCCAGCTCCACGCCCTCGGCGCGGCAGACGTCCCGCGCCGCGGCGGCCACCGCGTACTGCGCCTCGTCGCCGGTGCCCGCGTCGCCCGTCACCAGGACGGCGAACTCGCCCTTGCGGTTGGGGCGTTCGGGGAAGGGGAACGCGCCGGGCGCGCCGCCCCGGGTCGCGGCGGCCGCCGTGCGGTCCCCGGCGCCGAGCGGCAGCACGCCGAGCGCGGCGCCCGCCACCGCGCCGCCCAGCAGCGTCCGCCGGTTCACCCACGGCACGGTGCGGCCGGTCGTCCGCAGCGCGGGCGCCCCCTCCGCGGGCCGCGCGCTCTCGTCCCGCAGCCACTGGTCCTCGGTCAGGTCCGCCCGCGGCGGGATCAGTTCGTCGTCACACATGCCTCGCTTTTTCTCATGGGTGAGGAGGCGGGTGGTGAAGGTTCGATGAAGGCGAAGTGGACGTACGTGCGACACCGGGTGCCGAGTGAGGGAGTTCTCGGCGCACTCGGTGCCATATGGGTCGCAGGCGTCACGATCCACCGCCCCGCGCGCCCGGCACCCGGCGCCGCCAACGGGCAGGCCGCAGCCGTGTACCCACCCGCATCGCGCCGGGCGTGCGCCCCTGCCGCGCCCGTACGCCCGCACGCCGTCCCCGCCCCCGAAGCGGCCGACGGAGCGCTGTGCGGCGCCCCGCCGCCCCATTACAGTCCTGGCACCGGTGTGCTCGGCTGAGGGGGCGTGGCGTGATCGAGCTGTCGAGTGTGATCAAGGACCTGCGGGACGAGCTGGAACGGGCCGTCGTCGCGGCCGAGGGGGAGGCGCTCCGCTTCGAGTTGGGGACGATCGAGCTGGAGGTGTCGGTGGCGCTGGAGCGCACCGGGCACGCGGGGGCGAAGGTCAAGTTCTGGGTGGTGGAGTCCGGCGCGGACGCGACCGTCGCCGCCACCTCGACCCAGCGCCTCACCCTCGCCCTGCGGCCGACCCTCACCGGCCCGGACGGCCCGGACGGCCCGGGCGCCGCGGGCAGGTCGGCCTACGTGGCCGGAGCCGCCGAGCCCGACGAGTCGTGAGCCCCGGGGCGTACGCGCCCGGCGGCCCCGATCCCCGGCGGGTGGTCCAGATCCTCGCCGAACGGGGCGCCGGATCCCGCTGGCGCGGCTCCGGCTACCGGGTGACCGGCGACGCCGTGCTCACCGCCGCGCACGTGGTGACCGACGCCTCAGCCGTCCGGCTGCGCTTCCTCACCGAGGACGGCGGCGCGCTCGAACTGCCCGCCGAACCGGTCTGGTCGGACACCGGCATCGATGTCGCGGTCCTGCGGATCACGGACGGAACGGGCCTGCCCGGCGGCCCCTGGGCGCCGCCGGTGCGCTACGCCCGCATCACCCGGCCCGTGGCGTGCGAGGCGCTCGGATTCCCCCGCTTCCGGCTGCGCCGCGACCCCGCGGCACCGGAGCGCGAGGCGCCCCGCTACCGCGACTCCCACCACGCCCGCGGCTCGACGACCCCGCTGTCGTACCTCCGCGCCGGTCTGCTGGAGATCACCGTGGACGGGCCGGGCGGCGACGTGGACCGCTCGCCGTGGGAGGGGATGTCGGGCGCCGCGGTGTGGAGCGGCGGCCATCTGATCGGCGTGGTCAGCGAGCACCCCCACGCCGACGGGCCCGGCCGCCTCGCGGCGAGCCCCGTGGAGCGTTGGTACCGGCTGCCCCGCGAGCGGCGCGCGGCGCTCCACGACCTGACCGGCCTGGCGCCCGCCCCCGACGCGCTCACCGCCCTGCCGCTCGACGCGCCCGAGCCGGACGATCCGCCCGAGGTACGCGAGGCCGCCCGGCGGCTCGGCCGCGATGTCCACCGGCAGTGGCAGAAGGAGGAGGAGAACCGGCGGGTGCACCACCCCTTCCCGCTGGACGTGCGCTTTCGCTGCACCCCCGCCCGGGAGCTGTACGACCACTGGGAGAACATCTGCGAGGGCGCGTCCGCCGCGACCGCCGGGCCGCTCCCGCTGGACGGCGGCGTCGCCCGGATCGCGGCGCGCTACGCGTCCGTCCCCTCCGGCCGGCTGGTGGTCCTCGGCGAGGCCGGCGCCGGCAAGACGGTCCTCACCCTGCGCTTCGTCCTCGACCGGCTCGCCGCCCGCGACCCCGGCGCCCCCGTACCGGTGCTTTTCGGCCTGGGCTCGTGGGACCCGTCCGCCGTCTCGCTGCGCGACTGGATGAGCGGTCAACTCGTGCGCGACCACCTCTTCCTGGCGTCCTCGGACGGGCACGGCGGCAACCTCGCCGGTGCGCTGGTCGATGCGCGGCGCATCCTGCCCGTGCTCGACGGCTTCGACGAACTGGCCGAGGGGCTGCGGCCCCAGGCGCTCGACGTCCTGCACGGCACCGCGCTGCCCCTGCTGCTCACCAGCCGCCCCGCCGAGTACCGCGCGGCCGTACGGCGCACCGGCGTGCTCGGCAAGGCCGCCGTCGTCGAACTGTGCCCCCTCGGCGCCGACGACTACGGCGCCTATCTGCACCGCGCCGCCCGCACGGCCGCGGACGACGAGCAGGGCGAGCGCGGCTGGAAACCGGTGCTGCGCCGGCTCGGGGCGGACCCGCCCGACCCCGGCGCGGCCCACCTCGGCGAGGTCCTCACCACCCCGCTGATGGTCTCCCTCGCCCGCGCCGTCTACAGCGACGCCCCCGGCCCCGACCCGGCCGAACTCCTGGACACCGCAAGCTTCCCCGGCCCGGCGGAGCTCCGGGCCCACCTGCTGGCCGCCTTCCTCCCCGCCGTCTACGACCGCCCACCGGACGACCGCGACGCCGCCACCGGACGCCGCTGGAAACCCGACCGCGCCCGGCACTGGCTCGGCCACCTCGCCGCGCATCTGCACGCGCACGACACCCATGACCTCGCCTGGTGGGAGGTGGGACTCACGCTGCCGCGGGCCGCCCGGATGTGGGTGATCGGCCTCCTCGCCGCCCTCGCCTTCGGCCTGACCAGCGGCATCGGCAACCTCCCGGTGGACCTCGTCGCCACCGACCACGGCCCCCGTTTCGCCGTCCTCCGCGGCGTCCTGGTCGGCGTGCTGCACGGCGGCGTCGCCGGACTGGTCTTCGCGATGGTGTACGGCCGCCTCACCCGGACGACGCCGGTCACCCCCTCGCATCTGCGCATACGGCTCATCGGCGGCGGACGGGAGCGGTCCGCGCCGTTCGGCCGCCGCTTCCTGCTGGGCGTCGCGTTCGGGGTGCCGGCCGGGGCGGTGCTGGTGCTGCTCGACCGGTGCGTGGTCTCGCCGCTCGGGTTCGACGACGGTCTCGACGGCGGGCCCCTGGGCGCGGTGCTGCTGCCGCTCCAGGTCGGGCTGGGCGCCGGGCTGGTGCTCGGCATCATGACCCGCGTGGAGGTCCCGCTCGCCACGGACACGGCGGTCAGCGCCGCGGACCTGCTGCACACCAACCGCCGGAACGTCGTCGTCCATATGCTGGTGTGGCTGCTGGTGTTCGGGATCCCCGGTGGCTTCGCCGCCGGACTCCAGGAGGGCCCGGTCCGCGGGGTGCTGGCCGGGCTGGTCTTCGGCCTCGAAGGTGCCTTCGGCGGCGGCCTCGGATACGGGCTGAGCTTCACCGCCTGGGGCCAGTGGGTGGCGCTCGCCCGCATCTGGCTGCCGCTCACCCGCCGGGTGCCCTGGGCGCTGATCGCCTTCCTGGACGACGCCCAACGGCGCGGCGTGCTGCGCCGGTCCGGCGCCGTCTACCAGTTCCGCCACGCCAGCCTCCAGGACCACCTGGCCCACGAATTCGAGGCCCGGTCCCGCACCCGGGCGCCGTCCTCGGAACCACCCGCTGCGGGACAAGCGTCCTGATTGCGGGAACAGCCGGTCATCACAGGCCGAACTGATCACATCGCACCGACCCACGGGGGGTGGCACATGGCCGCCGGGCAGAGCACACCGAATCCGACGACAGGTCAGGGCAGGAAGCGGCGCCGAGGCGCGGGTGCAGGGCGCGCGCCGTGCGCGGTGGTGGCCCTCGCGGCCACCGTCGCCGCCGCGGGGGCGGGCGCCGCCCCGGCGGCCGCCGCGCAGGCCGCGCCCGCACTCGCGTACACCTGCCAGGTCCCCTGGATCGGGGAACAGCGGGCCACGGCGCGGATCACCACGCAGATCCCGGGCACGGTCGCCGTCGGCGTGCCCAGCAGAAGGTTCCCGATCGGCGCCACGACACCGGTGGCCGAGGGCATCACCTCGCTGCTCGGCCAGGTCGGGGTGGTGAGCGCCGAGGGGACGGTGACCGCACGGATCGGCGTCGCCGCGCCGCAGGGCGACCGCCGGGTCCCGGTGGGCCTCACCATCCCCCGGACCCGCATCCCGGCATCCGGCACGCTGGTCCTGGCGGCGCACGGCACCGCGCCCGCGATGACCTTCAGCCGCCCGGGTCCCGGCCGGCTCACCGCCCAAGACCTCGTGCTGCATCTCGTCGGACGGGCGTCGGACGGCAGCGTGCGGGGCGTGATCGACGCGCGGTGCGCCCCCGAGGGCGGACAGCCCGCGGCCCTCGCCTCGTTCACGATCACCCGGCCCCCGGCGGACCCGGGACCGTCCCCCACCTCCGGCCCCGGGCCGTCCCGCCCCGCCGACGGGCAAAAACCCGCGGACCGCCGTCCGGCGCCGGGGCCCCTCCCGGCCACCGGTCAGGACGCCGGCTTCGTGCTCCTCCCGGCCGTCGGCACGCTCGCCGCGGGCGTCGCCGCCTGGTGGGACGGGCTCCGGAAGGGGCAGGACCGGTCCTGAACGCCCGGGTCGCGCACGGCGGGTGACGGCCCGCCGGGCGCCGTCCTACGACGGCTGCCAGCCCGTCGCGGCCGCCCAGCGCTCGGCCCCGAGCATCAGCGCGTCGGTGGCCGGCTGCTTGATCCGGCCGTAGGCGGCGAGGTCCTGGACCTGCTCGGCCAGCCGCTGTTTGAACGTGCCCCAGGCCCGCCGGGCGGCCGCGTCGGCGCGCAGATGGTCGCGGAAGAGCAGCGCGTACCGGGCGCCGGGTCCGTCGTGCTCCCGCAGGTGGACGTTGCACCGGCGGGCGCCGGCGGGCGGGGCGAAGACCAGCTTGCGGCCGCGGTGGCCGGACGAGACCTCGGTGCGGTTCCACGGCTCGGGACGGCACCGGAACCCGGCCGCCGTCAGCCGCGCCGTGGCCCGCGCCGCGCACTCCTCGTCGAGCGAGACCATCCGCACCTGGATGTCCAGGCAGTCCTTGGCCGCCAGGCCCGGCACGGAGGTGGAGCCCACATGGTCGACCGCGACCGCGAGGTCCCCGAGCAGCTCCCGCAGCCGGGCGGCGTGTTCCGCGAACTCCACCGGCCAGCAGGGCCGGTGGGCGACCACCGCGACCGGGGCGATCTCATCGTCGAAAGGCATGGCCGGACGCTACCGCCCCGGCCGCCCGGCCGCCCCCCGTCCGGTGCGCCCGCGCCGCCGTGCCCGCCGGGCGCACCACCCTCCGCCGGCCGGCCCTCAACGCGCATCACCGGAACGGGTGCGCTCCAGGATCGCGGTGAGATCCGTACCGGGCGGCAGGGTGCCGAAGGCGTTGCCCCACGCCCCGTCGAGCCGGGAGGCGCAGAACGCGTCGGCGACCGCCGGGGAGCTGTGCCGCACCAGCAGCGCCCCCTGGAGCACCAGCGCCATCCGCTCGGCGACGGTCCGGGCCAGCAGCTGCGCCCGCTCCGGATCGTCCAGCTCGCCCAGCAGCTTCCGCAGCCCGGCGGCGGCCGCGTCCAGCCGCCGGTCGGCGCCCGCGGCCGCGTCGACCTCCGCGAAGTACGCCTCCAGCGCCTCCGGTTCGCGCTGCAGCGCCCGCAGCACGTCGAGCGCCGCGACATTGCCCGAGCCCTCCCAGATCGACAGCAGCGGCGCCTCCCGGTAGAGCCGCGGCATCCCGGACTCCTCGACGTAGCCGTTGCCGCCCAGGCACTCCAGCGCCTCGCCCACGTGGGAGCTGCCGCGCTTGCACACCCAGTACTTGGCGGCCGCCAGCGCCAGCCGCCGCAGCGCCGCCT
This sequence comes from Streptomyces sp. NPDC000404, assembly GCF_040300365.1. NCBI lineage: Bacteria > Bacillati > Actinomycetota > Actinomycetes > Kitasatosporales > Streptomycetaceae > Streptomyces > Streptomyces sp. NPDC000404. The sequence goes on along the minus strand of NZ_JBEPDN010000004.1, from coordinate 380,789 downwards.
CCCGCGCGTCGCCGGCCTGGGAGCGGTCCACGGCGGCCGCCAGCCGCATCCCCAGCAGCGTCGCCGCCTCCGACTCGACGGCGAGATCGGCGAGGACCGACCGCATCAGCGGCTGGTGGTCCAGCGCCCGGCCGAACGCCTGCCGGTGCGCGGTGTGGTGCAGCGCCTGCCGCAGCCCGGCCCGCATCGCGGCGGCCGACCCCAGCACGCAGTCCAGCCGCGTCATGTTGACCATCTCCACGATGGTGCGCACCCCGCGCCCCGGCTCGCCCACCGGCCAGGCCACCGCCGCCTCGTACTCGATCTCCGCCGAGGCGTTGGAGCGGTTGCCGAGCTTGTCCTTGAGGCGCATCAGCCGCAGCCCGTTGCGGCTGCCGTCCGGCAGGACGCGCGGCAGCAGAAAACAGCCCAGACCCTCCGCCGTCTGTGCCAGGGTCAGGAAGACATCGCTCATCGGCGCGGAGGTGAACCACTTGTGGCCGGTGATCCGGTAACTCCCGTCGGCGGCGGCCACCGCGCGCGTGGTGTTGGCGCGGACGTCGGAGCCGCCCTGCTTCTCCGTCATCGACATGCCCGCGATCAGGCCCGACTTGGTCAGCGGCGGCCGCAGCCCGAAGTCGTAGACCCGCGAGGTCAGCAGCGGTTCGTAGGCCGCCGCCAGCTCGGGTGCCGCCCGCAGCGCCGGGACGGCGGCGTACGTCATCGAGATCGGGCAGCCGTGGCCCGGCTCGGCCTGGGACCAGAGGTAGAACTTCGCGGCGCGCACCAGGTGGGCACCGGGCCGGTCGTCCGCCCAGGGCGCGGCGTGCAGCCCCTGCTCCACCGCGACCGTCATCAGCTGATGCCAGGCGGGGTGGAAGGTGACCTCGTCGACGCGGTGGCCGAAGCGGTCGTGGGTGTGCAGCCGGGGCGGTACCTCCTCCGCCCAGCGGGACTGCTCCTGGACGGCCGCGGTGCCCGCCAGCGCGCCGAGTTCGGTCACCTCCCGCTCGCCCCATCCGGCGCCTTCCCGGCGCAAGGTCTCCAGCAGGGCCGGCTCGTCCGCGGCGGTGAAACCGGTCAGCGGCGGCGGCTGATTCACGACTTCATGAGTGACGGTCATACCTCGACGTTACAGTTGTACGACAAGCGTGGAAAGGATGTAATGAATGAACGGCGCGGACGGCTGTGACCGCACCCCCGAGGCTGCCCCCACGGGCACCCCGCGGAGCGCGGCGGACGATGCGGAGGACCTGGGGGTACGGCCGCTCACCGCACGCTCCGTCGTCCTGAGCACCCTCCTCGGCAATCACCCGGCGCAGCTACCGGTCCGAGCCCTCGTACGTATCGGGGAACTCTTCGGCATCGCCGAGGGCACGGTACGGGTCGCACTCTCCCGCATGGTGGCCGCCGGAGACCTCACCCACGCCGACGGGGACTACGCCCTCACCGCACGGCTGCTGGCCCGCCAGCGCCGGCAGGACGACAGCCGCACCCCGCGCACCCTGCCGTGGTCCGGCGCCTGGGAGATCGCCCTGGTCACCGGCGAGCGCCGGACCGCCGCCGAACGCACCGCGCTGCGCCGCGCCATGGACGGGCTGCGCCTGGCCGAGCTGCGCGAGGGCAGCTGGCTGCGCCCCGCCAACCTCGACCGCCCCCGCCCCTCCGCCGCCGACCAGTGCACCTGGCTCACCGGCACCCCCGACGGCGATCCGGTCGCCCTCGCGGGCAAGCTCTGGGATCTGGACGGCTGGGCCGCCCGCGCCCGCGACCTCGACGCCCGGCTGGGCGCCGCGGACGACCCCGCGCACCGCTTCACCGTCGCCGCCGCGGCCCAGCGCCATCTGCTGACCGACCCGCTGCTCCCCGCCGAACTGCTGCCCGACGACTGGCCCGGCTCCACCCTGCGGGAGAGCTACGACGCCTTCGTCGACCATCTGCGCGATCTGCTGCGCCATTACCTCTCGCCGGTCGCCGCCCCCACCACGTCCGGCTCCGGGACCGGGCCCGCCGGTGCCGTACGCGCCGCCGGGACCCGCCGCCGGACCTCGTAGCCCACCAGCACCACCGCCACCGTCACCAGGCTCAGCCAGAACTGCGAACGGCTGCCGGGCAGCACCGCCATCGCGGCGATCACCGCCGTCATCGCCGCGATGGTCACCCAACTCAGCCAGGGGAACAGCCACATCCGCAGCGTCAGCCGCGCCGGGTCCTCCCGCTCCAGCCGCCGCCGCATCCGCACCTGGGCGAAGGCGATCGCCAGATAGACGAAGAGCGCGATGGCGCCGTAGGAGTTGATCAGGAACGAGAAGACCACATCGGGGGAGAGCCAGGCGGCGATCACCGACAGATAGCCGACCGACGTCCCGGCCAGCAGCGCCCGGCGCGGCACGCCGCCGCGGCTGACCTTGGTGAAGGCGCGCGGCGCATCGCCGTTGCCGGTCAGCGCGAAGAGCATCCGCGAGGACGTGTAGAGCGCGGAGTTCAGGCAGGACAGCACCGCGATCAGCACCAGCGCGTTCATCACCGTCCCGGCGGCGGGCACCGCCAGCCGCTCCAGCACCGCCGCGTACGGACTGACCTCGATCGCCCGCGACGTCCACGGCACGACCGCCACCACCAGGAAGATCGACAGGACGTAGAACGCCACCACCCGCAGCACGATCGAGCGGATCGCGTCGGCCACCGCCCGCTCCGGCTCGACCGACTCCGCCGCCGCGATCGTCACGATCTCCGCACCGGTGAAGAACCCGACGCAGGGCACCACCGCCGCCAGCACCGCGCCCACGCCCGCCGGCGCGAACCCGCCGTGCGACGTCAGCAGCGCCAGCCCGCCCTCGGCGCGGGGCCACAGCCCCAGCACGTACAGCGCGCCCAGGAACAGGAAGACGACGATCGCCACGACCTTGATCGACGAGAACCAGTACTCGAACTCGCCGTAGGAGCGGGCCGAGACCATGTTGGTCGCCGTCAGCAGCCCCATCAGGACCAGGCTGACCGCCCACAGCGGCACACCGGGCAGCCACAGCCGGACGATCCGGCCGCCGGCCACCGCCTCCACGGCCACCACGATCACGAAGAAGTACCAGTACAGCCAGCCGACGGTGAAGCCGGCCCGCTGTCCCAGCGTCTCGCGGACATGGACGTAGAACGAGCCCTGCGCGGGCCGGGCGACGGTCATCTCCGCCAGCATCCGCATGATCAGCACGGTCAGCACCCCGGCGGCCAGGAACGACAGCACCGCCGCCGGGCCCGTCGCGTGCACCACCACCCCGCTGCCGACGAACAGCCCCGCGCCGATCACCCCGCCGAGCGCGATCAGCCGCATGTGGCGGCGTTCGAGGCCCTGGCGCAGCGCACCGTTTGCCGGTGCCGGTCCGCTGTGGGGGCCGCGCGCCCCCGGTGTCTGCGTACTCATGGGGGGCGACGCTAACTTCCGGACACTGCCGCACTGTTGCGGCAGTGTGTCACCGCTCCCGGAGTGGCGAATTCCACCCGCCGCTGCGCCCGCTCACCGCGGCAGGACGCACACCGCTGCCGCCGCCGCGAACGGCTCGCCGCGCCGCTCCAGCGCCCCGGAGTCCGCATCGAGGGCGAACACCGTCACCGTCCCCGATCGCTGGTTCGCCGCGAACAGCAGCCGCCCGTCCGGCGAGAAGGCGATCTGCCGCGGGTAGTCGCCGCCCACCGGCACCGTGTCCAGCAGCCGCAGCCGCGCCCCGCCGTCCTCGACCGCGTACCGCGTCAGGCTGTTGTGCCCGCGGTTGGCCAGGAACGCGAACGATCCGTCCGCGGTGACCAGCAGCTGCGCCGGATAGCTGGTGCCCTCGCCGGTGCCGGTCGGCTGCGGCTCGCCCGGCGTCAGCCGCCCGCTGCCGGCGTCGTAGCCGCAGACCACCACCGTGTTGTCGACCTCGTTCGCCAGATACGCGAACCGGCCCGACGGATGGAACGTCAGATGCCGCGGCCCCGCGCCCGGCCGCAGCGCCGCCCGTGACACCTCGGCCAGCGTCCCCGCGGAGGTGTCCAGCCGGTAGGTGTAGACGGTGTCGGTCCCCAGATCCACCGCCAGCACGTGGCCGCCGTCCGGGGAGGTGATGATCTGGTGAGCGTGCGGCCCGTCCTGGCCGGGGCCGGGCGGCGGCGCGGAGTGGGTGACCAGATCGGTCCGCTCGCCCAGCGAGCCGTCCGCCCCGATCGGGTGCACCGCCACGCTCCCCGACGTGTAGTTGGCGCTCAGCAGCCAGCGGCCGCCCGGATGGACCGACAGATGACAGGGCCCGGCGCCGCCGGTGGGACGGCTGCCCAGCACCTTCGGCGGGCCCTGCGCCGGCAGCGCCAGCGCGGTCACCGCGCCCTCCTGCTGCTCGTCGACCGCGTAGAGCGTCCCCCCGTCGGGGGCGAGCGCCAGATACGACGGGTCGGGGACGCCGCCGACCGTGCCGGTGCCGGTCAGCGTGCCGTCGGCGGCGTACTCCGCAAGGATGACACCGGCCCCACCGGACGACGTGTACGTCCCGAGGAACACCGACCGGTCCGCCCGCGGCCGCCGGGCGCCCGCCCGCTGCCCGCCCCGGCCCCGGGCCTGCGCCGGGGCGGCCTCGCGGCCGGTCAGCGCCACACCCCCGGCCGCCACGGCCAGCCCGGCGGCCACGCCCCCGAGAAAACGCCGGCGCCCCACGCCCGGCCCCGTCCCTGCTGCGCTCATGCCCCACCTCGGTCTCCGGCGTACGCGGCCCGCGCGGCCGCCGGGGACCGGCCGCCCGCGGACGGACGGGAGCCAGCCTGACCCGGACGGTGCGGCACGGCAAGGGGACGGCGGCCCGCGGGCCGGTGCCAAAAAACAGACGGCCCGTCACCTGTGGTGACCGACCCGGCCGTTGGGCGGGGAGACCCGTACGTCGCGGTGATGACCGCAGGGGCGGCGCGTAGCACTTCAGAGGTACGCGAGGACGGGCACTGCGAGGGATTCGGGCTACAGGTCCGACTTCATAGCGTCGTGATCAAGACGGATCATGAACGAGAGGGCACCGCAACATGTACGGCAAGGCATTCGCCCCCGAGTACCAGGGCGCACTGGGCGCGAAGCTCGACGTCAACTCCTCCTACGAGGAGGTGCTGGCCGCCGCCGTCCACGCCCACGAGGAGGCCGCGAGCCCGCTGGAACGTGCCCGCGCGGCCCTTGCGGCGGCCGAGGCCAACCGCCGTCTGGGCAGGGTCGAGGCCGCCGGCGCCGCCTGGCGCGACAGCTACCGCAACGCCCGGGAGGCGGGCGACCGCGGCGCGATGGGCTGGGCGCTGTGGAGCGGCGGCACCCTCGCCCGCCAGTGCGGCGCCCTGCCGCTCGCCCGCCGGCTGCTCACGCACGCCGTCGCCCTCGCCGACGGCGCCGACCGGCTGGCCCACGGCTACGCCCTCGCCGGACTCGCCGAGACCGGCCGCATCCAGGGCGACTACGAAGCCGTCGCCGACCTCCACGAACAGCTCCTGGCGCAGGCGCGGGCCCACGGCGAGCCCCGCCACGCGGTCTGGGCGCTGTCCGGCATCGCCCAGATGCACCGCAACACCGGCGACCTCACCAAGGCGCTGGCCCTCTTCGAGGAGTGCGTCACCATCGCCGCCGCCGCGGACGACAGCCGCGGCCACGCCTGGTCGCTGCGCGGCGTGGCGGACGTCCGCTCGGCGCGGGGCGAGAGCGACCGCGCGCTGGAGCTGCTGTCCGAGGCGGAGGCGATATGCCGCACCATGGACCTCGCCGCCGCCCTCGCCTACAACCACAAGATGCGCGGCAACGTCCTCTTCCGCGCCGAGCGGTACGGCGAGGCGCGCGAGCTGTACGCCCTGGCGATGCGGGAGTTCACGGAGATGGCGGAGCCCCGCGGCCGCGCCCTGGCCGCGCTGGGCCTGGCCAGGTCCCGCGCCCGGCTGGGCCGCGACCACGTCGAGACGCTCGCCGAACTCGACACGCTGGAGCGGGAGTTCCGGCGCATCGGACTGCGGGAGGCGCTGCGCACGCTCACCGCCGTCCGGGACGAGGTGACCGCGCGGTGGGCGGCAGAAACGGACGGACTTCTCGACGGTGCCACCATGCGCCTGACTCCCGTAGCTCGCGCCACGTCGTGAAGCGGTACTCGAAGAGCCGGGCGCGCACCCGCAGCGGCGGAGCGTCCGGGAACGGGTTGCCGCGCAGCAGTCGCAGCGTGTCCCGGTCGCCGGTGAGCAGCCGCTCCACGAAGCCGCCGAACCAGCCGGCGGCGTAGCCCGGCGACAGCGCGGCGAACCACATCAGCCAGTCGAGCCGCAGGTGGTAGGGGGCGAACTGGCGCGGCAGCCGCCCCACCTCACCCGGCTTCCCGTGGAAGGCGTACTCCTTCCACACCGTCTCCGGCCCGTCCACCGCCGACGCCGTCCCCTCCACCACCACCTCCCGCCGCACCCGCGTGACGCTGCCGAAGGCGCCGTAGGAGTTGACCAGGTGCAGCGGTTCGTACGAGGTGTTCATCCGCTGGTCGCGGGTGAGGAGATTGCGGGCCGGGCGGTAGCTGAGGGCCAGCACCCCGGCGGTCGCCGCGCAGACCAGGACGGTGAACCACACCGGGGCGCCCGGCGGGAGCGGCGGCGGGGCGACCCAGGGGCGGGCCCCGGCGGCGACGGAGAGGGCGAGCGCGAGGGTCAGCCAGTTCAGCCAGGCGAAGTTGCCGGAGAACACCAGCCACAGCTGGGTGACGGCCATCGCCGCCGCCGCCCACCCCGCCACCGGCTGCGGGGTGAAGAGCAGCACCGGCAGTACCAGCTGCGCCACATGGTTGGCGGCGGTCTCGGCCTTGTGCAGCGGGCGCGGCAGATGGTGGAAGAACCAGCTCAGCGGGTTCGGCATCGGCTGCGTCTCGTGGTGGTAGTAGAGACAGGTCAGATCGCGCCAGCAGCGGTCCCCGCGCATCTTGATCAACCCGGCGCCGAACTCCACCCGGAACAGCAGCCAGCGCAGCAGCCACATCACGAGGACCGGCGGCGCGACGTCGCCGTTGCCCAGGAAGACCGCCAGCGCACCGGTCTCCAGCAGCAGCGATTCCCAGCCGAAGCCGTACCAGGTCTGGCCGACGTTCACGATCGACAGATACATCACCCACAGCGCCGCCCACATCGCCATGGCCACTGCCAGCGGCACCGCGTCGGCGGCGCCCGCCGCCACCGCGGCGGCCAGCAGCGCCCCGCACCACGACCACGCGGCGAAGAACCGGTCCGAATAGTGCAGGTGGAAGACGGACGGCGCGGCGCGGAACGGCACGCGGGCCACGAAGCGCGGCACGGGCAGCATCCCCTGCGCGCCGATCAGCGCCCGGAACTGCCGCGCCGCGGTGAGGAACGCGGTGAGATAGACGAGGGCCAGCAGCCGCTGGAAGACCAGGCGGCCGAGCCAGTAACCGGAGTCGGTGAACCAGTCCACCCGCCCAGGGTTAGCACCGCCCGGTGCCGCCTCGCGGGCAGACGCTCCGGGCGCCACCCGACGCGCCGGTCCGCTCGGGCGGCGGCGCCCGGCCGGAGATGCGGCGGTCATCCGAATGGCGGGCCCCACGAGGCGGCCGCGGCACCCGCCGGCCGCCCCGTCCGGGCCGGTGACCGGCGCCGACGCGGTGCGGATCACCGCCATTGCGTGAAGAGCGGGGCAAAGGTGACGGAAAAAGTCGCGCGTGCGCGGTTAGGTGTCGTTAGGGTGGGGGACGACGGACGACCCTTAGGGGAGACGCCAACACCATTTGGCCCGTCGCGGGAACGCCACAAACCCTGGCCGATCTCCCGGTTTGTGAACGAGGCGCCACCGCGTCGGAACCCATACCTCTGATGAAGGAGTGCGTGGTGGCATTCGACAAGACCCAGTACAAGGAGCCCCGCCCGAAGCAGGGCGAGCGTCCCGGCCGGATCAAGGAAGTCCGCAACCTTGAGGTCTGGGGGCGCGGCGCTCCGGTCCGGCTCGCCGGCTGTGACGAGGAGCCCGTCGAGCCGCACATCTTCCGCGGCATCGACTGACCCGGAGCACCCTCCGCCCCCGGCCCACCGGGCCCGGAGGGCATCACCGGCACCGCAACACCGCCCGCTCCCGCCCGGGAGCGGTGCACGACGGGGAGCGGCAGCGATCGGCTGCCGCTCCCCGTCGTCGTGATACCGCAGGGCGCGCCCCCGTGGCGAAAAGCCGCGGACGCCTGCCGAACGCCGTTGCGCGTCAGGCCCGTTGACGGTGCCGCGCGGCCCGGACCGTCCTCCGCCCCTTCCGGCGCCGGGCCCTCTTCCGAACCGTGGGCTCCACTGTCACCATGGCACCGCTTCCCATGAACGAACAGCGTTCCCGTACGTGAACGGGATGGGCTGCGCCGGGCCGCCCCGCACGCTCCGCCCGGCACCGCCCGCGGCCCCGCGCCGCCCCGTCCGGGCAGCCCCCGGCCCCGGCCCGTCCCGTGGTGCTCGTGCCCGATCGTCGTACCCGGAAGGGGTGTGTCATGGAACGTCGGCTCTTTCTCGCCACCGGCGCCGTCCTGGCCGTGGGAGGTGGCCTCTCCCCGTTCACGGGCGGCGGCGACCGCGCCGCGGCGGCGGAGCGGGTGGAGGCGGGCGGCGGACTGCCCGCGCGGGCGGAGATCATCGCCGTGCTGCGCCGCGTGGCCGACCACTGGATCGGGGCGCACACCGACCCCGGCGACAACAAATGGGCCCGCGCCACCTTCTTCAGCGGACTGCTCGCCCTGCACCGGCTGACCGGCGAGCCCCGCTACGCCGCGTACGCCCGCGGCTGGGCCGAGAAGCACGACTACGGCCTGAACGACGGCGCCACCACCCGCCATGCCGACAACCAGTGCGCGGGCCAGGCGTATCTGGACCTGTACGGGCTGGACCGCGCACCGGACGAGGCGAAGATCGCGGCGCTGGACGCGTCGGTGCGCGCGATGGTCGACTCCGTGGCGGACAAACACGACGACTGGACGTGGGACGACGCGCTGCACATGGCGATGCCGCCGTTCGCCCGCCTCGGCGCGGTCCGCGGCGACGACGCCTACGCGACGGCGATGCACGCCTTCTACAGCCACACCCGCAACGCCGAGGGCGGCCCGGGGCTGTACGACGCCGCCAGCGGGCTCTGGTACCGCGACAAGCGCTTCCTGCCAGGAGGAATCGTTTCACCGGATGGCAGACCGGTGCTGTGGTCGCGCGGCAACGGCTGGGTCGCCGGGGCGCACGCCAAGGTGCTCGCCGCGCTCCCCGCCGACCACCGGCACGCGCCCGCCTACCGCGCCGCCCTCCTCACCGAACTGCGCGCGCTGCGCCGCCTCCAGCGCCCCGACGGCTTCTGGAACGTCAACCTCGGCGACCCCCGGCACCTGCCGGGCCCCGAGACCAGCGGCACCGTCTTCTTCCTCTTCGCGACGGCCCACGCGCTGCGCACCGGACTCGTCCCGGCCCGCCTCTTCCGGCCGGTCGCCGCCCGCGCCTGGCACGCCCTGGTCACCCACGCCCTGCACCCGGACGGCTTCCTCGGCTACGTCCAGCCCGAGGGCGACCGGCCGGAGTCCGGACAGCCGGTCGGCCGGGACACCACCGCCGACTTCGGGGTCGGCGGTCTCCTGCTGGCCGGGACGGAGCTGGCGGCGCTGGTCGGGTAGCGCCCGGCACCGGCCGGTTCCCGGCGGCCGGTGGCTGCCCGGCGCCTTCCGCCGGGCAGCCACCGCGGCAGCCCCGGACGGCCGGCGCCGGGGCGCAGCGGATCAGCCGGTCTGCCCGTCGGGGACGATCTGGAGCTTGCGGCCGGTGCCCTTCGTGAAGGTCTCCAGCGCCTCGGCGTACCGGTCGAGGCCGAAGCGGTGGGTGATCATCTTCTCGGAGTCGACGACGCCCCTGCCCAGCAGCTCCACGGCCCGGCCGTAGCTGTGCAGGATCGCCATGCTGCCGACGATGCGGATCTCGTCGTTGTAGATGCGGAACGGCGAGAACTGCGCCTTCTCCTGGTCGGGGGCGCAGCCGAACTGCTGGAAGGTGCCGCCGCGGATGGGCCGGGTCAGACCGTCCTCGATGGCGCGGATGTTGCCGGTGCAGTCGGTGACGACCTGCCAGCCGCGCGGGTGGTCGGCGGTCAGCGCGTCGGCGGTGGTGGCGACGGCGTCGGCGCCGAGTTCGCGGGCGACCGTGAGCCGGTCCTCGTTGATGTCGACGACGGACACGGAGGCGGCGCCGGCCCGCCGGGCGACCTGGAGGTAGAGCAGGCCCATGGTGCCGGCGCCGTAGATCAGGAAGTTGTCGCCGAGCTGCGGGTCGACGATGTCGAAGCCGCGGACGATCGTCGACAGCGGCTCGATGAGCGGGGCGTGCTCCAGGCGGACGGTCTCCGGCAGCCGGTAGAGGTTGCCGACGGGGACCTTGACGTATTCGGCGCAGGCGCCGTCGACGGTGATGCCGATGGTGCCCCACCGCTCGCACAGGTTGCCGCGACCGATGGCGCAGAAGTGGCAGGCGCCGCAGTAGATCGCCGGGTCGGCGGCGACCGCGTCGCCCTCCGCGTAACCGGTGACGCCCGCGCCCACCGCGACGATCTCGCCGGAGAACTCGTGGCCGGGGATCACCGGATAGCGGGTGGGCCCGAACTCGCCCGCGAGCATGTGCACATCGGTGCCGCACAGTCCGGCGGCGGCCACCTTGACGACGACCTCGCCGGGGCCCGGGGTGGGGTCCGCGACGGTGGTCACGGTCAGCTTGTTCGGCTCCTCGATGACAACTGCGCGCATGTCGTTACCGCCTTTCGGAAGAGGGTGCGGGGGAGGGGCGGGGCTCCGGGGCGGGCGGCGGGCGGGGCTGGGTGGCCCGTCGTCACGGCTTCCGGCGCCGGTGGTCAGGCGGTGCGGAGGTTGCGGGACTCGACCTGCCGGATCTTCTCGACCTTGGGCGCCGAGCCGCCGCCCGCGAACTCCGAGGCCAGCCAGTGCTCCAGGCAGACCAGCGCGGCCTCGACGCCCATGGTGCGGTTGCCGAAGCAGGCGATCTGCGCGTCGTTGGACTTCCGGGCGCGCTCGGCGCTGTAGCTGTCGGGGATCTGCGCGGCGCGGATGCCGGGGACCTTGTTGGCGGCGATGGCCATACCGATGCCGGTGCCGCAGATCAGCACGGCACGCTCGTGGTCGCCGCGCGCCACGCTCCGCGCGACGCGCTCGGCGACGTCCGGGTAGTCCTCGGACGGCGCGGCGCTCAGATCGGTGACGGGGTAGCCGCGTGCGGTGAGGTGGGCGATCATCGCGTCCCGCATGACGACGCCGGCGTCGTCGGCGCCGATGGCGATGCGGACGGGGTCCTGGGCGGTGGTCACGGTGGTCTCCTGAGGGGCGGGGCCGGGCGGCCGGACGGGTGAGGGAAGGGGGCGGGTCAGCCGGCGGCGATCTCTTCGACGACCTTGCGCAGGCCCTCGGTGTCGTGGGCGAGGCGTCCCAGGAACAGTCCGTCGACGGCGCCGGCCAGTGCGGTGTACGTACCGGGGCCCGCGGTGCCGCCGTAGATCAGCCGCCCGCGGACGTCGTGGTCGCGCAGCGCGCCGCGGATCGCCTCGGCGACCGCCCGGACGTGGTGCGCGGGCGCCGGTTCGCGGGCGCCGATCGCCGAGACCGGCTCGTACGCGATGACGATCTCGCTGCCGGGGGCGGCGCCGGACAGGGCGGCGCGGATCTGGGTGAGGGTCTCCCCGATGGCGTCCGCGAGGCCGTCGGCGCGGCGTTCACCGGCGCAGACGACGGGGATCAGACCGGCGCGGGTGGCGGCCCGGGTCTTGGCGGCCACCGTCTCGTCGGTCTCGCCGAAGTGGCGGCGGCGTTCGGCGTGGCCGATCTCGACGTAGCGGGCGCCGGTCTCGGCGAGCATGCCCGCGGAGACCGCCCCGGTCCAGGCGCCGCTCTCGGCCCAGTGGACGTCCTGGGCGCCGTGGCCGATACCGGTGCCGGCCAGCAGTTCGCGGGCGTCGCAGAGGGCCGGGAAGGCGGGGAGGACGAAGAGGTCGACGGGGCGGGGGAGCGCGGTCAGGGCGTCGCGGAGCGCGGCCACCTCCGCGAGCCAGGCCCGGGTCCGCGCCAGGCCGAAGTAGAGCTTCAGCGAGACGCCGACCACCGGGCGCGGGCGCACGGCAGACGCCGAGTTCTCAGGGATCACGTCGTTCATGATGCTTCAAACAGAATCACATGTGAAGTTCTCAAATCAAGACGTGAATTTCACAAAGTGGGTGTGATGGGGAGGGGTGTTGGCCCGGCTCCCGCCGCGGTGTCCGGCGGCGGGAGCGTCATCCCCTAGGGCAGTCCGTCGCGGGGCGGTGGCAGGAACGCCGCCCGGTAGAGCTGGATCCCGTCGCGCCGCTGCAGCCGGGAGTCCGCGACGGAGCGCAGACCGCGGCGGAAATAGGCGTGCCACCACGACCGGTGGTCCGCCGCCAGCGCGTCGTACGGCTCCGCGGCGGTGTCCCGCACCACCCGCAGTGCCCGGCGCCGCGCCGCGCGGTCCGGGTGCGCCGGGACGACCGCCGCGTACAGCGTCCGCGCGCCGTACCCGTCGGCCCGCTCCCGCCACGCCGTGACCCGCGCCCCGCCGTCCGCCAGCGGCTGCACCGCGGCGCGCGCCGCGGTGTGCTCCTCGATCCGGGCGGGCGGGGCGCCGGGGTCCGGCCCGGGGCCGCTCGCCGCGGCCGGACGAAACCGCCAGCGGAACGCCCGCTCGCCGTCGCTCGGGACCACCTCGACGGCCAGCACCGGACGGGAGGTGTGCACCAGCGCGCGCAGCGTGAGGGTGCCGCGGTCGGTGCTGAGGGTGCCGGTCAGCTCCGCGTCGCGCAGCCGCAGCCGCCAGTCCACCGCGGTGATCGTGCCGGACGGCGCCAGCGTGAAGTGCCCCACGGGCAGCCGTACGGGACCGAACGGCGCACCGGATTCCCGCCGTTGATCAGGGACGTCGCCGTGCTGGACGGTGAACCGCACCGCGTTCGCGTCCGGTTCGGCGTACGCCTGGCTGCCCAGCCGCGCGTTCCCGAGGAACGGCGCCTCGTGCCACGCCGTGGGCATCCGCCGCCAGACGGGGTCGGCGTCGGCGAGGAGCCGTATCCAGGAGGCGTCGGACTCCGCCTCGCGCCCGGCCGTCCCCCGGCCGGCCGCGGCCGCCTCGTCCCCGGCTCTGCCCACCACGGCCGTCGCCGCGCCGGGGATGCGGCGTCCCGGCGGAAAGATGGGGGAGGGGTACGACGGGGACGGTTCGACGGCCATGCGGCCTCCAGTCGGCGCGCGCGGCGGGGAACGGGCGCACGGGAAAGGCCGCCCGCCGCTCCGGCCCCTCCGCATGGTGGTGCCCTCACCGGCCCGTCCGAAAGCCCCCACGCGGGGCGCGCGTCGGAGGGGCGAGCGGATTCCGGGCGGTCGACCCGCTGATGAGGGCGGGGAGCCGGCGTGTGGTGCGGGCCGGTTTCCCGGTGCGCCGCACGGGGCGGGCCGGGGCGCCGTGCGTGCCCCGGGGCGCACACCTCCGATGCCGGGGAGGCCGGGACGTCCGCCAGGGGTGCGCCCCCGGGGCGCGTCGCTCAGGCCCCGCCCGCCGGGGCGCTCAGCACCCGGCCAGGTCCGCCGCCACCCGCGCCCGACGCAACTCCTCCGCGCCGCCCGCCACCGCGCCGTGCGCCGCCTCGTGCAGCGCGCTCTCCACCCCGCGCGCCGCCGCCCAGGCCAGCAGCCGCGCCGGGTCCTCGTCCAGGGCGTCGCCGAGGAGCGCGGCCCTGGCGTGCAGCACCGGGCCCGGGTCGCGGTGCGCGAACGGGTCGTCGATCTGCATCAGCAGCGGCCACGGGTCGTACGCCGGGTCGCCGGTCATCGGCTTGGGGTCGATCGCCAGCCAGGGGCGGCGCCGGGCGGCGAGGACGTTGCCCGGGTTGGCGTCGCCGTGGACGACCGCCGTCCGCCGGGCGTCGCGCGGCAACGTCCGCAACAGCCGGGCGCCCAGCGCCACCAGCCCGGGGTCGTACCCGGTCCGCAGCCGCGCCGCCCGCTCCTCGGCCAGCGCGGCCCACTCGTCGCACACCGCCGTCATCGGCTCCGGCCCGCCGTCCGCCGGCCGCGGCGCCGCCCACAGTCCGCGCAGCACCTCGGCGGCGAGCGTGAGCCGTCGCTCCGGCGGCAGCGGCGCGGCGCCGAGCGGGGTGCCCGGCGTGCACCGCTCGATGAGCAGCGCGCCGAGCGCCGGATCGTGGTCGAGCAGCCGCACCGCGCCCGCGCCCGCCCAGGCGCGCAGCGCCGGAGCCTCGCCGTCGGCCTCGCGGTGCGGCAGCCCGACCTTGAGGACGGCGGGCGTGCCGTCCGGCAGTTCGGCGGGCGCGACCCAGGCGCAGCTGCCACCGTCGTACGGGGCGCCCAGCCGCAGCCCCCAGCGCTCCTCCGCCGCCCGCACCAGCTCCGGCAGCCGCGCCAGCCAGGCCCGCCCCTCGGCGGTGCGGCGCACCGTGCGGAGCATGGTCAGGCCGGGCGGGAAGCGGTCCGCGGTGCGGCGGCTGTCGGTGTTCATCCGGGCAGCGTAGAGGCGGGCGGGGCGGCGGGGACAGGGCGGTTTCGCGCCGGGAGGCCGCGCCGCCGGGCCCGCGGCCCGCGCCTCGTCGAGCGCCCCGCCGTCCGGGCGATATCCCCGCAACCCACTTCTTCCGCTGCTTATGTGAAGAACCCTCTTGATATGCGTCGGGAATGAACCTGTACACCCGCCACGCCGTGACCGCCCTGCTCGCCGCCCTCGCCGTCGGCTGCGGTGCGCCGCCGGCCGCCCCGCCGCCCCGCCCGGCCCCGTCCGCACCGGCCGCGGCGGGTGGTCACGCCGGCGCCCCGCCGCCCTCGGCGGCCAAGGCGCCGTTCACCCTCGTCGCGTCCGGGGACGTGCTCGCCTCGTACCCGGCGGTGCTGGACGCCGCGAAGAACGACGCACCGGACTTCGGAAGGACCGAGGGCGCGCCGACCGGCTACGACTACCGGCCGATGCTCAAGGGCATCAAACCCGTCATCGCCGAGGCGGACCTCGCCCTGTGCCATCTGGGGACCCCGCTCGGCCCGTTGGCGGGCCCCTTCACCGGCTCCGGCGCCCTCCAGGCCCCGCCCCAGGTCGCCACCGCGCTCAAGGACGCCGGATTCGACTCCTGCGCCACCGCCTCCGGCCACACCCTCGACCGCGGCGACGCCGGGGTCCGCGCCACCCTGGAGGCGCTGGACACCGTCGGGATGCGGCACACCGGATCGGCGCGGGACGCCGCCGAGGGCTCCCGGCCCGCACTGCTGCGGGCGCGCGGCGGCGCGGAGGTCGCGCACCTCTCCTACGTCCTCGGCGACCGCCGGGCCACCGCCCGCGGCGGCCGGCCCTGGGCGGTGAACCCCGTCGACGAACAGCGGATCATCGCCGACGCCCGCGCCGCCCGGCGGGCCGGCGCCGACCTCGTCGTGGTCAGCGTGGCATGGGGCACCGAGTACCGCACCGAGCCGGACCCCACCCAACTCACCCTGGCCCGCGCCCTCACCGCAGCCGAGACCGACGGCCGCCCCGACCTCGATCTGCTCCTGGGCACCGGCACGCTCGCCCCGCAGGCGTACGAGAAGGTCAACGGCGTCTGGGTGGTCTACGGGCTCGGCGACCAGATCGCCGGTTCGATGAAGAAGCAGGAGGGCACCTGGGGCACCGCCGCACGGTTCCGCTTCACCCCGCCGGAGCGGCCCGGCGAGCGCTGGCAGGTGACCGATGCGGAGTACGTCCCGCAGCTCGTCACCCGCAAGAAGCCGCTGCGCAGCATCAACCTCGGCCGCACCAAGCTGTGGGTCAAGGAACATGCCGCGATCGAGAAGACGGTGCTCAGCAGGGGCGCCGCCGCATCGGGGCTCAAGGCGGGGAGCTGAGCGCGGGGCACGGCCGGTGCCGGACGCGCTGATCCCGGCGGCGGCGAGGAGGGCCGGGCGGGCCGCGGCCCGGCACGGTTCGGCGGGTGCCCGGCGGGCATTCCGGTACGCGTCCGGTACGCATCCGGTCCGAGGCGCCGACCGCCCGCGGCGGGGCCGGACGTCCCGGGCCCGGCCGGGCGCCCCGCCCCGTCGCCCGCCCGCCGGCCCCGTACCGGCGCGTAGGCCCACGGGGGCCGCGCCCTGCCCGTCGTCCGCCGGCGGAGGTACCGTCCTTTGGCCGGATGATCGACCCCAACCCGCCCACACACCCCAGGAGTTACCGGCCATGAAGATCACCGTTGCTGCCGACAAGTGCTGCGGCGCAGGCCAGTGCGTGCTCACCGCCCCCGAGGTCTTCGACCAGCGGGACGAGGACGGCGTCGTCGTGCTGCTCGACGCGGCGCCGCCCGCCGAGCGGCATGACGCGGTCCGCGAGGCCGCCGCCCTCTGCCCCGCCGGCGTCATCGAGCTGCACGCATGACCGCCGGCCCCCTCGCCGTCGTCGGTGCTTCCGCCGCCGGGCTGGCCGCCGCCGAGACGCTGCGCCGCTCCGGCTGGAGCGGACCGCTCACCCTGATCGGCGACGAACCGCACCTGCCGTACGACCGGCCGCCGCTGTCCAAGCAGCTGCTGCACGGCACCTGGGAGAGCGAACGGCTGCTGCTGCGCACCGCCGAACAGCTCGCCCCGCTCGACCTCGACCTGAGGCTCGGCACCCGCGCCACCGGCCTGGACGCCGCCACCCGCACCCTGACGCTCGACGGCTCCACCTCGCTGACCTGCGCCGGAATCATCATCGCGACCGGCGTCACGGCCCGCACCCTGCCCGGCGCGGACGGCCTCGACGGCGTCTTGACCCTGCGCACCCTCGACGACGCCGTCGCCCTTCGCGCCCGGCTGGCCGGCGCCGGACACCGGCTCGTCGTCGTCGGCAACGGCGTCCTCGGCTGCGAAGCCGCGGCCGTGGCACGGGAGCTGGGCCACGACACCACGCTCATCGGCCGCGACGCCCTCCCGATGGCCCGCGCGGTGGGGCCCGAGGTCGGCGCGCTGCTCGCCGAGGAGCACCGCACCCGCGGCGTCCGGCTGCGCACCGGCGACGTCGCGGAATTCCTCACCGGCCCGGTGCCCGGCACGGTCGGCGGCGTCCGGCTCACCGACGGCACCGAACTGCCCGCCGACACCGTCCTGCTGGCCATCGGCTCCGAACCCGCCGTCGGCTGGCTGCGCGGCGAGCCCGCCCTCGACACCACCGACGGGCTGCGCTGCGACGCGTACTGCGCGGCGGCGCCCGGCATCTACGCCGCCGGGGACGTGGCCCGCTGGGACCACCCGCTGCACGGCGTCCCGCTCCGCTTCGAGCACCGGATGAACGCCACCGAGCAGGGCATGGCCGCCGCCCGCAACCTCCTCGCCGAACTCGCCGCGGAGAGCGTGCCCGGCACGGACGCCCCCGAGCGCCGTCCCTTCGCCCCCGTGCCGTACTTCTGGTCCGACCAGTACGGCATCAAGCTCCAGGCGTACGGGCTCACCGCGGGCGCCGACCGGACGGAGACCACCGTCCTGGACCGCGCCGCCCGCAGCGCCGTCGCCCTCTACGGACGCGACGGCCGGGCCACCGGCGTCCTCGCCGCCGGACTGCCGCCGCGCCAGGTCCGGGCCCTGCGCGCCGTCGTCGCCACTCCGCTGCCCTGGGAGGAGGCACGCGCCCGCGCCCGGGCGGTTCTCGCCCCCGCCTGACGGTGCCCGATCATGGAGGGATGACCGACTCGTACGTACGGGTGCGCGGCGCCCGTGAGCACAACCTCCGCACCGTCGATGTGGACATCCCGAGGGACGCGCTGGTCGCGTTCACCGGGGTGTCCGGATCGGGCAAGTCCTCGCTGGCCTTCGGCACCCTCTACGCCGAGGCGCAACGCCGCTACTTCGAGTCCGTCGCCCCCTACGCCCGCCGCCTGATCCACCAGGTCGGCGCGCCCAAGGTCGAGGAGGTCAGCGGGCTGCCCCCGGCCGTCGCCCTGGAACAGCGCCGCTCCGCGCCCTCCGCACGCTCCTCCGTCGGCACCGTCACCACCCTCTCCAACTCCCTGCGGATGCTCTTCTCCCGCGCCGGCGACTACCCCGAAGGCACCGAACGCCTCGACTCCGACGCCTTCTCGCCCAACACCGCCGCCGGCGCCTGCCCCGAGTGCCACGGCCTGGGCCGCGTCCACCGCGTCACCGAGGACTCCCTCGTCCCCGACCCCTCGCTGACCATCCGCGAGGGCGCCGTCGCCGCCTGGCCCGGCGCCTGGCAGGGCAAGAACCTCCGCGACATCCTTGCCACCCTCGGCCACGACATCGACCGGCCCTGGCGCGAGCTGCCGCCCGCCGACCGCGACTGGATCCTGTTCACCGACGAACAGCCCGTCGTCACCGTCGAACCGGTCCGCGAGGCCGGCCGCATCCAACGCCCGTACAAGGGCCAGTACATGAGCGCCCGCCGCTATGTGCTGCACACCTTCGCCGACTCCAAGAGCGAGACGCTGCGCACCCGCGTCCGCGGCTTCATGATCACCGAGCCGTGCCCGGCCTGCGCCGGACGACGGCTGCGCCCCGAGGCGCTCGCCGTCACCTTCGCCGGCCACGACATCGCCGAGCTGGCCGCCCGCCCGCTCGGCGCCCTCGCCGCCCTGCTGGCCCCCACCGCGCGCCGCGACGACGACGGCGTCGCCGCCACCCTCGCCCGCGACCTCGTCGCCCGGATCGAGGTCCTCACCGAACTCGGCCTCGGCTACCTCGCCATGGACCGCCCCGCCCCCTCCCTCTCCGCCGGCGAACTCCAGCGCCTGCGCCTCGCCACCCAACTGCGCTCCGGCCTCTTCGGCGTCGTCTACGTCCTCGACGAACCCTCCGCCGGACTCCACCCCGCCGACACCGAATCCCTCCTCGCCGTCCTCGGGCGGCTCAAGGAGGCGGGCAACTCCCTCTTCGTCGTCGAGCACGACATGGACGTGGTCCGCAGCGCCGACTGGCTGGTCGACGTCGGCCCGCGCGCGGGCGAACACGGCGGCCGGATCCTGCACAGCGGGCCCGTCGCGGGCCTCGCCGACGCCGCGGAGTCCGCCACCCGCCGCTTCCTCTTCGACCCCGCGCCGCCCCCGGAGCGCACGCCCCGCACGCCCACCGGCACGATCGCGCTGCGCGACGTCACCCTGCACAACCTGCGCGGACTCGACGCCGACTTCCCGCTCGGCGTCTTCACCGCCGTCACCGGCGTCTCCGGCTCCGGCAAGTCCACCCTCGTCACCCGCGTCCTCGCCGACGCCGTCCGCGACCACCTGGGAACGGCGGCGGAACCGGCCGCTCCCCAGGACGACGGGACCGACGGGGACGCCGACGACGACCGCGCCCGGATCGCCTCTGCCGAGGGCCTCTCCGCCGTCGACCGGCTGGTCCGCGTCGACCAGAAGCCCATCGGCCGCACCCCGCGCTCCAACCTCGCCACCTACACCGGCCTCTTCGACGCGGTCCGCAAGGTCTTCGCCGCCACCGACGCCTCCCGCGCCCGCGGCTACACCGCCGGCCGCTTCTCCTTCAACGTCGCCGCCGGTCGGTGCGAGACCTGCCAGGGCGAGGGCTTCGTCGCCGTCGAACTCCTCTTCCTGCCCGGCACCTACGCCCCCTGCACCGCCTGCCACGGCGCCCGCTACAACCCCGAGACCCTGGAGATCACCTACCGCGGCCGGACCGTCGCCGACGTCCTCGCGATGACCGTCGACGCCGCCGCGGAGTTCCTCGCCGACGTCCCCGCCGCCGCCCGCAGCCTGCGCACCCTGCGCGAGGTGGGCCTCGGCTACCTGCGGCTCGGCCAGCCCGCCACCGAACTCTCCGGCGGCGAGGCCCAGCGCATCAAACTCGCCACCGAACTCCAGCGCACCCGCCGCGGCCACACCCTCTACCTGCTCGACGAGCCCACCACCGGCCTGCACCCCGCCGACACCGAGGTGCTGCTGCGTCAGCTGCACGGGCTGGTGGACGCCGGGCACACCGTCGTGGTCGTCGAGCACGACATGGGCGTGGTCGCCGGCGCCGACCACGTCATCGACCTCGGTCCCGGCGGCGGCACGGACGGCGGCAAGATCGTCGCCGCCGGCACCCCCGGGCAGGTCGCGGCCACCCCCGGCAGCCGCACCGCGCCCTATCTGGCCCGCGCCGGGGCCCGCCCGGACGCCCGCTGACCACCCCGGCTAATGTACGCAGGTCAGATCAGCGACACGGATCGTCCAGTACACGAAGGGGGCACTCTCATGGCAGACATCGAGAAGGCCAGGGAGCAGTTCGCGCGGTTCGACGGGGACGGCGACGGCCTGGTCACCGCCGACGAGTTCAAGCGCGCCATGGCCGAGATGGGCGACCCGTTCGTCACCGGCCCGATCGCCGAGTCGGTCATCAACGCCAAGGACTCCGACGGCGACGGCCGGATGTCCTTCGACGAGTTCTGGGCCGCGCTCCAGGGCTGAACGCGCCCGTCCGGGGCGGGCACGGCCAACCGCCGCCCGCCCCGGACGCCGCCCCGGCCTCAGCCGGTGCGGCCCGGCCGCCCGGCCGCCGCGCCCATCGGCGGCGGCGCATCGGCCGCCCCGGTGCCCCATCCGGACGGCGAGCCGCCCACGGTGAACGCCAGCTCCCGCGCCCCGCGCAGCTCGCCGGTGGTCAGATACGTCCGCTGCCGCGCGACCCCGTCGAGCCGTACCGACTGCACATAGCGGTCCGTTGCCGACGTACCGGGCGCCGTCACGGTGAAGCGGCCCGCCGGGTAGAACGCACGGTCCAGCCGCAGGTCGACGCGGTCGAAGACCGGGGTGCTCAGCCCCCAGGTGTCGGTGCCGGGCTGCACGGGGAACACCCCGATCGACGACAGCACCATCCACGCCGACATCGTCCCCAGATCGTCGTTGCCGGTCATCCCGGTCGGCGCGTCCGTGAACAGCGTCAGCGCCGCATGCACCACATCCGTCGTCTTCCACGGCTGACCGGTCGACAGATACGTGTACGGCGCGATGAGATCCGGCTCGTTCTGCGGGTTGTACTTGTCCGCGTTGTAGTAGTCGTACGGGCCGTTGACCCACACCTCGCGCGCGGTCTTCTCCGGGTCCTTCAGCAGCTTGTCGTAGGCGAAGAACGAGTCCAGCCGCTCGGTGGCCTTGGCCTTGCCGCCGATGAGGGAGATCATCCCGGGCAGGTCCTGCGGCACCAGCCACTGGTACTGCCAGGCCGTGCCCTCGTGGAACCCCTCGCTCTTCGCCGGATCGGCGGGCCCGGTGAACGCGCCCCGCCCGTCCCGCGCCCGGAAGAAGCCGGTCGAGGGATCGAAGATCTTGCGGTAGTTCTGGGCGCGGGCCGCGTACCGGTCGGCGTCCGCGGCATGGCCCAGATCCCGCGCCATCCCCGCGAGCGCCGCGTCCGCCAGCGCGTATTCGAGCGTCGCCGAGCCGCCGTGGTCGAAGTCGGAGTCCCCGGGCTTGGTGTGCGGACGGCCCTTGAGGAACGGGACGAAACCGTTTCGGAGGTACTCCGCGTTGCCCTCGCGGCCCACCGCGGGCGAATCGGCCGGCGGCACCCCGTCGGCGTTCCGCTTCAGCGCCGCGTACGCCTCCTCCTCGTGCCCGGCGAGCAGCCCCTGCCGGTAGGCGTTGGTCAGGAACGGCGTCACCGGGTCGCCGGTCATGATGTTGGTTTCGACGGTGCCGTAGCCCCACTTGGGCAGCCAGCCGCTCTCCTCGCCGACGCGCAGCACCGACAGCGCCATGTCCCGCGACTCCCGCGGCGCGAGCAGCGCCAGCAGCTGCGCCTGGGTGCGGTAGGTGTCCCACAGCGACCAGTTCTGGTAGTACGTGAACCCGCGCGCCCGGTGGACGCGCCGGTCCCAGCCCCGGTAGCGGCGGTCCGCATCGGTACCGGTGTTGGGCGCGAGGAACGAGCGGTACAGCGACGAGTAGAACGTCCGCCGCAGCGTCGGATCGCCGCCTTGCACCCGCACCTGCCCGAGCCGCCGCTCCCACGCCGCGTCGGCCGCGGCCCGCGCCCGGTCGAAGGAGGGCCCGCCCTCCGCCCGCAGATTGCGCGCCGCGCCCGCCGCGTCCACATAGCTGATCGCGGTGGTCGCCTCGACGGTGCGGCCCTCGCGGGTGTCGAAGCGGACGTACGCACCGTGCCGCCCCGCCGCCGTCGAACCCGCCGAACCCGGTGTCACCGTGTCGCCCCGCCACGTCCCGTAGGAGGCGAAGGGCCGGTTGAAGCGGGTGAGCGTGTAGACCGTGTACGGCCGGGTGTCCTGGCAGAAGCCGCGGCCGGTGATCGCGGTGCGCACGGTGCGCGAGTCCAGCACCTCCACCCGGCTGGAGACCACCTTGTGCAGCGCCTGACCGGCGTTGAGCAGCACATTGGCCTTGTCCGTCGCCGGGAAGACGTACCGCTGCCGCCCGGTGTGCGCGGTGGCGGTCAGCTCGGCGCCGATCCCGCCGTACGACGTCAGGCGGACGCGGTACGAGCCGGGGCGGGCCGACTCGTCGTCATGGCGAAAGGCCGCGGCGTACTTGGCGTAGTCGGTCTCGGTGACCTCGCCGGTGGTCGGCAGCACCGGCAGATCGCCGCCGAGACCGCAGCCCACACCGGAGATGTGCACCGCGCTGAACCCGCGGATGTGGTCGTCGTCGTAGTCGTAGCCCGTGGTGTGGCCGGTGTCGGGGGAGAGCTGCACCATGCCGAACGGCACGGCGGCGCCCGGGTAGGTGTTGCCGTCGTTGCGGCTGCCGATGAACGGGTTGACGAGGTCGGTGAGGCGGCCGGACGCGGGCGCGGCCTGCGCGGCGGGGGCCGTGAGCGCGCCCCCGACGAGCGCGGCCGCCAGCACCGCACCGGCGGCGGGCAGCCGGGTGCGACGGGGCCATGGCATGGGTGGACCTCCGGAAGAGCCGACAACGTTGTCAGGGCGGGCTCATTCTTGGCGGCGCCCCGGTGCCCGTCAAGAGGGCGGACGGCTCCGGGAACGTGGGCCCGCCGCTCGGTGTCTTGACGATGACACGTCAAAAAATTCCGTGGCGCAGCCTTGTTCTCTTCGCGGGGCCATGCCTCAATGGGCTCCGCATTCAGGTTGCTGAACACACGTCAGATCCGTGTGCCGGCGCGGGACCGCGCCGCGGCCCCGCGCGGACGCCCGCCGCCCGCACCACGACGGCCGGCGCCCCGACCCACTCCCACAGCGCCCCCCCACGAAGGCGGACCCACATGAGACACGGCAAGCTCGGCAAGGCCCTCGGCAGCGCCCTCGCCGTCGGCGCGGCACTCGTCGGCACCCTCGCCATGGCACCGGCCGCCGGTGCGGTGGACCCCGACACCGCCACGCTCGGCTTCGACTGCGGCACCTACGGCAAGGGCACCGCCACGCTCACCGCCACCCAGGACGGTACGGCGGCCACCATCAGCGTCTCCACCTCGGCCGTCACCGCCCCCATCGACGTGGCCGCGAACTCCGTCAAGTCCACCCTCACCCTCACCAAGAACGGCTCCGGCACCGCCACCTTCAGCGGCAGCTCCAACCCGAAGATCCCCTCGGGCGGCGCCGTCAGCACCGGCCCGCTCACCGGCACCGTCGCCTCCGGCGACAAGCTCGAAGCCACCTCCCTCAAGGTCGTCGTCTTCGGCATCACCGCCACCTGCAAGGCCACCGGGCCCCAGGACCCGGGACCGTTCGTCTTCTGAGCCACCGTGCGCGAAAGCGGCGGGCCCCGGGAACCTCCCCGGGGCCCGCCGCCCGCGTACCCGGCCGTGCTTCCGCCGTCAGGGCTTCCGGCCCTCCGTCTCCCGCCGCTCCGCCTTGCCCACCTCGGAGCGCCGGTAGGAGTAGCCGAAGTACACGCCCAGGCCGACCAGGAACCACACCACGAACCGGACCCAGGTCTGCCACTCCAGGAACGTGATCAGCCAGAGCGAGAAGACCACACCGAGCGCGGGGACCACCGGCATTCCCGGGGTGCGGAACGTACGGGGCAGTTCCGGGTGCTTGTAGCGCAGCACGATCACCGCGATGCAGACGACCACGAACGCCAGCAGGATGCCGATGTTGGTCAGCTCCGCCGCCTCGCCGATCGGCAGGAATCCGGCGATGGCCGCCGACGCCGCCCCGACGATCCAGGTCACCCGGGTCGGCACGTGCCGCGTCGGGTGCGTCCTGGCGAACCACTTCGGCAGCAGCCCGTCCCGGCTCATCGAGAACCACACCCGGGTCACGCCCAGCATGAAGGTGAACATCACGGTGAGGATGCCGATGATCGCGCCGACCGCGATGACGTCCGCGAGGCTGCTGAGCCCCACCGCCTTGAACGCCGACGAGAATCCGCTCTCCGGGTCGATGTCCCGGTAGCTCTGCATGCCCGTCAGCACCAGGCAGGCCAGGACGTAGAGCACCATCGAGATGACGAGCGAGTAGATGATCGCCTTCGGCATGTGGCGCTGGGCGTCCTTCGACTCCTCGGCCGCCGTGCTCATCGCGTCGTAGCCGAAGACCGCGAAGAAGACGGTGGCCGCGCCGGTGAACGCGCCGCTCACGCCGAACGGGAAGAACGGGTGGTAGTTCGCGGTGTCGATGTGGAAGAAGCCGACCGCGATGACGCCGACCACCACCAGCACCTTCAGCCCCACCACGATCATCTCGAAGCGGGCCGCGTTCTTGATGCCCAGCGTCAGCAGATAGGCGATCAGCAGACACAGGAGCGCCGCGAAGAGGTCCACCCGGTGGCCGGGACCGGTGCCGGGCGCGCCCAGCATCCAGTCCGGCAGCTTCGCCCCCATCTCGCCCACCAGGAAGCTGAAGTAACCGGAGATGCCGATCGCGACCACCGCCACGATCGCGGTGTACTCCAGCAGCAGATCCCAGCCGATGAACCAGCCCGCCAGCTCACCGAGGACCGCATAGCCGTAGGTGTACGCCGATCCGGCCTTCGGGATCAGACCGGCGAACTCCGCGTACGAGAACGCCGCCGCGGCGCTCGCGACACCGGCGATCAGGAACGAGATCAGCACGGCGGGCCCGGCCTTGCCGTTGGCGACGGTCCCGGCCAGCGTGAAGATTCCGGCGCCGATGATCCCGCCGACGCCGATCGCGGTCAGCTGCCACAGGCCCAGCACCCGCGTCAGCTGCTGGGCCGAGCCGCCCTCCGCCTCCTCGATGTGCTCGATCGGTTTGCGGCGCAGTACACCGTGCCCAGGACGCAACCCCATGGTGACCTCCGTACCTCCGTCGTGGCCTGACGGCGGCTCATGATGGACCCTCGACGGCCGGCGGGGAAGGCATCTCCCCGGGTGTTCACGCCGGCCGGGCGGGGAGTTCACCGGGGCATGCCGCGGAGGGCGTCAGTCCGCGTCCTCCAGGCGGAAGCCGACCTTGAGGCCGACCTGGTAGTGCTCGATCTTGCCGTCGGTGAGGTTGCCGCGCACCTGGCACACCTCGAACCAGTCGAGGTTGCGCAGGGTCTGCGAGGCGCGCTGCACGCCGTTGCGGATCGCGGCGTCGACGCTCTCGTGGGACGTGCCCACGATCTCCGTCACACGGTAGGTGTGGTTCGTCACGGTGGTCTCCCTGGCCGGGGCGGCGCTCCGCCCGTGCATCTCTCACCGTGCCCCAGCACCCCCCGGCCCACCAGCGGAGCTGACCCGGCCGGTGTGCCCTCCTGGGTGATGTCCTGGCGATCATGTACGGAGCCGGGCGGCCGCTTGCCTCGGGCGGAACGAGGCCTCTCCTGCCGGCAAGCGGGGTGCGGAGTGCTGTGATCGGGCTTCTGTGACCACGCCCCCGAATCCGTCCCAACCCTTGGCCTCGCTCATCTTGATCACACGATCGGGTGAATCCCCTGGCGAAGCCGGGCGGGATCGAATGTGCGTGCGGTGTACTTCTTTCGGTACGACCTGCCCGCGACAGCCAGGAGAAACGCCGTGTTATCCCCCGACAACCTCCCAGTCCCTGGCACGGAGGCGCGCTCCTCCGTGTCCGTGACCGGGGCGGCGCTCAACTTCGACGGCCCTGCACTCGATCGACTTCACCGGCGGGATGGCGCAGCGCGTCAAGGCCGGTTCGTCCGGCAGCGTTGTGCTGCGTTGCGATCGAGCGGCAGGGCGGGACGGCACTCCAACTGCGCGGTCGGGAGCCTGTGGTGCTGATCCGCGAGCCCGCCGCCTATCCGCCGCGGGGGATCAGTACCTGCTGGTGAAGCCGGTCGAGCCGGTCGCCCCGCAGGACCTGGCGGTCGTCGTGGCGACCTTGCACAAGTTCCCTGCCGAGCGCGGGGCCTTGTAGCCCGTACGGCGCGAACCACGAGTGGCGCGCACAGCGCTGATCCGGCCGGCCGCCGAGCCGGCACCTACCGATACCCATCACGACGAGGAGAGTCCCGTGGACAACGAGAACACGCCCCAGACCGACGAAGCACCCGCCCAGCAGCACGGCGGGGAGACCTTCGAGCCCAACAACGCCTTCGAGCTGCTGGACGTCGTCGCAGCCAGCGACCACGTCGCCCACGCACCCGACTCCGTCCTGGGCTGAACCACAGCCACACGCCGTCGGCCCGCACACATCGTGTGCGGGCCGTAACGCGTCCGCGGTCAACTGCTACTCGTACAGGCTGCCCAGGCCGTCGTCTCCCCTCCGAGGCCGCCGCGACTCAGGAAGTTGCGGTTGCTGCGGGGTTCGACCTTGCTGTCCGGGACGGTGAGGTCGCCGTCGGCGCCGGGGCCGACTGATGCGCCGCTGGTCTCGACGACGTTGTGCTTCTTGTAGCGCTCTTCGCCGAATCCGGGCGGCCGACCACCAACGCTTCCCGGCTTGCAGCTGATCGACAGGTCACTACGGGACGACCGTCACGGGCCAGCGCCCGGTCTTCACCAGCCGGACCGCCACCGAGCCCATGATGCGGTGCCCGGCCGACTCCGAGGCGCCCACGACCACGGCGTCCGCGCGCAGTTCGTCGGCCATCTGCACCATCCCGGCGTACGGGTCGCCGCGCAGCGTGTGGAACTCCCAGCGCATGTGGTAGATGCCCTGGAGCCGCTCCGTCGACCGGCGGATCTCCGCCATCAGCTCCTCGGCCACCTCATGGGTGGGGTCGATGACCGGCGCGCCCATCGTCGCCCCGGCGGGCAGCAGCGGCTGGATGTAGACCAGCGCCAGCTTCGCGCCCTGGCGGCGGGCCAGCCCGGCGGCGTAGGCGGCGGCGCGCCACGACGAGTCCGAGCCGTCGACGCCGACGACGATGACCTTCGGGCCGTCCGTGCCCCGTTCGAACACGGGCTGCTGCTTGTCCTCCACACCTTGAGGTTATCCGTACGTCTGTCCGTACGGGCGGCCGGGCACCGGCTGGCGCCACGCCAGATCAGGCGGCGCGCGGCGGCCAGCTGCCCGGCT
The DNA here is from genome assembly GCF_040300365.1 of Streptomyces sp. NPDC000404. Lineage (NCBI taxonomy): Bacteria > Bacillati > Actinomycetota > Actinomycetes > Kitasatosporales > Streptomycetaceae > Streptomyces > Streptomyces sp. NPDC000404. Next base: position 353,411 of record NZ_JBEPDN010000004.1, on the reverse strand, counting down.
CCAGGACGCCCAGGACGTAGGCGCGGGCCACCAGCGCGGTACGGCCCTGGACCCGCCAGCGGCGCGACAGCCGGGAGAGGTGGTAGTTGACGCCGTCCACGGTCAGCCCCAGCGCCGAGCCGATCGCCGCGGTGGTGGCGCCGCCCGCGGCCAGCGCCAGGATCCTGCCCTCCACCGGGCTGACCCGGCCGCGCGGCGCGGCCGGCGGCGCGGACTCCCGGACCTTCAGCAGCGCCAGCAGTACCGGCGGCCGCGCGGACGGGGCGCCCACCGGGTCGAGGGTCAGCTCGCCCTGCCGCGTCACGCCGTCCGTCCCCCGCCAGCCCACCGCCACCGGATAGCGCGAGCGTCGGCCGAGCCGCAGCGCCTCCGTCAGCCGCTCCAACTGGGCCGTGTCGCGTGGCCGGAAGAGGTCCAGCAGATTGCGGCCGCAGAGGCGACCGGGGGCGGCGCCCCACTCGGCGGCCATCGCCGGATTGGCGATCAGCACCCCGCCGTCCGCCCGGCACACCGCGATCGGCGTGGGGAGCCGGTCGAGCAGGGACAGGAAGTGGTTGCGCCACGGGTTCTGCGGGGCCGGTCCGGGCGGCGGCACCTCCTCCGGTGCGTTCTGGGCGGCCCGCGGACCGCCTCCGTCCGGTGTTCCGCTGCGCACCGTGCCCGGCTCGGCTCCGTCCGCCATGCCCTGTCGACCCTCCTCGTCCCGCCTCGCTGCGGCGGGAAAACCACTGCACAATCATGCAGTCGCCGGGCCGGTCCGGGGTACCCCTAAGCCTGCGGCTCACCGCGTTGACCTGCACCGGCGTCCCGTCGGCGGCCGCAGATTAGGGGTTGCCCGCCTAAATCGCGCCCCCGGCGCGGGGCGCGGGCCGGTGACCGGCCGCGGCGTTCCCCGGCGGGCGCGGCGGAGCGGCGGGTACGTTGACGGGGCCGCCGGGCCCGCGCCCGGGGCACACGGCGCGGCGCCGGGCCACGCCGTCTTCGCCGGTCCGGTGCGGCCGGCGCCGGAACAGGGGGACGTATGGCGAGGAAGGCTCTGATCGCCGGCGGCGGCATCGCGGGCACGGTCACCGCCCTGGCGCTGCACAAGGCGGGCATCGCGGCGGAGATCTTCGAGGCGTATCCGGCCACCACCGAGGACGTCGGCGCGTTCCTCGTCGTCTTCACCAACGGCCTGGAGGCGCTCCGGGTGATCGACGCGCACGGCCCCGTCGTCGACCACTCCTTCCCGGCCCGGCGGGTCGCCCTGATCGGCGCGGACGGTGCGCCGCGCGGGGAACGCCCGATCTCCGGCGGCGACGGCCCCGGCCTCGGCCCGCGCACCCTGCGCCGGGCCACGCTCCACCGCGTACTGCTGGACGAGGCGGTCCGCCGGGGCGTCCCCGTCCACCATGGCAAGCGGCTGACCGGCGCCGAGACGGTGCCCGGCCCGGACGGCGAGCGGGTGGTGGCGGCCTTCGCCGACGGCACCACCGCCGAGGGCGACCTCCTCATCGGCGCGGACGGGCTGCACTCGGTGACCCGCACCCTCATCGATCCGGGCGCCCCGCGGCCGCGCCAGACCGGGCAGACCACGGTCTGCGGTCACACCCGCGCCGACGACATCGCCCTGGCGCCCGAGACGTACACCATGATCGCCGGATCGCGGGGCTTCCTCGGCTGCACCCGGGCGCCCGACGGCGAGGTGTGGTGGTTCGCCAACGTGCCCGGCGCGGAACTGCCACTCGGCGGTGCACCGGCCGCCGCCGAGTGGCGCACCCGTCTCGCCGCGCTCTTCGCGGACGACGCCACGCCCGCCGCCGCCCTGGTCGCAGCAGCCGCCGCGGACACCGTCGTCGCCGCCGGCTCCTACGATCTGGCCCGCACCCCGCGCTGGCACCGCGGTCCGCTCGTCATCCTGGGCGACGCGGCGCACGCGGCCGCGCCCAACGCGGCACAGGGCGCGTCCATGGCCATCGAGGACGGCGTGGTCCTGGCCCGCGCACTGCGCGATCACGCGGACGCCCCCGCCGCGTTCGCCGCGTTCGAGGCGGCACGGCGCGAGCGCGTGGAGAAGGTGGTCGCCACCAGCGCCGGTCTGGCCGGACGGGTCGGCACGGCGGAGGGCAATCGGCAGCGGGAGGCCGAGGGACGCCGCCGGGCGGCGGGGGAGGGCGGCGGCGCGGACTGGCTGACGGGGTATCGCATCGACTGGTGAGACGGGGACGGGGCGCGGTCCGGGGCGCGCGCGACGGGGCGCGGCCCGTGGCACCGGACCGCCGGGGCGATCCGGACGGCGGCGCCGGGGCCTCCGGGCTCTCCGGTCGCGCCGCCCCGCGCACCGTTCCTGATCGTTCGTCAGCCGTCAGCCGTCAGCCGTCAGCCGTCAGCCGTCAGCCGTCAGTCCTCCGCCCGCTCCGGCGACAGGTCCCGGTCCGCCGTCGGCAGCGGACGGTCCGCGGGGGTGGCCGGCGTCTCCCGGCGGCCCGCGCCCTGCACCACCAGCAGGGCCAGGCCCGCCACCGTGAAGTTGCGGGTCGCCGCGTCCAGCCCGTTCCACTGCTTCGACTGCCACATCGCGAACCACTCGCCGCCCACCGCGAGGAACCCGGCGCCGAACAGCACCAGCACCATCACCAGCCCGGCCACCGCCACCGTCCGCGCCCGACCGGGCGACTCCCGCCGCAGCCGCAGCGCCCACCACACCGCGCCGATCGCGAGCAGCGCCGCGGACAGCGTCTCCCAGACGATGATCGCTATGTATGCGCCGTCCTGGAGCGAGCGGGAGGTCACCGCCCGCCACATCAGATCGTCGTCCCGGAACGTCGTGTCCATCGCCAGCACATGACGGACGAACTCCCGGTTGGTGCCGAAATCCGTGAGGTTGCCGAACGCGACGAGCGCCATGTACAGCGCGACGATCCCGGTCAGCACGACCGCGGCGACCGGAAATCCGCTCCGCGTGGTCCGTTCGGACATGACTGCTCCTCTGCTTCGCCGGGCCCCTGCGGCCGCGGCCCGTGCAGCCTGCCACGACCGCTGCCCGAACGTGCCCGACCTGCCGTTTCCGGTCTCCGCCCGGCGTCAACTCCCGTACGCTGCTGCCCATTCGGCCGGGTGAGCGACCGGCGGACGGCTGCGCGGTGCGCGGCTGCGGAACGAGAGGGAAGAGCGGGACGATGAAAAAGGTGTGGGCCGCAGGGGCGGTGGCCGTGGCGGCGGCCGGGACGATCACGGTGGCGGCGACCGCGGGCGCGCAGACCGCTCCGGTGACCTACGCCACCAGCACCTCCGTCGGCGTCCACAACGCCTACGAGAAGGACAAGTACCCGTATCTCGCCGATGCGTTGGACTCCGGCGCCTCCCTCGTCGAGCTGGACGTCTGGACCAACGGCCTGGGCCGCTCCTGGCGTGTCTCGCACAGCAACCCGCTCGGCAACAACAGCAACTGCGAGGGCGCCACCACCCCGGCCGAACTGCGCACCAAGGGCCGTGACCAGGACTTCGGCGGCTGCCTCGCCGACCTGCGCGCCTGGCACGACGCCCACCCAGGCCACCGGCCGGTGCTCATCAAGGTCGAGATGAAGGACGGCTTCAACGACAAGGGCGGCCGCGGTCCCACCGCCTTCGACGCCCTCGTCCGCGACAAGCTGGGCGACGCGGTCTACGGACCCGGCGACCTCACCGGCGAGCACGCCACCTTGGACGAGGCGGTCCGCGCCGATGGCTGGCCGGAACGGGACGCGCTCAAGGGGAAGTTCCTCTTCGAGCTGATCCCCGGCACCGTCGAGGAGAAGAACCCCCTCGACAAGCTCTGGACGGACGTCGAGTACGCCCGCCACCTCAAGGACCTCGCGGCGAACGGCAAGCTGAAGCAGTCCACCGCCTTCCCCGCGGTGCACGGCGCGGCCGCCGGTGACCCCCGGAGCCGGTACGAGGACGCGGCGCTGCGCCCGTGGTTCGTGATGTTCGACGGCGACGCCTCGGCATACCTCGCCGACGGCATCGACACCGCCTGGTACGACACCCGCCACTACCTGCTGATCATGACGGACGCCCACAAGGTGGCCCCGGCGATCGACGGGACGAAGCCCGGCGAGAGCGAGGCCCTGGCCCGCGTCCGGCAACTCGCCGCGGCGCACGCCAGCTTCGTCACCGCCGACTGGTATCCGCTGCCGGACGTCCTGAAGACGGTGGAGCCGCGCGGCGGGAAGTGACGACGGCGCGCCGGGCCTCGCGGGGTCCGGCGCACCGCTCCTTCACCGGCCCGCAGGCCTACGCCAGCGCGTCCCCGATGTTGTGCCGGATGAGCGTCTCGGCCAGCCCGGTCTCGTTGGGGAAGTCCATCGGGACGATGCCGAGCCCCTGCCAGCCGGCGCCCTCGCCCTCCAGCAGGCTCTTGACCTTCGGGTTGAGGCGGTCCGCGTTGGAGCGGGGCGGCAGCAGCGCGGCGGTGCTGACGTAGTTGACGAACAGCTTGCCCGGCTCGGCGACCGCCTTGCGGAACTGCGCCTCGACCTTCGGGAACTTCCCGATCGGCTCGGTCATGTAGTCGTCCTGGATGTCGAACAGCTCCGGCGCGCCGTAGCGCACGCCCGGCATGCCGTCGGCGTCCGCCAGCAGCACGACCCGGCCGCGCGCCTCGCCCAGCGCCGGCAGCCCGCCGTCCAGCCGGAAGAGGGGGCGGTAGCCCTTGCCGTCGAGGTAGATGTCGAAGATCCGGCGGAACTCCTCCGCCGCGACCTGCGAGTACTCCTGCTGCACCCGCATCAGCACCGTCTCCGACGGCTGCGTGGCGAGGAAGTCCCGGCAGGCGTTGAGCACGTCGCCGAACATCAACTCCTGGTAGAACGCGCCGTGGTGGATGGCGAAGACGTCCTCGATGGCGCGGCAGCGGATGTCGAGGAAGCGGATACCGCTCGCCAGCTGCTCGGCGATCGAGGTGTTCTGGCACTCCACCCAGGGGCCGCCGTGCCGGGCGCCCGAATCATGGGTGCCGGGGACCGAGAGCCGCTGCACGGGCGTGGCGTCGCCGACCGCCGCCAGCCAGTTCTGTGCGGAGACCGTCGCCGTGCGGCGGCCGGGCACGGCCACCGCGGTGCCCGCGCCGGCGCCCGCCAGCATTCCGGCGCCCGCCAACGCGGCCGCGCCCTTGAGGAATCCCCGCCGATCCAGCACCATCCCCGCCACCCCTGCCCCTGGTCCGTGGTACGCCCGGGACTACCGGTGCGTACAGGTGATCGAGGTATCGAACCACACCGGCCCGCCGGGCGGAATCCGCGCGGCGGGCCGGGGGCGGCGACGGGGCCGGAACGGGTCAGCGGCGTACCGACAGCGACAGCGCGAAGCGCCCCGCCGCGTCCGTCCACCAATGGGTCAGGTCCATGCCGGCGGCGGCGAGTTCGGCGCGTACGCCTTCCTCGCGGAACTTCGCGGAGACCTCGGTGCGCAGCTCCTCACCGGCGGCGAACGGCACCGCCAGACCGAGCGCCGGGATCTTCACCGTCAGCGCGCGGCGGGCCCGCAGCCGCATCTCGATCCAGGCGTCCTCGGCGTTCCACCGCGCGAGGTGCGTGAAGTCGTCCGGGTCGAAGTCGGCTTCCAGCTCGCGGTTGATGACGTGCAGGACGTTCCGGTTGAACGCGGCGGTGACGCCCTGCGGATCGTCGTACGCCGCGACCAGCGTCGCCTCGTCCTTGACCAGGTCCGTGCCGAGCAGCAGCGCATCGCCCGGGGCGAGCAGGTCGTGCATCTCGCGCAGGAAGGCGGCGCGTTCGCCGGGCAGCAGATTGCCGATCGTGCCGCCGAGGAAGGCCAGCAGCCGCGGGCCCGGGGTGTCCGGCAGCGTCAGCCCGTGCTGGAAGTCGGCGACCAGCGCGTGCACCGTCAGCCCCGGGTGGCCGGCGAGGAGCGCCCGTCCGGCCGTCTCCAGGGCGGACGGGCTGACGTCGACCGGGACGTAGGTGTCCAGGCTCTCCAACGCGCCGATGAGGTGGCGGGTCTTCTCCGACGAACCGGAGCCCAGCTCGATCAGCGTGCGGGCGCCCGTCGCCGCGGCGATCTCGCCGGAGCGGGCGAGCAGGATCTCGCGTTCGGCGCGGGTCGGGTAGTAGACCGGCAGCCGGGTGATCTCGTCGAACAGCTCGCTGCCGCGGGCGTCGTAGAACCACTTCGGCGGCAGTTCCTTGGGGTCGTGGGTCAGCCCTTGCCGGACATCGGCGCGGAGCGCCGCCGCGGTGGCATCGGCGGGCAGGGTACGGGTGAGGGTGAAGGGGCTCACGGGGTGTGCTCCTTGAGCGGGGTGAGGTGGACGCCGTCGCGGGTGGCCCGCAGCAGGGTGCCGTCGGGCACCTCGGTCCAGTGGGGGGAGTCGTCGTACGGCTCGGAGGCGACGACCGTGCCGCCGCCCGGGACCGACAGATGGAAGAGGGTGTCGCCCCAGGTGGTGGCGGCGATGGCGGCGCCGTCGGTCAGCAGGAACGTCAGCCGCGAGCCGGGCGCCGCCTCGGCCACCGCCCCGACGGTGTGCGCCAGCGCCCGGCCCATGTCGTCGCCGCGGGCGAGCCTGCGTTGGACGAGCGCCCAGCAGAACGCGGCGTCGCAGCGGGCCGCCAGCCGCAGCAGATCGGCCGGCGGCAGCGACGCGGTGAGCGGCGCCAGCGACTCCGGCCAGCCGCGGACCGCGCCGTTGTGGCTGAAGAGGTGCCCGCCGCCGGTGTACGGCGCGGCCGCCGCCTCGGCGTCGGCGCCCGACTCGGTCGCGTCCCGCACCGCGGCCAGCAGCGCGCCGGTGCGGACCACCCGGGCGATGCCGGGCAGGCACTCATCGGCCCAGATCGGGCCGGCGCGGCGGTAGCGGGCCGGCTCGGGGTCGTCCGGCGCGTACCAGCCGACGCCGAAACCGTCGGCGTTGACCGTGCCGTGCCGCTGGTGGCGCGGCGCCCACGACTGGCGGTGGAGGCCGTGCGGCGGGTCCAGGACGATCTGCCGGACGGGCACCGGCGGGCCCAGATAGGCGAGATGACGGCACATCGCTCACCGCCCTCCCCGTGGTGTGCCCGGGCGCCTCATGCATCCTCCGGTGCGGCGTCGCGGGCGGTGCGGAAGCCGGCGAAGATCTGCCGCCGCACCGGCAGGTCCCAGTTGCGGAAGGTCCCCCGGCAGGCCACCGGGTCGACGGCGAACGAACCGCCCCGCAGCACCTTGTACGCCCCGCCGAAGAACACCTCGGAGTACTCCCGGTAGGGGAACGCGGCGAAGCCCGGATACGGCAGGAAGTCGTCGGCGGTCCACTCCCACACATCGCCGATCAACTGCCCCACCCCCAGCGGCGAACGGCCCTCGGGGTAGCTGCCGACGGGCGCGGGCCGCAGATGGCGCTGGCCGAGGTTGGCGTGGCCGGGCTCCGGGTCCGCGTCGCCCCACGGATAGCGCCGGGAGCGGCCGGTCGCCGGGTCGTGGCGGGCGGCCTTCTCCCACTCGGCCTCGGTGGGCAGCCGCCGCCCCGCCCAGCGCGCGTAGGCGTCCGCCTCGTACCAGCTGACGTGCAGCACCGGCTCGTCGGGCGGCACCTGCTCGGTGACGCCGAAGCGGCGGCGCAGCCAGCTGCCGCCGTCCCGCCGCCAGAACAGCGGGGCGCGCAGGCGGTGTTCGCGGACCTGCGCCCAGCCCTCGGGGGCCCACCAGCGGGGCTCGTCGTAGCCGCCGTCCTCGACGAAGCGCAGATAGGCGGCGTTGCTGACGGGTGCGGTGTCGAGGTGGAACGGCGCGACGTGGCGGGGGTGCGCGGGCCGTTCGTTGTCCAGCGCCCACGGCTCGGTGGAGGTGCCCATCGTGAACGGGCCGCCGGGGACGAGGACTTCGGCGGGCAGTGGGCCGTCGGTGGTGTCCGGCGGCTGCGGCGCGGTGAGGGCGGCCGGGCCGCGGCGCAGCTGGTGGGTGATGAGCATCGTCTCGTCGTGCTGCTGTTCGTGCTGGGCGATCATGCCGAACGCGAAGGCGGCGTCGAGCAGCGGGGCGCCGTGCAGCGCCGCGCCCTCCAGGATGTCCAGGACCCGGCCGCGGACCTCGGCGACATAGCCGTGCGCCTCGGCGGGGCCCAGCAGCGGCAGGGACGGGCGGCTGGCGCGGGGGTGCGCGAACGCGTCGTAGACGGAGTCCAGCTCCGGGCGGAGGGCGTCGCGGCCGCCGACGGTGCGCAGCAGCCACTGCTCCTCCTGATTGCCGATGTGCGCGAGGTCCCAGACCAGCGGCGACATCAGCGGGGAGTGCTGGGCGAGGAGATCGCGCTCCTCGACGCAGCCGGTCAGCAGCTGGGTGCGGTCGCGGGCGGCGAGCAGCGCGGTGGCCGCGCGGGAGCGCAGCGCCTCGGGATCGTGGGTCACGGGCTCTCCTTACCGGGAGCGGAACCGGCCTCGGGCACGCCCGCGGCGGCCACGTCGTCCAGAGCGTCCAGATGATCGTCGGCGGGGCAGCGGCCACGGGCGACATAGCGCGCGGTGAACGCCTCGACGGCGGCCAGCACCTCGGGCGCGGCGCCCAGCCGGGGCAGCGCCTCGCGTGCGGCGTCGAAGCAGGTCAGCGCGGCGGCGTGCAGCTCCGGGTCGGTCAGCGCGGCGCGCGCCGCCCGGCGCCACAGCGGATTGCGGGGCGCGGGACGGGACCCGGCGGTCTCCGCGAGGGGCTTGACCGCGCGGTAGGCGCGCTCCGTGGCCTCGGGGTCGTCGAAGAGCGCGGCGGTGACGGCCAGCGGGACCACCCAGCCGTGCTCCCCGGGCTGCGCATCGATCATCCGCAGCTCCAGATGGCCGCGCGGGCGCACCGGCGGGAACAGCGTGGTGACGTGGTAGTCGAGGTCCTCCCGGGTCGGTGGCCGGGGCGCCGCGCCGCGGATCCAGTCGCGGAAGGTGAGGTCCTCGGGGGCGTCCCAGGGACCGTCCGCGCCGCGGATGCACATCACCGGGGCGTCGAGGACGTACCGGGCCCAGGCGGCGCGCGGGTCGTCGTCCGGCGGCGGGGCGAGGGTGCGCGCCGGATCGAGCCGGGACCACACCAGCTGCCGGGTGGTGCGGTAGCCGGTGGGACAGCCCTCGCTGGTGGGGGAGTTGGCGAACGCGGCGGACAGGACGGCGCCCAGCAGATGGGCCAGCAGCCAGCGGCGGCCCAGGCCCAGCGGCCCGGGCTCCTCGTGCCCGGCGTCGAGGCAGACCTGTACCGACGCGGTGGCGCACATCATGGAGCGGCCGGCCGGGCCCCAGCGGTCGAAGTACGCCTCCATCGCGTCGTACCGGGGCTCGGCCAGGACCCGGCTGGGGGCGTGCCAGGGGTTGTGGCCGTGACCGGCGAGGCCCAGTCCATGGGCCCGTACAACGGGCCGGACCTGTGCGAGGTCGGCGGCGACCGTCTCGATGCAGGACATCAGGGAGGCCGCGGGCGGCGAGCTGAGCTCCAGCTGACCGCCCGGCTCGAAGGTGAGACGGGACGCGAGGGGCAGTGCGCGCAGCGCATCGGCGGCGGCGTGCAGCCGGGGCGGTGCGACGGGACTTCGGGGGGCGCGGGCGTCGTGGACCAGCCATTCGATCTCGACGCCGATCCGGCGGGGCGGACCGGTCTTGAAACAGATTCCGCGCAGATGTGCTTCGAGTTCGGCTTCGCTGACCGCGGGCCGTACGGACATCGCTTCCCTCTCCCCTCCGGGGGCGGCTGGGCTGCCGCCCTCCACCTAAGCCGCTGAGGCGCGTGTGCTCAAGGGGGCTGTGCGGACGCGGGGGCGGCGGGCGACGGCCCGCGGGCCGGGGCGGCGCGGCACGGCGGGGGCCCGGGGTACCCCCGGGCGGTACGGCCGTCCGGGTGAGGTGGCGTGGCGGCGGGCCCGGGGGCGGGGCGGTTCCGGCCGCCCCGGTGTGCCGGGCCCGGCGGCCGGTCACTGGCGGTAGCCGGCGAGGAAGCGGCCGATGCGGCGGATGGCGGCGTCCAGGTCGTCGGCGTGCGGGAGGGTGAGGATGCGGAAGTGGTCCGGGCGCGGCCAGTTGAAGCCGGTGCCCTGGACGACCTGGATCTTCTCCCGCAGCAGCAGATCGAGGACGAACCTCTCGTCGTTGTGGATCGGGTGCACCTTCGGATCCAGCCGCGGGAAGGCGTACAGCGCGCCCCGCGGTTTGACGCAGGAGACGCCCGGGATCTCGTTCAGCCGCTCCCACGCCACGTCCCGCTGCTCGCGCAGGCGGCCGCCGGGCAGCACCAGATCCTCGATGCTCTGCCGGCCGCCCAGCGCCGCCTGGACGGCGTACTGCGCGGGCGCGTTGGGGCACAGGCGCATGGAGGCGAGGGTGCCCAGGCCCTCCAGGTAGTCGGCGGCGTGCTGCCGCGGTCCGGAGACGACCAGCCAGCCGGAGCGGAAGCCGGCGACGCGGTACGCCTTGGAGAGGCCGCTGAAGGTCAGGCACACCAGGTCGGGGGCGAGCACGGCGGCGTGGTGGTGGATCTCGCCGTCGTAGAGGATCCGGTCGTAGATCTCGTCGGCGAAGACCAGCAGCTGATGGCGGCGGGCGAGGTCGAGCATGCCCTCCAGCAGCTCGCGGGGGTAGACGGCGCCGGTGGGGTTGTTGGGGTTGATGATGACCAGCGCGCGGGTGCGGTCGGTGATCTTCGACGCGAGGTCGTCCAGATCGGGCAGCCAGTCCGCCGACTCGTCGCAGAGGTAGTGCACCGCCTTGCCGCCGGCCAGCGTCGTCACCGCCGTCCACAGGGGGAAGTCGGGGGCCGGGATGAGGACTTCGTCGCCGTCGTCGAGCAGCGCCTGGACGGCCATGGAGACCAGCTCGGAGACGCCGTTGCCCAGGTAGACGTCGTCGACGCCGACCTCGGGCAGCCCGCGGCCCTGGTAGTGCTGCGCCACCGCGCGCCGCGCCGCGAGGATGCCGCGGGACTCGGTGTAGCCGTGCGCCCGGGAGAGGTTGCGGATGACGTCCTGGAGGATCTCCTCGGGCGCCTCGAAGCCGAACAGGGCGGGATTTCCGGTGTTCAGCCGCAGCACGCTGTGCCCGGCCTCCTCCAGAGCGTCGGCCTGCTCGATCACCGGACCCCGGATCTCGTAGCAGACATCGGCCATCTTGCTGGACTGCTTGAACTGCATACGGCGGCCTCCCCTTCGTCGTTCGCCGGGCTCGCGGGGCCTGGCCGGGGCGCGCGGCGGGCGGTGTCCGCCCGTACGCCGTGGCCGACCGGTCCGCGTCCGCCGCGCGGTGCGGCGGATTCCCGGTTTTCCTCACTGCACTTGGTTTTACCAAGCCCGCACTTGGAAAGTCCAACCATATGTCTATGCTGGAGCCATGTCGCGCCGAAGTTATGACCAGTACTGCGCCGTCGCCCGCGCCCTCGATGCCGTCGGCGACCGCTGGACGCTCCTCATCGTCCGCGAACTGCTGGGCGGAGCCCGCCGCTACACCGACCTGCACACCGACCTCCCCGGCGTCAGCACCGACATGCTCGCCTCCCGCCTCAAGGACATGGAGCGCGAGGGCCTGGTCACCCGCCGCCGCCTCGCGCCACCGGGCGCCGCCTTCGTCTACGAACTCACCGCGCGCGGGCGGGATTTGCTGCCGGTCCTCACCGCCCTCGCCGACTGGGGCGCCCCGGCCCTGGGCGACCCCCGCCCCACCGACGCGGTGCGCGCCCACTGGTTCGCCGTCCCGCTCCTCACCCGCCTCGCCGCCCACTTCGCAGGCGGCCGGGGAACCACCGCTCCCGGCGCCGGCGTGCTCGACGTCGTCCTCGACGAGGGCACCTTCCACGTCACGCTCGGCGGCGACACCCCGGCCTACGGCGACGGCCCGGCCCCGGAGCCCGATGCCAGCCTCCGGATGTCCACCGCCACCTGCGTCGACATCGCCTACGACCACGTCTCCCTCGCCCAGGCACTGGAGTCCGGCCGTGTCGCGGTCACCCCCGCCGGGGAGGACGGCGCCGTGCCCGCGGGGGCGCGGGGAGAGGACGGCGCCGTATGACGCGGCTTCCGCTGGCGGTCTTCGATGTGGACGGCACCCTCGCCGACACCGGGCACCGCCAGCACTTCCTCGCCCGGCGCCCGCGCGACTGGGCCGCGTTCTTCGCCGCCGCGCCCGAGGATCCGCCGCTCGCCGAGGGCGTCGCCCTGCTCCTGGCCGACGCCCGCGAGTGCGAGATCGTCTACCTCACCGGCCGCCCCGAGAAGTACCGCCGCCCCACCCTCGACTGGCTCGCCGCCCACGGTCTGCCCGAGGGCACGCTGCGGATGCGCGCCAACGACGACCGCCGCCCGGCCCGCCACGCCAAGCTCGACCTGCTCCGCCGCCTCGCCCGCGGCCGGGAGGTCCGCCATCTCGTCGACGACGACGCCCTCGTCTGCGAGGCGAGCGCCCGCGCGGGCTTCCGCGTCGTCCACGCCGACTGGGCCACGCCGTCGGATGCCCTCCGCGATGCCCAGGAACGGGAGGGCCGGACATGAGCGGCGAGACGGGCACGGCGCAGGAGGAGCGGACGTGACGGAGGGCGGGGGAGGGGCGGCGGCCGCCGTGTGGAGCACGCATCGGGTGGTGCTCGGTCCCGACCGGGTCGTCAAGACGTACCGCCCGGGGCACGAGGACGCCCGGGAGCGGGAGGTGCGGGCGCTGCGGTTGCTCGCCGTCCATGCGCCGGGCATCGCCCCGGTGATCCCGGAGCACGGCGCGTCCCGGGCCGGAGAGCTGACGATGAGCCGGCTGCCCGGCGTCCCCCTCCGCGGCCGCCCGCTGGGCGCGCCCGAGCTGGACGCCTGGGCCGCCGCGCTCCAGGCCGTGCACACCGCTCTCCCGCCCGGGGAGCTGGCCGCGCAGCCGCTGCGCCCCGGTCACCAGCGGGCGGTGGCGGAGCGGCTGAGGCGCTGGTACGCCCGGCCGGCGGACCGCCCGCGGCCGCCCGTGGTGCGCCGTGCGCTGGACGCGGGCCGCGCCTGGCTCGCCGCCGCCCCGCCCGGCGTCACCGGGGACGCTCCCGAGCCCGGCGTCGCGCCACCGGGCGTCACCCCCTGCTTCGGCCCCGGCGACGGCAACGCCGCCAACTACCTCTGGGACGGCCACCGGGTCCGCCTCGTCGACTTCGAGGAATCCGGGCGCAGCGACCGCGCCTGGGAGATCGCGGAGATCACCGAGCATGTCGCCAGTTGGGTGCCGGAGCCCGTCGACGTCCCCGCGCTGCTGCGCGCCTGCGCCCTGACGCCGGCGGAGACGGCCCGGCTGGCCGACTGCCGCCGGCTGCTCGCCCTGGTCTGGCTCTTCCTGCTCGCCGCCGACGACCCGGCACACCCCCGCAACCCACCGGGCAGCACCGCGGAACGCCAGGCCCGCCGCCTCCACGCACTCCTGGAGAGCTGACGGGCCGACAGCCCCGAGCCGGTGCCTGCCCCGTACGGCGATACGTCCCCCGTCCGGCGGTACGCCCGCGCCGCCGGGCACCGATCGGCGGAGCCGGGTGGGACGCGTCCGGCGCCATCGGGCATGGCTCGGTTCATGGACCGTCCCGCACCGCCCCTGGCCCGTACCGGAACCGCCCTCCTGCTCGCCGCGACCGCACTGGCCGGACCCCTCGCCGCCCCGGCCGCATCCGCCTCGTCCGTCACCACCGCCACCGCCACCGCCCCCGCACCGCGCGCCGCGCACCCCCGTCACGATCCGGCCCGCACCGGCTCCGCCTGGCTGCCCTACTGGGGCGACGTCGACGCCGCCTACCGTGATGCGCTGCGCCACGCCGATCAGCTGCACACCGTCAGCCCGTTCTGGTACGAGGCGACCGGGGACCGCGCCGTCACCGCGCACCCCGGGGCCGGGCGCCGCGACATCATCCGGGGGCTGCGGCGGGCCGGGATCAAGGTGGTGCCGACCGTCACCGAGACACTCGGCGCCAAGGACATGGCGGACCTGATGCTCGACCGGCGGCGGCGCGCCGCACACGTCGAGACGCTGGCCCGCACCGTGCGCGGCCACGGCTACGACGGCCTCGACCTCGACTACGAGAGGATGGCGCTCACCGGCACCGCCGCCGACCGCGCCCGCGTCGCCACCGGCTACACCGCGCTCACCGCCGACCTCTGCGCCCGGCTGCACACCCTCGGCAAGGAGTGCACCGTCACCGTCGTGCCGCAGACCGGCGGCTCCGGCAGGGCGTACGACTACCGGCAGTTGGGCAAGGCCGCCGACCGGCTGCGCATCATGGGCTACGACCTGCACTGGGCCGGGGGCGCGCCGGGCCCGCTCTCCTCCCGGCAGTGGTACGACGCGTTCCTGCGCCGGGCCACCGCCACCGTCCCCCGGCACAAGATCGAGGTCGCCTTCCCCGGCTACGGCTGGGACTGGGACCGGACCGCCGGCGGCCGCGCCACCCACCTGACCTGGCGCGAGGCGGAGGCGCTGCGCCGCCGCACGGGCACCGCGTACCACTTCGACAGCGCCTCCGGCACCCCGCACTTCACCTACCGGCGCGACGGCCACACCCACGAGGTCTGGTACCAGGACGCGCGCGGCGTCGCGGCGCACAAGGAGGTGCTGGACCGGTACGGCATCCGCGGCACCGGACTGTGGGCGCTCGGCTTCGAGGACCCGCGGAGCTGGGCCGAGCTGCGGGCCCACGCGGTCCGGCACCATCCCGTGCGGTGAAGCGGCGGAAGAGGCGTCCCGCGCGGTGAACCGTCCGGCCCGGCGCGCCCGTTCGCGCCGGGCCGCGGACGGGTGCGCGCGGGGCCCGATGTGCCCGCCGGGCGGATTCCGGAAGCGGTTCCCTCGGGGATACCGACCGCTTAGTATGCCCGTGGCGCGCCGGAGCCCCCACGGTCCGCGCGCCGTCCGCGTACCCACGGCCCGGGAGGCAGCTGGTGAAGGCATGGCGCGTACACGCGAACGGCGAACCGCGTGAGGTGATGCGGCTGGAGGAGGTGCCGGAGCCGCAGGCGGGCCCCGGGCAGCTGCTGCTGCGGGTGCGGGCCGCGAACGTCAACTTCCCGGACGCGCTGCTCTGCCGCGGGCAGTACCAGGTGCGGCCGCCGCTGCCGTTCACCCCGGGCGTGGAGATCTGCGGCGAGGTGCTGGCCGTGGGGGAGGGCGCCCGCGGGACGGTCGGGCAGCGGGTGCTGGCCCAGCCGCCGCTGCCGGACGGCGGGTTCGCCGAGCGGGTGGCCGTGGACGCGGCGACCGTGCGCCCGGCGCCGGAGTCCCTGGACGACGCCGGCGCCGCCGCCCTCCACATCGGCTACCAGACCGGCTGGTTCGGCCTCCACCGCAGGGCCCGGATCCAGCCGGGGGAGACCCTGCTGGTGCACGCCGCGGCCGGTGGCGTCGGCAGCGCCGCCGTCCAGCTCGGCAAGGCCGCGGGCGCCCGGGTGATCGGCGTGACCGGCGGCGCCGAGAAGGCCCGTATCGCCCGCGACCTGGGCTGCGACCTCGTCCTCGACCGGCGCGCCGACGACATCGTCGCCGCCGTGAAGGACGCCACCGACGGCCGGGGCGCCGATGTCGTCTACGACCCGGTCGGCGGCGACGCGTACGCCAAGTCCGTCAAGTGCATCGCCTTCGAGGGCCGCATCGTCGTCGTCGGCTTCGCCAGCGGCGCGATTCCCACCGCCGCCCTCAACCACGCCCTGGTGAAGAACTACTCCGTCCTCGGCCTCCACTGGGGGCTCTACAACACCAAGGACCCGCGCGCCGTCGACGCCTGCCACGACGCCCTCACCGAACTGGCCGCCAAGGGCGCCGTCGCCCCGCTGATCGGCGAACGGGTGCCGCTGGAGGGCGCCGCCGACGCCGTCCAGCGCGTCGCCGACGGCACCACCACCGGCCGTCTCGTCGTCATCCCCGGAGCGGAGGCGGGACGATGACCGACACCGCCGATCTGCGCGCCCGCACCGCCCGGCTGCTGGCCGCGCACCCGCCCGCCACCACCGCACCCCTCGACTTCCTGCGGGCCCGCTTCGACGCCGGACTGGCCTGGGTCCACTTCCCCGAAGGGCTCGGCGGGCTCGACGCGCCGCGTGCCCTCCAGGCGGTCGTCGACGCGGAACTCGCCGCCGCCGGCGCCCCCGGCAACAACCCCGGCCGCCTCGCCATCGGCCTGGGCATGGCCGCGCCCACCCTGCTGCGCCACGGCACCCAGGAGCAGCAGCGCCGCCATCTGCGGCCGCTGTGGACCGGCGAGGAGGTCTGGTGCCAGCTGTTCAGCGAACCGGGCGCCGGTTCCGACCTCGCGGCGCTCGCCACCCGCGCCGTCCGCGACGGCGACCGCTGGGTGATCGACGGCCAGAAGGTCTGGACGTCCAGCGCCCATCTCGCCCGCTGGGCCATCCTCGTGGCCCGCACCGACCCCGCGCTCCCCAAGCACCAGGGCCTGACGTACTTCATCTGCGACATGACCGCCCCGGGCGTGGAGGTCCGGCCGCTGCGGCAGATCACCGGTGAGGCCGAGTTCAACGAGGTCTTCCTCACCGGCGTCTCGCTCCCCGACAGCCACCGCGTCGGCGAGGTCGGCCAGGGCTGGGAGGTGGCCCGCACCACCTTGATGAACGAGCGGGTCGCCATCGGCGGCGCCGCCACACCGCGCGAGGGCGGCATGATCGGCATCGCCGCCGCCGACTGGCGCGCCCGCCCCGAACTGCGCACCCACGACCTCCACCAGCGGCTGCTGAAGCTCTGGGTGGAGGCCGAGGTCACCCGGCTCACCGGCGAACGGCTGCGCCAGCAGCTCGCCAAGGGCGCCCCGGGCCCCGAGGGCAGCGGGATGAAACTGGCCTTCGCCCGCCTCGCCCAGCAGATCAGCGGCTGGGACCTGGAATTCCTCGCCGAGGACGGCCTGACGTACGACGACTGGACGCTGCGCCGCCCCGAAACCGTCGACTTCACCGGGCGCGAGGCCGGCTACCGCTATCTGCGCGCCAAGGGGAACTCCATCGAAGGAGGCACCTCCGAGGTGCTGCTCAACATCGTCGCCGAACGCGTCCTCGGCCTGCCGCCCGAGCCGCGGACCGACAAGGACGTCGCCTGGAAGGACCTCCCCCGATGACCGCCGGCACGCCCGCATCCGACCTGCTCTACGGCGAGACCGAGGACGATCTGCGCGCCGCCGTCCGCGCCCTGCTCGCCGCCCGCAGCGACCCCGCAACCGTCCTCGCCGACCTCGAATCGGGCCGCGCCTGCGACACCGGACTGTGGGACGCGCTGGCGAACGGCATCGGCGCCGCCGGGCTGCTGATCCCCGAGGAGTTCGGCGGCGCGGGCGCGAGCGCCCGGGAGGCCGCCGTCGTCCTGGAGGAGACCGGCCGCTCCGTCGCCCGCGTGCCGTACCTGAGCAGCGCCGTCATCGCGGCCACCGCGCTGCTGGGCTGCGACACCGGGCGGCAGCCGGTCGCCGGACTGCTCACCCGGCTGGCCGCCGGCACCGTCGCCGTCCTCGCCGTGCCGCTGCCCACCGCCCCCGACCAGCCGTTCCGGACGGCGCAGCCGACGGTCCGGGCCGACTCGGTGGGCACGCTGCACGGCACGGTCACCTCCGTCGCCGACGCCGCCTGCGCCGCGGTGCTGCTCGTCCCGGCCGACGGCCCGGACGGCCCCGCCCTGTACGCGGTCGAGGTGCCCGCCGTGGGAGTGGCCACCACCGCGCTCACCCCGCTCGACCTGACCCGCCCGCTCGCCACGCTCACCCTGGACGGCGTCGCCGGGACGCCGCTGGCCACCGGCGAGCGCGCCGTCGCGGCGGTGCGCGGGGCGCTCACGGCGGGCGCCGGGCTCCTCGCGTCGGAACAGCTCGGGCTCGCCGAATGGTGCCTGAGCACGGCCGTCGCGCACACCGGCACCCGCACCCAGTTCGGGCGTCCGGTGGGCTCCTTCCAGGCGCTCAAACACCGGATGGCCGCGCTCTGGCTCGATATCGCCTCCGCCCGCGCCGCGGCCCGCCACGCCGCCGACGCGCTGGCCACCGGCAGCCCGGACGTGCCGGTCGCCGTCGCGGTGGCCCAGGCGTACTGCGCGCCGGTCGCGGTGCGGGCCGCCGAGGAGTGCCTGCAGCTGCACGGCGGCACCGGCATGACCTGGGAGCACCCTGTGCACCTCTTCCTGAAGCGGGCCAAGAGCGACGAGAGCGCGCTCGGCGCCCCGGGCCGCCACCGCGCGGCCCTGGCGGAGCTGGTGGAGCTGCCCGCACCGTGACCGCCCGGGGCGGGCAGCGCGCCGCGGCCGCTCCCGCCCCGGCCGTCCGCGGCGCGACCCAGGTACCCGGTGTCGCTGCCCGCCGTCGCGGCTGATGTCTTGAATACGCCGTTCGGGTAGCGTCGTGGGCATGAAGACCGTCAGCCGCCGTGTGCTGCTCCTGCCCCTCCTGGCCCTGCTGACCGCGCTGCTGGTGCCCGCCGTGGCGCCGGCGTCCACGGCGCGGGCGGCGGGCGGACTCGACGAGGCCGCCGCGGCCCTCCGCAAGGGTCCGGTCTACGTCGATCCGCGCGCCGCCTCCGAGCTGCCCCGCAACCGGGCCGACGCCCTCGCCAAGAAGATCGAGAACTCCGGTAAGCCGGTCTTCGTCGCGGTGCTGCCCCGCGCCGCCGAATACCACCCCGACACCCTGCTGCGCGATCTGCGCACCAAGACCGGCATCAGCGGCGTCTACGCCGTGGAGCTGGGCGACGGCTTCAACGCCGGGGCCGACACCCGGGTGATGTCGCGCGGCGCGGTGCAAAACCTCGTCGGCGCGGTCAAGCGCTCCGGGTACCCGTCCGTCGACGAGCGGCTGAACAGCTTCGTCGACACCGCGATCCAGCAGGCGAACGGCCACGCCCCGGCCGCCTGGGAGGGCGACGGCGGCGGGGGTCCGGGCACCGGCGCCCTCGTCGGGCTGGGCGTGCTGGCCGTCGTCGGCGGTGGCGGCGCGTACGCCGTCGTCCGCCGCAACCGGCGCCGCCGCGCGGAGCAGGAGCGGGCCGCGCTGGAGGACCTGCGGGTCGTCGTCGACGAGGACATCACCGCGTTCGGCGAGGAGCTGGACCGGCTGGACTTCCGGCCCGGTGAGCCCGGCGCGGACGACGCGATGCGTGACGACTACAGCCGTGCGCTCGACGCGTACGAGACGGCGAAGTCGGCGATGGCGGCGGCCGAGCGCCCGGACGACGTGCGGGCGGTGACCGAGGCGCTGGAGGACGGGCGGTTCTCGCTGGCGACGCTGGCCGCCCGCCGCACCGGCGCCCCGCTGCCCGAGCGGCGCCTGCCCTGCTTCTTCGACCCGCGGCACGGGCCGTCCGTGGTCGACGTGGCGTGGGCCCCGGCGGGCGGCGCCCCGCGCACCGTCCCGGTCTGCGCCGCCGACAAGGCCCGCCTGGACGACGGCCGGGAGCCGCTGGCCCGCACGGTCCGCACCGCCGACGGCGACCGCCCCTACTGGGACGCCGGCCCCGGCTACGCGCCCTGGGCGGGCGGCTACTTCGGCGGCGGGCTGCTGCCCGCGCTGCTGATGGGCACGGTGCTCGGCAACCTGATGACCGCCCCGCACGCCTACGGCGCGGACCTCGGCGGCACCGACGGCGGCGAGTTCTCCGGCTCCGACTTCGACCCCGGCGACTTCAGCGGCGGCTTCGGGGACGGCGGCTTCGGCGACGGCGGGGGCTTCGGCGGTGGCGGCGGGGACGGCTTCGGCGGGGGCTTCTGACGGGGCGTGAGGCGGGCGGCGGCCGAGGGGCCGCGGCCCGCCTCACGCCTGTGACCGGTCCGCCCGCCCAGGCGGGAGCCATGATCCGGGCACCCGCCGCTCACCGAGGGGGCGTCCGGCGGGTCCCACGGCGGCCCTGACCGCCGGCCGCCGCCACCGACCGGGCACCCGCCGCCCGGCGTCAGCCCGTCCGCTCCCCGGCCCCCGGCTCCGCTCCCGGCCGCAGCACCCGCTTGACGCCCAGCAGGCGCGCGTACCGCGCCCGCGCCGCGAACTGCGCATAGCGCCACACCGCCGGGCGGCCGACCTCCTTGCACAGGTGCAGCACCCGGTCCGGGCCCAGATGCACCCCGACGTGCGCGCCGTACCCCTCGGGGCGTCCGGCCACCGGCCCGCCGTCGAAGAGCACCAGGTCAAGCGGGCGCGCGACCGTGACCCGGCGGGTGGCGACGGTGTCCGCCCACAGCTCCGACGACCGCAACGGCGGCGCCACCAGACCGTGGTGGTGCAGCACCGCGTACGCGTAGCGCTGGCAGTTGGCGCCCGCCGACAGATCGGGGCCGTCGCGCCCGTCCGGTGACGACCCATCAGGTGACCCCGCTCCCGGATGGCGGGCCGCCGAGTAGGCGATGTTGCGCAGGGCCTGCGGCAGCCCGCCGAACGGGTCGGGGCCGCAGGGCCCGGGGCCGGTGTTCCGCGTGTCGGACGTCATCGGGCCATCATGCCGCGGTGATCTTGCCCGCGCCGACGGCGGCGGGGTCGAGGAGGCTCGACGGGCCGACGTATCCGACCCGCGAGGAGAGCCTCCATGCACCGTCGCCACCGCACCGCCGCCGTCCGGGGCGCGGCCGCCGCCGTCGTCCTGGCCGCCGTCACCCCGCTCGCCGCGGCGCACGCCGCACCGGCCCCCGACCCGAGCCCGCCGCCCGCGGACCGCGGGATGCTCGACGCGATGCAGCGGGACCTCGGCCTGACGCCGGAGGGGGCGCGGGCCCGGCTCGCGCAGGAGACGGAGGCGGCGCGCGCGGCGAAGGCGGTGCGCCAGGCGCTGGCCGGCCGCGCCGCCGGAATGTGGTTCGACAAGAAGAGCGGCAAGCTCGTCGTCGCGGTCACCGGGGACGCGGACGCCCGGCTGGTGAAGGACGCCGGGGCCGTCGCGCAGCGCGTCACCCACAGCCGCGCCCAGCTGCGCGGGCTGCTGGAGCAGATCGACGCCAAGGCGGGCAAGGGCGTGCCCGGCGTGACCGGTTGGGGCGTCGACGAGCGCGCCAACGCCCTCACCGTCCGCGTCGACACCCGCACCCGGACCGCCGCCACCGACTCCTTCGTCGAGGAGGTCCAGCAACTGGGCGCCCCCACCGGCATCGCGGTCCACGCCGTCCGCACCGCCGACGCACCGCGCCAGCAGGGCGGCAGCGTCGTGGGCGGCGAGAAGTGGATGCCGGGCGACGAGGGCATCTGCTCCATCGGCTTCTCCGTGACCGCCGGCGACCGCCGGGGCTTCCTGACGGCCGGTCACTGCACCGAGACCGCGGATCAGGCGGCGTACGGCAAGGACGGCAGCCGGATGGGCACCTCCAACCGCGGCGGCACCCACAGCGTCGACGGCCGCGAGGGCGACTTCGGGCTCGTCGACGTGGACCAGCCGGCCTGGAAACTGAGCCCCGACGTGGCGGGCCAGAGCGGCGCGCCGGTCGCGGTCACCGGCTCGGAGGAGGGCATCGTCGGCACCTCCGTGTGCCGCTCGGGCGAGGCGAGCGGCTGGCACTGCGGGGAGATCACCGCCGTCGACCAGACCGTGGACTACGAGGGCGGCGTGGTGGTCGACGGCCTGTCCGTCACCGACGCCTGCTCCACCGCGGGCGACTCCGGAGGCTCGTACGTCACCCAGCCCGGCGATCCGAAGGCGGTCGGCATCCACTCCGGCGGCGGGACCGCGACCTGCTCCTCCGGTGGCGACACCATGACGGTCTTCCAGCCGGTCGACGAGGCGCTGACGAAGTGGCAGCTCACCCTGACGACCGCCGGCGCCTGAACCGGCGTCGCCGAAGCGGCAGGTGGCCGGGGCCCCGGACCGCGCGGTCCGGGGCCCCGGGTGCCTCAGCGGACCTGCACCGTCGCCACGGCCGAGGTCCGCCACCGCTGGGGGCGCTGATCGTGCGGCCCGGTCAGCCCGTAGGCCACCGCACGGAACTCCACCGGGCCGCGCCGCGCGCTCTTCGGGTGCGTAACGGCCCCTGCCTCCGGGCCGCCCCGCTCGACGACGGCGCCGCAGGCCACCCGGTGCCAGGCCCGCCCACCGCTGCGCTCCTGCAGGCATATCCGCAGGTAGGAGGCGGCGTCATCGTCACCGTGCGCGGAGAGGGTGAAGGCCTTGCCGACGGCCGCGGTGTGCGGCGCCGTCACCTCCACGGTGCCCTTGGCGTGCGTGGGCACGGCGGCGAGCGCCAGAGGGGCGGAGCGCGGCGCGGGTTGCGTCCGATGCGGGCGGCTTGACGGATTCCTGACCATCCGCCGCCGCGGCCCGGGCACGGCGGCGCGGGCCGGAAGCTCCGGTCGCCCGCGGTCAGACCGGGACGGTCCCGGTGCGCACCGGGAGACGGTCCTCCGCCCGCTGGAGCGCCCGGAATTCGTCGTACCAGGCCGGGTTGGGGGCGGGCGTGCCGTCGGCGGACGGCTGGACGGTGAGGTTGGAGTAGACGCTGTTCAGCAGCCAGGGCTGGAACGCCGGCCCGATGTCGTGGACCATCGCCGGCCCCTGGGCGATGCCGTACGCCGCGACCGTGAGCCGGCCGGTGGCCCGAAGCCGCTGCACCTGGCGCGTCAGGAAGTTCCGGTGGGAGCCGAACCACTCGCTGTCGAGCAGGAGTTGCCTCCAGTGCGCCTGCGGGACCGGGTGCGCGGCGGCGTCCCGCAGCGCCTGCCAGACGGGTGTGCCGGCCGGGATGCCGCGGCTGCGCGCGAACGAGGCGGGCACCTGGTCGCGCAGATGCTGCTTCCAGAACCGCACCAGGGAGAACTCGGTGGCCAGGAAGCGCTGTTCGGGGCGCATACGGGGGAGCACGTACGTCAGATACGCCTCGGTTTCCTCGATCGCGGCGACGTGCGGATGGATGTCGACGCCCTCGATCTCGCGGGTGTCGTGGACGAAGGTCAGCCAGCGGGCGTGCGCCGCGTCATGGGTGGCCGGGTTCTCCAGACCGTTGAGCGCGCCCATGTAGAGCCGGGTCCGGCAGCCGTCGGGGAAGCGCTGCCTGCGCCGCGCGGCGATGTGCCGCGCGATCTCCTCGTAGAAGGCGTTGAGGCGGCCGCGGCGCTGATCGTCGGCGCGGGTTTCGAGGAACGGCTCGTTGCCGATGCCGAGGATGTCGACCGTGCCGAGCGTGGCGTCCAGAACCTGGTCGACGCGCTTCAGCTCGGTGTCCATGGCGGCGCTGCCGGGGCCGGGCAACGGGCGCCCGGTGAAGGGGAACTTCAGCGACAGGACGGTGCCGTACCCGGCGCGATGCGCCGCCAGCAGTGCGGCGATGCCCCGCTGCCGGTCGGCGTGAGCGTCCTTGACCTCGGGCATCGGGACGAAACCGCGGACCCAGGCGGCCCGTACGCCCTTGAGCCGGTCGAGGGTGGTGCCGCGCGGGTCCTCGTTGAAGTTCGCGGCGAGGATCCCGGTGGGGGCGTGGCCGGGGGCCGGGGACGCGGAGTCCGCCCCGCCGTTCTTCTCCGCGCCCGCGCCGCTGCCGGAACAACCGGCGGTCAGCAGCGCCCCGGCCGCCGACATCCCCCACAGGACCCGCCTGCGCGTCGGTGCCTGATCCCGCTCCTGCGCCACGTCCGCCACGTTCCTTGTCCCCTCACCCAGGCGTGCGATCTCCCTTGCACCCTAGGGGAGTTCATTTTTCGGGTGGGGCCTGGCGCGCCCTACGGGCGGACGCCGGACACCCCGCCGCACTCCTGCGGTCTGCGCTGCCCGTGCTCACAGCGCCACCGGATCTGTGTGGCGAGATCCACCCGGAGGTGCTGGGTGCCGGGGCCGTCGCCCGGTCCGCCCTCGGTGACCAGCGGCGCGGCGTTGAGCCGGGTGCGGTGCACCGCACCGTCATCGGTGGTGAACCGCGCCTGCAGATCCCAGGTGCAGTACGTGCCGGGCGCGGCGACCCCCAGGACGCTCAGCGTCTGCGGGGGAGCCGCGCCGCCGAGCGGAATCGTGTGGTGCGCGAAGTACGGCTCGCCCCAGTGCGGATCCTCGGTGTCGGTGATGAATCCGTTCGGGGCCTCGCCGGACTGCGGAAGCCGGTACGCCAGCCCCTTGATCGGCGATTCCCCCTGGGCCGGAGTGTGGATCTCGGCGACCGTCGCGGACCGCCGGCAGCGGGTGTGCGTCGCCTCGATCCCGGTCACGGTGATCATCGAGCTGCTGTCGCTGACCAGGTCGACGTAGAAGACCTGACCGCTGCCGGGCGCGGCGTCCCGGACGCCGCGGCTGAACGCGGTGGCCGCCACGCCGCCCCGGAGCACGGAGCTGTCGTACTCGCCGCGGTGGACGCCGTCGATCTGGCGCGGGGTGAGCGGCGTCCGGGAGAAGACGGAGTAGGGCGGTCCGTAGGCGGCGCGGGGCAGGGGGCGGAACGCGGCGTGGAGATAGCCCTTCTCGGCGTCGAGGGCGCTCTGCGCATCGTCCCCGATCCGGGCCTCCGTACCGGCGGTGAAGTAGGACCGCGCCAGACCCAGGCCCACCAGGAACGCCGCGCTCAGGAGCGCGACGGCGTAGGTGGCCAGCCGCCGGCCGCGGCTCAGCCCGGCCGACTCCGGGTGGACGGCGTCGGCGACGAACCGCCCTTCGGCCCGGATCCACCGCCAGGCCCGCGCGCCCCGCCCCGGCTCCTGCCCCGCGCCCTCGTCCTGATCGCCGCTCACGGTCGCCCCCGTCCCGTTGGGGGCAGCAGTCTGCCACCGGGATCCGCGGGCCGGAACCGTTGCCGCACCGGGTGCCGCGGTGCATCGGCGCCGGTCACCGGCCGGTTCCGGCTTTCACCAGGACCGACCCGCTTCGTCCGTGCCTCTTTACGTACGCTTTAATTGCGTTAACCATGCAATAGCGATTCCTATGCAGAGGAGATGAGGATGACGGCCCGGTTCCCACGGAGAGCCGCCGCGGTGACGCTGGCGGCCGGCCTCGCGCTGAGCGCGACGGCCTGTTCCACACCGGACGACGGCAAGACCGCCACCGGACGCACGGACTCCGCGGTGGTCGGCATCGCGTACGAACCGGAGACGCTCAGCCCGCTCCTCGGCTACGGCAAGGACGGCAACTCCAAGATCTTCGACGGGCTGCTCACCCACGACGCGGGGATGCGCCTCAAGCCTGCCCTCGCCACCGCGCTGCCCAAGGTCACCGACGGCGGCCGGACCTACACCTTCGACCTCCGCCGGGGCGTGACCTTCAGCGACGGCAAGCCCTTCACCGCCGACGACGTCGTCTTCACCTACTCCACCATCCTCGACGCCAAGACCAACAACGCCTCCAAGGCGGAGCTGGACGCCCTGGGGAGCGTCGAGAAGAAGGACGACCACACCGTCGTCTTCCACCTCAAGTACCCCTACGCGCCCTTCGCCGAGCGCGCCGTCCTGCCCATCGCCCCGCAGCACATCGCGGGCAAGCAGGACATCAACCACGGCACGTTCACCACCAAGCCGATAGGCACCGGCCCCTACGTCCTCACCCACTGGTCCAAGGGCGAGAAGCTCACCTTCAAGGCCAACCCGCACTACTGGGGCGGCGCGCCGAAGGTGAAGAACTTCACCATGGCGATCATCAAGGACGACGACATCCGCGCCACCCGGCTGCGCTCCGGCGACCTCGACGGCGCCATCCTGCCGCCGGAGCTCGCCGCCACCTTCAAGGGCGACAAGCAGCGCACCACCGTCACCGCCACCACCTTCGACTACCGCAACGTCACGCTGCCCACCGGCAACCCGGTCACCGGCGCCAAGGCCGTCCGCCGTGCCCTCGACCTCGCCGTCGACCGCGAGGCCATGGTCAAGGGCATCCTCAACGGCGCCGGGAAGCCCGCCTACGGACCGGTGCCCACCGACAGCCCCTGGTTCGCGAAGGGCACCGAGCGCCCGCACGACCTGAAGAAGGCCGAGCGGATCCTCGACGACGCCGGCTGGAAGAAGGGCCCGGACGGCATCCGCACCAAGGGCCACCAGCGCGCCTCCTTCACCCTCTGGTACCTCTCCGGCGACAAGCTCCGCCAGGAGCACGCCCTCGCCTTCGCCTCCGACGCCAAGAAGGCCGGGATCGAGGCCAAGGTCGAATCCGGCACCTGGGAGGCGATCGAGCCGCGCATGGCCAAGGACGCGGTCCTCGCCGGCGGCGGCAGCCCCGCCGACCCCGACTTCGACCAGTACCTCCTGCTGCACTCCTCGCTGGCCGGCGACGGCTTCAACAACATGTCGCGCTACGCCGACAAGAGCGTCGACGCCAAGCTCACCGAGGCCCGCCGCACCGACGACCAGGCCACCCGCAAGGCCGCCTACGACGCCGTCCAGCGCCGCCTCGTCGACAACCCGGCCTACACCTTCCTCACCCACGTCGACCACGTCTACGTGATCGCCGACCGCTGGAAGGGCCTGACCACCCAGACCGAACCGCACGACCACGGCCTGGCCTCCGGCCCCTGGTGGAACGTCGAGGACTGGCAGCCCGCCAAGTGATCACGCGCACCTCCCCGACCTGGGCGGCGATGGCGCGGATGACCGGCCGGCGGGCGCTGCTCGCCGTGCCGGTCCTCCTCGCCGTCACCTTCGGGGTCTTCGCCGTCGCCGCCGCCTCGCCCTTCGACCCCGTCCGGGCCTACGCGGGCGACGCCGGCCTCACCGCCTCCCAGGCCAACCTCGATCAGCTGCGCCACAACCTCGGCGTCGACCAGCCGCTGATCGGCCGCTGGTGGCACTGGCTCACCGCCGCGCTCACCGGCGACCTCGGCGACTCCGCCACGCTGCGCGCGCCCGTCACCCAGGTCATCGGCGAACGCCTCGGCTGGTCCGTTCTGCTGTGCGCGCTCGCCTTCGTCCTCGCCGTCGTCGTCGGCACCGCCCTCGGCGTGGCCGCCGCCCGCCGCCGCGGCGGACTCCTCGACCGCGCCGTCACCTCCCTCGCCTACACCCTGGAAGCCGCGCCGCCGTTCTGGCTCGGCCTCCTCGCCGTCTGGCTGTTCGCCCTGAAACTGGGCGTCCTCCCGGCCGGCGGCCTCACCGACACCGGCACCGACCTCGCCACCCCCGGCCAGATCGTCCGCCATGTGACCCTGCCCGCCCTGGTCCTCGCCGTCTCCCAGCTCCCGTGGTTCGTGCTGTACGTACGGCAGGGCGTCGGCGACGCGCTGGAGGAGGACCCGGTGCGCGGCGCCCGCGCCCGTGGCCTGCGCGAACGCACCGTGCTGCTGCACCACGCGCTGCGCTCCGGACTGCTGCCGGTCCTCACCCTCATCGGCTCCCGGGTGCCGGAACTGATCACCGGGGCGCTGCTGGTCGAGACGGTCTTCAGCTGGCCGGGCATCGCCGCCGCCACCGTCGAGGCGGCGACCGCGGTCGACTTCCCGCTGCTCGCCGCCCTCACCGTCCTCGCCACCGCCGCCGTCCTCGTCGGCAACCTCCTCTCCGACCTGCTGTACGGTCTCGCCGATCCGAGGGTGGGCTTCGATGGCTGACTCGCACACCACCGCCACCGGGCGGCACCCCGCCGCCGGAGCCGGCACCGCGCCCGGACCGGACGCCGCGCCCGACGCCGCGGAGGCCGTGACCTGGCACCGGCGCCCCGGCGCGGGCCGTCAGCGGCGCACCCGCACCGTGCGGGTACGGGTCAGCGCCGTCCTCGTCGCCGCCGTGGTCCTCGCCGTCCTCGTCGTCCCGCTGCTGTTCCCGCTGGACAGCCAGTCCGTCGACCTG
Organism: Streptomyces sp. NPDC000404; assembly: GCF_040300365.1. Classification (NCBI taxonomy): domain Bacteria; kingdom Bacillati; phylum Actinomycetota; class Actinomycetes; order Kitasatosporales; family Streptomycetaceae; genus Streptomyces; species Streptomyces sp. NPDC000404. Next base: position 325,796 of record NZ_JBEPDN010000004.1, on the reverse strand, counting down.
GCGCAGAAACTCCACGCACCGTCCCTGGCCCACCCCTTCGGCACCGACGAGGTCGGCCGCGATCTGCTGCTGCGCTGCGTCTACGGCCTGCGGGTCTCGCTGCTGGTCGGCGTGGTCGCCGCGCTGGTCGCCGTCGGGGTGGGCACCGCCGTCGGCACGCTCGCCGGGGCGCTCGGCGGCTGGGCGGACCGCGCCGTGATGCGGCTCGTCGACCTCTTCTCGTCCGTGCCCCATCTGCTGCTGGGCATCTTCATCGTGGCGATGTTCCGGCCCGGCGTGTGGCCGGTGATCCTCTCCGTGGCGCTGACCCACTGGCTGTCCACGGCCCGTATCGTCCGCGCCGAGGTGCTGTCGCTGCGCGCCCGCCCCCATATCGACGCGGCGGTCTCCGGCGGCGCCTCGCGGTGGCGGGTGGCGGTGCGGCATCTGCTGCCCGGCGTGCTGCCGCAGGCCGGACTCGCCGCCGTACTGATGGTGCCGCACGCCATCTGGCACGAGTCCGCGCTCTCCTTCCTGGGCCTGGGCCTGCCGGCCCACGAGGCGAGCCTGGGCATCATGGTCAACGCCGCCCGCGGTTCGCTGCTGGCCGGCGCCTGGTGGCCGACGCTCTTCCCCGGCCTCTTCCTCATCGTGCCGACCCTCGCCCTCGCCGGTCTGGCCGGTGCCTGGCGGGAGCGGATCAACCCCCGCCGCCGATCGGAGCTGATGCTGTGACCGCGCCCCGCACCACCGCGCCACCCGCCCCCGTACTGTCGGTGCGCGATCTGTCGGTCCGCTTCCGGATGCGCGGCGGCCACCACGTCCACGCCGTCTCCGGCGCCTCCTTCGACCTGGCGCCGGGCAGCTGCCTCGCCCTGGTCGGCGAGAGCGGCTGTGGTAAATCGGTCCTCGCCTCCGCGCTGCTCGGCCTGCTGCCGGGCAACGCCGAGACGTCCGGCGCGGCCCATCTGACCGCCGCCGACGGCGCGCCCGCCGTGGAGCTGCTCACCGCCGGCGAACGGCAGCTCGCCCGCACCGTCCGCGGCCGCCGCATCGGCCTCGTCCCGCAGAGCCCGGCCGCCCACCTCACGCCCGTCCGCACCATCCGCGCCCAGCTGGAGGAAACGGTACGGGAGCTGGGTGTCGCCGGAGCCGGTGCGGCGGCCGGGGGCGCCGGCGGCGCCCCCGCCGGGCGGCGGCCCGGGCGGCGCGCGGCGCGGGAGGCACTGCGCGCGGCGGCGGAGCAGGCCGCGGCCCGCGCCGCGTTCCCCCTCGACCACCTGGATCGCCATCCGCACCAGCTCTCCGGCGGGCTGGCCCAGCGCGCGGCGAGCGCCCTCGCGCTGGTCGGCGACGCCCGGCTGCTGCTCGCCGACGAGCCCACCACCGGCCTCGACCGGGACCTCATCGACCACACCGTCGACGCCCTGCGGGCCCATGCCGACGAGGGCCGGGCGCTGCTGATGATCACCCACGATCTGGCGGCCGCCGAGCGCATCGCCGACCACGTCGCCGTCATGTACGCGGGACGGATCGTCGAACACGCCGACGCCGCCACCTTCTTCGGCGCCCCCGGCCCCCGCCACCCCTATGCCCGCGGGCTGCTGGACGCACTGCCCGGCCGCGCCTTCGCCCCCATCCCCGGACTGCCGCCCGAGCTGGGTGCCCTGCCGGACGGCTGCGCCTTCGCCGCCCGCTGCACCCGCGTGGACGCCCGCTGCGCCGTCCGCCCCGAACCGTCCGGCGGCGTCGCCTGCCACCATCCGCACCCCGGCCCGGCCCCGGCCGACGCCCCCGAGAAGTCCGAGGAGAAGGGCGGCCTCCGTGCTCGAACTGCGTGACATCACCGCCGGGTACGAGCGGCGGCGCCCGGTCGTCTCCGGCATCTCCCTGACCGTCGCCCCCGGCGAGTCGGTCGGGCTGCTCGGCCCGAGCGGCTGCGGCAAGTCGACCCTGGCCCGGGTCGCGGCGCTGCTGCACCGGCCGGACGCCGGAACGGTGACCGTGGACGGTGTGGCGGCCCCGGGCTGGCGCCACCGCGCGCCCCGTGCCCTGCGTACCTCCTTCGGTGTGGTCTTCCAGCAGCCCCGGCTCTCCGCCGACCCCCGGCTGCGGCTCGCCGACCTCATCGCCGAACCGCTGCGCGCCACCGGCCGCCGTACCGAGGCGCCCGCCGCCGTCGCGGAACTGGCCCCCGCCGTCGGCCTCACCGCCGATCTGCTCACCCGCCGCCCGCACGAGGTCAGCGACGGACAGTTGCAACGCGCCTGCCTGGCCCGCGCGCTGGTGCTGGAGCCGCGCTGGCTGATCTGCGACGAGATGACCGCGATGCTCGACGCCTCCACCACCGCGGCGCTGGTCGCCGTCGTCGAGGCGTACCGCGCCCGCACCGGCGCCGGTCTCCTCGCCGTCGGACACGACCGCACGCTGCTGGAGCGCTGGTGCGACCGGACGGTGCGGTGGTCCGACCTGGCGGAGACACCTCGGGCCGGTGCCGCGGGGGAGGGGCCCGAGGCGGCGTGAGGCCGCCGGGCCCGCTCCGCTACCCCCGTTCCTCCGCCGCGGCGAGCAGGACGCGGGCCAGCTCCTCCGGCTCGGACACCATCGGCCAGTGCCCCGTGCCGAGGTCGACGCGGCGCCAGGTCTCGTGCGTCAGCAGCTCGGCCACCGTGGCGTTCGGCTCCGGGCCGTCGAGCAGGCACTTGACGTAGGTGGCGGGCAGCGCGCCGAGCGGGCGCGTCAGCACCGCCGGCTCGGAGAGCGAGGCGCCCGGATGCGGTGTGGCACCCGCCACGAGGCGCGCCGTCTGCGCGTCGGAGAGGCCCTGACCGGCGAGATCCCCGGCGGTCGGCGGGGCCCACCAGCCGTCGTTCGCGGCGAGCGATGCGGCCAGCCGCTCCGGCCCCTCCCACCAGAGCGAGACGAACGACTCGCCGTCGACGGGGACCTCGGAGTCGACGAAGACCACCCGGGACAGCCGCCCACCGATCCGCTCGGCCGCCTGACCCACCGGTATGCCCGAGTAGCTGTGCCCGACCAGCACCACCTCGTGCAGATCCCGCCGGGTGATCTCGTCGACGATGTCCTGCACATGCGTCTGCTGTCCGGCCAAGGCGTCCCGCTTCTCCGCGAGGCCGCTCAGCGTCAGCGGATGGGCGCCGTGCCCGGCCGCGCGCAGCAGCCGCGCCACATCGCCCCACACCCAGGCCCCGAGCCAGGCCCCCGCCACCATCACGAATTCCGTCATGCACGCAACGTAACCGAGGGGTCTGACAACGCCCGCCCGCCGCGGGCCCGAAGCCGTCCGGCGCGGGCCCCGACCGGGCCCGGCACCCGACCGGGCCCCGGCCCCGCCCCCACGGCCGTCACCGCAGCTCGGCGACCGTCCACCGGGTCTTCACGGCGCCACCAACGGCTCCGCCTCGTGCGCGCGGTGCAGCAGCGCCACGAAGTCCGGCGCCTCGGGCAGGACTTCGCCGCCGATGCGGTGGACGGCGACCGCGGGGGCCCGGGAGTTGAGGACCACCGCACCGCGGGCCCATCCGGCGAGGCCGCCGACCCGCACCTCCGCATCGCGCTGTTCCACGCCGAGCTGTGCCAACTGCCGTTTGACGAGGGACTGCATGACACCGTCCAGCATCCCGGCGACCGGCCACACCACCGCCGTGCCGTCCCAGAACGCGAGGTTCCAGACCGTGCCCTCGCTCAGCCGCCCCTCGCGGTCGACGAACACGGCGTCGTCGCACCCCTCCGCCACCGCCTGCCGCAGGAAGAACCGCTTCGCGGGCTCCCCGACGTGCTTCACGGCCGGCTGGAACCGTTCGTGTGCCACCGCCGCCAGCGCCAGCGGACCCGACGGCGGGGCCCCGGCGGACGCCGTCCGGATCAGCACCTCGGGCTCGCCCGCACCGGCCGCGAACGGATCGCCCGGCGCGTGGACCAGCACCCGCAGCGACACATCGGCGGGGCTCACCGCCAGCGCCGCCCGCAGGTGGGCGCGGATCTCGTCGTCCGGGGTGGCCTGCCCGAACAACTCCTGTGAGGCGTTGCGCAGCCGCGTCAGATGGAGGTCGAGCCCCCGGATCAGGCCGCCGCGCACCTGCATGGCGGTGAAATGGGAGGGGCTGCCGAACGCGACCGCCGCCAGCTCCTCGGCGGTCGCGTCCCGGCCGTTGCAGTGCACCGCATAAGTCGTCATGTGCGGCCAACGCCCCGCCCGGGGCCGTGGTTCCCGTACGCAGGGCCGAAAACGCGCCGCGCGCCCCTCCCGGAGGAGAGGCGCGCGGCAAACGGAGGCGGACCGCTCAGCGGCGCCGGACCAGCGGGAACGGCAGCGTCTCGCGGATCGACAGACCGGTGAGGAACATGACCAGCCGGTCCACGCCGATGCCCAGACCACCGGTGGGCGGCATCGCGTACTCCAGCGCCTGGAGGAAGTCCTCGTCCAGCTCCATCGCCTCCACGTCACCGCCCGCCGCCAGCAGCGACTGGGCGGTCAGCCGCCGCCGCTGCTCGACCGGGTCGGTCAGCTCGGAGTAGGCGGTGCCCAGCTCCGTGCCGAAGGCGACGAGGTCCCAGCGCTCGGCCAGCCGCGGGTCCTTGCGGTGCTGGCGGGTGAGCGGCGAGACGTCCGTCGGGAAGTCCTTGTAGAACGTCGGCAGCGTCGTGCGCTCCTCGACCAGCCGCTCGTACATCTCCAGCACGATGTCGCCGCGGCCCATCTCCGGCTTCACCGGCACCGACGAGGCGTCGCACAGCCGCCGCAGCACCCGCGCGTCGGTGTCCGCGCCGACCTCCTCGCCCAGCGCCTCGGAGATCGCGCCGTAGACGGTCTTGACCGGCCACGCCCCGGAGATGTCGTGCTCGACCAGCCGGCCGTTCGCATCCGCCTTACGCGCGGTCGCGGTCCCGAACGCGGCGACCGCGGCGCCCTGGATCAGCTCCCGGGTCAGGTCGAGCATCACGTCGTAGTCGGCGAACGCCTGGTACGCCTCCAACATCGTGAACTCGGGGTTGTGCTTGTACGAGATGCCCTCGTTGCGGAAGGTCCGCCCCATCTCGAAGACCTTCTCCATGCCGCCCACGCACAGCCGCTTGAGGTACAGCTCGGGCGCGATCCGCAGGTACAGGTCGAGGTTGTAGGCGTTGATGTGGGTGTGGAACGGCCGGGCGTTGGCGCCGCCGTGGATCTGCTGGAGCATCGGCGTCTCGACCTCCAGGTAGCCCCGGTCGATCAGCCCCTGCCGCAGCGCCTGCACGGCCGTGCTGCGGGCCCGTACGGTCTCCCGGGCGTCCGGCGAGACCACGAGGTCGACGTAGCGGTGGCGGACCTTCGCCTCCGGGTCGGTCAGACCGCGCCGCTTGTCCGGCAGCGGCCGCAGGCACTTGGCCGTCAGCCGCCAGTCGGTGACGAAGACCGTCAGCTCACCGCGGTCGCTCGCGCCGACCTCGCCCTCCGCCTCGACGTGGTCGCCGAGGTCGATGTCGGAGCCGAAGCGCTCCAGCAGCTCCTTGCCGGTGGTGTCGCGGGTCAGCGCGATCTGGAGGTCACCGGACCAGTCCCGCAGCACGGCGAAGAGCACACCGCCGTGGTCGCGGGTGAGCAGCACCCGCCCGGCGATCCGCACGGTCTCCCCGGTGTGCGCCCCGGCCTCCGGAGCCGGATGCGCGGCGCGGACCTCGCCGAGCGTGTGCGTACGCCGCACGCCGACCGGGTACGGGTCGGTGCCCTCGGCGCGCAGCCGCTCCAGCTTCAGATGGCGGGTGCGCACCTGCTCCGGCAGCGCGGCCAGCTCCCGCTCCCGCTGCTCCTCGGCGGTCGGCGCCTCGCTGACCAGGCCCAGCTCCTCCAGCGAGGGCAGCCCGGCGGTGCTCGCCGGGGCCAGCAGCTTCTTCTTGTGGCCCTTGCCCCACAGCTTGCCCAGGCTCGGTACGGCGACGAAGCCCTCGGCGATGCCGGAGGCGAGACCGATCCGGGCCAGCGCACCGGTGTCCGCGTAGCACAGGAAGCGCGGGTACCACTCGGGGGCGTACTTCGCGTTGGAGCGGTAGAGCGCCTCCAGCTGCCACCACTTGGAGAAGAAGAGCAGCAGCCGGCGCCAGAACTTCAGCACCGGGCCCGCGCCGATCCGCGCGCCCTCCTCGAAGGCGGAGCGGAACACCGCGAAGTTCAGCGAGATGCGGTGCACCCCGAACTGCCCGGCCTGGGCGCACAGCTGCGCGACCATGAACTCCATGACGCCGTTGGGCGCGCTGCGGTCGCGCCGCATCACGTCCAGCGAGATGCCGTCGTCGCCCCAGGGCACGAACGACAGCAGCGCGATCATCCGGCCCTCGCCGTCGAACGCCTCGGCCAGCAGGCAGTCGCCGTCCTCGGGGTCGCCGAGGCGGTCCAGCGCCATCGAGAAGCCGCGCTCGGTCTCGGTGTCGCGCCAGGCGTCGGCGCGTTCGATGACCTCGTGCATCTCGGCGTCGGTGAGCGCCGAGTGGCGCCTTATCCGGCAGGTGGCGCCGGTGCGCTGGACGCGGTTGACGGCCTGCCGGGTGACCCGCATGTCGCGGCCGTCCAGCTCGAAGTCCTTGACGTGCAAGATCGCCTCGTCGCCGAGCTGCAGAGCGCCCAGACCGCAGCGGGCGAACGCCTTCGCGCCCTCCTCGCTGGCGCCCATCACGGCCGGCTGCCAGCCGTAGCGCCCGGCGACCTCCAGCCACGCCTCGATGGCCTGGGTCCAGGCCTCGCGGTCGCCGACCGGGTCACCGCTGGCCAGGCAGACGCCCGCCTCCACGCGGTAGGTGACGGCCGCCTTGCCGCTGGGGGAGAAGACGACGGCCTTGTCGCGGCGGGTGGCGAAGTAGCCCAGCGAGTCGTCGCCGCCGTAGCGGGCCAGCAGCGCCCGGATGCGGGCCTCCTCGTCGCCGTGCAGCGCTGCCTCCAGGCGCTGCGAGCGGAAGAGCGTGGCGGCGGCGTTGAGCAGCGCGAGCGCGCCGAAGAGACCGAGCAGGAAGACGATCCAGTGCGGGGGGTGGCCCTCGACGAGCCGGCCGCCGACCAGCCCGCCGCAGACGCGGTTGGCGGCCCACAGCAGCCGGTTGCCGGCGCCGTGCTCCAGCGAGCCGGGGAACAGCGTCACCAGGCCCCAGCCGAGCAGCACCGCGGCGACCAGCCCGGCGACCAGCACGCCCGCGGCGCGGACGAAGGCGCCGCGCCGGGTGATGGCGTAGAACTCGCGGTGCGAGACGACGAGCAGCACGAGGATGGCGGTGCAGACCGCCAGCGAGACGGCGAACTCCCAGTACCCGGCGGTGAGGAACAGCGCGTCGGCGAGGGCGACCAGCAGCATGTAGGCGACGACGAACCACAGCGCCACCCGTTTGCGGGCGGCCATCGCCGCGCCGAGCAGGAACAGGAAGACGGCGTACGCGAAGTTCGGCGTCACGGGGATGGTGAGGGTGTCCAGCCAGTAGATCGCCGGGTGGAGCCCGCGCCGCAGCGGTCCGAAGAGCGCCGTGACGGCGCAGAAGAGGCCCAGCACACCGAAGGCGATGGCGAAGCCGTTGGGGACGCGGCGCCGGAAGCGCCGCCACCCCGTGAGTTGATCCTGGTCCTGCACGGTGCTCATTCCGTCACATTAAGCATGGAAAGGGGATATTCGGCCGATACGGGAGTGCACGGTCGCCGTGCACGGCGGGCCGCCCGCCCCGCGGGTCGTCGCGGGGTGTGCGGGGTGCACGGTCGGGTCATGGCGGTACTTCCGTCGGCCGGGGGTGTGCGCCGACGCGGATGGCGCCGGGCGTATCCGTCGCTAAGACGGCTGAGGCGAAGGGCCCGTTGCCCGCGGGAAAAGTGATCCGTGACACACGAATGCCGGGAACTTGGCGGCGCATTCGGGGTGACCCGCAGTGATCACCCGGATGGGGCACCGTATCGCGGGCGGGAATTCGCCTGAAATGCGCCAAACTTGCCACTCCTAGCCGTCCGATCGGGCGGCCGTCGCGGAGGTGCACCCATGGCTCTGACGATCTCGGTCGTCCTGTTGCTGCTCATTCTGACAGCGATCTTCCTGCGCAGCGGAAAGCTCAAGCTCTCGCACGCCATCGTCTGCGCGCTGCTCGGCTTCTACCTGGCGAGCAGCAACATCGCCCCGGACCTGCGGCACAGCCTCTCCGGCGCCGCCGACGTGATCAGCAGCGTCCGCCCGTAACCGCATCCGGCGGCGGCCCGGGGCCTTCCGGGCGCGGGTCAGTCCTCCGCGAACACCCCGAGCGCGTTCGGCACCGGGCGCTCCGCGCCGCCCGACGGATGGTTGCGCACCACGACCTGACCGCCGTGCGGTGCGCGGGTCACCAGCGTCGAGGAGCCGCCGCCGTCCAGATCCACGCCGTCGCGCGCACCGAGTCCGCGCAGGACGGCGGCCAGCTCGGTGAGGGTGAGCCCCGGCTCGCCCGGGGTGCCGTCCAGGGCCAGCAGATACAGCGTGCGGCCGCCGTCCCCGATCCCGGCGCCGGTCCGCACCGCCGGGGTGACGGTGTCGGTGCCCGGTACGGTCCGCCCGTCCCGCAGCACCGCGAACCCGCCGACCGCGCATCGCAGCGGCACGCCGCTCCGGCCGGTCAGGCGGTGGCCGATGCGCACCGGGTCGCCCGGCCGCAGCTCCGCCAGCCGCCGCGCGCCGTCCTCACGGCCCAGCAGCACCTCGGAGCCGGGCGGCACCCCGTCGCCGGGCCGGTCGGCGACCGCGGTGACCCGGCCGCGGGCCACGGTCACCTCCCGTACGCGCGCGGTGCACGGCGCCGCCCGGTCCGTGTCGGTGCCGCACACGGCGCGCGCCCGCGCGGCCGGGCCCCAGCGGGAGGTGTACGCGCCGATGCCGTCCACCGGGAGCGCGTACTGGTTCAGCCCGGCGAGCGGCAGCGTGCCGTGGCCGGTCACCGCCGCGCCGCGCAGGGTGAGCCGGTCCAGCCGCGCCCGCCGGTCGTAGCCGATGCCGAGGACGTCCTCGGGGCTCGCGCCGGGCGGCGGCGCCGGGCCGAAGCGCTGACCGGCGGGGACCGCGGCCTTCAGCCCGTGTCCGGCGGCGACGGCCGGGCCGGACGGGGCGCCGGTCGCCGGGACGCCGGGGTGCTGGGTCTCGACGAAGTGGAAGAAGTCGCCGTTGACCGCGGCGGTCGCGCCGCGCGCCGTGGCCAGCGCGGAGACGGGCGCCCGCGCGCCGACCGCCCCCGGGTACAGCAGGTCCACCGAGACGCGCGGCGCCCGCAGGTCCACCGTCAGCAGATGCCCGTGAGCGGTGCCGCGCGCCACGGCCACCTGGAACGTCGTATAGATGACGCCGGGTGCCTGCCGGACGCCGGGCGCCTGCCGGATGCCGGGCGCGGTGGCCAAGGAGTCGGCGGCGCTCGCCGGGGGGCCGCCGGCCGCGGCCGCCAGACTCCAGACGGCCAGCGCCGCCAGCACCGTGTGCACCATGCCCCGCCGACGTCGCACGGTCCCTCCCGAGGTCGCACCGACCCTCCCGGTGCCCGGCGTCGCCGCCGTGGCGCGGGGATGTCGGTGCGGCGGACATCTCGGGAACGACCGTCGCGCCGGGGCCGGCGGGTCGTCAGGCCCGGCCCTTGACCAGCTCCAGGTAGCGGGCCCAGTCCCAGTACTGCCCCGGGTCGGTGTGGTCGGTGCCGGGGACCTCGACGTGGCCGATGATGTGCTCGCGGTCCTTGGGAATGCCGTAGCGGTCGCAGACCGCCGCGGTCAGGGCGGCGGACTGCCGGTACAGGGCGTCGGTGAACCACTTCGGGTCGTCGACCCAGCCCTCGTGCTCGATGCCGATGCTGCGGGTGTTGTAGTCCCAGTTGCCCGCGTGCCAGGCGACGTTCTTCTCGCTGACGCACTGGGCGAGGTAGCCGTCGGAGGAGCGGACGACGTAGTGGGCGGCCGCCTTGTGGTTCGGGTCCTTGAAGAGCTTGAGGGTGTCGGCGAACGTCTCCTGCGTCACATGGATGACGACCATCTCGACCGGATACTCCGTCGGGCGGTTGGCCTCCGTGAAGTTGGCGGGGTCGGCGGCGGCCCAGTGCACGGGCGGATAGGCCGCCGCCCGGGGGTGTGCGGTGCGGGGTCGGGCGGCGGCGCTGCCGGCCGGGACCAGCGCGGCGGCCGCGGCGAGCGCGGCGGCGCCGGTGAGCAGGCGGCGGCGGGGCAGGGAGGTGCGGTCGGACTCCATGCGTACTCCTGACGAGGCCGAGGGGGGACGCGTACATGACACGTGTGGCCGGTGTGTTCATGATGCGCAGCCGTCCCCCGGATGCCAAGGGTCCCCGGCTGCCGCCAATGGGCGAACCAAAGAAGGAACTCGCAGGTCATGAAGGCGAGTTGGAGGTGACACGCCGTCACTCGGATGCCGTAGCGATCCCTGTGGCGGCCGGGCGTGCCGCATCGCCCGGCCGGGGGAGCGGCGGGGCGACGCGGACCGGATCCGGGCGCGCCCTCACCTCCGCAGCAGCGCCTCGCCGTCGGCCAGCGTGGCCGTCAGCCGCTCCCAGGCGGCGGTGTCCCGCTCGCGCGGTGCGTACGCGGTGCCGCGGGCGGTGCCCCAGCGCCGCGCCACCGCCGCCGGATCCTCGCCCAGCAGCAACCCCGCGGCCTGCGCCGCCGCGCCCAGGGCGACCAGTTCGCGGGCCTCGGGCACCTCCACCGGGCGCCCCGACAGCCGCCGCACCGTCTCCCGCCAGGCCCGGCCCCGCGCGCCGCCGCCGATCAGCAGCAGCGGCGCATCCGCCGCCGACTCGGCGTCCAGCACCTGATCCACCGCCTTCAACAGCGCGAACACCGCACCGTCGTAGGCCGCCTGCAGCACCTGACCGGGCGTCGTGTCGTGCCGCAACCCGTGCAGCAGGCCCGACGCCCCCGGCAGATTCGGGGTGCGCTCCCCGTCGAGGAACGGCAGCAGCACCGCCTCGCCGCCCGCCTCGACCGCCTCCCGGTCGCGGCCCAGCAGCGCGGCGATCCGGTCCACGGCCAGGGTGCAGTTGAGCGTGCAGGCCAGCGGCAGCCAGTCGCCGCGCGCGTCCGCGAAACCCGCGACCGTCCCGGACGGATCGGCCGGCCGCCGCCGCGAGACCGCGTAGACCGTGCCGGACGTCCCCAGACTCAGCACCGGCCGGCCGGGCCGCAGCCCGAGCCCCAGCGCCGCCGCCATGTTGTCGCCGGTGCCCGCCGCCACCAACGCCCCGCGCGGCAGCGGCAGTTCCGCGCTCCGTACGGTGCCCACCGCCTCCCCGGGGCGGGCCACACGGGGCAGCGCGGCCGGGTCCAGCCCGATGTGACCGAGGATCCCCTCGTCGTACGCCTCGGTGGCCGCGGCCCACCAGCCGGTGCCGGACGCGTCGCCCCGGTCGGTGACCGCCTCCCCGGTCAGCCGCTCGGTGAGGTAGTCGTGCGGCAGCCGGACCGCGGCGGTGGCGGCGGCCGCGGCCGGTTCGTGGGCGCGCAGCCACGCCCACTTGGCGACCGTGAACGCCGCCCCCGGCACACTGCCGACCCGCTCCGCCCACGCGGCGGGCCCGCCCAGCTCCGCCACCAGCCGCTCCGCCTGCGGCGCGGACCGTACGTCGTTCCACAGCAGCGCGGGCCGCACCGGCGCGCCCGCCGCGTCCAGCGTCACCAGACCGTGCTGCTGCCCGGCCACGGACACCGCGCCCGCCTGCCGCGCCGCGTCCCCGCACTGCCCCAGCGCCGCGCCGAGCGACGCCCACCAGCGCCCCGGATCGCTCTCCTTGCCCGCGCCGCCGCCGGCGACGTGCGGGGCCCGGCCGCGGGCGACGACCGTGCCGGACGCCGCGTCCACCACCAGCACCTTGGTGGACTGCGTCGAGCTGTCCACGCCGACGACGAGCGGTCCCGCTGCCTGTGCGCCCATCGCGCTCTCTCCCTCCGCCCGGCCGCGGACCGGGCCGTTCGGCCATCGCGTGCCGCATGCTAGGGCCTGTCGCCCCCTCCCGCCCGCCTCCGGACGATGACGGCAGCGGCTCCGCGGCGCCGCCCGCGGACGCGGTGGCCGCCGAACTCCACGTCGTACGCGCCCAGGAGGGCCGGCCCGGCATCGGCGGGGGCGAACCGTGCGTCGAGGCCGTGCGCACGGCTCTCCGTCAGGAGCCGTTGCCGGCAGGCGTCGAAGCCAGGGGGCCCGGGCAGCAGCGGTGGCGGCGCGGTTCGTCCGGGGGGGGGAAGGCCGATGAACACGTCAAGCCTCCGGGCCGTAGGCTGGAGCGCGTGTCCGTGGTGCGACCTGTGCCCGTTCGCCGGACATGTCGGCCCTCGTTCCTCCCCGCTCTGCCACCGAGTTTCCCAAGACCCCGCAAAGAAGCGATTATCTCTGTCATGAGCTTTCCTCCGCCTCCGCCGCCCCCGCCGAACCAGCCCCCGAACGACGGCCAGGGCGGCTTCGGTCCGCCGCCCGGCGGTTACGGCGCCGGGGGCCCGGTGCAGGGCGGGTACGGCCAGGGCGGGTTCCCGCCGCCGGGCGGTCAGCCGGCTGGTCCGCCGCCCGGCGGCTTCGGTCCGGTCGGCCCCGGCTTCGGCCCGGCGGGCCCCGGTGGCCCCGGCGCTCCCGGGGGCTGGCAGCCGCCGCCCCCGCCGCCGTCCGGCGGTGGCAACGGCAAGATCATCGCGGCGATCATCGGCGGCGGTGTGCTGGTGCTCGCCGTGGTCTTCGGTGCCATCGCGATGAGCGGCGACGGCGACGACGACAAGAAGAACCGCGCCACGCCCTCCCACAGCACCGACGCCTCGCCGAGCGCCACCCCGGACGACGGGCCCACCACCGCCACGGACTTCCCGTCCGAGTCCGCGAGCGCCTCGCCGTCGGAGAGCACCATTCCGTTCTTCAAGCTGGAGGTCGGCGACTGCTACGACCTCCCGGCCGACGGCAGCGGCAACAACGAGGCGGCGTCCTGCGACGACGCGCACGACGCCGAGGTCGTCACCATCCACCAGCTGCGCTCCGGCTTCACGTCCAGCTCCGACATCAAGGAGGAGGCCGCGAAGATCTGCAAGAGCGACCTGGAGAGCAAGGCCGCCCGCCAGCCCGCCGGGACCGCGGAGGGAACCTACGTGCAGTTCCCCAACCTCAAGGGCTACAACCTCGGCATCAAGAGCGTCAGCTGCAGCCTGATGGGCAACCGCTCCGGCACGAAGAAGCTGCACGCACCGCTGTCCTGAGCGGTTACGGGTGCGCCGTCCCGCCGGGCACGGCGCACCCGGGACGGCGGCGTACGGCCCAAGGCCTGCCGCTACGGGCCCCGGACAGCCGGCTTCCCTCCCGGGCCGCCCACGCGGTGCGCTGCGCGCCCGCCGGCCCTCGCGCGGCCCGGACCCCTCAGCCCCGCAGCTGCGCCGCCAACGCACGGATCTGCTCGGGGCCCACCCGGCAGCAGCCACCGATCAGCCGCGCCCCGGCCGCTGCCCAGCCCGTCACCTGCGCCGCCCGGAACTCCGGCGCACCGCACCAGGTGCGGGCCCCGGCGTCCCAGCTCTCCCCGCTGTTCGGATAAACCACCACCGGCTTGCCGGTCACCCGCGCCGCCACCTCGACGGCACGGTCCGCGTCCGCGGGCGCACAGCAGTTGACGCCCACCGCGACGATCTCCGCCACGTCCGCCGCCACCGCGAACGCCGCCTCCAGCGTCTGCCCCGCCCGGGTACGCGTCCCCGCCACGCTGTACGAGAGCCACGCCGGGACGCCCAGCCCGCGCACCGCCCGCACCAGGGCCCGCGCCTCGTCGGCGTCCGGCACCGTCTCCAGGGCCAGCACGTCCGGCCCGGCCGCCGCCAGGACCTCCAGCCGGGGCCGGTGGAAACGCTCCAACCGGGCCACGGTCAGTCCGTAGCGGCCCCGGTACTCCGAACCGTCCGCCAGCATCGCGCCGTACGGCCCGGCGGACGCGGCCACGTACAGCGGACCGGCGACGCCGCCCGCCCGCGCCCGCTCGGCCGCCTCCCGGGCCAGCGCCACGGAGCGGCCGAGCAACTCCCCGGCCTCGGCGGCGCCGACGCCGCGCCGTGCGAACCCCTCGAACGTCGCCTGATAGCTCGCGGTGATCGCGACCTGCGCCCCCGCCGCGTAGTACGCGCGGTGCGCCTCGATCACCGCCTCCGGATCCTCAGCGAGCAGCCGCGCCGACCAGAGCGCATCGCCGAGATCGTGCCCCGCGGCCTCCAACTGGTTGGACAGCCCGCCGTCGAGGACCAACGGCCCCGCGGCGAGGGCGGCGGTGAACGGCGAGGACGTAGGGACCATCGAAACCTCTCCAGGAAATGGCGAAGGGCGTACGGGCGTCACCCGGGCCCCGTCCGTCCGGATCGTAACGCCGACCGGTGACAGCGGACGGTTACCGGTCGGCGTGACGATCCGGCGCGACCCTGGTCAGCGCGGTGTGCAGCCGCTCCAGCAGGATCCGGACGGCCGGCCCCGGGGAACCGTCCGACCGCCACGCCAACGCGACCCGGCCCCGCAGCGGCGGCCCGGTCAGCTCGCAGGTCCGCAGCCGGGCCTGCGCCGCGACCGCCTCGGGCAGCGCGGGCACCACGGCCACCCCGAGGCCTCGCGCCGCGAGCTGGGTGACCAGCCCCGGGGACGCCGCCTCGAAGGCGATGTCCGGCCGGAACCCGGCGCCCGTACAGGCGCGTTCGAGCACCGCGCGCAGACCGGTGCCGCGCGGCAGACCGATCAGCCGCCGCCCCTCCAGCGCGGCGAGCGGCAGCGCACCGCCGACGGCGCGGCCGAACACCGGATCACCGGGCGCGGCCGCCGCCACCAGCGGCTCGTCCACCACCAGCCGGAACGACACCCCGGGCGGCGGCTCCTCGTCGGCCAACCCGACCGCGGCGATGTCCAGTTCGCCGCGACGCAGCGCGCCGAGCATCCGCTCCGAGGTGTCCTCGGTGAGCGCGATCTCCACACCCGGATGCCGCTCGTGGAAGCCGGCCAGCACGGAGACCACGTCGAAGGAGTGGCCGGCGGCGCCGGCGACCAGCCCCAGCCGCACCCGGCCGCGCAGCAGCCCGGCGAACTCGTCGGCCGTCTGCCGGACGCCCTCGACGGCCGCCAACGCCGCCCGCGCGTAGGGGAGTACGGCCTCGCCGGTCTCCGTCAGCGTCACCCGCCGCCCCGAGCGGTCCAGCAGCGGCTGCCCCAACTCCCGCTCCAACTGCCGGATCTGCGCGCTCACCCCGGGCTGGGCGATGTGCAGCCGGGCGGCGGCGCGGGTGAAATTGGCCTCCTCCGCCACGGCGACGAGGTACCGCAGCTGCCGAAGCTCCATAACCGCGGATTCTAGTGACCACAACAACCCGTTCTTGGACGCGGGCGACCGGCCCGGACACCCTGGAGACACGGTGCACGGCTGCGCGCACCGCACGGACGCACGGGAGAACGACGATGGACATCAGAGCCTTGATCGCGGCGGAGCGCCAGGAGCTGGCGGACCTCTGGGACGGCCTGCCGGACGCCTCCTGGGACGCGCCGACGCTGTGCGCGGGGTGGCGGGTCCGGGAGGTGGCCGCCCATATGTCGCTCGGCTTCCGCTATCCGCTCGCCCGGGTCGCACGGGAGCTGCTGGCGGCGCGCGGGAGCCTGCACCGGATGACCGACCGGTGCGCCCGCCGCGATGCCGCCGCCCTCACCCCGCGCGAGCTGGCCGAGGCGCTCCGCACCCATGCGTATCACCCCTGGAAGCCGCCGGTCGGCGGCTTCACCGGCGCCCTGGGCCACGATGTGGTCCACGGCCTGGACATCACCGTCGCGCTGGGCCTGGACCGCCGGGTGCCCGAGGACCGGCTGGACGTCCTCCTGGAGAGCATCACGCCCCGGACCGTACGGTTCTTCGGCGCCGCGCTGGACGGCATCGCACTGCGGGCCGACGACCGTGACTGGACCTACGGCACCGGCACCCCGCTCACCGGCTCCGCCCAGGACCTGCTGCTCGTCGCCTACGGCCGCAGGCTTCCACAGGGCCGCCTCCGCGGCGCCCGGAGCGCACACTTCGCCCTGCGCTGACGGGCCCCTGCCGAGGCGATCCGGGACCTGCGTCACGGCCGCCTCACCGCACCGCGGAGAAGGTGAACGCGAACCGGGCGGGCCCGGCCGTCAGACGATGCCGGGGAAGCACACCGGGGCCGCAGGAGCGGCTGCCGAGGCCGTGCTGCGCATGGTCGAGATGGAGCCACACCCGCTCACCGGGCGTCAGATCCGTGGTGTGCCGGGCGGCGTCCAGCTCCTCGGTGGTCCAGCGACGGGCCGTGAGGAAGAACTCCGGTACGCCGCCGATCCGCAGGCCCGTGCCGTCGCCCCGGGTCAGCTCCGCCCACCGCACACCGGGCCGGGCACCGTTCTCCTGCGGGCGGACATACGGTGTCTGCAGCGCGTCGACGGAGGACTCCCAGCGCCCCAGCCGGGCGGCCGCGCGGCTGTCGGGGTAGCCCTCGCCCGGCCCGCCGCCGAACCACCGCACCTGGCCCAGGCTCCCCGCGACCGCCATCCGCATCCCCAGCCGGGGCAGCGGAACGTGCCATTCGCCCTCGGGCTCGACGGTCACCTCCAGCCGCAGCAGCTCCGCCGCGGCCGTCCAGCGGTGGACCACGCGCAGCGCCGCATCCGTCCCGGCGGCCGCCACCCGCGTGTGCACCGTGAGCGCCTCCGGCGACGCGGTGACGGCGTCCGTGCGGTGCCGCATCCGGTGCAGACCGGCGCGGCGCCAGGCGGCCGCGGGCCCCGGGTCCGGCTTGTCCGCAGCCGCCTCGTCGTTGTCGGTCGGCGCCCGCCACACGTCCAGCCGCGGGCCCCGCACCTCCTCGCCCGCCACGGTGGTGAGCAGGCCCGTCGCCGGGTCGAAGAGGCCGGGACCCAGCGCGAGGGATGCCCCCGACCGGCGCGGCGAAGCCGCCGGCGGCCGGCCGGACGCGCCGTTCCCGGGCGCCGGTGCGGGCAGCTGCCCCCAGGCGACCTCGTGCCCGGCCGGGGCCCACGCCGTCGCCTCCGCCAGCACCGCCCGGACCGTCCACCACGCCTCCGGCACGGCCTCGTCGGCGCGGGTCCCACCGGGTGCGGAGGGCGCCGGCGGCAGCGCGACCTCGGCCGTCGCGCCCGGTGCCGTGTCCGGGACGGTCAGCGTGCCCGAGGACCGTGCCACGCCGTCCACCTCGTACGCCCACCGGAACGCCAGCCCCGAAAGGTCCGCGAAATCATGGAGGTTGCGGATCACCAGGGTGCGCGGCGGGCCGTCGGCGGCGTCGCCCGCCGTGATCCGCACCGGCTCGACCACCTTCTTCAGCTCCGTCAGCCCCGGGGACGGGGTGCGGTCGGGGAAGACCAGCCCGTCGCAGACGAAGTTGGCGTCGTGCAGCTCCTCGCCGAAGTCGCCGCCGTAGGCATGGAATTCCGCGCCCTGCGGGGTGGTGCGGCGCAGCCCGTGGTCCAGCCACTCCCAGACGAAGCCGCCCTGGCAGCGCGGGTAGGTCTCGAACAGCCGCTGGTACTCGCTCAGCCCGCCGGGTCCGTTGCCCATCGCATGGGCGTACTCGCACAGGACGAACGGCAGGTCACGCCGCCTTGTTGCCAGGTCGGCGTCGGCCGGCGGCTCCTCCGTCCGCCGCCCGATCCGCTCCACCTCGGCATGGTCGGCGTACATCAGGGAGTACACATCGGTGTCGGCGCAGCTCGGATCGCCCTCGTAGTGCAGTGGCCGGGACGGATCGCGGCGCCGCATCCAGGCGGCCATCGCGGACAGCCCCCGCCCGGTGCCGCATTCGTTGCCCAGCGACCACATGATCACGCTCGGGTGGTTCTTGTCCCGTTCGACCGTGCGGCGGGCCCGGTCGAGCAGCGCCGGCTCCCAGCGCGGATCGTCGACGGGGTTGTTCCGCCACCCCAGCGCCCGGAAGCCGTGGGTCTCCAGATCGCACTCCTCGATCACCCACATCCCCAGCTCGTCGCAGAGGTCGAGGAACGCCGGATGCGGCGGATAGTGGCTGGTCCGCACCGCGTTGAGGTTGTGCCGCTTCATCATCAGCAGGTCACGCCGCATCGTTTCCGGGGCCAGGGCGCGGCCCCGGCGCGGGTCGAACTCATGGCGGTTGACGCCGCGCAGCAGGATCCGGCGGCCGTTGACCTGGAGCAGTCCGTCCGCCACCCGGACGGTGCGGAAGCCGATCCGCAGCGGAATCCGCTCGCCCGGTGTGACCAGCTCGCCGTCGTACAGCACCGGGGTCTCGGCCGTCCACGGGCGGACGGCGACGGTCGCGCTCTCGTCCGTCGCCAGATCCAGGCCGAGCGACGGCACCGTCACCCGGCCCGGCGGATCGCAGCTGACGCGGAGCGTGCCGAGGCCGGTGGTGTGGTCGTACCCGGCGTGCACGAAGTGGTCGGTGACCGAGCCCTCGGGACGGCTGTGCAGTGTCACCTCGCGGAAGATGCCGGGCAGCCACCACTGGTCCTGGTCCTCCAGATAGCTGCCCGACGACCACTGGTGTACCCGGACGGCCAGGACGTTGCCACGGGGGCGCAGCAGCGGGCCCACCGCGAACTCGTGCGCCAGCCGGCTGCCCTTGAAATGGCCCAGCTCCGTGCCGTTGAGCCAGACCCGGGCACAGGATTCCACCCCGCCGAAGTGCAGCACCGCCGGGCCGTCCGGCCAGTCCGGGGGCAGATCGAAGCGGTGGCGGTGATCGCCGGTCGGATTCTCGTCCGGCACCCGCGGCGGATCGACCGGGAACGGATACGCGGTGTTGGTGTACGCGGGCGCGCCGTGCCCCTGGAGCACCCAGTGGCCGGGCACGTGCAGTTCCGCCCACGGGGTGTCGTCGAACTCCGGGTCGGCGAACGCGGTGTCCGGCTCGGCGGCCGTCGGCGACAGCCGGAACCGCCAGCGGCCGTTCAACGACAGCCGGGCGGCGTCCGACCCGGCGTACCAGGGCCGGGGCGGCAGCGTCCCGCTCCCCGGGGACCGGTCCTCGAAATACGGCACGGTGGTCCGGCCGGGCGCCGGTGGGGTAACGGTCATGGCTCCTCCTCGCTGCGGGCACCGGCCCGGTGGCGGGCGGCGGTGCGACGGGGATCGGTGCGATGGGGATCGCTTCAGCGAAGCACGCCCCGCCGCCCGCCCGCAGGAGGGCGGCGGGGATCGGCCGGGCGGACACCCGGACGCACCCGGGGCGGACCGGTGCGAACGGCGGGCGCTACCCGGCGTCCGGACCCGCGCCGACCCGCGGCTCCGGGGCGTCCGCGCCGGATATCGCGGTGGCGAGCGCCGCCGCCGGATCCGCCGCCGGGCCGGCCGGTGCCCAACGGCCCTGCTCCTTGCGGTACGGCCACCAGCGTCCGTCCCGCCCCTGGCGCAGCTGCGCATCGGCCCCCGGCACCGTCCAACGGCTCCGCGACATCCGCAGTTCGGGCCGTGTGGCGCCTTGCCAGGCGGCGGCCAGCTGCGCCCGGGCGCGCACCAGATCGGCCGGATCCGGCACCCGGTCCTCCTCCAGGACGCCGAGCGCCGCCGCGCCGCCCAGCCGCCAGGCGCGGACCGCCAGCGCCATGGCCCGCGCATCGCGCCCCGAACCCGCCGCCAGCCGCGCCGTCGCCCCGGGGCCGGGACCGGCGGCCGCCAGCCGTACGGCGTCCTGCGCGCGGGTGAGCGCGGGCGGCGCCTGATCGGGCCGGGCGGTGAGGGCCCCGGCCAGCAACTGCCGGGCCCGCGCCGCCGCGTCCGCCCGCAGCCACTCCAGCGCGGCGACCTCCACCCCGGGCTCGGGCGGGGTGTCACCCCCGAGGGGAGCCGGATCGTCCCAAACCTCCACGGGAGCCGGCAGGGCGGGCAGCGGAGGCAGTGTCTCGCCCGCATACGCCTGCGCCGCGGGGACGCCGACCGCTGCCGGCGGCCGCTCCGCGGAGGCATCGGCGGCCCGCGCCGCGCTCCGGGCCTGCAACTCGTCCAGCAACTCCCGCTCCCCGCGGCCGCGGACCAGCAGCAGGAGGAACGGGTCCGCGTCCAGCAGCCGGGCCAGCTGGTAGCAGAGCGCGGCGGAGTGGGCGCAGTGGTCCCATTCCTCGCAGCTGCACTCCGACTCCAGATCGCCGATGCCCGGCAGGAGTTCGATCCCCACGTCGGACGCGTCCTCGGCGAGCACCGGCGGCATGTCGCGGTCCAGCAGGGCGGCGATGTGCCCGGCGCGGTCCGCCATCACGTCCAGCAGCCGGTCCCACTCCCGCGGGCCGAGCTGCTGCAGCAGGACATCGGTGCGGTGCCGGGTGTGATCGCGGTCCTGCACCATGGCCGTGATCCGGCCCGGACGCACCGAGACGGCCCCCACCGCGCCGGCCCGTGCATGCCGCCGCCCCTGCTTGACCTGCTGCCCGTCGAGCGCGGTGTCCTCCAGCGCCTTCAGCCAGGCCCGGCCCCACCAGGTCTGCGCGAACGCCCCGCCGCGCACCGCGGGCAGCGCCGCGAACGTCCGCTCGGGCACCGCCTCGCGCCCGCCGGAACCCCGCCCGGCATCGACCCCGTACTCCGTCTGCATCTCTGCCACGGCCCCCGTCATCCCGTCCGACCCGCCTTCCCCTACGTCCTGTCCGCCGGGCCCCAGGCCGCCCGGCCGCCCCGTCATCCGTGCTCTCCCCGCAGGGTGACCAGCTCCGCCAGCTCGGCGTCGGTCAGCTCGGTCAGCGCCGCGTCGCCCGCGCCGAGCACCGCGTCGGCCAGCTGCTGCTTACGGGCGAGCATGCCGGCGATGCGGTCCTCGGCCGTGCCTTCCGCGATCATGCGGTGCACCTGGACCGGCTGCGTCTGGCCGATGCGGTACGCACGGTCGGTGGCCTGCGTCTCGACCGCCGGATTCCACCAGCGGTCGAAGTGCACGACATGCGAGGCGCGGGTGAGATTGAGCCCGGTGCCCGCCGCCTTCAGCGACAGCAGGAACACCGGCACCGCGCCCTCCTGGAAGCACCGCACCATCTCCTCCCGCCGCGCCACCGGCGTCTGACCGTGCAGCAGCTGCACGGGAATGCCGCGCCCCGTCAGATGCCGCTCCAGCAGGCGCGCCATCTGTACGTATTGCGTGAACACCAGCACACTCGCCTCCTCGGCCAGCAGGGTCTCCAGCAGTTCGTCGAGCAGTTCCACTTTTCCCGAACGCCCGGCGATACGCGGCGAGTTCCCCGCGCCCTGCGAAACCGGCGCACCCGTAGGAGCCCCGGTCTCCGGCGCCGGAACCAATGCTTCCGACCGCCCGGCGGAGGCAGTTCCGCCGCCGTCCAGCTCCTTGAGGTACTGCGCCGGGTGATTGCAGATCTGCTTGAGCGAGGTGAGCAGCTTGACCACCAGGCCGCGCCGCGCGAAGCCGTCCGTCCCCGCGATCTCCGCGAGCCCCTCCCGCACCACCGCCTCGTACAGTCCGGCCTGTTCGGCGGTGAGCGCCACCGCGCGGTCGGTCTCCGTCTTCGGCGGCAGCTCGGGGGCGATCCCGGGGTCCGACTTGCGGCGGCGCAGCAGGAACGGCCGCACCAGCCGCGCCAACCGCTCGGCCGCCGCCACCGCCCCTGGAGAGGCGGAGCCGCCCTCGATGACCTGGGCGTAGCGGGTGCGGAAGCGGCCCAGCGGTCCCAGCAGCCCCGGTGTCGTCCAGTCGAGGACGGCCCACAGCTCGGAGAGGTTGTTCTCCACGGGTGTGCCGGTCAGCGCCACCCGCGCCCCGGCAGGCACCGTCCGCAGCGCCCGCGCGGTCGCCGAGGCGGGGTTCTTCACATGCTGCGCCTCGTCCGCGACGACCAGCCCCCACCCCGCCTCCGCCAGCCGCGCGGCATCCATCCGCAGGGTGCCGTACGTGGTGAGGACGAACTCGTCCGGCGCGAGACCGGCCAGGTCGCGCCGCGCGCCGTGGTAGCGGCGGACCGCGGTACCCGGGGCGAACTTCTCGATCTCCCGCTGCCAGTTGCCGAGCAGGGAGGTGGGGCACACCACGAGCGTGGGACCGGCGGTCTTGGGACTGCCCGCACGGTGCAGATGCAGCGCGATGAGCGTGATCGTCTTGCCCAGACCCATGTCGTCGGCGAGGCAGCAGCCCAGCCCGAGCGAGGTCATTCGGTGCAGCCACTGCAGGCCGCGCAGCTGGTAGTCGCGCAGGGTGGCGGCGAGCGCCGCGGGCTGCGACACGGGTTCTGGGTCCGGGCGTTCCGGATCGGCGAGCCGGTCGCGCAGCACGGCCAGCGGGCCCGTCACCTCGACCGCGACCCGCTCGCCGTCATCGGTCTCGGTGCTGCCGGTCAGCGCGGCGCCCAAGGCGTCCAGGGGCGTGAGGGTACGGTCCGTGCGCCCCCGGGCGGCCCGTAGCGCCTCCGTGTCGATCAGCACCCACCGGTCCCGCAACCGCACCAGGGGCCGGCCCGCCTCGGCGAGCCGGTCCAGCTCCGCCCGGTCGAGGGCCCGGCCGCCCACCGAGAACCGCCAGCTGAACGAGAGCAGCGCATCGGCCGACAGCAGCGCCGCCGGGCCACCGGACCGCCCGCCCCACGCCGCACCGCCGTCCCCCTGGTGGCGTGCCTCCTCCCCAGGCGTGCCCGCGGCGTCCGTCGGCCCCGTGCCGTCCCCGGGAGCGGCGTGCCCCACCACCGCGTGGCTGGTCAGACCGGTGACCAGCTCCTTCGGCCAGTGCACCTGCACCCCGGCGGCGGCCAGCGACCGCCCCGCCGGGCCCAGCAGGGCGACGGCCTCCTCGTCGTCGAGTTCCAGCGTGTCCGGTACCGCAGCCGAGAGCAGCGGCGCGAGCGGCGCCCAGACGGCGGCCGCCCGGCGCAGCGTGACCAGGGTGTCCATCCGGGCCCGCGCACCGAACGCCTCCCCGGTGGCCGGGCCCCCGGCCCACACCTCTGCCGCGTCCGCCACCACGCCCGGATCCGTCAGGCTGTGCACCTGGAGGACGGCCGCGAAGGTGAGGCTCCCCGGGGCGGCGAGGAGATCGCCCGCGCCCTCCCCGGAGGCCGTGGACAGACCGCCCGGCCCGCGGACCTCCAGCCGCAGCGAGAGCCGTACGCCCGCATCGTGCCCGGCGGCGATCTCCGCGGCCCATGCGTGCTGCTCCGGGATGTGCTGCGGGGCGGACGCGGCGAAGGCCGGGGCGCCGGTGACGAGGTCGGCGGCGGGGGAGCGGGGCAGCCCGTCGGCCACGGCATCGAGGAAGCCCCGAAGATGCCGCTCCGCATCGGGCAGCAGGACGGCGCCGTCCGTGGCGGAAGCGTCCGCGGCGGGCAGCGGCGCGGCGCGCGCGTACGGCGGCATGGCGGCGGCCAGGGCACGCACCCGCTCCCCGTCCGCCGCATCGAACGGTCCCAGCCGCCAGGCGTCGTACCCCTGAGGGCTCAGCCCGGGCAACAGCCGCCCCCGGGCGACGAGCTGCAGCGCGACCAGCGCCGCCGTGCCCCAGAAGACGAGGGAGGGATCCGCGTCGCCGCCGCTTCGCGCGCGGGTGAGCAGCGGGAGGGCGTCCGCGACGGGCAGCAGGAGCGCCGGTACGTCGCGGAGCACGATGCCGCTGTCGTCCCCGGGGCGCGCGTCCCCCGGTCGCGCGCCGTCGGACCGGGGGCGGCGTTCCCGGGGAAGCGCGACCGTCAGACGGCCGGTGGCCGCCGCCGGCAGCTGCCCGTCCGGGGCCTGCGCGGGGGCGGCGTCGGACGGCGTGGCGGTCCGGGCGTTCAAAGCGTCTACGGCGGAGTCCAAGGGGCCGCCGTCCGGGCGCCAGAAGGCGACCTGTCCGGTACGCGGCGGGTCCGAGGGCAGGAAGGCGGCCGCGCAGCCGGCGAGGGCGGCCGACAGGCCGGGCTGCGGGGCGGCGGGTGACAGCGGGAGGTGGGTCACGGCGAAACGGACTCCTCAAGTTTGACTACTGCCCGATGTGGCGCCCGAGGGTACAGGACGCGCAAGCTGTTCATGGAACCTGCGGAGCCACCACGGCGTTCAAGAAGTGACAGAGCGCGGTACGTGCCGCGGAAGGGGAGTGAATCGATGTCCACACGGGCGAAGGTCGCAGTGGGTGGCGTCGCGGTGGGAGTGATCCTGCTGTGGCTGCTGCCGCTCTGGGCGGCCCTCCTGGTGATGGTCGGTGTGCCGGTCGTCGCCTATCTGACGCTGGACCCCTCCCAGCGCCGCCGCCTGCGGCACGTGAGCCGCAAGCAGCTGGGTCGCTGAGGCGGGCAGAAGCCGGGGCGCCCTCCGCCGGCAGCGGGCGAACACCGTCTGCCGACGAGGGGCGCCTCCGGCATCCCTGAAACCGCCCGGGGTGCCGGAACCGCCCATGGCCACGGGATTCGGCCCAGCCACGGTTCGTTACGCGGTTCGTCATGAGGCAACCTCGCGGTTCGTTACGGGCCGAACGTCCTGGGCACGGCCCTCGACGCACGGCCGTGACCAGCACATTCGAGGTCACTTCCCAGACCGCCGCCTCCCGCATCCCCGCAGAAAGTTCCCGATCGCGGCCGGTTCACGCTCGTCGTATCCCCGCAGCGGGTACACCGCCCGATCGATGAGCGGGCCGTAGTGGGGTCGTCCGAGGGAGACCGCCCGCTCGTCCACTTCGACGGTAACCTTGCGGCGCTCCCGCGCATCGCGCACCCGCCGCACCGGCCCTGCCCGTTCCAGCCGGCCGATCGGTGTGATGGTTCCCGCGGAGTCCAGCCCGAGGAGGGAGCCAAGGCGTCCGGCGGTGGTTTCCTCGCCGGCGCGGGCGGCGTCCATCGACAGACAGAGGGGTCACCGTTCATGAACGCTCGCGATACGTATGACGCCGACGACTTCCTCCTGGCCTACGACAAGGTCATGGCCAAATGGCCCGCCGCTCGCGAGACGGCGAGTGTTCCCACCCCCTTCGGCACGACTCACGTCACCATGTGCGGCCCGGCCGACGGGCCCTCGCTCCTCCTCCTGCCGGGCGGAGGGGGCGCGACCTCCGCGTCCTGGTATGTGCAGGCGGCCGAACTCTCCCGCACCCACCGGGTGTTCGCCGTTGACCTGATCGGCGCCCCCGGACGCAGCACTCCCGACCGAGACCGCCGCCCCCGTACGGTCGCCGACCTGTCGGCCTGGCTGGACGCGCTCCTCGACGGCCTCGGAGTGTCCGAGACCGACTTGGGCGGGCACTCGTACGGAGCCTGGATCGCACTGCATCACGCCATGCGCGCGCCCGACCGGGTACGCCATCTGGTCCTTCTGGACCCAACCCGATGTTTCGCCGGGCTCAGCCCGGCCTACCTGTTGCACGCGCTGCCGTCGCTGTTGCGACCCGCACCTCGCCGGGTCCGCGCCTTCCTGGAGTGGGAGACCGGGGGCTCCGTCCTCGATCCCGATTGGCTCGCGCTTCAAGAAGCGGCCGCCGGTTTTTCCTCCGTCCGGCCCGTGACCGGGCCGCGCCCGGCGCCGGACGCACTGCGTGGCCTGGGCCTGCCGGTTCTCCTGCTCCTCGCCGGAAACGGCAGGGCCCATGACGCCTCCGAGGTGGCCGCCCGCGCCGAGGCGCTGCTGCCGCACGTCGCCACGACCGTGCTGCCGGATGTGTCCCATCATCAACTTCCGCACGCAATGCCACCTGCGGTGAGCTCTCGCCTCTCCGACTTCCTGGGACGGTCCGGTGGCTGAGCCGCAGCCCGCCCAGGACACTGCACCCTGAACATCACCCCTCCGCCAAGAGCACTCCCGATACCTGGACCAGGTCTCCAGACCAGGCCTCCACCCGAGGGACCACGACCGTGGCCCGATGCCTGCGCGCCCCTCCCATGCCTACGCTCACGGACGCAATCCGAGGCCGACCGAGGCCGATCCGCCGCAGCTCAAGTCCGCAGTCAGAGAGGGGCCACCGTGCCGTTCACCGGCGCCAGCCACATCCGTATCGCCCGACCGTCCCGCGACCTCGCCCGGGCCGAACAGTTCTGGGTGCAGGGCCTGGACCTCGCCGTCCTCCACCGGATGACGAGCGAGCCTGGGCCGCACGACCTGCTCATGGTGGGGCATCCGGACGCCCCCTGGCACCTCGAACTGGTCCATGACCGCCGGCACCCCGAGGAGCCCCGCCCCACCGAAGAGGACCTGCTGGTCATCTATCTGGACGGCCCCGTTCCCGACGAGTTGGTGTCCCGGCTCGTCGCGCACGGCGGCAGGCGAGTCAGCTCACCGAACCCCTACTGGAACGAATGGGGCGTCACCATCGAGGATCCCGACGGCTACCGCCTCGTCCTGTCGACCCGCGGCTGGACGAACTCCTGACGGACCTCCGGGCAAGCCGTCCGGCCCGGGCAAGGCCCCGGGCCGGACGGCATCGGCTCCCCTCTCCCGGCCGTGTCACGCCGGTGCGGACGCCGTGCCGGTCAACCTGCGCTCACCCCCGTCGTACGGCCTGCGCGCCCGTGTCAGGGCACCGGTACGCGGGCCGCGGCGCCACCGGCCGGTGGTTGTCCGAAGGGTGCCTGCGGGCACCGGTGACCGTGTCAGCCTTCCTTTCCACGCCCGCCCCCGGGCGGGCCACCGCAGAGGTGCGGCCACCCCGGAACGCCCCACCCCGGGACGCTCCCGAACCGCACCCGCGGCCCTCCCCGCGAGCCGTCGCGGCTCCTGCGCGCACCTCCCTTGCGAACGCCCCGGCGGACGCCGTGCCGCCCGTCCGCCGCGCCGTTTCCACGATCCGTGCGCGACCTTGTCCCGCCACCGTCGTCCGAACGCGCGCACCACTCATCACCTGCATCAATGCCTCCCCGTGAGCCTTGTCGACCGATGCAGGACCAGTCCATCACGAGGGTCTGACAATCGACGTCGACGCACACGGCGACGCCCGGGCCGCCCTCAGACGGGACGGGCCGCGAGCGCGTCCAACGACGCCAGCAACGCGGGCAGTTCCGAGCCGCGGCCCACGGGGTGCACCTCGCCCGGCTCCTCGTCCAGCAGCACGAACGCGATGTCGTCGGTGCGCGCCACCATGCTCCACCCCGGACCGTCCACCCGCAGGGTGCGCGCCTCGCCCGCGGCGAACGACGACCGGACCCGTCCCGGCGGCGGAGGCTGCGCCACATAGCCGCGCGCCTCGGCCAGGACCCGCCGGACGCCCTCGTGCGGCTGCGCGCCAGGCGCCACGAACGTCACCTCGCCGTCGGTCTGTTCACGCCATGCCGCCCACTGCATCGCGATCTCGTCGGCGCCCAGCCGCCGCTGCGCAGGCCCCCACGCGGAGGCGTCCGGCGGGGTCAGCGGCGGCCGGCCGCCCTCCTCGGGGTCCGGATCGTGCGGCTCGGGTATCCCGGGCGCCGCCACGGCCAGCGCCAGCGGCCAGCCGGGCAGCGCAGCGACGACGCTGTCCTCCCCGGGGGAGAGGTCGTACTCCATACCGCAGTCCCAGGCGGCGACGGCGCACGCCACCAGCGACACGTCCTCGGTGGCGACCGTCCACCGGGCGCCGCGTCCGTCCTGACCGAGGACCAGGCCGTACCCCTCGGCGTACGGCTCCAGGCCGAGGCCCGCGCACACCTCGGGATAGTCGTCGCCCAGCACGCTCGGGAACTGCGCGGGCGTCAGCAGCACCGCCGTCAGCACGAACAACTGGTCGTTGTCAGCGCTCTCGCTCGTCGCCACGCGAGCCACCCCATCCGGTCCGTCCGACAGTCGTCGGCGCACCTTAAATGGCTCGGTACGGCCTTGTCACCAGCAGTTGACGCTGCCCGCCGTCCGCGGTCCGGGGGCCGGAACGCGCCACGGCGTCTTCCGGCCACGCTGTCCGGCGCACCGACGGGACACGCTCCCCGGCACTTAAGGTCGAAGCCTCTTAATCGAACGGACGGGGCACACCAGGTGCGGCGCTACGACTGGCTCAAGGAAATCCGGCGACTCGACCCGGAACGCGACTACCTGCGGATCTACCGCATCACCGCGACCCACGAATTCCCCTGGGACATGACCCGGGCCCTGGAACTGGCCCTCTACCGCACCTACGCGGTGCCCAGCATCGGCCGCCTGCTGGCCGAAACCGCCGAACTCACCGACCGCACCCAGAAGCGCTACGACGACACCGCGCTGCTCCTGGACGCCGTCGTCGAGCACGGCTTCGACGGGGCCGACGGCCGCACCGCGATCCGCCGCATCAACCAGATGCACCGCAGCTACGACATCGGCAACGACGACATGCGCTACGTCCTGTGCACCTTCGTCGTGGTGCCGAAACGCTGGATCGACCGGTACGGCTGGCGGCGGCTGAGCGACCACGAAACCCGGGCCATGGCCACGTACTACGCCACCCTCGGCCGCCACATGGGCATCACCGGAATCCCGCGTACCTACGAGGAGTTCGCGCACTGCCTCGACAGCTACGAGGAGGCCCACTTCGGCTGGGACGAGGGCGCCCGGCGGGTGTCGGACGCCACCTTGGACCTCATGGCGGGCTGGTACGGCCCGCTCGCCCCCGTGGTCCGCGGCGCGAGCATGGCCCTGTTGGACGACTCCCTGATCACCGCCTTCCGGTACAAGCCGCCGCGTCCGGCCGTCCGTACGGCGGTACGCACCGCCCTGCGGCTGCGCGCCCGCGCGGTGCGGCTGATGCCACCGCGCCGCACGCCGCACTACGCCCGGCAGAACCCCGAGATCAAGGGCTATCCCCACGGCTTCCGCGTTGCCGACCTGGGCACCTTCCCGGGGCGCCGTGCCGGCACCTGCCCGGTGCCGCATCCGGAAAGCCCGGATCCGTCGACGGCCCCCGGGGGAGCCGGCCCCGCGCCCGGTACCGGGCAGACCGCCTGAGCGCTCAGCCCTGGCGGACGGCCAGCGCCAGGTAGCGGTCGTCCTCGTCGGCGTACCGGGCCAACTCCCAGCCCGCCGCGGCCAGCAGGGGCCGCAGATTCGGCTCCGCCCGCAGGTCGTCCGGGGTGAGCGCCCGGCCCTTACGGGCGGCGAGCACGGCCCGTCCCACCGGATGGAACAGCGCCAGCCGTCCCCCGGGCCGGACGGCCCTGGCCCATTCGGCGAGGCTGTCCGCAGGGGCCGGAACGTGGGAGATCAGCCCCGCGGCGAAGACGGCGTCGAGCGCCGCATCGCCGACAGGCAGGCGGGAGGCGTCCGCCAGCAGCAGCGACGCCGACACGTCCCGCCCGGCCCCTGCGGCGGCGTCCAGCATCTCCGGGGTGAGATCGGCGCCCAGGACGATTCCGTGCGCCCCCACCGCGCTCCGGAGCGCGGGCAGGGCCCGGCCCGTGCCGCAGCCCGCGTCCAGGACCCGGTCGCCGGGGCGCAGCTCCAGTGCGGCGACGCCGGCGGCGTAGGCCGGGCAGTCGTCCGGGAAACGGGTGTCCCAGTGCGCCGCACGCGGACCGAAGAACTCCCGTACTTCCTGCCGGTATCGGTTCTCGCCGTGGGGCATCGGGTCCTCCGGGGCGGGACGGCGGCCACCCGGGAGGGCGGCGCCGGGGCGGAACGGCACGGTGGACGGGCAGGCCGCCACCGTGCCGGTGGTCGTCACCCCAGTGTGCCGCGAGCGGCGCCGCCCCGGGGTCAGGCCGCGAGGTCGGCCATGGCGATCACCTTGTCGATGCGGACCCGGACCACCAGCTCCCCGGGGACCCCGTTGCGGGCGCCGAACTCCTCGGCCCGTTCCTCGCCCATGTAGCGGGCCGCGATGCGGGTGGCCCAGTGCCGGACGGCCGCGAGCTCCTCGCCGACCTCGGCGGTGCCCTGGACGACGGCGAACGAGAACGGCGGCCGCTCGTCGTCCACGCACAGCGCCACCCTGCCGTCGCGCAGCAGATTGCGGCCCTTGACGGTCTCCTTGCCCGTGTTGAACACCAGCTCCTCGCTGTCCATGACGAACCAGACCGGGGCCACATGGGGGCGGCCGTCGGCCTGTACGGTCGACAATTTGCCGGTGCGCGTTCCTGCGGAGAGGAACTTCAGCCACTCTTCTTTCGTCATTTTTCGTGCCATGGGCACATACTCCCCATCCGCAGTGATCGTGCTGCGCAGGGCACGCCGCAGGGCCGCTTGCCGAGACGCCGGAGGTGGGTCACGCTGGCACAGCAGTCATGTACCGGCTGCCGTCCGCGCCACAGGCGGGGACGGAGACACGGGGAGGAAGCAGCATGGCACTGACCAGCGGGCTCGACTGGCTGCTGGACGATCTGACGCAGCGTGTGGAGAAGGTGCGGCACGCGCTGGTTCTCTCCAACGACGGCCTGGTCACCGGCGTGAGCCAGGGCCTTGCACGCCAGGACGCGGAGCACCTCGCCGCGGTCGCCTCGGGCCTGCACAGCCTCGCGAAGGGCTCCGGGCACCACTTCCGCGCCGGCCGGGTGCGGCAGACGATGGTCGAATTCGACGACGTGGTCCTCTTCGTGACCGCCGCGGGGGACGGCAGCTGCCTGTGCGTACTGGCGGGCCACAACGCCGACATGGGCCAGATCGCCTACGAGATGACGCTGCTCGTCAACCGCGTCGGCGAACATCTCGGCGTCGCCGCCCGCAAGCCGCAGAGTTATCCACAGGCGCGAGAGCAGGGTTGACCGGCTGTCGCACCCCCTCGCTAAAGTCGTGACTGTCAGTGACCGACCGGACTGCGGGGGAATTGCCATGACAGTCATGCACGACGGACAGCAGACACTCACGATGGGCCAGGCGGCTCGCGAACTGGAGTTGCGGACGGGGGAGTTGGAGCTTGCCGTCCAGCTCGGTGCGGTACGCACGGTCCCGGCGGAGAGCGCTCCACGGCCCGGCGCCGCGCACCTCCGACGCCGCGTCCCCATCGGAGAGATCCACCGGCTGAGGTCCGGCCCGGACTACCCGGACGTCTTCCGGGAGCGGATCCGCACCGTAGGCACCACGGAAGCCGCCGCCCTGATGGGCATCGGCCCCGGCCGGTTCCTGCGCCTCACCAAATCGGGCTGTTTCACCCCCGTCAGGTTCTACGTCAACCGCTACGGCGCCCTCGTCTGGCTCTACCTCGCCTCGGAGGTCGGCGTCTTCGCCGACCGGGAACCCGAGCTGCTGCACTCCAACACCCCGGCGGAGGTAAGGGCGATGCTGGACGAAGGCCGGGACTGGCGCGCCCGCCAGTGGCGCGGCCGACGCGTCGCCCAGCTCATGGGGCAGGCGGCCGACGCCTGGGAAGCGGCCGCCGTCCTCGCCGCGGTACTACCCCCGGAGGAATTCGCCTCCGTCGTCCCGGACGTGGCGGAACGGGCCGTGCTCCGCGACCTCAAACCCCACTTCGCCTCCGTGATCACGGCCACCCCCGCAGCCCGCGAATCCTTCGAAAGCGTCCTGGTCGCCGACGAGTTCGACGAGGTGCTGTGGTACCGCGTCAACCTCTCCCGCGCGGTCGAACGGGCCCGCAACGAGGCGCCGCACCGTACGCGGAGCGTCACCAACGGGCCGTCCGTCATGCCCCGCCGCCGACGCCCCGTGGCGCAGACCGGACCCGGCCGCCGCGGACCGTCCGTTCCTCACACCGGCCGGAAGAGGCCCTCCTGGACGACGGAGACCAGCAGCCTGCCCTCCCGGTCGTAGATCGAGCCGCGGGCCAGGCCCCGGCCGCCCGTGGC
Organism: Streptomyces sp. NPDC000404; assembly: GCF_040300365.1. NCBI lineage: Bacteria > Bacillati > Actinomycetota > Actinomycetes > Kitasatosporales > Streptomycetaceae > Streptomyces > Streptomyces sp. NPDC000404. The sequence goes on along the minus strand of NZ_JBEPDN010000004.1, from coordinate 294,228 downwards.
GATGGGGGACTCCTGGTCGTACAGGAACCACTCGTCGGCGCGGAACGGCCGGTGGAACCACATGGCGTGATCGAGGGAGGCGAGGTCGAAGCCGCGTGGTCCCCACAACGGCTCGACGGGGAGGCGGACCGCGTCCAGCAGCGTCATGTCGCTGGCGTAGGTCAGCGCGCAGGTGTGCACCAGCGGATCGTCGCCGAGCGGACCGACCGCGCGCATCCATACCGCGCTGCGCGGCTCGGCGCCCTTGAGCTGCTCCGGCGTCCACCGCAGCCGGTCGACGTACCGGATGTCGAAGGGCTGCCGCCGGGCCATGCGCTCCAGGGCCTCGGGCACCGCGCCCAGATGCGCCCGGGCCTCTTCCGCGATCGTCGGCAGATTCTCCGGTCCGGGCACCTGACGGAGCGGCAACTGATGGGTGAAGCCGGGCTCCGGCTTGTGAAAGGAGGCGGTCAGATTGAAGATCGTGCGTCCCTGCTGGACGGCGACGACCCGGCGGGTGGTGAAGGAACGCCCGTCACGCACCCGCTCGACCTGGTACACGATCGGCACCCCGGGGCGGCCCGGGCGCAGAAAGTACGCATGGAGGGAGTGGACCGGCCGGTCCCCCGCCACGGTCCGCCCGGCCGCCACCAGCGCCTGGCCCGCCACCTGCCCGCCGAAGACCCGCTGGAGGGACTCCTGCGGGCTGCGGCCCCGGAAGATGTTCACCTCGATCTGCTCCAGGTCGAGCAGATCGACCAGCTTCTCCGCCGGATTCGTCATGGCCGGCAGCTCTCCGCCGCGGCCCGCCGTACCTCGCTCACAGCTGCCCCACCTCCGTCACCCGCACCACCGCGCGCCCCTCCTCGTCGGAGGCGGCCAGATCGACCTCGGCGGAGATGCCCCAGTCGTGATCGCCGTTCGGATCGGCGAAGGTCTGCCGCACCCGCCACAGACCGTGCTCCGCATCCTCCTCGATCTGCAGCAGCTTCGGGCCGCGCGCGTCCGGACCAGTGCCCAGCTCCTCGTACTCGTCCCAGTAGGCGTCCATCGCGTCGCCCCAGGCATCGGCGTCCCAGCCGGAGTCCGCGTCCAGTTCGCCCAGCTCCTCGACCTTGTCGAGCGCCGCCAGCTCCACCCGCCGGAACATCGCGTTGCGGACCAGCACCCGGAACGCCCGCGCGTTCGCCGTGACCGGCCGGACCTGATCGGCGCGCTCCGCGGCCTCCTCGGCCGTCTCCGTCTCCGGATTGGCCAGCTGCTCCCACTCGTCCAGCAGGCTGGAGTCGACCTGACGCACCATCTCGCCCAGCCAGGCGATGATGTCCTCGAAGTCCTCGGACTTGAGGTCGTCGGGGACCGTGTGGTCCAGCGCCTTGTACGCGCTCGCCAGGTACCGCAGCACGATGCCCTCGGTACGCGCCAGCTCGTAGAACGATGTGAACTCCGTGAAGGTCATGGCGCGTTCGTACATGTCACGGATGACCGACTTCGGCGAGAGCGGGTGGTCGCCGACCCACGGGTGACTGTGGCGGTACAGCCCGTACGCGTGGAAGAGCAGGTCCGCCAGCGGCTTGGGGTACTCGACGTCCATGAGCCGCTCCATGCGGTCCTCGTACTCGACGCCGTCGGCCTTCATCTGCGCGACCGCCTCGCCCCGCGCCTTGTTCTGCTGGGCCGCGAGGATCTGCCGCGGATCGTCCAGCGTGGACTCCACGACCGACACCATGTCCAGCGCGTACGACGGCGACTCCGGATCCAGCAGGTCGAACGCCGCGAGCGCGAACGTCGACAGCGGCTGGTTGAGCGCGAAGTCCTGCTGGAGGTCGACGGTCAGCCGGACGATGCGGCCCTCCGCGTCCGGCTCGTCCAGCTGCTCGACGATGCCGCCGTCCAGCAGCGACCGGTAGATCGCGATGGCCCGCCGGATGTGCCGCAGCTGATTGCGGCGCGGCTCGTGGTTGTCCTCCAGCAGGCGGCGCATCGCCTCGAACGCGTTGCCCGGCCGGGCGATCACGGACAGCAGCATCGTGTGCGTCACCCGGAAACGCGAGGTCAGCGGCTCGGGGTCGGAGGCGATCAGCTTCTCGAAGGTGTTCTCACCCCAGTTCACGAACCCCTCGGGCGCCTTCTTCCGTACGACCTTGCGGCGCTTCTTCGGATCGTCGCCCGCCTTCGCCAGCGCCTTCTCGTTCTCGATGACGTGATCGGGGGCCTGCGCCACGACGAAGCCCGCGGTGTCGAAACCGGCCCGGCCGGCCCGCCCCGCGATCTGGTGGAACTCCCGGGCCCGCAGCGTCCGCACCCGGGTGCCGTCGTACTTGGTCAGTGCCGTGAACAGCACCGTACGGATGGGCACGTTGACGCCCACTCCGAGGGTGTCCGTCCCGCAGATCACCTTCAGCAGCCCGGCCTGCGCCAGCTTCTCGACGAGCCGCCGGTACTTGGGCAGCATCCCCGCGTGGTGCACACCGATGCCGTGCCGGACGTAACGCGACAGGTTCCGCCCGAACTTCGTGGTGAACCGGAAGTTGCCGATGAGCTTGGCGATCTCGTCCTTCTCGGCGCGTGTGCACATGTTGATGCTCATCAGCGCCTGCGCCCGTTCCACGGCGGCCGCCTGGGTGAAGTGCACGATGTAGACCGGCGACTGGTGGGTCTCCAGCAGCTCGGTCAGCGTCTCCGTCATCGGCGTCGCCCGGTACTCGTACGACAGCGGAACGGGCCGGGTCGCCGACCGCACCACCGATGTCGGCTTGCCGGTGCGCCGGGTCAGGTCCTCCTCGAACCGCGACATGTCGCCGAGCGTCGCGGACATCAGGATGAACTGCGCCTGCGGCAGCTCCAGCAGCGGAATCTGCCAGGCCCAGCCGCGGTCCGGCTCCGCGTAGAAGTGGAACTCGTCCATCACGACCTGGCCGATGTCGGCGTCCTTGCCGTCCCGCAGGGCGATGGAGGCGAGCACCTCGGCGGTGCAGCAGATCACCGGCGCGTCCGCGTTCACGGACGCGTCGCCGGTGAGCATGCCGACGTTCTCGGTGCCGAACAGCTTGCACAGGTCGAAGAACTTCTCCGACACCAGCGCCTTGATCGGCGCGGTGTAGAAGGTGACCTGGTCGTGGGCGAGCGCGGTGAAGTGGGCGCCGGCCGCCACCAGGCTCTTACCGGAGCCGGTCGGGGTCGACAGAATCAGGTTCGCGCCCGAGACCACTTCGATCAGCGCCTCCTCCTGGGCAGGGTAGAGCGCGATGCCCTGCTGCTCGGCCCAGCTCGAAAAGGCTTCGAAGAGGGCATCGGGGTCGGCGTCGTTCGGCAAATGATCGATGAGGGTCACGCCCCCATACTGCCTGGCCCCGACCCATATCCGGGAACCGGCCGCTCATATGGAGATCATCTGGCGTTACGCTGTGTGGCCGACCAGGCGTCACAGAGACCGGACACCGGAATTCAAGGGGTGGGGAACGACCATGATGGGACCGGCGCATTCGCTGTCCGGGGCCGCGGCCTGGCTGGGGGTGGGGGCGGCGGCCGGAGCCGCCGGGTATCCGATGCCCTGGCCCGTGCTCGTCTGCGGCGCCTTGATCTGCGCCGGAGCGGCGCTCGCCCCCGACCTGGACCACAAGTCCGCGACCATCTCCCGCTCCTTCGGGCCGCTGTCGCGAATGGTGTGCGACGTGGTCGACAAGCTCTCGCACGCCGTCTACAAGGCGACGAAGATGCGCGGCGACTCGAACCGTTCCGGCGGCCACCGCACGCTCACCCACACCTGGCTCTGGGCCGTTCTCGTCGGCGGCGGCATGTCGCTCCTCGCCGTCCAGGGCGGGCGGTGGGCGGTGCTGGGCATTCTCTTCGTCCACATGGTGCTCGCCATCGAGGGACTGCTGTGGCGCGCGGCCCGGGTCTCCAGCGACATCCTGGTGTGGCTCCTGGGCGCCACCATGGCGTGGATCCTGGCGGGCATCCTCGACCAGCCGGGCAACGGCGCCGGCTGGCTGTTCACCGAACCCGGCCAGGAGTACCTCTGGCTGGGCCTGCCGATCGTCCTCGGCGCGCTGGTGCACGACATCGGCGACGCCCTGACGGTGTCGGGCTGCCCCATCCTGTGGCCCATCCCGATAGGCCGCAAGCGCTGGTTCCCGGTCGGCCCGCCGCAGGCCATGCGGTTCCGCGCCGGAAGCTGGGTCGAGCTGAAGATCCTCATGCCCGCGTTCATGCTCCTCGGCGGCATCGGCGCCCTGGGAGCACTCGGCTACGTCTGACCCGAAGCCCCGCACCGGTGGCGCGGCCCGCCGTGGCGCCGCCTCGTCAGGCCGTGGCGGCGGCCGGACGAGACACCGGGGCGGCCGGGCCGACGCCCACGGGGCGCGCGCCCGACCGCCACGCTGCGGGGCGCCCTCACCGAGGGGGCTGCCGCGCCCGCACCTCAGCCGTGCCAGGAGCGCCACAGCGCGGCGTACGCGCCGCCGGCGGCGACCAGCTCCTGATGGCTGCCCAGTTCGCTGATCCGGCCGGCCTCGACCACCGCGATCAGATCCGCGTCGTGCGCGGTGTGCAGCCGGTGGGCGATGGCCACGACCGTCCGGCCGTCCAGGACCTGCCCGAGCGACCGCTCCAGGCTGCGGGCCGCCCGCGGGTCGAGCAGCGACGTCGCCTCGTCGAGGACGAGCGTGTGCGGATCGGCCAGCACCAGCCGGGCCAGCGCGATCTGCTGCGCCTGCGCCGGGGTCAGCACATGGCCGCCGGAGCCGACCTCGGTGTCCAGCCCCTCCGGCAGCGCCCGCGCCCAGCCGTCGGCGTCGACCGCGGTAAGAGATGCCCACAGCTCGTCCTCGGCGGCCCCGGCACGGGCCAGCCGCAGATTGTCACGGAGCGAGCCCACGAAGACGTGGTGCTCCTGGTTGACCAGCGCCACATGGGAGCGGACCCGCTCGGCGGGCATGGCGGACAGCTCCGCGCCGCCGAGCGTCACCGAGCCGGTCCGGGGCCCGTAGATCCCCGCCAGCAGTCGGCCGAGCGTCGACTTCCCGGCCCCGGACGGACCCACCAGCGCGAGCCTGCTGCCGGGCCGTACCCGCAGCGACACCTCGTGCAGCACATCGACGCCCGGCCGGTAGCCGAAGCGCACCTCGTCGGCGTGGACGTCCCGCCCCTTCGGCGTGAGCGACGCATCGGTGGCGTCCGGCTCGATCTCCCGTACGCCGACGAGCCGGGCGATGGACACCTGCGCCACCTGCAACTCGTCGTACCAGCGCAGCACCATGTCGACGGGCTCGGTCATCATCTGCGCCAGCAGCGCACCGGTCGTCAGCTGCCCGGGTGTGATCCAGCCCTGCAGGACGAAGACGCCACCGACGATCAGCACCGTGCCGTGCAGCAGCACATACGTCACGTTGATCACCGGGAAGAAGACCGACCGCAGATAGAGCGTGTACCGCTCCCAGCGGGTCCACTCGTGCACCCGCTGCTCGGAGAAGGCCACCCGCCGACGGCCCAATCGGTGCGCCTCGACCGTGCGGCCCGCGTCGACGGTCTCGGTGAGGGCGGCGGCCACCGCGGCATACCCGGCGGCCTCGGAACGGTAGGCGCGCGGGGCGCGGGCGTAGTACCAGCGGCAGCCGATGATCAGCAGCGGGAGCGCGATGACGACGCAGACGGCGAGCGGCGGCGCGGTGACCACCAGTCCGCCCAGCAGCAGGGTGATCCAGACCACCCCGATGGCCAGCTGCGGGACGGCTTCCCGCATGGCCTCGGAGAGCCGGTCGATGTCCGTGGTGATCCGGGACAGCAGATCGCCGGTGCCCGCCTTCTCCAGGACACCCGGCGGCAGCGCCACCGACCGGACGAGGAAGTCCTCCCGCAGATCCGCCAGCATCTCCTCGCCGAGCATGGCCCCGCGCATCCGCATGATGCGGACGAAGACCGTCTGCACCAGCAGCGCGGCGAGGAAGCACGCGACGGTGGCCCCCAGCGGGAGGGAGGCGGCGCCGCGGGAGAGGTCCTCGACAAGCCCGCCGAGGAGGTAGGGACCGACCATCGACGCGACGACCGCCGTGGTGTTCACGCCGATGAGCAGCGCGAACGCCGTGCGGTGGCGCCGCAGCAGCCCGGCCACGTAGGACCGCACCGTCGCCGGGGAGCCGACCGGCAGGGTGGTGGCGGTCTGAGGGGCGTCCGGATCGTGCTCCGGTGGAGCCAGGCCGATCATGCGGTCTCCTCGATCGGTGCGGTACGGGTGGCGGCGCCCGCGGGTGCGGGTGCTTCGTCGCCGGGGAGGTCGGGCGGCGCGCTGTCGCGGGTGACGACGGCGCGGTACGCGGGGCAGCTGCGCAGCAGTTCGCGGTGGGGAGCGGCGGCGACGAGGACGTCGTCGCGGAGGAAGACCACCTGGTCCGCCCGGTCGAGCAGCAGGGGGCTGGAGGTGAGGACGACGGTGGTGCGGCCGGTGCGCAGCGCCCGCAGTCCGTCGGCGATCCGCGCCTCGGTGTGTGCGTCGACGGCGCTGGTCGGCTCATCGAGGACGAGGACCTCGGGGTCGGCCACCAACGAGCGGGCGAGCGCCAGGCGCTGGCGCTGGCCGCCGGAGAGGGAGCGGCCGCGTTCGGTGATCCGGGCGGTGGCCGGGTCGCCGGACGGGTCGGCCGAGGCCTGGGCCAGCGCGGCGAGCACATCGTCGCACTGGGCCGCGGCGAGGGCGTCGGCCGCCTCGACGCGGCCCGAGGCCGGGATGTCGAAGAGGTCGCCGAGGGTGCCGGAGAGCAGTGTCGGGTCCTTGTCCTGGACGAGGACGGCGGTGCGCGCCGTCTCGCGCGGTACGCCGTCGAGCGGGGTGCCGCCGAGGAGGACGGACGGCAGGGCTTCATCCGGGGCCGGGGGAGCGGAGCCGGGGGCGTCGGAGGCGGCGGCCTCCTGGGGTTCGGCGTCCGGTGCGTGGCCGCCGAGGCGGTCGGCGAGCCGTCCGGCGGCATCCGGGTCGCCGCAGACCACGGCCGTCAACCGGCCCGCGACGGCGGTCAGTCCGGTCACCGGGTCGTGCAGATCGCCGGTGAGCGGGCCGTCCGGCACGACGCCTCCGCCGGTGGTGCGGGTCAGTGCCAGCACCCGGGCCGCGCGGTCGGCCGAGGGGCGGGCGAAGGCGTACGCCATGGCCGTCTCCTCGAAGTGGCGCAGCGGGAAGAGGAGGAAGGTGACGGCGCTGTAGACGGTGACCAGTTCGCCGACCGCGATCCGGTCCTGGAGGGCGAGATGGACGCCGTACCAGACCACCGCGACGAGCAGCAGGCCCGGCAGGGCGACCTGGACGGCGGAGATCAGCGACCACATGCGGGCGCTGCGGACCGCGGCCCGGCGCTGTTCCTGGGAGGCAGCGCGGTAGCGGTCGAGGAAGAGGTCCTCGCCGCCGATGCCGCGCAGGACGCGCAGTCCGGCGACGGTGTCGGAGGCGAGTTCGGTGGCGCGTCCGGCCTTCTCGCGCTGTGCGTCGGCGCGCCGGGTCGCGCGCGGCAGCAGTGGCAGCACCGCCAGCGCCAGGACGGGCGCGCCGACGGCGACGAGGGTGCCGAGGGCCGGCTGGTAGAGCACCAGGGCGACGCAGACGCCGACCGAGGTGACGGCCGCGGCGCCGAATCGGGAGACGCCCTCGACGAGCCAGCCGATCTTCTCCAGGTCGCCGGTGCCGACCGCGGTGATCTCACCGGAGGCGACCCGGCGGGTGAGAGCGGAGCCCATGTCGGTGGCCTTGCGGGCGAGGAGCTGCTGCATCCGGGCGACCGCGGTGATCCAGTTGGTCACCGATGCCCGGTGCAGCATCGTGTCGCCGAGCGCGACGAGCGCGCCCAGGACGGCCAGCAACCCGCCGGCGAGGGCCAGTCGGGAGCCGGAGCGGTCGACGACCGCCTGGACGGCGAGGCCGACGGGCACCGGGAACGCGGCCTGCGCACCGGTGTGCACCAGCCCCCAGAAGAGGGCCTTGAGCTGGCCGCCCAGTTGGGTGCGGTAGAGCCAGCGGAGGAGTGTGCCGCCGCTGCGGGCGTCGGGTTCGCCGGGGTCGGCATAGGGAAGGTCGCGAATCTGCATGGTGTCCAGAGACGTTGGGGCGCCGGGAGCGGCGCACGGGGCGGCGGGCCGGATGCGGCCCTGGAGGTGCAGGGGCGGAGCAAGGGTCGGGGGTCGGAGGGGGAGGGGGCCCCGGCGGGCCGGTGGGGCGGGCGCGGTCTGCAGGCCCGGGGCGGTGGGCGTCGTAGGCGGGTGGGGCCGGGCGGATGCGCGGGTCCGGTGTGTCCGCGGTGCGCCGGAGCCCGCTCCCGCCGCGGTCAGGCCCGGCGCCAGGCCGTCACCGTGCGGGTGCGCGCGCCGGATGCCGCGGCTCCGCCGGGCAGGGCGGACGACGCGGCGTCGCGGACACGTTCAGGCAGGCTGGCGTGGTGGCCGGTGGATTTCAAACGGTTTTTCCGCGGCGCGGGCCGTCCCGGACAGGCGCCCGGGCCGGGGCGACGGTCCGTGACCGGTGCGCGGCCGGACCGCGGCTGAGGGATTGTCGGTGGTGGGTGGGAGCATGGGGACATGCGACATGCGGGTGGTGTGATGCGGGCCGTGGCGTCGGCCGCGGCGGGGCTGGTGCTGCTGGTGGGCTGCGGTTCCGTCGAGCAGAGCGGTGGGCAGGGCGACGACCACGCCGGTGCCGGGGCCCACGGCGGGCGCGGCGCGGACGGCGGGCGCGATGAGGCACGCGCCGCCCCGCTCACCCGTGTCCCCGGCGTCGGCCCGGCGCTGCGCGCCCGGATACCCGCCGCCGCACGCCAGGTCGTGGCCGTCTACGGCCGCGGCGCCGACTCGCCGGACGCCACGCTCGTCCTCTACGACAAGGGCCCCAAGGGCTGGGAGAAGAAGGGCAGCTGGGCGGCGCACAACGGCCGGCACGGCTGGACGACGCATCATCACGAGGGCGACAAGCGCAGCCCCGTCGGGGTGTTCACGCTGACCGACGCGGGCGGGGTGCTCGCCGATCCCGGGGCCCGGCTGCCGTACACGCACTCGGCGGCGTTCACCCCGCCCGCGTACTGGTCGAAGAACACCCGGCACGACTTCGACTACGTCGTCGCCGTGAACTACAACCGCGTCCCGGGCCGGTCGCCGCTGGATCCGGAGCGGCCCGAGGGGCAGTCCAAGGGGGGCGGGATATGGCTGCATCTCGACCACGGCAGCGGCACCTCGGGCTGCGTCAGCATCGCCAAGGAGGGCATGGCCGATCTGCTGCGCGCGCTCGATCCGGCCCGCGGGCCGGTGGTGGTGATGGGGGACCGGGCCCACCTGGAGGCGTGACGTCCGGGCCCGGGCGCCGCGGCCCGGGCCCGTCGTCGGCCGCTACTCCGCCGGCTTCTCCGAGTCCATCCCGGGCCGGGCCTTCTTCCAGTGGCCGCGGGTGAAGTCGGGGATCTCCTGGGGTGCGCCGCCCGCCTTGAGTGAGGCATCGCTCAGCGGGACGGGCGCGGTCCAGGTGGCCGCGTCGTAGACGTCGAAGTCCGGTACGAGGCCGAGACGCATGCACTGCATCATGCGGAAGACCAGCATGTAGTCCATGCCGCCGTGGCCGCCCGGCGGGTTGGCGTGCTCCTTCCACAGCCAGTGGTCCCACTCCGCGTACTTCCCGAAGTCGCCCCACTCGTCGTTGCTGTGGTCGGGCTCGATGTAGATGCGCTCGGGGTAGTCCTCGAAGACGCCCTTGGTGCCGCCGAGGCTGTTGATCCGGCTGTAGGGGTGCGGCGTGGAGACGTCGTGTTCGAGGCGGATGACGCGGCCCTTGGCGGTCTGGACGAGGCTGATCGTCCGGTCGCTCTCGATGTACGACTCCTTCCAGCTCGGGTCGCCGGGCGGCATGTGCTCCTTGCGGTAGGCGGCCAGGCCCAGCGCGGGCGTGCCGAAGCTGGCGATGCGCACCGCGCGGTCGCCGCGGTTGACGTCCATGTAGTTGGCGACGGGGCCGAAGCCGTGCGTGGGGTAGAGGTCGCCGCGGAGCCGGGTGTGCCACAGGCGGCGCCAGGGCCCTTCGTAGTACTCCGGGTCGAACATCATGCCGCGCAGATCGTGGTTGTAGGCCCCGGCGCCGTGCAGCAGGTCGCCGAAGAGTCCGGCGTGCGCCATGCGCAGCACCCGCATCTCGTTCCTGCCGTAACAGCAGTTCTCCATCTGGAAGCAGTGTCTGCGGGTGCGTTCGGAGAGGTCGACCAGCTCCCACAGTTGGTCGAGGCGGAGGGCGAGCGGGCACTCCACGCCGACGTGCTTGCCGTGGCGCAGTGCGGTCGCGGCCATGTCGAAGTGGCGGTCCCACGGTGTGGCCGCGTAGACGAAGTCGATGTCGCCGCGGGCGCAGAGATGGACGAAGTCCTCCTCGCCGTTGGCGTAGACGGCGGGCGCCGGCTGTCCGGCGTCGGTGACCTTCTTCGCGGCGCGGGCGGTCTTCTCCTTGACCGGGTCGCAGAGCGCGACGACGCGGACGCCGGGGACCGCCAGAAAGAGGTCGATCATGCTGCCGCCGCGGTTGCCCAGACCGATGATGCCGACGCGTACGGTGCTGCGCGGCTCGAACGGCACCCCGATCATGGTCTTTCCCTTGGCAGCCGGGGCCGCCGCGCCGGGAGCGGCGGCGGGACCCCGTGCCGGGGACGCCGCGGCGGCGTGGCCCGCGGTGAGCCCGCCGAGACCGAGACCGGCGCCCGCGGCGCCCGCGGTCCACAGGACCGAACGGCGGCTGGGACCGGGCTCGCCGGCGGGAGAGTCCGCGGCCGGGTCGCCGTCGGACGGGGATGCCTGGTTCTGCGAATGGGCCTCGTTCATCGGTCCTCCAGGAGAGCGGATGGCGGGTGCCTACGTGAACCTCGCCCAGGACCCTGGCGGTTGGGCGGCCGACGGCACAAGAGGGCCGGTTGGACGGAGCGTTCGAGCACTTGGACTTCTCGCCGGCCGCCCCGCGACGGCTCGGCGAAGCGCTGTTCAAGGGCGGGATGCGCGCCCCCGGAAGCGCGCCTCATGGGTCCCGTCCGGCCCGCAATCTCTTGCGTAAATACCTGAAAAAACTTACGACGAGCCTTGACGTGTCCACGGAAGGGCGGCAGGCTCCGACGCGGAATCCCCCCATGGCGGCCTGGCGCGTGGCTGCTTGTTCCCGGGCGCGGCACGTCCGCGCCCGTTCGTCGAAGGAGCCGCAAGATGCAGCAACGTTCCCGAGTGCTGGGCGGGACGCTGGCCGGTGTGCTGGCCGCCGCCGGTCTCGCCGCGTTCATGCCCTGGCCGTCCCAGGCCACCCCGGGCGGGGGGCGCGCGGCCGCCGCCCCGGCCGGGGAGAAGACGGTCACCGCCACCCTCTTCGAGCGCCCGTTCGCGGAGGTCGCCAAGGCGTGCACCGACCAACTCGGTCCGGCGGGCTACGGCTACGTCGAGGTGTCACCCGCCTCCGAACACATCCAGGGCGACCAGTGGTGGACCTCCTACCAGCCCGTCAGCTACAAGATCGCCGGTCGGCTCGGTGACCGGGACGCCTTCGCGGCGATGACCAAGGCGTGCCACGCGGCCGGGGTCAAGGTCATCGCGGACGCCGTCATCAACCACATGTCCGCGGGCTCCGGCACCGGTACCGGCGACTCGCAGTACACCAAGTACGACTACCCCGGCACCTACCAGGACCAGGACTTCCACGGCTGCCGCAAGGACATCTCCGACTACGGCAACCGCGACGACGTCCAGAACTGCGAACTGGTGGGCCTCGCCGACCTCGACACCGGCAGCGACGCGGTCCGCGGCAAGATCGCCGCCTACCTCGACGACCTGCGCGCCCTCGGCGCCGACGGCTTCCGGATCGACGCCGCCAAGCACATGGCCGCCGACGACATCGCCGCGATCAAGGGCAGGATGAGCCAGGATCCCGGCTACTGGGTCAGCGAGGTCATCGCCGGTGGCGGCGAGGCCGTCAAGCCCGAGGAGTACACCGGCATCGGGGATGTCGACGAGTTCCGCTACGGCACCCACCTCAAGAGCGCCTTCCAGGCAGGCACCATCGCGCAGCTGAAGTCCGTCGGCGACGGCAAGCTCCCCGGCGACAAGGCCCGTACCTTCGTCGACAACTGGGACACCGAGCGCAACGGCTCCACGCTCACCTACAAGGACGGCGACCGCTACACCCTCGCCAACGTCTTCCTGCTCGCCTCGCCCTACGGCTCGCCCAACGTCTACTCCGGCTACACCTGGGACGACAAGGACGCGGGCCCGCCCTCCGGCGGCGACGGCTGGACGAACGAGCACGCCGCCACCGCCGTCACCGGGATGGTCGGCTTCCGCAACGAGGTCGGCTCGGCTGAGCTCGCCAACTGGTGGGACAACGGCGGCGACGCGCTCTCCTTCAGCCGTGGCGGGTCCGGTTTCGTGGCCCTCAACGACGGCGACGGCGAGGTCTCGCGCACCTTCACCACCGGGCTGCCCGCCGGCACGTACTGCAACGTGGTCAAGGCGGCGCCCGGTGACTGCGCGGGCAACACCGTCACCGTCGGCGACGACGGCACCGCGCAGCTGACGGTCCCGGCGCGGAGCGCGGTGGCGCTGCACCTCGGCGCCAAGGGGTGACCGGCGCGGGGTGCGCGCCCGCCCCCACAGGGCACGCACCCCGCCTCAGCCGGCGTCCGGCCGCGTCGCCCGCTCCAGCTCCGTCAGCACCGAGCGGTAGCGCGGCCTGCCGAGCGCATGGTCCATGCCGACCTCGCACATCCGGTTCGCCGACAGATACGCGTCCCACTCCCGGGCGGCGACCTCCGCGGCTTCCAGGGCGGTCGCCGACTCCGTCAGCTCCCGGTGCAGCATCCCGCGGTCCCCGGCGAACGCGCAGCACCCGGCGTCGTCCGGCACCACCACCTCCGCCGCGCACGCCTCGGCCACCTGCCGCAGCTCCGCCTCGTCGCCGAGATGCTGTATGGAGCAGGTGGGGTGGAGCACCGCGGAGCCGGTGCGGCGGCGGATCTCCAGGCGCGGCAGCAGCTCGCGGGCGGCCCACACCACCGAGTCGACGACGGTCAGCTCCGCGTGCAGCGCGCGGCCTGCGGGCGTCAGATACGGCACCACCTCCCGGGCGATGCCGAGCGTGCAGGACGACGCGTCGACGACCAGCGGCAGCCGTCCGCCCGCGGTCCAGCCCCAGGCCGCCTCGACGATGCGGTTGGCCATCACCACGTTGCCCCGTTCGTAGCCCTTGGAGTGCCAGATCGTGGCGCAGCACGTACCGGTGACGTCCGGCGGGAGCCACACGGGCGCACCGGCCCGCCGCGCCAGCTCCACCACCGCCTCCGGCAGCGACGGGCCCGTATCGCCCGCCGGGCCGCCGAAGATGCGGTTGACGCACGCCGGGTAGTAGACCGCGGTGGCCGTCGTCCGCTCGGTGGCGGGCAGTTCGCGGGCCGCGGCGCCGGGCAGCTGCGGCAGCCAGCGCGGGACGAGATCGGGGCGGACGGCCCTGCGGGCGGCGTCGGTGAATCGCGTGAGCCACCGGTCGTCGAGGCGTTCGGCGGCGGCGACGGCCAGCCGTGCGGCCCGTTCGACGCGCCCGAAGTGCCGGGCCGCCAGCGCCGCCGCCCGCTCCTCGCGCGGCGAGTGCCGCCGGTGGCGGAAGTCCCTCATCAGCGCACCGGTGTCGATGCCCACCGGACAGGCCAGCTTGCAGGTCGAATCGCCCGCACAGGTGTCGACGGCGTCGTAGCCGTACGCGTCGAGCAGCGCGTCGGTGACCCGGGACGCGGGCGGCTGCCGCAGCATCTCGCGGCGCAGCACGATGCGTTGCCGGGGCGTGGTCGTCAGGTCCTCGCTGGGGCAGGTCGGTTCGCAGAAGCCGCACTCGATGCAGGGGTCGGCGACCGCCTCGACGGTGGGGATGGTCTTCAGACCGCGCAGATGCGCCTTCGGGTCGCGGTCGAGGAGGACGCGCGGGGCGAGGATGCCGTGCGGGTCGAGGGTGCGCTTGATCCGCCACATCAACTCCGTGGCGCGCGGCCCCCATTCGCGCTCCAGGAACGGCGCGATGTTCCGCCCGGTGGCGTGCTCCGCCTTGAGGGAGCCGTCGAACCGGTCGGTGACCAGCGTGCAGAACGCGTCCATGAACGCGGCGTAGCGGGCCACGTCGTCGGGGCGGGCGGCGTCGAAGGCGAGCAGGAAGTGGAGGTTGCCGTGGGCGGCGTGCCCGGCGACCGCCGCGTCGAAGCCGTGCCGCGCCTGGAGGTCCAGCAGCGCGGTGCAGGCGTCGGCGAGCCGGTCCGGCGGCACCGCGAAGTCCTCGGTGATCAGCGTGGTGCCGGACGGCCGGGAGCCGCCGACCGCCGTCACGAACGCCTTACGGGCCTTCCAGTGGCCGCCGATGACCGCCGGGTCGCGGGTGAAGGCGTTGGTGACGGAGGCGACCGGCGTGACCAGCTCCAGCCCGTCCAGCAGCCGACCGGCCGCCGCCAACCGCGCGGCGGCAGCCTCCTCGTCGGACTCCCGGAACTCCACCAGCAGCGCGGCGGTCTCCTTCGGCAGCCGCGCCCAGTCGGCCGGCACCCCGGCCACGCTCACCGACGCCCGCAGCGTGTTGCCGTCCATCAGCTCCACCGCCCGCGCGCCCGCGTCGTTGAAGCCGGGGACGGCGGCGGCCGCGGCGCGCAGCGTGGGGAAGAACAGCAGCGCGCTCACCGGGTACCGCTCCAGCGGCAGCGTGTCGAAGACGGTCTCGGCGACGAAGGCGAGCGTGCCCTCCGAACCGACCGCCAGACCCCGCAGGATCCCGGCGGGCGTGGCGCCGTCGAGGAACGCGTCGAGTCGGTAGCCGTTGGTGTTCTTCAGCGTGTACTTGGCGCGGATACGGGCCACCAGCTCCGCGTCCGCCTCGATCGTCGCCTTGATCCGCAGCAGCCCGGCGCACAGCTCCGGCTCGGCGTGCGCCAGCAGGTCGTCGGCGTCCGGCTCACCGGTGTCGACGAGCGTGCCGGACGGCAGCACCAGCGTCACCGACGCCAGCGTCCGGTAGGAGTTGCGGGTGGTCCCGGCGGTCATCCCCGACGCGTTGTTGGCGACCACGCCGCCGAGGGTGCAGGCGACGGCGCTGGCCGGGTCGGGGCCGAGCACCCGGCCGTGGCGGGCGAGCGCCGCGTTGGCCCGCAGCACCGTCGTCCCGGGCCGGATCCGGGCGCGGGCCCCGCCGTCCAGCACCTCCATGCCCCGCCAGTGCCGCCGCACGTCGACGAGGATGTCCTCGCCCTGCGCCTGCCCGTTGAGGGAGGTACCGGCCGCCCGCAGGACGACATGCCGGCCCTTGCCGTGGGCGTAGGAGAAGACGGCGGAGATGTCGTCGACGTCCGCGGCGAGGACGACGACCTGCGGGACGAAGCGGTAGGGGCTGGCGTCGGAGGCGTAGCGGACCAGGTCGGAGACGGTGTGCAGCACCTTGTCCGCGCCCAGCAGCGCGATCAGGTCGCCGCGCAGCGGTTCGGGGGTGCCGCCCGCGCGCTCCGGAGGAACCCGGTCCGGGGCGGCGCCGCCGGTCGGGGCGGGCCGCAGGGCCTCCGGTTTCGGCTCCAGCAGGGGCATGGGACTCCTCCGGTCGGCTCGTGCCCGGCCCGCCGGGCGGACGACGGGGCGGTCAGCGGTGCGGGCCCTCCCGGTCGACCAGGGCGGCCAGCAGCCCGCCGAGCGTGTCGCGCTGCTCGGCACTCAACGGGGCCAGGATGTCCTCCGCGGCGCTGCGACGTGCGCTGCGCAGCGCGTCGAGCGTGGCGCGCCCCGTGCCGGTCAGCTCGACCCGGACCACCCGCCGGTTGGCGGGATCGGGGACGCGGCGCACCGCACCCTGTTCCTCCAGGGCGTCGACCAGTGTGGTCACCGCACGGGGCACCACCTCCAGGCGCGCGGCGAGGTCGGCCATCCGGGGCGGGGCGTCGCCGTAATGGGCCACCACCCGCAGCAGCCGCGACTGGGCGGGCGTGAAGGCGAGGTCGAGCTGCGCCATGTGGTGCTTCTGGGCGCGGTGCATCCGGCGGGTCAGCCGGACCAGCTGCTCGGCGACGTGCGCGCCACCGGGCGCGGGACCGGCCGCCGGGTAGGTCGCCGGGTCGGTCGCGTGGGCCGGGTCCGGCGCGGGCGTCGGGGCGGGGGAGGACATGCCCCGAGGCTATCAGGACAGGGTTCATTATGAGCTTAGGTAACAATCGGCTAGGCTCCGGGAAATCCACGGAATGTGCACCCGACACCCTCGAAGGAGCCCATGCGCCGCGACGAACCCGAGTGGACCCCACCGGCCAAGGACCCGGACGCCCCGGACCAGCCCGTCCCGGTCCGGCGGATCCTCGCCCTCTTCCGTCCCTACCGCGCCCGGCTGGCCACCGTCGGCCTGCTGGTCGCCGCCTCCTCGCTGGTCTCGGTGGCCGGACCGTTCCTGCTGCGCGAGATCCTCGACGTGGCGATCCCCGGGCGCCGCACCGGCCTGCTCACCCTGCTCGCCCTCGGCATGATCCTCGCCGCCGTGACCAACAGCGTCTTCGGCGTCCTGCAGACCCTCCTCTCCACCACCGTCGGCCAGCGCGTCATGCACGATCTGCGCACCTCGGTCTACGCCAAGCTCCAGCGGATGCCGCTGGCGTTCTTCACCCGCACCCGCACCGGCGAGGTGCAGTCACGGATCGCCAACGACATCGGCGGTATGCAGGCCACGGTCACCTCCACCGCCACCTCGCTGGTCTCCAACCTCACCTCGGTGGTCGCCACCGTCGTCGCGATGCTCGCCCTCGACTGGCGGCTGACCTGCGTCTCCCTGCTTCTGCTCCCGCTCTTCGTCGCGATCAGCCGCCGGGTCGGCAACGAACGCAAGAAGATCACCTCACAGCGCCAGAAGCAGCTGGCCGCGATGTCCGCGATGGTCACCGAATCCCTCTCGGTCAGCGGCATCCTGCTGGGCCGCACCATGGGCCGCGCCGATTCCCTCACCCGCGGCTTCGCCGACGAGTCCGAGCGCCTGGTCGGCCTGGAGGTCCGCGCCAGCATGGCCGGACGCTGGCGGATGGCCACCATCGGCATCGTCATGGCCGCCATGCCCGCGCTCATCTACTGGGCCGCCGGACTCGTCCTGCAACTGGGCGGCCCCGCCTTCTCCCTCGGCACCCTCGTCGCCTTCGTCACCCTCCAGCAGGGCCTGCTGCGCCCCACCGTCTCGCTGCTCTCCACCGGCGTGCAGATGCAGACCTCCCTCGCGCTCTTCCAGCGGATCTTCGAATACCTCGACCTGCCCGTCCCGCTGGCCGAACCGGAGCGCCCCGTCCCCCTCGCCGCACCCCGCGGCGACCTCCGTTTCGAGAACGTCTCCTTCGCCTACGACACCGCCGCCGCGCCCACCCTGAGCGACATCGACCTCACCGTCCCGGCGGGCAGCAGCCTCGCCGTCGTCGGCGCCACCGGCAGCGGCAAGAGCACCCTGAGCTATCTCGTGCCGCGCCTGTACGACGTGAGTGCGGGCCGGGTCACCCTCGACGGCACCGACGTCCGCGACCTCGGCTTCGACACCCTCGCCCGCGCGATCGGCGTCGTCTCCCAGGAGACGTACCTCTTCCACGCCTCGGTCGCCGACAACCTGCGGTTCGCCAAGCCCGACGCGAGCGACGAGGAGATCGAACGCGCCGCCCGCGCCGCCCAGATCCACGACCACATAGCCGCCCTGCCCGACGGCTACGACACCCTCGTCGGCGAGCGCGGCTACCGCTTCTCCGGCGGCGAGAAGCAGCGCCTGGCGCTGGCCCGCACCATCCTGCGCGACCCGCCGGTCCTCGTCCTCGACGAGGCGACCAGTGCCCTCGACACCCGCACCGAACACGCCGTGCAGCAGGCCATCGACGCGCTCAGCGCGGGCCGCACCACGGTCACCATCGCCCACCGGCTCTCCACCGTCCGCGACGCCGACCAGATCGTCGTCCTCGACCGCGGCCGCATCGCCGAACGCGGCACCCACGCCGAACTCCTCGCCGCCGACGGCCGCTACGCCGCCCTGCTGCGCCGCGAGGCCCACCGCGCACCCGCCGCCGACCAGGGTGATCCATGCCTCACCACCCGTGGCGATTCCCCGGTGCCGCAACAAGTGACTCGCGGGTAGGGTCGGGCGCGCGGCGGCCGGTTCAACGGTCGGGGCGGCCGCCGCACCCTTCCCCGGCGCAGGGCCGACGGCCGTCGGGCGACCGGAATCGGCGCCGGGGCGGCGAGAGACCATCCGTTCGTCACTCTCTGCAACTCCCCGGCCCCTTCCGGTGTTTCCTTCTGTGAGCGACGCGGCGAACGGCGTGCGAGCCGGCCGGCAGCCGCGGACATTCATTGCCGTTTCCTTTCGGCCGCCGCAGACCCTGGCGGACGGCCGCCCGGCCGGTACATGATCACGGGACGGCCCGGCCCGCACCGGAAGCGGCCGGACGGCAAAGCCACGGAACGGACGCAGAACCGAGCGGAGGATCATGCCGAGTGCGGAACACACCGAACCCCTGACGAGGGGCGCGCCCGGCCGCTCGCCCTCGCCGGTACGCCAACTCGCCGCCGCCTCCGTCGGCAACGCGGTCGAGTGGTTCGATTGGTTCCCCTGCACGGACGCCCAGGAAGTCTACCTGGGTGCCCCGTACCTGCATCGCCGCAGGTCGAGCTGAACATATGACTGTTCATTCATGTGCGGGTGCTGCTGGGCTTTGCCGCCTCTGGCCGGGTCGATGCTGACTGTTTGCTGACTTTTCTGACGAGTCGTCAGGGGTGCTGCGGGCGCCTGAGCTGGGTCCGTGCGAGGTGCGACTTCTGGAGAGGAAGGCGCGGCGTAATCGTCGTGCTGGAAGACGGGGAGATGCGTGATCATGACAGCTTTCAGAGAACGGCCCGCGCGTGAGGGTGGGTCGGATTCCCCCGCTGAGGGGCCTCAAGTCGACGCCGTGTCCCCTCCGGTGCGTCCGGTACGGCAGTTGCTCGCCGCCTCGGTCGGAAATGCGGTCGAATGGTTCGATTGGTATACATATACGTTCCTGGCCACGTACATCGCCGCGCAGATCTTCCCCAAAGACGCGGCGAATTCGCTGGTGCCGCTGCTCGCGACGTTCGCGGTCTTCGCGGTGGGGTTCTTCATGCGGCCCATCGGCGGGCTGCTGATGGGCGCGATCGCCGACCGGCGCGGCCGCCGGGCGGCGCTGACGGTGACCATTTTGCTGATGGGCGGCAGCAGCCTCCTGGTGGGGCTGACGCCGACGTACGCCGCCGCCGGGATCCTCGCGCCGGTCGTCCTCGTCCTGGCCCGGCTGCTGCAAGGGCTGTCGGTGGGCGGTGAGTTCGCCGCGTCGACCACGTTCCTCGTGGAGTCGGCCGGGCCCGGGCGGCGGGGACTCTTCTCCAGCTTCCAGTACGTGTCGACGACCTTCGGGCAGCTCGTCGCGTCCGGTGTCGCGGCGCTCCTCGTCGCGAAGCTCGCGCCCGCCACCATGGACAGCTGGGGCTGGCGGGTTCCGTTCATACTGGGCGCGCTCCTGAGCCTCGTGGGCTTCTGGGTTCGGCGCGGCGCGCACGAGACGCTTCCCCGAGCTCTCAACTCCGTTCGAGCAGGGGAGACCCCAATCGCGGAGCAGGCCCAGGCGCCCCGGCCGGGTCTCTTCGAGGCGCTGCGCCGCCATCCGCGCGAGTCGCTGCTGATCTGCGGGATCACGGCGGGCGGCACGCTGGCGTACTACACATGGACGTCGTATCTGCCGACGTACGCCGAGCTCAACGCCGGGGTGGCGAAGGCGGACGCGCTGCTGGCGGGCACCCTCTCGCTGACGTTCTTCGCCGCGCTGCAGCCCATAGCCGGCATGGTCTCCGACCGCTTCGGACGCAAGCCGCTGCTGCTGATGTTCGGGCTCGGCTTCGCCGCGCTGTGCGTGCCGCTGCTGCGTGCGCTCGACGGCTCCTTCGTCACGCTGCTGCTCGTGCAGTGCGCGGGCATGATCCTGCTGAGTGGCTTCACGGCCGTCTCGGCAGCCGTGAACGCGGAGACGTTCCCGGCGCGGGTGCGCGCCGCGGGCATCGGCTTCCCCTACTCCCTCACCGTCGCCCTCTTCGGCGGCACGGCCCCCTATATAGGCACGCTGTTCAAGGACTTGGGCCAGGCCGGTCTCTTCCCCGTGTACGTGGCCGTGCTGTGCCTGGTCTCCTCCGCCGTCTACCTGCGGCTGCCCGAGACGGCCTACCGAACGTTGGAGAGGTGAGAGTGCCAGGACATGGCCCCCGGAGCAGGAAGACCGCCCTGGGGCGGGTCCTTGAGCAGGTAAGCCGGGGCGAGAGGCGGCGCGACGATCGTCTGTGACATCTGAGTGCCCCGCGCCAGTGTCTCTGGAGCGTCCACAGCGGGAAGGGGCATGAGGTAAGACGTCGTTTCCTTTGGGGCTGTGGGCCGTTGTACTGGGCATGACGAGTCTTGCTGAGCGGATGGTGCCCGAGGAGTAATGGGAGCTGTTCCGGCGGGTGGTGCGGGAGAAGGTGGCCGTACGTCCGCAGGGAGGAGGACGCCGACGAGCCGGGGACCGCGAGTGCCTGGCAGCGATCATTTTCGTCGCCACTTCCGGTTGTTCCTGGCGGCAGTTGCTGCCAGTGTTCGGGCTGGCCTGACCTACCGTCTACTGCCGCTTCGCCAGTGGTCCAAGGCCCGCGTCTGGGCCCGCCTGCACCGCGTCATCCTCGACGAACTCGGGGCCGCCGGTGAGCTGGACTGGTCACGGTGCTCGATCGACTCCGTCAGCATCCGGGGCTTCAAAGGGGCTCTTGACGGGACCGAATCCGACCGGTCGCGGCAAGAACGGATCGAAAATCCACCTCATCGTCGATCGCAATGGCCTACCCCTCGAGGTCGGCATCTCCGGAGCCAACCCCCACGACAGCCTGGCCCTGCACGCTCTGGTCTGTTCCATCACGCCCGTCCGTAGTCCCCGCGGACCACGTCGGCGACGACCGGACAAGCTGCACGGCGACAAGGGCTATGACTACGACCACCAGCGCCGATGACTCCGAGCACGCGGCATGGCACCTCGCATAGCCCGCCAGGAAGGAGTCCTCGCAGCGACTGGACCGACACCGTTGGGTCGTCGAGCGCACCATGTCCTGGCTTTCCGGCTGCCGCCGGTTGCACCGACGCTACGAGCGCAAGCCCGAGCACTTCCTGGCCTTCACCGCCATAACCACCAGCCTGATCGACTACCGCCGACTCACCAAGTGAAACGACGTCTAAGCGGAGCTCCGCGCTGCGCGATGAGTTGGGAGCTGCTGCCGATAGACGATGCTTCACGAGCTGACATAGGGGTGCCTGATTACGCTTCGACACTCGAAGACGCTGGCGGCCGAAGGCAGCCCAGGGTCCCCTATGAGGGCGGAAAGATCCGTTTGAAGACAGCTGTTAGTTTGCGGGGGTTGCGCGGTTCCATCGTGCGAGGCCTTCGAAGGCGTCCAGCGTGCGGACATCGAATGGCCCGAAGAGCATCTGGCAGTCTTGGGCGAGCTTGTTGTACATGGCTGCTGCTCCGCGGGTGTCACCTGACTGGCCGGTGACCTCGGCGTGTTCGGTGCGTGCATCGATCAGTGGCTGATCGCTGGGATCGTGAAGGAGTTCCAGCTCGAAGATCCGCAGGTCCAGCGCTTCGATGCGTTTGGAGAAGCTGGCGTTGTCACCCTGAGTGTCGGGTATGTCGGCCCGGCCTGCGGCGTCCGTGATGTTGAGGGCATTGAGGATTTCGCCTACCGCATGTGCCACCGTCTGAGCGTTCTTGGGGCGCTCCGCTGGGTCCTTCGCCAGGAGGGCGCGGGTGAGGCTGTCGAGTTGAGCGGGGACTCCTGGGCGGTGGGCGCTCGGGGGCGCCGGCGCGTCGTCCTGATGCATCCGGCCCACAGTCAGGGCATCGTCCTGGTGGCTTCCGAAGGGCGGGTGTCCCGTCAGCATCTCGTAGAGGACGCAGCCCACGGAGTACAGGTCGCTGCTTACGCTGCCCGTTTCCCCGTGCCACCGCTCAGGTGCTTTATATAGCGGGGTGCCTGCTGCGATGTGGGTCTGGGTGACGTCGGTCAGGTACGCCAGTCCGAAGTCGACAAGCTTTACGTCTCCCTGTCGCGTAATCATGATGTTCTCAGGCTTGATGTCGCGGTGGATCACTTCAGCGGTGTGCGCAGCGTCGAGTCCTTCGCAGATCTGTCGTATCCACCGTGCGGTGCGTTCCAGCGGGAGCCGCGGCCCGCACCTGAGATGTCCGGCGAGGGATTTGCCCTCGACATACTCCATAACGATGTAAAAATCGCCGCTGTGTTCACCGCTGTCGTAGATGTGGGCGACACGCGGATGGTTGACCCGAGCCATGGCCCGGGCCTCCCGCTGAAACATTCTCGCGGTCGACTCGGCGAACTCTGTGGGGGCACCCTGCTGCAAGAGGCGACGCCGTGCAAGGAACTTTAGTGCCACGGTGCGGCCCAGTCTTGTGTCTTCGGCTGTCCACACATCGCCCATGGCGCCACTGACGGGGCCTTCCTTCGGCCTGAAACGGCCACCGATCAGTGTGAAGTTGTCCACCCTTGCCCTTTCTTGCCCGTCACCTTGCGTGTCGCACTTGTGGTCAGTGCTGCTTGGGGGCCCCGCCCCAGAGGGTGAGGTCGGCCAGGTCCTGCATGCCCTCGTGCCATTCGGCGAAAAAATCCTCCCGCTGTTGTAGTGCGGTGGCCAGGGTCGCGACGGCCTCATTGCGGGCTTGGTCGCCCTGCTCGCGCACGTGTCTCTTGCGCAGGGGAATACCGAAGACCTCCCATAGAATCCAGACGACCGCGGTGAGGATGAAGAGGAAGAAGAGCCCCCGCCATGCGCCGTCGACGAACGGCACCACGAGCGTTCCGGTGACGACCCCGAACAGTAGTGCGCCGAAGACGCGCGGCCAGCGGCGCACCACGGCGTCCGAGCGGGCCTGAGTCTGTCGCTCAAGGCGCGCGGCGAGGCCGTTGACGAGCGGGCCCGGGGGCACGTGCTGGTTCGGATCCGTCGGCAGGGTCACGGAATGTCGTGCCACGCTCAGGGTGACGGTAGGGGGGAGCTGACGCTCGGACTCAGCGATGATTCGGCGGGTGGTGCTTTTCAGGCTTGGCCAGATAGCGCGGAGGGCCATGCGGCGGGCTGCGGCGCCCAGCCGTGCCTCGTCAGGTTCGAAAACGGCCTGATCCAGGAGTGCCGTGAAGGTCACCGGCTCGGCTTCCGGGCCCGGAACCGACACGTGTGCCTGGCCGGCCGCCTTCAGGTCTCCGTCATGTTCGATGATGCGCTCAAGCCTCCGCATTTGCTCAAGCAGGTGGGCCTCGTCGGGCTCGAGCTGGTTGATCAGCCGCTCCAGGGCGCTCTCGACGTGGCGGCCGCCACTGACGGGTCGGTCGAATCCGTCCGGGCCGTCGGGAAACGTGAGCCGAAGGTAGGCAAGGGTCCTTCCGGGCACGGTCGCGAGTTCCCAGCCGTGCCGGAGGGCGTCCCACTGGTTTCCGCAGGTCTGGCGCAGCGCCGCGTACCCGTCTTCGGGCAACCGGCGGCGCATACCGCGCAGTCGAGCTGCCCACTGGGTGGAGGTTGGTGTGTGGTGCATGCTCTGGTTCCACCCCGCCATGGCTTGCCGGGCGTAGCCGAGCGTTTCCTCTCCCAGGTCGTTGCTGGCGATGGCGTCCAGGACGACGCAGAAGTCCTGACCGAGTTCCTCAGGGTTGAGCGACTGGAGGTAGGTGTCCATCCAGGAAGCCGCTTCGGTCTCATTCCCCAGGCGGGAGGAGGTCAGAGCGAAGAAGAGGTGGGCCTTGGCAGCGTCCAGGGTGGATGCATGCGACTTGGCGCGGTCACCCTGCTCGGTGTCGCTGCGGAAGTTGGCGGCCACCGCCATCATCGCAGGGGCCAGCCAGTAGGTCGGCTCGAGGAGCATTCGTTCCTCGGCGCAGGCCCGTACCGTGGTGGTGTTGACCATCTTCTTGTGCACGGCCTGAGCTGTGAGAGTGTGGACCAGCCCTCGGGCCAGAGCGCGGGTCTGCTTTCGCTGGGCGAAATCTGCCTGGAAGACAGTGGTCAGACGGGTCAGCTCGGCTTGAGCCCGGGCCACCTCGCGGTCGCGGCCGTACTGCTCGATGAAGGAGTTCAGGGCCTCGCGGGTGTCGGTGACCGCTCTCTCCAGCCCCGCGACCTCTTGACGTACCTCGGTGACGTCACCGTGCAGCTCATAGACGTGGGCACGTACGCCGTGCAAGCTCTTCTCGAAGGTGTCCAGCCTGTCGTCATGGCGGACCTGTTCTTGACCTACTCCCTCCAGCTGGTCGGCGAGCCGAGCCAGGGCTGAGTCCGTCTCGATCCGATCCTCCATGACATCCCCCGAGGTCATCGCGGCAGTGCGGCACTTACTTCTTCATTATCGATTGCACACCCGTGGCATGCGGCCAACTGGCTTGAAAAGGCCAGGTAGTCGGACTTTGACGGCCGGTGTCGGTGTGGCGTGGCAGCATGGTGCGTAATGGAGCCAGCACACCTGACGGGAACGCGCCTTGCGTGAGATCGCTTATCTGTCGGAGGCAAAACTGCGACAGTTCGTGCCTGAGCCTCGGCGTCTGCCGAGGGCCAGCGCCCTTCGCCTGACCACGCCGTTCGGTGGTATTGATATGGATGCGTCAACCACGGACGGGGAGCGTGGGCATCTGCGGCATTTGCGGGAGGTACACCAGCATCTGGAGAGCGTTGCGGGGTGGTACACCGAGGCTGAACTGCGGCCCGGTCAGTGGGTGATGTTCGAAACCCCCTTGAGGTGCGTGACACTCAGCGGCGCCCACCAAGATCTCGTGGTATTCGTGGACTCGGCACGAGCACAGGGCACAGATCGTGCGACAGTCGGAGACTGTCGGCTGCTGATGCACGGATCTGCCCGGCATTTGCGGGGCTGGACGCCGTTGCTGGTGGACGGCCCCGATCTGAAGATAACGGCCTCCGCTTCGAGTCTTGGCGAGTCCTTCGTCACTCGGGCCGGCCAAGTCGTCGCGGCACTCACCCGGCACCGTGAGCCGCTGCCTGAGGATGAGCAGTCACCTGGAACAGCCCCCGAACTGCACGGAAGAGGCGTCCAAGCACTGTTGCATGCCCTGGACCGGGAAGACTCCGGCATCGATACATCCACGGTGATGACCGGCTATGCGCGAGTTACGGGGATTCTTCCGAAGACCGACACCACCTCCCGGTGCTTGGTAGCAAGTCCGCTTATCGTGGAGTATGCGGCAACTGTCACCGAGCAGGGGCCTGCGTGAACACTGTGACCGGAGAAATCGCTACTACGTCATAACGGCTTCAGGACCTGGGTCCGAAAGACCGGTCGGCTGAAATCCTGTGCACGGTGCGTTCAGTCAACTCGTGTAGCGGGACTCCGAGCCGGGTGGCAATCTCGAAGGCGAGCATCTAAGAGTCTGTCTTTCAAAAGGATCGTTCCCATAGCAGGAATGTCGCGAGACTGGCCGCTGCCTCGTAGGAGGCAGCGGTCTTGCCGTATCTGGTGGCGATGCCACGGAAGCCTTTGAGTTGGTTGAAACAGCGCTCGGCGACGTTAGGGCGCGTGTGGCGCAGAACTCGCCGTGCTGAGGCTTGTGACGTACGGCGTCGGCCAGCGCCTCGTCCACTACGGGGCGGGAGCCGGACGCACCATGGGACTGGGGAGCCGACGGGTACGTCGCAGGGGCGTGCTGCTCCTGGGCCTGGGCGCGTGGTGCGCACGGGCCCGGACCGGACTGCTCGCGGGCCGGGGTCCGATGCCGGGCGGTGCCTCACCCCTCCGTCGCGTCCAGTGCGTCACTCGCCGTCTTGAGGTGGAGCAGCATCTGCAGTTCCAGTGCCCTCTCCGGAGTGCGCCAGCCCTCGCCGAGCAGGCGGTCCACGGTCGCCAGACGCTGGTAGAGCGTGTTCACGTGGATCGCGAGTGCGGTGGCCGCCGGACGGGGACGGCGGCCGTGGTCCAGGAACGCGCGCAGCGTCTCCAGCAGTGGCACCGCGCCGCGTTGCTGCTCGGCCCGCACGGGGCCCAGCACATCGTCGAACGCCTGGTCCAGGTCGCGTCGCCCGGTGTGGCCGAGCAGGATGCGGTAGAGCCCGAGCTGTCCGGCGGTGGCGGCCTCGCCGGTGCGCCCCAGCGTTTTCAGCGCACTGAGCGTCTGGCGTGCCTCGTGGAAGCAGCGCCGCAGCTCCTCCTGCCCGCGGGCGGGCCCGGCGACCCCGGCTGTCGGGGCGCCCGCGCCGCGCGGCCACTCCCGTCGGACCGTGTCGGGATCGGCGGGGGCCACGACGAGCAGCTGACCGCCGTGCTCGGCGACGACCGCGCCCGCCAGCGACGAGGCCCGCTCGACGTGCGCCCGTGCGGAGGCGGGCGCGACGACGAGCACCGCGTACGGCGCCTGTGCGTCCAGCCCCGCCCGGCGCAGGGCGCGCGGGCGATCCGACGCCGTGGTGAGCAGGTCGACGAGGTGCGCCGCGCGGGTGTGCCGGGACGCCTCGGCCACCGCCTGCTCGGCGACCAGCGCGAGCGCGAGCGCCGGGGCGGCCCGTTCGAGCAGCAGCCGGTCGTCGGGCGCGGGCTCGCCGTCGAGGACGAGCGCGCCGAAGCGCCGTTCCCCCGCCACGACCGGCTGCCCCGTGGTCGCGGAGTGCGCCGGCGGTTCGGGTTCCGGGACGAAGCGAACCTCCCCGCTCGTCATCGAGCCGATCTCGGTGAGCAGCTCCTCGACCCCGCCGCCGCCGAGCACCACCCGCGTCAGCCGCTGGTCCCAGCGCAGCGTCTGCTCCAGCTCCTCGGTGCGGCGCGCGAGCTGGTCGTTGGCGGCGTTGAGCGTGCCCATGGCGGTGGCCTTCTCGATCGCGCTGGCCGCGTGCGCCGCCAGCGCCGACAGCAAGGTCGCCTCGTGTTCGGTGAAGTCCCGCTCCTGCCGCTTGCCCGCGAACAGGGCGCCCAGGACGCGGCCGCGCAGATGCAGCGGAACCCCGAGCAGCCCGCGCATGTTCTCGGCGCGCGCCGCGGTGTCCGCGCTCTCGTCGTGACGGAAACGCCGCTCCCGCCGGTAGTCCGCCGTCCAGCGGGGTGCGGCGTGCTCGATCACCTCACCGGTCAGCCCGACCGACAGCGGGATCACGACGCCGGCCAGTCCCGGGGTGAACGCGCCGCTGGTGACCTTCAGCCGCAGGTGCCCGTCCTCGATCAGACCGAGGTAGGCCAGGTCGACGTCGAGCAACCGGCGTGCCTGGCCGACGATCTCCGGGAGCATGTCGTCCGGCGCCTGGAAGGTGGCCAACCGGATCGCGATCTCGTTGAGCGCGGCCAGCTCGGCCGCCCGCTGCGCCTGCTGCCGCAGCTCCATGGCGAGGCGCAGCGCCTGCGCGGTCTCGCGGTCGGCCGCCTCGGGGCCCCGTGTCCGGGCCAGGGCGTCGCCGTGCCGCTGCAATTCGTCCGGCGCCGCGTCGCGCAGCAACAGGTCCAGCCACGACTCATCCATCAGTGGACGCTCCATCCATTGACCACCGGGAATGGTAGCCGGTTCAGCCATTGAGCCGGGTGATCCGGCGCGGCTAGCGTCGACGCATGCGCAACGAAGTGTGGCGGCGCGAGCTGACCGGTGAACTGGCCCGGGGCCTGCCCGCGGGCCGGATGCTCACCGACCCCGCCGTGGTCGCGGGCTACGCCCATGACGAGGCCGAATGGGCGCCCTACGGCACCCCCGCGGCGGTGGTCCGGCCGCGCACCGCCGAGGAGGTGCGCCACGTCGTCCAGGTCTGCCTGCGGCTCGGCGCCCCGATCGTGCCGCGCGGCGCGGGCACCGGACTGTCCGGCGGGGCGAACGCGATCGAGGACTGCGTCGTCGTGTCCACCGAGGCGATGACGGCGATCAAGGAGATCGACGCGCGCGAGCGGCTCGCGGTGGTCGAGCCGGGGGTCGTCAACGACCACCTGCGCGCGGCCTGCTCCGAGCACGGCCTGTGGTACCCGCCGGATCCGGCGAGCGCACCGTGGTCGACGCTCGGCGGCAACGTCGCGACCAACGCGGGCGGCCTGTGCTGCGTCAAGTACGGCGTCACCCGCGACTACGTGCTCGGCCTGCAGTTCGTGACCGGGACGGGCGAGCTGGTGCGCGTCGGCCGCCGCACCGCCAAGGGCGTCGCGGGCTACGACCTGGCCGGGCTCATGGTCGGCTCCGAGGGCACGCTCGGCATCATCACCGAGATCACCGTCCGGCTGCGCCCGGCGCGGGAGTCCGAGCACACGGTCGCGGGCCACTTCTCGTCGGTGGTCGACGCCGGGCACGCGGTCGCCGCCGTCGCCGAGGCGGGACTGATGCCCTCCGCGCTGGAACTCGTCGACCGGCACTGCCTGGCCGCCGTCGACGAGTGGAAGCACATGGGGCTGTCGACCGAGGCCGATGTGCTGCTGCTCGGCCGGACCGACAGCGCGGGCCCGGCCGGCGAGGCGGAGGCGGACGCGATGGTGGCCTGCTTCGAGCGGGCGGGGGCGACGTTCGCGGTGCGCTCGACCGACCGGTACGAGGCCGACGCGCTGTTCGAGGCGCGGCGCCTGGCCTACCCGGCGCTCGAACGCCTGGGCCCGGTGCTGACCGAGGACGTCTGTGTGCCGAAGGCCGCGGTGCCCGAGATGCTGGCCCGCATCGAGGAGGCCGCGGCCCGCCACGACACCCTGATCGCCAACATCGCCCACGCCGGCGACGGCAACCTCCACCCGCTGCTGATCACCCGGCCCGGCGACGAGGCCGCGAAACGGCGCGCCCAGGCCGCGTTCGAGGACATCATCGCCGCCGCGCTGGAACTCGGCGGGACGGTGACCGGCGAGCACGGGGTCGGGCTGCTCAAACGGGACGGCTTCGGCACCGAGGCCGGCCCCGCCGTGCTCGCACTCCACCGGGCCGTCAAGGACGCACTGGATCCCCACCGGATCTTCAATCCGGGCAAGGTAATGGCTCATCAGCAGGAAGGGACGTGACGGTGGAACCGGTCGTCCACATCGGTGCGCGGTCGGTCAGGGGCACCGCGGCGGAAGGGGTCCGGGTCTTCCGGGGCATCCCGTACGCCGCCGCGCCGACGGGTGCGGACCGCTTCGCGGCGCCGCGGCCCGCCGACTGGACGGGCGAGTTCGACGCGCGTGCCTTCGGCCCGACCGCGCCGCAGTTCGACCTCGCCGGCATCCCCGGGCTGCCCGACCTGAGCGTGATCTTCGGCGCCGGCTGGATACGCGGCGAGGACTACCTCAACCTCAACGTCTGGACCCCGGAGGGCGCCGCGGGCGGCCTGCCGGTGATGGTGTTCCTCCACGGCGGCTCGTTCACCGGCGGCTCAGGCCGGGACGTCAGCTACGACGGCACCCGCTTCGCCCAGGACGGCGTGGTGCTGGTGACGGTCAACTACCGGCTCGGCGTGCCGGGTTTCCTGCACCTGCCGGACGCGCCGGACAACCGCGGGCTGCGCGATCAGATCGCCGCGCTTGAGTGGGTGCGCGAGCACATCGCGGCCTTCGGCGGCGATCCGGACGCCGTCACGGTCTTCGGCGAGTCCGCGGGCGCGCTCTGCGTGGGTGCGCTGCTCGCCGCCGCCCCGGCGGGCCTGTTCCGCCGAGCGATCGTCCAGAGCGGCGGCGCCTCGCAGGCGATGCCCGTCGCGCAGGCCGAGCGGGTGACCGCGCAGCTCGCCGGGCAGCTCGGGGTGCCCGCGACGGTCGAGGGCTTCGCGGCGGTCCCCGACGAGACTCTCGTCGAGGCGGTGATGCAGCTCGGCGGGGCTCCGTTCGAACCCACCGCGGACGGCGGGCGCGACCCCCTGATGGGACTGACGAAGCTCGGCCCGGTGATCGACGGCGATCTGCTCACCGAGCAGCCCGTCGACGCGGTCCGGGCCGGCGCCGCCGCCGGCGTCGACGTGCTCGCCGGGTCGAACAGCGAGGAGATGCACCTCTATCTCGTCGCGCTGCCCTCCCCGGAGACGACCGAGCCGCTCCTGCAGGCCGCGGCCCGCACGCTGCACCCCGACCCGGCCGCCCTCCTCGACGCCTACCGCGGCGCCGGCCGGGGCAGCACCCCGCTCGAACTCCTCAGCGCCATCGGTACGGACTACATGTTCGCGGTGCCGACCGCGCGCCTCGTCGAGGCACACGCCCCGCATCCGGGCGGCACCTGGCGCTACGAGTTCACCTGGCGCTCTCCCGGATACGACGGCACGCTCGGCGCCTGCCACGGCCTCGAACTCCCCTTCATGTTCGACAACATCGGCCGCGTGGACTACGGGGTGCTCGATGTCCGGCAGGACGACGAGGCCGTACGTGAGCTGGCCGCGCGCATGCACGCGAGCTGGGTCGCCTTCGCCCGGGACGGCGATCCGGGCTGGCCGCGCTGCACACCCGAGACCTCCGTGGTGCAACGGATCGGCGCCGAATGGACCCTCACGACGACGGCGGACGGGCCGGAGAAGGAACTCTGGCAGGGCATTCGCTGAACGTCCGCAGATGACGGAGCGGTGCGGCCCGGCAGGACGGACGTCCTCCCGGGCCGCACCGCCGCAGCGCGCCAACCCCACCCGTTCGTCCGGCCGTTGTGGCCCGCCCGGACGCATCCGCCTCGACGGCACCGCTCCGCACGGCATCACGACCGGTCCGGGCAACTCCGCCGTCCCGCGCCGCGTCCGGGGCGGTGACCGGTCCCGGCCCGGCGATCACGCCGGTCACACCGCACGGCCGCGGACCGGCCCCCATCGACGCGGCTCCTCGTGCGTCGCCCTTGCTCCTTCCTATGAGGTACCTCCGTGCAAGTTCTGACCACGACGCGCCGGCGGACACCGGCTCTGGTCGCCGCTCTGCTGCTGTTGCTCACCGGCATCGCGGCCGTACTGCCCCTGCGCACCCCCGACCCCCGGCCGGCCTCCGCGCCCGCCGGTGACTTCTCGGCGGCCCGTGCGGCCGCCCGGCTGGAGACCATCGCGAAGGTCCCGCACCCGACGGGGTCGGCCGCACAGGCGGACGTACGGCGGTATCTCGTCGCCGAGTTACGGAAGCTGGGGCTGACGCCCGGGAGCCGGACCCGGGTCGCCCCCGCCCGCAGCGAGGAGAACCCGGCCGTCCTCGGGTCCGTGGCCGACGTCCACGCAAAGATCCCCGGCACGGAGCCCACCGGCCGCGTCCTCCTCGTCGCCCACTACGACTCGGTGCCGACCGCCCCGGGCGCCACCGACGACGGGGCCGCCGTCGCCGCGATCCTGGAGATCGCGCGCGTCCTCCAGGCCGGGCCGCGGCCCCGCGACGACGTCGAGTTCCTCCTCACCGACGGCGAGGAGCCGGGGCTGCTCGGCTCGCAGGCGTTCGTCGACGCCGAGGCCGCCGCGCACCGCGGCGCCGGCCCCGGGCGGACCGCCGTGGTGAACATGGAGGGCCGGGGCTCCGGCGGGCCCGCCATGATGTTCCAGATGGCGGGCACCGGCCTGACGCCCGCCGTGCGGGCCTCCGGCGCGCTCACCACGTCGCCGGCGGCCGCGCTCTACGACACGCTGCCCAACGACACCGACCTGACGACCTTCGCCGACGCCGGTATGCGCGCATCAACTTCGCCTTCATGGAAGGGGCCGGGCACTATCACGCCCCCCACGACGACCTCGCCCGGCTCGACCGCGCGAGCGTGCAGGACATGGGGGACGCGGCACTCGGCGCGACCCGTCAACTCGCCGGTGCGGGCCTCTCGGAGAGCGGCCGGGACGCCACCTACTTCTCCGTGTTCGGCACGCTCGTGTCGTACCCCGCCCGGCTGAATCTGCCGCTCGCCCTGCTCGCCGCCCTCGCCGTGCCGCTGCTGCTGCGGTTCGGCCGGCGGCGCGCGCTGTCCCCGCGCAGGGTCGCCCGGGCCGCCGCGGCCTTCCCGCTGGTCCTGGCCGGCGCGGCGGGGATCGGTGCGGCCGGCTGGTGGGTGCTGGGCCTGGCCCGGCCGGACTTCGCGCTCAGCGAGGGCGGCGTCTACCACCTGGGCCGGTACGCGTGGGGTGAGGCGCTGCTGCTTCTGGTGCTGCTCGTCGCCTGGTACCGCTGGGCCCGGCGCGCTGTGTCGGCGCTGGAGGCCACGGTGGGGGTGCTCGCCTGGTTCGCGCTGCTCGGCGTGGCCGCCGCGGTGGTGTTGCCCGCGGGCGCCCACCTCTTCACCTGGCCGGCGCTCATCGGGGTGGCGGTGGTCGCCGTGACGCTTCGCCTGGCGCCCGCGGACTCCCCGTGGCGGGCGGCGGGCGCGGCGCTGACCGCCCTGCCGGCCCTGGCGCTCCTCCTGCCGCTCGCGCTTCTGCTGCTGCCCGCCATGGGGCTGTCGTCCACCGCCGCCCCGCTGGTCCTCGGGGCGCTGCTCATGGCCGTGTCGCTGAGTCTCCTGGAGCCGCTGCCCGCACACCGGGCGCTCACCGCCGGGATGCTCGCGGTGGCCGTGGCGGGCGCGGGCACGCTGGGGGCGGGCGCGGCCCTCGACGGCTACAGCGCCGACGGGCCCCGGCCGCTCAGCCTCGCCTACGGACTCGATGCCGACCGGGGCCGGGCCACCTGGATCAGTGAGAGCGACGCCTCCCAGCCCGCCGTCGGCGCGCTCCTCACCGAGGACCCGGAACGCTTCGACGACCGCTTCCCCTCCCCGTCCGTGGGCGACACCGCCCTCGCGAACGGACCGGCCCGGCCCGTCCACCTGGACGCCGCGCGCACCGAGACCGTCTCCGCCACCGAGGCGCACGGCGTGCGGACGGTCCGGGTCCGGATCCAGGCCCCCGCCACCGCGCACAGCCTCGACGTCCACGCCGCTACCGGTGCCCACCGGATCCTGGACGCCACCGTTCAAGGTGCCCGGCTCGCCGGCGGCCCCGGGCGGCCGAAGTCCGGCTGGGGCTGGGGCTTCACCTGTTCCGGGCCGCCCGCCGGCGGGCTCGACCTGGTCATCCGTGCCCGTGGGACGGGCCCGCTGCCGCTCCGTGTGGTGGCCACCGCGACCGGCCTGCCCCGGGAGGCCGGCGCGCCCGCCCTGCAGGCGGACCAGAGCTGGTGGTCCTGGCCGTCGGCCGCCGGGCAGACCTTCGTCGCACGGACCTTCCGGCTCTGAACGCAGGTGACGACGGGCCCGTCACACGGCTCCCGTCTCGGCGCGGGCCCGGCCGGGGCACGCAGGGGTGGCCCCGCAGACGCAGGGAGCGCCGGGCACCACGTCACGGACCGGCGCTCCCCGCTTCCGCGCACACGAAGGCGCCGCCCCTCCCTGGGACGGGGAGGAGCGGCGCCGGGGTGCGATCCGTCAGACGAGCCAACCCACGAGGTGGACGATGCCGGCGAGCAGGTTGGTGAGGATGTCCATCGAGGTGTTTCTCCTTGTGCGTATGTACGTGGGACCAACTCTCCGGCCCAGCAAGGGATGTCGACCGGAGGCGCTGTGACGGTCTGCAGCCCCTCACTTGCGCCCCGTAATCATGACCCGGCGCGCGATGCCCAAGTAACCACTTTCGGGATGGATCACGCCTTCTGGCGAACACTCGATCCCGCGTTCGTGTGTTCCCTTCCCGGGGCGGCGCCGTCCTCCGTCCGGGGGCCGCGGGCGCCCTCCCCGGACGGACCCGGCGGGCCACCGAGCAGCAGTCCCAGGTCGTGGACGGCCGCCCGCCCCGCACGGTTCGCCCCGATCGTGCTCGCCGACGGCCCGTACCCCACCAGATGCACCCGCGGATCGCGCACCGCCCGCGTGCCCGCCAGGCGGATGCCGCCGCCCGCCTCCCGCAGCCGCAGCGGCGCGAGATGGCCGATCGACGGGCGGAAGCCCGTCGCGTACAGCAGGACATCGGCGGCGAAGGTGCTCCCATCCGCCCAGACCACCTCGTCCTCGGTGATCCGCTCGAACATCGGCAGCCGCCGCAGCACCCCGTCCGCGCGCGCCCGGCGCATCGCCTCCGTCATCGGCAGGCCCGTCACGCTCACCACGCTGCGCGGCGGCAGCCCCTCGCGGACCCGGCGCTCCACCGCCGCGACCGCCGCCCGGCCCTCCGCCTCGCCGAACGGCCCGTCCCGGAAGACCGGCGGCCGCCGCGTCACCCAGACCGTGGCCGCCGCCACCGGCGCGATCTCCAGCAACTGCTGCACCGCCGACGTGCCCCCGCCGACCACCACGACCCGCCGCCCCCGGAACGCCTCCGGCCCCGGATACCGCGCACTGTGCAACTGCCACCCCCGGAACACCTCCTGGCCCGGCAGGCGCGGCAGGAACGGGCGGTCCCAGGTGCCCGTCGCGCTGATCAGCCCCCGCGCCGCATACGTCCCCTCCGACGTCGCCACCAGCAGACGCTCACCGGGGCCCGGCCGCACCGCCGACACCTCGACCGGCCGGTGCGGACGCAGCCCGAAGCGCTCCTCGTAGCGGGCGAAGTAGCCGCCGATCACCTCCGCCGACGGGCGCGCCGGATCCGCACCGGTCAGCTCCATGCCCGGCAAGGCGTGCATCCCGTGCACCTTCGCGTACGTCAGCGTCGGCCAGCGGAACTGCCAGGCGCCGCCGGGCTGCGGCGCATGGTCGAGCAGCACGGTGTCGCGGTCGGGCACATACCCCGCCCGCCGCAGGTGGAAGGCGGCGGACAACCCCGCCTGACCTGCGCCGATCACCGTCACCTCGACCTCGCGCACCGCGCCCGGCCCACCGCTGTCGTTCATGCCCGCACCAACGGCCCGGGGCGGCCGGATCTTCCCGTGCGTCACCGATGTGACGGAACGGACCCGGCCGCCCCGGGAAGGCGACGGCTCAGCGCCCGCCGGCGATCAGCAGCGGCGCCCCGCCGGGCGCGGACGCCGGACGGCCGTTGGCCGCCGGCACGCCCGCCGACGGCGACGGGATCCCGGCGAGCAGCCCCCGCGCCGCCAACTCCGGCCGGACGCCCTCACCGAACCAGTACGCCTCCTCCAGATGCGGATAGCCGGACAGCACGAAGTGCTCGATGCCCAGCGCGTGGTACTCCTCGATCCGGTCGGCGACCTCCGCATGGCTGCCGACCAGCGCGGTTCCGGCGCCGCCGCGGACCAGACCGACACCGGCCCACAGGTTCGGCGCGATCTCCAGCTTGTCGCGGGAGCCGCCGTGCAGCGCCAGCATCCGCTGCTGGCCCACCGATTCGCTCCTGCCCAGAGCCTGCTGGGCGGCGGCCACGGTGTCCGGATCCAGATCCCCGAGCAGCCGGTCGGCGGTCGCCCACGCCTCCTTCGACGAGTCGCGGGAGATGGTGTGCAGCCGGATGCCGAAGCGGACCTCGCGGCCCTCCTCCTCGGCCAGCCCCCGGATCCACTCGATCTTCTGCCGTACCTGCTCCGGCGGCTCGCCCCAGGTCAGGTACACATCGACGTTCCGCGCGGCGACCGGCCCCGCGGCCGCCGACGAACCGCCGAAGAAGATCTGCGGCAGCGGGTCCGGCGGCAGCGCCGTCAGCCCGCCCTCCACCTGGTAGTGCTCCCCGTGGAAGTCGAACGGCTTCCCGCTCCACACACCCCGTACGACCTGCAGGAACTCATCGGTGCGGGCATAGCGCCGATCGTGGTCGAGATGATCGCCGAACCGCTTCTGCTCGGTGGAGTCGCCGCCGGTCACCACGTTCAGCAGCAGCCGCCCGCGCGAGAGCCGCTGGTACGTCGCGGCCATCTGCGCGGCCAGCACCGGCGAGATCACCCCCGGCCGGAACGCCACCAGGAACTTCAGCCGGTCGGTGACCTGCGTCAGAGCCGTCGTCGTCAGCCAGGCGTCCTCGCACCACGTACCGGTCGGCGTGAGCACCGCCTCGAACCCCAGCTGCTCGGCCGCCTTCGCGATCTGCGCGAGGTACTCGACATCGGGCGCACGCACCCCGCTGACCGGCGTGATCCGGTCACGCTTGATGCCGCCGTCGGTATAGGCGTGCCGGTCGACCAGGGTGCGCCCGTCGCCGCCGGTCGGCAGGAACCAATGCAGATGTACGGACATGTCAGTGGGCCTTTCCGTAGGAACGCGGCGCCGTACCCGAAGGCGGCAGACCGCGGTTGAAACGGGGGTCGACGAACTCCCCGAAGTCGAAGGAGCGGGGGATCAGCCCCTCGCGGGCGAAGGCGTCGACGATCCGCTGCTCGGAGGCGACGGCGGCCTTGTCCAGCGCGACCTGCACGGCCGTGCCCCGGGTGCGTTTCACCGCGGCCAGCGCCACCCGCTGCGGCATACCGGTCTCCCGCGCCCACACCTGCGCCCAGGCGTCCGGGTGCGCGTACACCCAGTCCTGCGCCCGCCGCAGCCGCTCGACGTAGTCCTGCACCGCCGCGGCCTTCTTCGCGTCACCGAGCGCGGCGGGCGCCGCCACCTGGAAACTCAGACCGTTGACCACGCCCTGCCCGGTGGCGAGCACCCGCGCACCGGCCTGATCCAGCGCCTGCGAGGTGTACGGGTCCCAGATCGCCCAGGCGTCCACCTTGCCGCGGGTGAACGCGGCCAGCGCATCGGCCGGCTGGAGGTAGTTCAGCGTGACGTCCTTCGGCGACAGGCCCGCCTTCCGCAGCTGCGCCAGGAGTTGGTAGTGCGCCGAACTGCCCTGCGCCACCGCGATCGCCTTGCCCCTGAGCTGCGCGGTCCGCGTCAGCGGCGACCCCTTGCGCACCAGCAGCGCATCGCCCTCGGCACGGCTGTGCGCACCCGCCACGACCTTGATCTTCGACTTGGCCGCCGCGGCGAAGACCGGGGGAGTGTTGCCCACCCCGCCGATGTCCACCGCACCCGCGTTCACCGCCTCCAGCAGCGGCGGCCCGGACGTGAACGTCGACCACTTGATCCGGTACGTCAGCCCCTTCAGCTCCCCGGCGGCCCGCAAGATCGCCTCCGAACCACCCTTCTGATCCCCGACGTTGAGCGTCAGCGACCCCTTCCCGTCGACATCGTCGCCGGCCCCGCCCGCCGACCCGCCCGCCCGCGACGCACCGCCGCAGGCGGCCAGCACCGCCACGAGCGGCACCAGCAGCACGGACCCGGCAAGCCGCCGCACACCTGCTCTCCTCAGCGCTCCGCTCCGTTCTCCCGCCACCGTCATCGCTCCGTCCCGCCCGCCGCGACGGACTCGCTCCCGGCGACGGTGTCCCCGCCGCCCGCCGGCTCCGCCACCCCGAGCCGGTCCAGCAACCGGGCACGCAGCTCCGCGAACCCGGGATCGGCCGGTGTCCGCGGCCGGGGCAGCGCCACCGGCGTCTCGTACGCGATCCGGCCCTCCTCCATCACCAGCGCACGGTCCGCGAGCAGCAGCGCCTCGTCCACGTCATGGGTGACCAGCAACACCGCGCAGCCCCGCTGCCGCCACACCTCCGCGACCAGCCGCTGCGCCGTGATCCGGGTCAACGCGTCCAGCGCGCCGAACGGCTCGTCGAGCAGCAGCAGATCCGGCTCCCGCACCAGCGCCCGGGCCAGCGAGGCACGCTGCGCCTCACCACCGGAGAGCGTCCGCGGCCAGGCGTCGGACCGGTGCCCCAGCCCGACCTCCGCCAACGCGCGCTCCGCCACGGCCCGTTCGGGACGCCCCGGCAGGCCCAGCAGCACATTGCGCCACACCTTCTTCCACGGCATCAGCCGCGGCGCCTGGAACGCCACCGCCTTCCGCCGCGGCACCCACACCTCGCCGCCGATCTCCCGGTCGAGCCCCGCCAGCACCCGCAACAGCGTGGACTTCCCGCATCCGCTGCGCCCCAGCAACGCCACGAATTCGCCCGGCTCCAGCGTCAGCTCCAGATCGTCGATCACCCGCCGCCCGCCGAATTCCCGCACCAGCCCACGGGCCCGCACGGCCGCCACTCGGCCCTCGTCCGGTCCGGCCGCCGCCGGCCCGGGGCTCACTTTCCGGTGAATGTCGGTCGCCATTGCAGCAACAGCCTTTCCAGCGTGCGGACGAGAAAATCGGCGAGCAGACCGAGCAGCGCATACACCACCAGGCACACCACGATCACATCGGTACGGAAGAATTCCCGGGCCTGATTCATCAGAAAGCCGAGCCCGTCATCGGCATTCACCTGCTCACCGAAGACCAACGCCAGCCAGGCGGTCGCCAGCGCATACCGCAACCCCGTCATCGCACCGGGCAACGCACCCGGCAGCACCACATGCCGCACCAGCCCCCACCGCCCGAGCCCCAGCGACGTACCCGCCTCCACCAATTGCGCGTCCACGCCACGGATTCCGGCGTACACATTCAGATACAGGTGGAACGCGACCCCCAATGCGATCAGCGCGATCTTCGGCGCCTCGCCGATACCCAGCCAGATGATGAAGAGCGGAATGACCCCGACCCACGGAATGGACCGCAGCATCTGTACCGTCGCATCGATCAGATCCTCCCCGACCCGCGAAAGCCCGGAAAGCAACGCCAGCACGACCCCGACCGCCCCGCCGATCAGCAGCCCGACGGCAACCCGTTGCAACGACACCACCATCGCCGACGGCAGCGTCCCGTCCGCCACGAGCCCCGCGCCGGTACGCGCGATGCTGCCGGGCGAGGCGAGAACGTCTTCCTGGAGCAGCCCCGTGGCGCTGACCAGCTGCCAGAAGGCCAGTAGCGCCACGGGTCCTGCCGCCCGCCGCAGCCAGCGCGGAATTCCACGCCGCCGCCCGGAGACCGCGACGACCGCTTCCACATCGGGTGCAGGCGCGATGGGTTCTGCCGCCGTTGCCACCCCCTTTCCGCCGGAGGGCAAACCGTTTCCATGAGGCGGTGCCGGTCCGGCGGCGGTCTGATCGAGGTGGATGCTCATCGGGAACTCCTGGAGAGGGGAGAAGGCGTCACCCCTGTGGGGAGGGCGTGCCTGAAGCGGGGGAGGAAATCGCTATCGCTGATCACGAGCTGTTGGGCGCCAAACATGCGCCGGAAATCGGGACATGAAATAACCGTCATGGGAAATGCCGCGAAATCACGTGATGACGGCTGGTGAGGAGGGAAGAAGTGAACGGAAATTACCGGAACCTCTGGAGCTTCCGGAGATTTCTGCGGTCAGTTCAGGTAAGGCGTGGACGGATCGTCATCAGACGTAGTCGCGGCCGGACCCAAATCCGCCATCAAGGCAACAGGGCAACACGGCAACACCGCATCGCGGTACAGCCCCGCATGCCGCCGCGACGACACGCGGCGGACGTCACTCGCAGCAGGTCGATATGACCGCGCGTCGTGAGCAAGGCTGGCGTCAACATGCGGCCGAACGTATCCGCGCTCTTGAGAGCGGGTCAATCGCCGTCTCGGCAGATGGATATTTATTGCGGACACATTGCGGGGCGAGGCGGCGGGGTTTGCCGAGGCCGCGGGAGGATGCAGGGAAGACTCCCGGGAGCCCACCGACCACGCACCCCGGGTCCGGCTGGATGACCACACCCTCCCGCACAGCGCCCCATGCCCGCCCCACAATGGCTACATGAGCACCGCATTCACCACCCGCACCCTGAATATCACCACCGGCACCCGCGAAACCGTCGCGGACCTCACCGCCGACTGCGAAGCCTTCCTCCGGGAGGTGGCCCCGGACCGCGACGGTCTCCTCAACGTCTTCGTCCCGCACGCCACCGCAGGCATCGCCATCCTGGAAACCGGCGCCGGAAGCGACGACGACCTCCTCGCCACCCTCCGCACCCTCCTCCTGTCCGACGACCGCTGGCACCACCGCCACGGCACCCCCGGCCACGGCCGCGACCACGTCCTCCCCGCCCTCGTCCCACCACACGCAACCCTTCCGGTCCTCGGCGGCAGCCTGGCGCTGGGGACGTGGCAGTCGGTCTGTCTGGTCGATACGAACGTCGACAACCCGCGGCGGGAGGTGCGGTTGAGCTTTCTTGGGTAGGAACTCGGATCGCGTCGGACTGCAGACGGCGCGGCCGACCGCTCCAACCGGCACCCGAGTGAGGGCGCTGTCGATCCTGTCAGCAGGTTCTTCATGAGGTTCTTCATGAGGTTCTTCATGCGCGCGGTCCTCGGCATTGCAGATCTCCTGCGTCGCCTTCGTCGCGCCTGGCCGTGCGGACTTCGGCAGGGTGGTCGTGACATCCCGGCCCCGTGAACCCGGCACCTCTGGTGCCGGGCGGCTGGGAACACCTCCCGAAACGCCTTCCACAGCCCCATCGTGCCGTCACCGACGACCAGTTCCGGGTCACGCATGCCGCGCCGACGGCGGTCACGACGGAGTTGCTGCCGGCGAGGTCGCGCTGCGGAAAGCGTCGTGGTCGTCGCTCCACTGCTTCGTCAGCCGTGTCATGGTCGCGGGCGACAGCCCGGCCACCGGACCGAGGAACTGCTCCAGCGCCGGGGCGAAGTCCCCCGACGACAGCCCATGCACCGACCTTTGGTGAGTTGCGGCACCACGGCGGCAGGATCTTGGAGGAGAATCGCATCCGCTCGCCGTTCGGTGGTGCAGATGGTTGCCGAGGCGGCCGTCGAGATGAGGTGGCACATGCGGTTGCTCTGGCGGAACCCTTTCCGGGGAAGCAGCATGATGATGTCCTGTGACCGGAAGACAGGGGGATGCCGGTGGCTGTTCACGGCCGGCCCGAGGAGTGGCCCGCGCGCAGTCTGCTGGGGATGCTGCCGCTCCCGGCGCGGCGGGAATTGCTCGGACGGGGAGCCGAGGTCCGGTTCGACGCGGGCGACGTGCTGCTGAGAGAGGGGTGGGACGACCGGCACGTCCTGCTGCTGCTGTCCGGGGTCGTCAAGGTCACGGCGACGGTGGAGAACGGTCAGACCTCGCTCCTCGCGGTCCGGGCAGCCGGGGACATCGTGGGCGAGATGGCGGCCATGGACGGCGCGCCGCGATCGGCTACCGTCACCGCCTGCGGCCCGCTGACGGCCCGGCGAATCTCCGCCGACACGTTGCGGGAGCTGTTGCTGAGCCGGCCCGAGATCTTTGTGGCCCTTACGGGGATCATCGCCAACCGGCTGCGCTCGGCGAACAGACGGAGGCTCGACTTCCGCGGCTATCCGGCGAGGGTGCGGCTGGCCCGGCTGCTGGTGGAACTCGCCGACTGCTACGGAACCGAC
Source organism: Streptomyces sp. NPDC000404 (assembly GCF_040300365.1). Lineage (NCBI taxonomy): Bacteria > Bacillati > Actinomycetota > Actinomycetes > Kitasatosporales > Streptomycetaceae > Streptomyces > Streptomyces sp. NPDC000404. The sequence continues at coordinate 253,139 of NZ_JBEPDN010000004.1, read as the reverse complement.
CGGGCCGACGGAGTGGAGATCGGCTGCTCGCTGACACAACCGGAGCTGGCCACGATGGTCGGCGCCGCCGAGACGACCATCCACAAGGTGCTGAGCGAACTGCGCAAGGACGTCCTGCTGAAGACCGGCTACCGGACCACCACGATCCTGGATCTGCCCCGGCTCACCGGCCTCGCGGAACTGTCGTCCGGGCCGCCGTAGCCGAGCCGGCGTCAGGCCAACACCGGCAGCAGGGCTACGCTCAGCCCCGCGCTCACCCCCATGACGGCCGTGCACACCACGGCTCCCGTCAGCCAGCGGTACTTGCGTACGGCGACATGGGCGAGGAACCGCACCGTGTGCGACAAATCCCGGCGATCCGCGGCCTCGTCGGCGGCTGGCGTGCCGGTGGTCGGGGTGTCGGCGATGTCGGGACCCGAGGCCAGCTGGACGAAGCTGTACCGGTTGTTGCCGGCCGAGCCCCGCAGCAACCGGGGACGCACGGTCGCCGCGAGAGTCACCGCGCCTGCGACGAGCCCGCAGACGAACAGGGCCAGCAGCGTCCCCGCGTACACCCCGTCCGCGCCGCCCTGACCGCAGACGGCCACGGACTGCCGGATCCACGTCCCCGAGGTGCCGACCAGCGTCGCCTGCGCCGCCGCCAGGATCCCGGCCTTGGCGTCCGCGTGCTGGTGGGTCGTCTGGAGCGCGGTCAGCATGTACTGCGCGGGGTGGTCGGCTGCTGCCTCTCCGGTCGGTGCCATGAAGTCTCCTTCGATCGACGGTCACGAGGTCCGTCCAGTAGGCGGGCGAAGGCCCCGACGGGACCAGTCACTTCTGCGGGTTCTCCGGACTTCGGGAGCGGTCACCCTTCCCAGGCGGACCGGCAACCCGTACTTCCACGGGGTTCACACGGGACGGCAGGTGTACGAATGCTTCTACCGGCGCTCGTCTTCGGGGGAGCGGGCGGGCGCAGGGGCTCTCCGTGGGGAGTCCGTGCGGTAACTCCGTTGGTTTGAAGGGGATGTGAGAGTTCAGGCTCATCTCTCCGGTGAACTTCGTGTACCGAGAGGTGTCATGGTGAGGAACGGTGTGGACGAGCGGGATGCCGTAACGGCGTTCGGGCGCAGGCCGCTGCTGGCGGTCGACGCCAAGGGGTACGGCGGGGTCGGCGTGGAGACACAGCGCCAGTTCCAGCAAGCGATCGTGGGGTTGCTGGACTCGGCGGCCGCGAAGGCCGGATTGGACCGTGCGGCATGGGAGACACAGGAGGGCGGGGACTCGCTGTTCGCCGTCCTGCCCGCGGACACCTCCGAGCCCGCCCTGGTCGACGACTTCATGCGCGCGCTGGACGCGAGCCTGCGCGCCTTCAACTTCAACCTCGGCACGGGGCGGCGGCCCTGGCTCAGGCTGCGCGCCGCCGTCCACTTCGGCGCGGTCGGGCTGGGTGCCAACGGGTTCGTCGGGCGGGCCCCGGTCGAGACCGGCCGCATCCTCGACTGCGCGCCCTTGCGCGCTGCCCTGGCCGAGGCGCCGTACGCCTGTCTGGCCGTCGCGGTGTCATCGACCGTCTTCCACGACGTGGTCGAGGAGGCGTACACCACCATCCCGCCGGAGGAGTTCCGGCGCGTCGGCGTCGAGGAGAAGGAACATCAGGGCGAGGCCTGGATCTGGGTCCCGGGCGCGGAGATCCGCCAACTGGACCTGGACCCGGCCGAGAAGGAACCCGCCCCGAACCACACGCCGGGCGCCGGGCCCTCCGTCGGCAACCTGCACAGCGGGCAAGGCAGTGCGATCGTCGTGGGGAACGGAGGGAGCGCGAGCGTCACCAACGGGACCGGTGGTGTCCCCTCGCCGGGCCCCGAAAACGCGGGTGAGCGGCCGTGACCGAGCCGGGCCCGAGCGTCAACTACCTGCGAAGCGGTGAGGGCAGCGCGATCGTCGTCGGGGACGGCGGCACCGCGACGGCGGTCAACGTCTACGGCACCCGTGTGCCCGCGATCGAGGCGCTCCCCGCCCCGTCCGCTCCCCGGTCCGCGTGGCTCATGACACAGCCCAGCCGTCTGCTGGACGCGCGCAGCCACGTCGTGCCGTTCGTCGGCCGGGAAGCCGAACTGGAGCGGTTGCGGCGGTGGCGGGACGATCCGGGTGCGCGGCTGTCGGTCCTGCTGGTGCACGCACCTGGCGGGCAGGGCAAGACCCGCCTGGCGACGGAGTTCGCCGAGCAGTCCAGGAGCGCGGAACTGCCCGTCCAGGAGCGGTGGTCGGTCCGCCAGGCAGGGTTCCGCGGTGTGCCCGGCCCGGCAGCGCCGGATGGCGCGTCCGCCTCGGACGAGGCCGCGGCCGGGGTACTCCTCGTCGTCGACTATGCCGACCGGTGGGCGCACAGCGAACTGGCACGTCTGCTGTCCGATCCCGTGCTCAACCAGGATCGGCCCACGCGGGTTCTGCTGGTGGGCCGTACCGTTCGCTGGTTCGCTGCGCTCCGCGGCGAGCTCGGCGAACGCAGGGCCGGCGCCGGCGACCTGCTCCTTCCGTCACTGGCCGCGGACCGCGCGCGGATGTTCGCCGCCGCCCGGGACCGCTACGGTGCCGCCGACCTGTACGGCCTGTCGGACACCGCGGACATCGACCCGCCGGGCTCCCTCGACCACCGGGACTTCGGGCTGACGCTGAACCTGCACATGGCCGCCCTGGTCGCTGTGGACGCTCACGCCGACGGCAAGAAGCCGTCGCTCACCGAGCCGCACGAGCTGTCGGCGTATTTGCTGGACCGCGAGCGTCTGGCCTGGCAGCGGCTCTACGACGCCGGGAAGCAGGGGCAGACCTACCGGACCGACCCCGACGTCATGGCCCAGACCGTTTTCACCTCCGTACTCACCGGAGCGGTCGGTCACTTCACCGGCAAGCGCGCCCTGCAGACCCTGGACCTGCCCGAGCACTCCGGGTACCTGCTGAAGGACCACCGGTTCTGCTACCCGCCCGCCGACCGCTCGCTGGTCCTGGAGCCCCTGTACCCCGACCGGCTCGCGGAGGACTTCCTCGGGCTGCTCACCCCCGGCCACGACATCACGTCCTATGAACCCGACCCCTGGGCGAGCGACGTCCCTGGCGCCCTCACCGCCGAGGAGGACCTGCGTTCCGTCATCGCCCCCCGCGCGGTCACCTTCCTCGCGACCGCCGCCGGGCGCTGGAGGCATGTCCGCGAAAACGTCCTGTTCCCGCTGTTGCGCGACGATCCGGACCTCGCGATCGCCGCCGGCAGCCCGGCCCTGACCACCCTGGCCGCCCTCGCCGACACCAAGCCCTCTGACACCCCGGACGCCTCCGCCGACCCCGAGCTGCTGGCCGTACTGGAAGCCGTCGAGTCCAGGCTGCCCGACGGCCGTGACGTCAACCTGGACATCGGCATCCTCGCGGTCATGGAGGTCCTGATCGCCCACCGCCTGGCCGTCGCCACGGACCCGGGCCAACGGGCCGGGCTGTACAGCACCCTGGCCTGGCGCCGCGCCAACGCGGGGCGCCGGGAGGAGGCGGTCGGTCCGGCCGAGGAGGCGGTCCGGCTGTATCGGGAGCTCGTCCGGTCCGACCCCGGGCACCTGGGCCATCTGAGCGGCCTGGCCTCCGCGTTGGCCGACCACGGGGACCGGCTGTCCGACGTGGGCCGCCCCGAGGAGGCACTGTTCCTGACCGAGGAGGCCGTGGCGATCAGCCGCCGGCTGACCGCGGCGGATCCCACCGCCCACCGGCACACCCTGCGCGAGGCGCTGACCAGCCTGGGCAACCGGCTGGAAGGCCACGGCCGCCCGGCGGAAGCGCTGGCCGCCACCCAGGAGGCCACCGACCTGTGCCGGCAGGCGGCCGACGAGGACCCGGCCGGGCACCGGCACGGCCTCGCGCTGGCGTTGGGCAACCTCTGCCTGCGACTGACGGCCGCGGGCCGCCGGGAGGAGGGGCTGGTCGCCGCCCGCGAGGCCGTCGACCTGCACCGGCTACTGGCCGCCGCCCGGCCCGGCGCCGAGCGGCCCTATCTGGCCGGGGCGCTGAACAACCTCGGTCGCGCGCTGCTCGGCGTGGAGCGGACGCAGGAGGGGCTGGACGCCGTACGGGAGGCCACCGGCCTGTACCGGGAGCTGGCCGAGGCGAACCCGGCCGCCTACCGGTCCGACCTGTCCACCGTCCTCCTCAACCTCGGCGAATCCCTCGTCCGGCTGGGCCGCGAGGACGAGGCGCTCACGACCGTTCAGGAGGCGGTGGACATCCAACGGCGGCTGGCCGAGGACGGCTTCAACTCGCCCCTCACGCTCGCCAACTCGCTGAACGCTCTCGGCGAGCGGCTGTGGGACCTCGATCGTGAGGACGAGGCCGTGGCCGCCACCCAGGAGGCCGCTGACCTGTACCGGCAGGTGGCGGTGGCCCACCCGGCGCTCGACCTTCCCGCCTACGCGGACGCCATGCACCGGTTGTCGCTGCCCCGCAAGGAGCGCCGGGAGGAAGCGCTGGCCGCCGTCGAAACGGCCGCGCGACTGCGGCGGAGACTGGACGACCCGGCTCCCGGCACCGACCTCACCGAGCTCACGAAGTCGCTGGCCGACCTGGGCGATGTCCTGGTCGGGTTGAGGCGTTTCGGGGAGGCCGTCACCGCCGTGGAGCGGGCCGCCGACGCCCGTCTCGACACCGGCGACGATTCCGGCGCGGCGGATCTCTTCCTGAACTTCGCCGGCCGGGTGCTGAGTCCGGGGCGGTTCGAGGAGGCGGCCACCGCGAGCGAGCGGGCCGCCGGTCTCTACCGCCGGGCCGGCAATCGCGCGCTGGAGGCCGCTGCGCTGACGAACCTCAGCAACGCCCTGTCCCGGATGGAGCGGGCGGCCGATGCGGCCGACGCAGCAGGACGGGCCGCGGCCGTCTACCGGGAGACCGGCGAGCGGCACCTGGAGACCGCCGCGCTGACCAACCAGAGCAACGCCCTGACGGCGGCCGAGCGGTACGAGGAGACCGTCACCGTCAGCCGGCGCGCCCTGGAACTCTTCGAGGAGCACGAAGCGGGTGGCTCGCCGGGGCCGCCGCTGCACAACCTGGGCAACGCCCTGCTGCGGCTGGGCCGGTTCGAGGAGTCCCTCGACCCCACCCGGCGTGCCGCCGCCGTCTACCAGGAGAAAGGCAACCGCAGCAGCGAGGCCGACTCCCTGACCAACCTGGGCGTCGCCCTGTACGAGCTGAAACGGTACGACGAGGCCGTTCCCGCCCTCGAACGGGTCGCCGCCCTGCGCGTGGAGATCGGCGATCCCGCCGGGGAGGGCGGGGCACTCGGCAGACTCGGTGCCGTGCTGATCGAGCTGGGACGGTTCGAGGAGGCCGTCACCGCCTGTCAGCAGGCCGCCGTGCTCCTCGGCGGGACCGGCAACCGTGACAGCGAGGCCCGGGCGCTGGCCAATCTGGGCGCTGCATGCGTGCGGACGGGCCGGTTCGCGGAGGCCGCCACCGCGTGCGGCAAGGCCGCGGCCGTGTTCCGGGAGGCCGGTGACCACAGCGGTGAGGCCGACGCCCTGTCCAACCGCAGCGAGGCCCTGAGGAAGGCGGAACGGTTCGAGGAGGCCGTTGCCGTCTGCGAGCAGGCCCTGGCGCTGTACCGCGAGACGGGCAACCGTCCCCGGGAACGCGCGTTGCTGCACGGACTGGGCACCAACCATCTCTCGATGGACAGATACGACGAGGCCGTCACCGCCTACGAACGGGAACTCGTGATCTGCCGGGAGACCGGTCGCGACGGTGAGGGCAACGTGCTCCTCAGCATCGGTCTCTGCCTGGTGTATCTGGAGCGGCACGAGCGGGCCGTCGCCGTCTGCGAGGAGGCCGCGGCCGTTTGCCGTGCGTCGGGTGACCGCGATGGTGAGGGCGCGGCGTGGGAGTGTCTCGGGACCGCGCTGGTCAAGCTGGATCGCACCCAGGAGGCCATTGCCGCCCGCACCCAGGCCGTCGCGGCGTTCCGCGCCGCCGGCAAACCGAAATCCGAGGCCACCTCGGCGGGCGAACTCGGCAACGACCTGGGCCGGTCGGGCCGGTATGCGGAGTCCGTCGCCGCCAGCAGGCGGGCCGCCGAACTCTTTGGGGAGCTCGGCGACAGCACCAAGGAGGCCAAGGCCCTGAACAACGTCGCCCTCGGCCTGGAGAGCAGCGGCCTGCACGAGGAGGCTGTCATCGCCGGCACCCGGGCCGCGGCGCTCTACCGCGAGCGCGGCGACGGGCACGGCGAGGCCGAGGCGCTCCGGAACCTGAGCCTCGCCCTCGCGTCGGTGGAACGGCGCAAGGAGGCCATCGCGGCTGCGCGGCGGTCCATCGCCTGCTACCAGGAGGCGGGCGACCAGCGCGGCGAGTCCCTGTCGCTGTACAACCTCGGGGAGTTCCTCCTGGGCGAGGAGCGGTACGAGGACGCCATTCCCGCCTACGTGCGCACCGCCGACATCATGCGCCGGCTCGGCTTCCCCAGCCTCCAGGCCTCCGCGTTCCTCAACCTCGCCCGCGCCCTGAAGGGGCTGGGCCGGCTCAAGGAGAACATCGCCGTCCTGCGCCAGGCCGCCGACATCTACGCGGAGATCCGCGAGGGGGACGGCGAGGGCAAGGCCCGCCTCCACCTCGGCCACCACCTCATGGAGGCGCGGCGCCACGAGGAGGCAGTTGACGCCTACCTGCGGTCCGCCACCGCCTACGGCACGATCGGCGCCCGGAGCCCCCAGGCCACGTCCCTGCTCGGCCTCAGCAAGGCGCTCTGGAAGGTGGGTCGGTACGAGGAGGCCGTCACCGCCGGCCTGCGCGGCGCCGACCTGTACGACTCGGCACTCGGGCCCGACTCCGCGGCCTACGCGCTTGCGGAGCTCGGCCGCGAATTCTCCCCGTCCGGACGTTCTCGGGAACTCATCCCTCTGCTTCGCCGGTGGCGCGAGGCCTGCCGGGACAGCGGCGACCGCCTCCAGGAGAGCTGGGCCCTCGTCCTGCACGGCGGCGCCCTGGTGGACGCGATGCGTTACGAGGAAGCCGTCCCTGCCAACCGACAGGCCGCCGTCACCTGCCGCGCGCTGGGCAACACGGACGGCCTGCGCTACGCGCTAAGCCAGCTGGACAAGGCCGAACGAGGCCTCCGGTGGGGTCGCCACTGGTGATGGCGAGCGCCCCAGGCGACGAGGAGGACGTGATCTGCCCGGCCCGCGGGACCAAGCGGGCAGGAGGCAGCGCCCTCATCGACCCGCACAAGGCCTGGCGGAAGCGACCAGTGCTCGCGTCCGGGCTGCATGAGCGGTGCGTGAGCGGACGTTGGTACTCAGCGAACTCGGGTGTCGAGCCACCGGGTGACGAGGGCCCTCCCGGGGCGGCGAAAGCACCAGGAGGCAGTGCCGCGAACGGCACTGCCTCCCTCCTGGCGAACACGCCCTTGAACAACGGCACGTGACGGAGCGATCGACCTGCGGATTCAAGGATGGCTCGGGCCGGCTTCGAGACTCGGCGCTCCACTCCTCGGCGGTGGACACCCGGTCACGGCTGAGGTCCGCGAACGCGCCGGTGCCAACTCGGGCTGATCCGCGGCTGTCGCGGCGGATCAGTGCCAGGGCCGCCCGGGGCAAGCTGTCCGGCGCCCGTTCCCGGCCCGCAGGGCAGCCGGGCCGTGATCAACGGCTTGGCGTCAAGGAGAGCCCTGGGGCCCTCGGGCGCCCCTGACGAACGGGGACGCCGACGAGGAAGCACCGATCCGAACCGGTACTTCCTCGTCTGGGGCGGTGGTCCGGAAGGCCGGTCGTCACCGTGCCGGTGCGGTCTCCAGCCACCGGAGGATGTCGGGGGTGACGGGGTCGGCCAGGTCGGCGAAATCCTCGTGCCGGGTGAGGAACTTCGCCACGTAAGGGCAGACCGGCACGGAGCGCATCCCGGAGGCCCGTACGTCGGTCAGGGCCTGCTGGACGAGGAGTGAGGCCAGGCCCTGTCCGGCGAAGGCGGCGCCGATTTCGATGTGGAAGAAGACGCGCCGGTCATCGCGGTCGCGGTAGGCGGTGAAGCCGGCGGTTTCGCCGTCGACCAGGATTTCGTAGCGGTGCCTGGCGTCGACGCGGCGGACGGCCGGAGCGGTGGCGGGCTGGGCCATGGTGGGCCTTTCAGTGGCGGAGCGGGTTCTTGCGGGGGGCGAGGGGGTGTTCGGGAGGGCGGGGGCGGGAAGGGCGTCGCCGTCGTAGCCGTCGACACCGCCGAAGCGGTCGGATGCCTGCTCCCAGGCCTGCCGGGCCTCGACGATCTCTTCGTGGCTGCGGCCGATGAAGTTCCACCACATGACGATCCGTTCCTCGAACGGCACGCCGCCGAGCAGCGGCGTGAACGTGGGCACCGGGGAGGTGTCACCGGCGAGGGACCCCAGGAACACCTTGATCTGTGCCCCTTCCCACCGCACCGGGGCCGGCACGTGGTGGCGGAAGTCGCGGCCGGTGTGCCGGTGTTCTTCGGGCAGGGCCACCCACAGCTGGACGCCGTGCAGGATCGTGGTGGCGGCGGTGGAGACCTCCGAGTGGCTGATGCCGTGCCCGCTCGTCATGAGGTTCAGCTCGCCGGGCCGTACGAACGCGTGGCTGCCCAGGCTGTCGCGGTGCTCGATCTCCCCGCTGAACAGCCAGCTCACGGTCTGCAGGCCGATGTGCGGGTGCGGGGCGACGTCCATGCCGCCCGTGTCGGCGACGTCGTCCGGACCGTAGTGGTCGACGAAGCACCAGGCCCCGATCAGCGTCCGGGCCCGCTGCGGCAGCGTGCGCCGCACCGTCATCGCCCGCGGGCCACCCAACGGGACGTCCCGCGCGGACACCACCTCGATCCGCGGCGCGGTGTCACCGTGGTCCACGGCGGTGCGGCGCGGCGCGGCGGGATCCACTTCGGCGTTGCTCAGCGCACTACCCCCAGAATGATTTAAAATTCAATAAATATGTCGTGGACAGCACCCTAAGGGCGGCCGGCGGAGGCGTCTTGTCCGTCGGCGCATCGCCAGTGTTCCGTCCGCGCACGCGAGAGGCGCCGGCGGGAAACGCCCCCAAAGGGCCGGTGACGAACGCCTTCGAGGAGCCTTGCGCTGTAGCGTGTCGGGACAGGTTTCCGTCCCGGCGCTTCCAGGCAATGAGCGGTGCACTCACGGTCAACAGGGGGCGGAGCGTTCGCCCTGGTGTGCGGTCATACCGTGCCGCGCATGCCCGGACGCCGGAAGTCGACGAGTCGATGCCGTCCGTGCAGCACCCTCCCCCCGTCGAGACGGGGTGTGGATCTGCGCGCGCCGGCCCTCCGAACGAAGGAATGAGACCTTGCCGTACATCACCGTGGGTCAGGAAAACTCCACCACCATCGATCTCCACTACGAGGACCACGGCACCGGGCAGCCGGTCGTCCTCATCCACGGCTTCCCGCTCGACGGCCACTCCTGGGAGCGGCAGAGCGCCGTGCTGCTGGAGGCGGGCTACCGCGTGATCACCTATGACCGCCGAGGCTTCGGGCGGTCGAGCCAGCCGACGACCGGCTACGACTACGACACCTTCGCGGCGGACCTGAACACGGTCATGGAGAACCTCGACCTGCGGGACGCGGTCCTGGTCGGTTTCTCGATGGGCACCGGCGAGGTGGCCCGCTATGTGTCCGCCTACGGCTCCGCCCGTGTCTCCAAGGTCGCCTTCCTGGCCTCGCTGGAGCCCTTCCTGCTCAAGACGGACGACAACCCCGACGGGGTCGCCCCCAAGGAGTTCTTCGACGGCGTCGTCGCGGCGGTCAAGGCGGACCGCTACGCGTACTACACGGACTTCTACAAGGACTTCTACAACCTCGACGAGAACCTCGGCACCAGGATCAGTGAGGAGGCCGTGCGCAACAGCTGGAACGTCGCGGCGGGCGGGGGCTTCTTCGCCGCGGCCGCCGCACCGTCGACCTGGTACACCGACTTCCGGGCCGACATCCCGGCCATCGATGTCCCGGCCCTGATCCTGCACGGCACGGGCGACCGGATCCTCCCCGTCGAGGGAACCGCGCGGCCCTTCCGCCAGGCGCTGCCGTCCGCCGACTACGTGGAGATCGAGGGCGCCCCCCACGGGCTGTTGTGGACCCACGCGGAGGAAGTCAACGCCGCACTCCTCGCCTTCCTGGAGAAGTGACCCGGCCGCAGTCCCGCGCGACGGGCCTGCGGATCGAGGCCGCCGTCGGGATCGCCGGATACGGGGATCCCGACGGCGGCATGATCGGGGACCGCTGAGGTGAGCGGCGCCGACCGTCCGGTCTGCTCGCTGCAAGCGCAGCGAGATCCGCCGCAAATCACTCTGATGAGGCCGCGTTTTTCGTCGCCCCCCATACATAAAGGCTCCTGGAGCAGCCCTCGGTGAGACCACTGCCCCACGGGCCTCAACAGAGGCGAGCGTGACGTCGCCTTCGGGCCGGCCCGAGGCAGTGGTCGGGGGCGACGGTGGAGGGTGGTGGCGCGATAGCACCGGGTGGCATCCGGAGGAACGAGCCGCTGCCACTGTACGAGGCCCGGGCCGCCGATCCAGGGCTCGAAAATGCAGGTCAAGCCAACTCCGGGGCAGAGGTGCTTCCCTGCCAGTTGGCGACGCTGTCACACTCACTGGTACGTGTAGAAACCCGACCCGCTCTTGAGCCCGAGCCACCCCGCGTCGACCGTGCGGGCGAGGAGCGGGGGCGGCGTAGAGGGGCTCCTCGTATTCCTCGTACACGGGATCCGTGCGCTCAGCCCACGGATCCGAACAGGTCGCCGGTTATCCTTCGGGTCGCCTTAACGGAGTTTGGCGGATACGCACGTCGACAACCCCGACCGTCAGGTGCGGTTGAGCTTCCTGGGGTAGAAATTCGGATCGCTTCGGACTGTAGACGGCAAGTCCGGCCGCACCACCTGGCACCGAGTGTGGTTGCTGTCGAGCCTGTCAGCAGGTTCTTCGTCGGCTGGTGGTGCAGCGCCCACGCACACATGACCAGCGAATACGCTGGGAGGCGAGGCAAGCGGTGGTGATGGATGTGGCCCGAGTACGGTCCGGGTCTCGACTCGCCCACCGCAGTGGTCCACGGGGACTCGATCCCACGCCGTCGTCCCCTCCTGGCGTGTTCCGCTCCCCGGCCGCTCTGGAGGGCGTGGCCTCACAGGTGATCTGACTGCTGGAGGCGCCACCACCGTCTGTCGCTCTTGGCATGGATGGCCACGCCAAGCGATCCGGCCCCGGAGGCGCGCATCTCGTCCTGCGGGCCCGGCCGGCTACCGCTCGGCCGCTTCGGGGGGCGCTGCCTCCGCGGGGCTCGCCATGTCGAGGAGCAGCATCGCGTCGTGGTCGTGGCCTTGTCGGCTGTGGCGAGGTCTGCCAGGTGGTTGCGTTCGGCCCAGGCCGCGGCCCGGAGGCGAGTCTGCTCCAGCCGATCCCCGTGTGGTCGGCTCCGGAAGTACTTCGGAGTCGATCAGGCGATCGGAGGCGAGGCTGGAGCGGGCCGTCCTCACAGGCGCGCCGGGCCGTCCTCCTCGTACCGGGCGAGCATCCCGGCGAGGGTGGTCCGCATCTTCTCCCGCAGCTCGGGCGGTCCCACCACTTCCGCACCCACGCCCAGCGACAGCAGCGTGGGGAGCGCCTGTTCAGCGGACTCGACGGGTATGACCACCCGCGTCCAGCCACCCGCGTCGGGTGTCGCAGATTCCCTGGCGGCCCGGGCCGCCGCCGAGTCGAGTACCTGCCCGATGTCGGCGAAAACCTCGGGGGACAGGCGGAGCACCGCCTGGTCGCGGTACCGGCGTGTGTCGAAGGTCTCCAGGTACGCGCGCCAGTGTGCCGCCAGGTCGAATCCGGCAGGCCGCTCGAATGTCTCTCCCCGGGGCTCCAGTTCGGTGATCCGGGACACCCGGTAGGTCCGCACGCCGTGCGCGGATCCGGCGACCAGGTACCAGCGGCCCGCCTTGAGGACCACTCCGTAGGGGTTCACGGTTCTGACCACCGTGTGCGGGGTGGCCCAGCGTTCGTACCGGATCCGCACCTGTCGCTGGTCCCACACCGCGTTCGCCACCACGGACAGCCAGGGTGTCTCCTCAAGGTCCTGATACCAGGCGGGGATGTCGATGTGGATCCGTTCCCGGGACTGTTCGGCGCGCTCGCGCATCTCGGGCGGCAGCGCTGCGGTCAGCTTCCGTCGTGTCCCGGCTGCCACGGCGCCGAACCCGAGGGCTGCCGCGGCTCCGGGCAGGCCGGTCAGGAACAGTGCCCTGGCCTCGTCGGCGGTGAGCCCGGTGAGCCGTGTCCGGTAACCATCGAGCAAGCGGTACCCGCCGTCCGGGCCGGCTTCGCCGTACAGCGGGATGCCGGAGGCGGTGAGCGCCTCCATGTCCCGATAGACGGTGCGGACCGACACCTCAAGGGTCTCCGCCACTTCCCGCGCGGTCATCCGGCCGCGGGTCTGCAGGAGCAACAAGACGCTCACCAACCGGCTAGCTCGCATGAACGAAAGTATCCGGGTCACTGACAGGGGATGTCAGTGACCCGGATCTAGCCTCGCGCCGTTCCCCCAACCATGAACGGAAGATCCTGACATGACCAGTCCGCAGACTGCCGGCCGTGCGGCCGACCGCAGGTCCTGGGCCCCCTTGGCCGTCGTCCTGACCGGCGGCTTCATTTCCTTTCTGGACTTCTTCATCGCCAACGTCGCCATCCCCTCGATCCAGAGCGACCTGGGCGCCGGTGCACCTGAGACCCAACTCGTCATGGTGGGCTACGGTGCCGCCCTGTGCGTGGGACTCATCACCGGCGGCCGGATGGGCGACCTCTACGGCCCCCGCCGGATGTTCCTCCTGGGCCTCGCGCTCTTCACCGCCGCATCCGCAGCCTGCGGCTTCGCGCCCGGCATCTGGTTCCTGATCGCCGCCCGTGTCGTTCAGGGCCTTTCCTCGGCGATGTTGACCCCACAGATACTCGCCGTCGTGAGTCACGTCTACACCGGTGCGGCGCGGGGCCGTGCCTTCGGCGCGTACGGACTGATGCTGGGGCTGTCCGGGCTGTGCGGGCAGCTCATCGGCGGCGTGCTGATCGCCCTCGACGTCGCCGGGCTCGGCTGGCGAACCGTCTTCCTCATCAATATCCCGATCGGTCTGGTGATCCTCACCCTGACGCCGCGGACCGTCCCGCGCATCCGTACCGAAGCCGGTGCCGGGCTGGACCTGGCGGGGGCCGCCCTGGCCACGGTGAGCCTTGCCGCGGTGGTGCTGCCTCTGCTGGAGGGCCGGGAACAGGGCTGGCCGTTGTGGGCATGGCTGTCGCTGATCGCCGGCGTGCCGTTGTTCGTCCTGTTCATCACGCACCAGCGGGGACTGGCCGCACGCAGCGAGGCACCGCTGATCGATCCGGGGCTCTTCCGCAGGCGGGGATTCGCCGTCGGCGTCGCGGCCTACTTCGTGTACTTCATGTCGATGGGCTCCTTCTTCTTGCTGTTCGCCATCTACATGCAGGAAGGAAGGGGCTGGGACGCGCTCCCGTCCGGACTGCTCTTCACCACGATGAGCGCCGGCTTCTTCGGCTCGTCGTTCCTCGCAGGGAAGATCGCCGTGCGCATCGGCAACCAGGTCGTCGCCCTGGGCGCCGGGCTGGTCGCCGTCGGGTACGGGACGGTTGCCCTGATCGTCGCGCACCTCGGCGTGGACGGCTCGGCCGGCTGGGTCGCGCCCGGACTGCTGGTGGCGGGATTCGGCATGGGTCTGGTCGCCGCTCCACTGCCCGCCGCAGCCCTGGCCGACGTCGACCCGAAGCATGCCTCCGCGGCCTCCGGCGTGCTGTCCACGGCGATGGAGGGCGGCGCGGCGCTCGGTGTCTCGCTCGTCGGCCTCGTCTTCTTCGGCGCGCTCGGCGCCTCGCCCTCACCGGACAGATATCCCAGGGCGTTCTTCCTCAGCATCGCGGTCATCGTGGCGTTCCCCGTCATCGTCACCCTGCTCGTCCAAGCTCTGCCGAAGCCGGCTCCGGCCGTTTCGGAGGCCAGCCAGGAGGAGGGCTCCGACACGGTCGAGCAGCCGGTGTGCTGACCCGCCCACTCGCAGGAAGCCGGGCCTCACCTCCAGTACCCCAGTGGTGGAGCCCGGCGATCGGAGCGGCTATGACCAGCCAGTGATGTCCGTCATCAGCGCGCCACTGCCCAAGGCGGACGGCAGGCGGCTTCGCCGGCAGCCTGAAGGCGCCCTCGGATGTGCCTGCCACCTATCTCACCGGCCGCGCTTCGCACCCGAAACCCCTGTCGTGCAGTGGATCGGCACAGACCGGGCCATCGTGACGACAGCGGACAGGCTCCGACCCGGGCGTGGAACCGCCCGCCGCCGTGGTTCGCGAACTCAACAACCGTTCCGCGCGGCCGTTCCGCGGTCGCTCTGTTACGGTTTCGGTGTACCGCACCTCTTGGCGGCCTCCTGTATCTCTCCAATCAGAGGTTTGCCATGCCGTCCTCACTGAGGGTGCGTCCCTTCCGCCGCGACGACCGCGACCAGGTGACAGAACTGGTCAACGCCCATGTCGCCGCTGTCGTCCCTGGTCTCTCCGTCTCCGTGAACACGGTGCTGAGCCAACTGCAACGACGTCCGCAGGAGTTCATTCTCGACCCGTGGGTGGCCGAGCGCGTCACGCTCGTCGCCGAGCAGCGGCAGCACGTCGTCGCCGCCGCCCACCTGCTGCGCTACCGTGCCGACGCTGCGACCGGTGCGGACTACCGCGACGCGGGCGTGATCGAATGGTTCGTCTTCCGGCCCCCGGCCTCCTTCTGGCCGGACTCCGAGAGCGCGGCCGACCTCCTGATGGCCGCCTGTCTCGCGCAGCTGACACGCTGGGGCGTGTCACGACGCTACGCCGACGGACAGCTCCCGGCGGCCGGGATCTGCGGTGTCCCGGACCAGTGGGAGCACATCCGTGCCGCCTATCGACGGACCGGATTCACACCGGCCGGACCGGCGGAGGCACTGCTGATCGCCGCGGTGGCCGACCTGGGACGGCCGGCCGGGGCGGCGGTCCCGGGGGCGAACGTCCAGCGCACCCTCGGCGAGTGCGGAACCCGGTTCTCCGCCCGGCTGGGCGACGACGTCATCGGTTACGTCGAGGTGGACACATCCTTGGACCGGCCCGAACGGTACGCGCGCAACGGAGGGCTGGCCGACCTGGCCGGTCTCCATGTCGCCGAGCCCTACCAGGGCTCAGGGCTGGAGGAACAGCTTCTCGCGCACGCAGCCCGGTGGCTGCGGATGGCCGGCGTCGACCGGGTGCTGACCTACGCCACCGCGGACGACATCGAGGAGACCGGACAACTGGTCCGGCACGGCTTCCAGGAGCTGTCCCGGATCGAGCGGGGGTGGGTGCACCGGGCCGTACGCTGACTCGGCCCCTGACGGGTCGACACGAGTCGGCGCTGACAGCGTTCTTCCCGCCGACTCCCGCGGCCCCGTCACTGTCCTCCGGCGCTTTCCCGATGTGCCCTTCGTTACGGGCCGGGTGAGGGTATTTGCTCATCCCAAGGATCGGCACCCGCGCGCAACGCGGGGTCGAGCCGTGGATAGGCGCCGTGCTCGTGAAGCGAGCACGGCGCCTCGTCCGATCGGCCTGTGGTGCGCCGTTCGGTACGCCGAGCCGGCCGTTCCGCCTCCCCGTCGCCCGGCAGACGTGCAAGCAAAAGCGCCGCGGCCGCCCCCTGGCCGTGGGGTCCAATTCCTTCCCGCAGGCCGCGCAGACCTTCCGCTCCGGCGCCACCACGCTCCTTTTCGTCACATGGTCCATGCGTGACGAAATCTATCCGCCGGCAAGGCTAACGGCTCGAAATGGCAGCTATGAACCTTCCTTTAATGGGTTTGCCGTGAAGGGTGACTGTGTGCGTATGCTGTACGCCGTGATGCGTACTAAGTACGCACGAAGGGATTCGTCCGGCTGATCCGTCACGGCTGTCAGTCGAAGAATGCGAGTGGTGGACATGGCAGAGGGGAGAAGTGGGAATGCGCGGGCATCGCCCTGGCGGCGGCGATGGCACCGCGTATCGGCAAGCCGAACGTGATGACCATCGGGCCGGCGGTGGCAACAGCCGGCTGCATCGCCCTGGCGCGAGCACACGAGAGGACACGGCGGCCCAGACCCCGACGACCTGCCCGCCAAGACGCCCACGTCGTAGATGTGTAGCCGTAAGGGATGGGGGACGCGCGCACCGGGGCCCACCGGCAGGTCCCTGCCGATGCGTTGACCGCGGCTCGCGCTCCAAGCCCACCTCGCTGCGCCGTGTGACAGAGCACCGATGCCTGCACGTCGACGCTTCCTTCAGTCTCGTCAGGAGAAGCAATGCGCCCCATGACCAGGGAAGAGGTTCGCGGTGCGATCGTGAACCCGGACCCCGCCGCGAAGCGGGTCCGACTGCCCGTCTGGTTCGACGATGTCCGGTGGCACCAGATCGACTATCTCGGGTGGCGGGACCTACGGGCTCCGCAGCTCGCCTACCTCGTCACCGAGGCCGACGGGCAGGCATGGGGAGCGCTGCTGCGGCAGGCGCAGAACAGAGCCACACCCGGATCGCGGGCGGTGATGTGCGACCTGTGCAGGTCCTCCCGCCGGTTCAACGAGGTTTCGCTGTTCACCGCTCGGCGCCCCTCGCGCGACAAACGCGAACGCCTCAACGCGCGCGGTCTTCTCCTGTGCACCGATCTCGACTGCGCAGTCAAGGTGAACACCGAGCCGGTCCGCCAAGGCTCCGGTCCGGAGGCCGGCGACCGCGTCGAGGAACGCCGGGAAGGCTTGCGTTCGCGCACGATCGCCTTCATTCGTTCGGTGTCCGACGCCGAACGAACCACGCGGCACAGAGGGTGATGTTCGGCCTTCAGTAACGCGGATGCAGCTCTCGCGGGCGCCGCCGCCCACGCCGCCGCCCACGACCCCGTGCCGCCGCCGACCCCGCCAACGCCGGCCTCCCTCACGGTCTTCGGGCGCGGATTCGCCGGTCAGCGGGCCAGTTGGCGGCTGATGACGAGGCGCTGGATCTGGTTGGTGCCCTCGAAGATCTGCATGACCTTCGCTTCGCGCATATAGCGTTCGACGGGGTGGTCGAGGGTGTATCCGGCGCCGCCCAGGACCTGGACGGCGTCCGTGGTGACCTTCATCGCGGCGTCGGTGGCGATCAGTTTGGCGACGCTGGCCTGTCGGCTGTAGGGGAGACCCGCGTCGCGGCGGCGGGCGGCGTCGAGGTAGGTGGCCCGTGCCGAGTCGACGGCGGCGGCCATGTCGGCCAGCAGGAACCCCAGCCCCTGATGGTCGATGATCTTGCGGCCGAAGGCGGTCCGTTCCCGCGCGTGGGCGACCGCGGCATCGAGGGCGCTCTGGGCCAGGCCGGTGGCGCAGGCGGCGATGCCGAGCCGTCCGGAGTCCAGCGCGCTGAAGGCGATCTGCAGGCCCTGGCCCTCCTCGCCGATGAGCCGGCCGGTATCGATCAGCGCATCGTCCCAGAAGGCCGCGGCGGTCGGAACGGCGTGCAGGCCCATCTTCTTCTCGGGCTTGCCGAAGGTGAGGCCGCCGGCCCGGCCGGGAGCGAAGAAGCAGGAGACGCCGTTGCTTCCCGGGCCGGTGCGGGCGAACAGGGCGTAGAAGCCGGCCCTGCCGCCGTGGGTGATCCAGGACTTGGTCCCGCTGATGCGGTAGCCGTCCGGGGTACGGCGGGCGCGGCAGGTCAACGCCGCCGCATCGGAGCCCGCCTGGGGTTCGGACAGGCTGTAGCCGCCGACCAGCCGTCCGCCGAGGACGTCCTCGGCCCACCGCCCGCGCTGCTCGCCGCTGCCGAAGTTCAGCAGGGGGAACGCGGCGAGCGTGTGGACGCTCACGGCGACGGCGACGGACGCCCAGCGCGCGGCGAGCTCTTCGACGACCTGGAGGTAGACCTCGTAGGGCTGGTCGCCTCCGCCGAACTCCTCGGGCCAGGGGAGGCCCAGCAGGCCGCTCTCGCCGAGCCGTGCGAACAGGCCCTCGGGGTAGGTCTCGGAACGTTCGTGCTCCGCCACGCGCGGGGCGAGTTCCTTGTCCGCGACCTCCCGGGCAAGAGCGATCAGGTCCTCGGCTTCCTGCGTGGGCAGCAGGCGGTCGACAGGCATGACGGTTCTCCTTCTGGGCGGCGGTGTCCGGTGATCAGGAAGCGGTGGCGGGGGCGGCCGCCAGGGCGCCGAGAGCGCTGCGCGCCTGATCGCGGAAGTCGGCGAGGCGGGCCAGCTTGATGTCCTCGTAACCGCGGACGCCGTCGACCAGCCGGACCAGTTCCTCGACCTCGGCGGCGTTGTCCGGGGTGAGACGCGTCAGCGCGGCGCGGACCAGCCGCGGGTACTCCTGGATCAGGGCGCGCTCCTCGCGGCGGACGTGGGCGTAGCCGAACACGTCGAACGGTGTTCCGCGCAGTCCGCGCAGCGCGCGCAGGGTCCGGAAGGCGAGCGGAGCGGTGCGCCGCAGCCGGATCTTGCGCCGCATGCCCAGGGCCCTGAGCACGGGCGGGTGCAGCAGGACCGACACCGATGCGCCCGGGCCGAACTCGTCGCCGATCCTGGCGTTCTCCACCGTGTCCAGGTGCAGTCGGGCCACGTCGTACTCGTCCTTGTAGGCCATGACCTTGTGCAGGCCCTTGGCGTACGCCACCGCGATCCGCTCTCCGGGTTCGTCGCCGGCGAGCCGCCTGGCCGTGGCGGCCACCGAGTCGACCTCCCGCACGTACTTCCCCGCGTACGCGTCGTTCTGGTAGGCGATCAGGTCCGTGGCACGCAGGGCGACCACGTCCCGCAGCGTTCCGGGTGTCAGGTGCTCCGCGGCCATGGCCTGTGCTGCCGGACTGACCTCGACGGCCGGCCGGGCGGGCGTGCTGACCGCCTTCATCACGGCCTCGTGGTCGAAGGCCGCGGCCCGCCCCCACCTGAAGGCCGCCAGGTTCTTCTCCACGGCGGCCCCGTTGAGGCGGATCGCCGCTTCGATCGCGTCCTGCGACAGCGGGACGCAGCCGTGCTGGAAGGCGGCTCCGATCAGCAGCATGTTGGCCGGCATGTGGTCCCCGAAGAGGGCCTCGGACAGGCCCTGCGCGTCCAGGTGGAGATTCTTCTTGGGACGGGTGCGGGCCGCGATGCGCTCCAGCGCGTCGTCGGGGGAATCGGGGACGACGACCCGGTTGGTCACCATGGCGGCGGTGGGCACGATGGCGGTGTTGAGCACCGCGATGGTGTGGTCGGGCCGCGCCACCTGCAGGTTCGAATCGGCGGCGGCACCCAGCAGATCGAAGCCGATGAGCACGTCCGCGGTGGCGCGGGACGCGCGCACCGCTCCGGTGACCGGCGTGCCGGAGATCCGCACATCGCTCACCACCGGCCCGCCCTTCTGGGCCAGTCCGGTCTGCTCCAGGCCCGCGGCGTAGCGGCCGTCGAGGTGAGCGGCCATCTGCAGAATCTGTGAAACGGTGACGACCCCGGTGCCGCCGATCCCCGGCATGTGCAGCAGTGTGCTCCCGCCCGGCACGGCGGGAGCCGGATCGGGCAGTTCCACCGGGAGCGGCGGGATCTCCCGCCGTGGCCGCGCCGTCACCGGTTCCACCAGCAGGAACGAGGGACAGTCGCCCTTGAGGCAGCTGAAGTCGGAGTTGCAGGACGCCTGGTGGATCCGGGTCTTGCGGCCGAACTCCGTGTCGACCGGCTGCACCGACAGACAGGTCGACACGTCACCGCAGTCGCCGCATCCCTCGCACACCCGCTCGTTGATGACGACCTTCTCGGCGGGGGTCGGCAACTGACCGCGCTTGCGCAGCCGGCGTTCCTCGGCCGCGCACCGGTCGTCGTGGATCAGGACGGTCACCCCGTCGACGGCGGCGAGTTCCTTCTCCACCGCGGGCAGATCGTCGCGGTGGCGGACCCTGGCGATCGGGTCAAGACGTATGCCCTGGTAGTCGGCCGGCCGTGCGGTGGTGACGATGATCTTCTTGACGCCTTCGAGGGCGAGCGACCGGGTCAGCGCGGGTACGTCGAGGCGGCCCTCCGGCCGCTGCCCACCCGTCATGGCGACGGCATCGTTGTAGAGCAGCTTGTAGGTCATCGTCGCCCCGGCGGCGACGGCCGCGCGGATGGCGAGAGATCCGGAGTGGTGGAAGGTGCCGTCGCCGAGGTTCTGTACGAAGTGCCGGTCGTCCGTGAAGGGGGCCAGCCCGATCCACTGGGCACCCTCGCCGCCCATCTGGGTCAGCCCGATCTGGTTGCCGCGGCCCGCACCGTCCAGTGCGACCATGGCGTGGCAGCCGATGCCCACGCCGACCAGCGTGTCGTCGGCGGTCCTCGTCGACGCGTTGTGCGGGCAGCCGGAACAGAAGTAGGGCGTGCGCGACGAAATCATCGGCAGGGCCGTCCGCTTCCGCGCCGGCGGCGCCAGCAGGGCCAGGTGCGTGCCCGCGGCACGCGGCAGCCGCTCCGGCCCGATCCGCGCGGCCAGGGCCCGCGCCACGTCCTCGGCCGCCAGGGTGCCCCGCGCGCTCAGCAGCGGACGGCCGCTCTCGTCATGGCGTCCCACCACGACGGGCGGTTCGCCGATGCCGTAGAGGGCCTGCTTCAGATGCCCCTCCAGGAAGGGGACCTTGTCCTCGACGACGAGCACCTGCTCCAGGTCGCCGGTCATGGCCACCAGGTCCTCGGGGGAGACCGGGAAGGGCATGCCGATGCGGATCAGCCGCAGGCCGAGGTCTTCCATGGCGGGCTCGTCGATGCCGAGGTCGGCGAGCGCCCGCTGCACCACGGCGTACGACGTGCCGGAGGCGAGAACGCCCAGGGTGGCGCGCCGGGCGCTGAAGCCGATGCGGTTCAGGCCCGCCTGCCGGGCGTAGTCACGGGCCAGATCGAGCCGGCGGGTGAGCATGTCGTGCTCGGCGTCGAGCGAGGCGGGGCCGACGAGCGTCGGGGGCGCGCCGCGGTCGGTCCGCGCGGGGGCCGGAATATCGGGCCGCAGCTCGTCCAGGTCGACGACGGCGGAGGCATCCGCGATATCCGCGACGATCTTCAGCCCGGCCCACAGCCCGCTCGCCCGCGACAGCGCCACCGCGTGCAGGCCGTATTCGAGGATCTCGGCCACCGAGCCGGGCGCGAGCAGCGGCATGGCCAGGCTCTGGCACATGGGCTCGCACGAGCTGGGAACGGTGGAGGACTTGCTGCCCGGGTCGTCACCGATCCACGCCACCGCGCCGCCCAGCGCCGTCGTACCCGCCAGGGTGGAGTGCCGGATCGCGTCGGCCGCCCGGTCCAGCCCCGGGTTCTTCCCGTACCAGAATCCGGTGACGCCCTCATGGCGCCGTCCGGGAACCTGCCCGAGCATCTGGGTGCCGGCCACGGCCGTCGCCGCCAGCTCCTCGTTCAGCCCGGCCCGGAACACCACACCGGCGGGATCGAGGAATCGGCGTGCCCGGCCCATCTCCAGATCGACGCCACCGAGCGGCGATCCCTGGTAGCCGCTGACGAAGACCCGGGTGTCCAGACCGTGCGTCTCGTCGAGGCGGCGCTGCTCCAGGGGCAGGCGGACCAATGCCTGGATGCCTGAGATCAGGACACGACCGCCGCGTGCGGCGTACTTGTCGTCCAACGTGACGGAAGCGGGATCCGTGCCCATGCGAGCCTCCTCGGAATGATCGGTTCGGGGGCGCCCAGGACAGCAAGACATCTCATCTCGCCGCAAGTAAGTTGCGGCTGACAGGTAAGAAGACGCAAACTACCGTCAAGAACGGGGGAGTTGGCTCAAATAAATTGCTTCGCTACTGCCGCTACTGCTGCCAAGCCGGGAGCTTCGAGTGACCGAGATCGACGATGTGGACCACCAGCTGCTGCGCATGCTCAGGGAGGACGGCAGGCGCACGTTCTCCGAGATGGCCCCCGAGGTGGGGCTGTCGGTCGCCGCGGTCAAGCGCCGGGTCGACCGGCTCCGGCAGAGCGGCGTCATCACCGGCTTCACGGTCCAGGTCGATCACTCGAAGCTCGGATGGTCCATCGAGGCCTTCGTCGAACTCACCTACACGGGCACCACACCCGTAGGGGAAATCGTCCGTACCGCCTACAAAACGGCCGAGGTGCAAGCCGTCTTCACCATCGCCGGCGCCCCGGACTCCCTCGTGCACGTGCGCGTGCGCGACATCGGACATCTGCAGCACGTCATCGACGGACTGCGCCGCACCGGCAATGTCACCGGCACCAAGACACTCATGATCCTGGGGTCGTGGACGCGGAATTGAGCGGTCCGCACGAGGGACGAGGGGCGGCCCGTCTCACCGGATGTGGGCCGGTGCCCCGCGCTGCCGGCGCAGGGCGAGGTGCATGGCGGCGCGTCCGCCGAGTTCCAGATCGTCCTCCAGGGCGCGGAGCGCGACCTCGCCGCCGACCCGGAGCTGATCGACGAGGTGCCGGTGCACCATGGCCAGCCGGGGCGCCGAGAAATCGGACCGGATCGTCGCGAGCATGCAGTTGAGCTCGTTCTGGCAGGCGCGGTGCGCCGCCACCACTCGTGCGTTGCCGCCGGCCTCCACGATCTTCGTGTGCACCGCGCTGTGCGCCTCGACCACGTGACGCCACGGCGTCTCGGCGGTGAGGGACTCCAGCCGGCCGACCGCCTCGGAGACCGCCGAGAAATCCGCACCCTGGGTGAGCGCCAGCCGCAGAGCCCCCAGTTCCAGGACCGACCGGTACGAGCACATGTCGTCGATGCGTTCGGCGGTCACCGCGGGCACCACGATTCCCCTGTTGCGCTGGTGTTCGAGAAGACCCTCGGACACCAGGGTTTGCAGGCCGGCCCGCACCGAATGCCGACCGCACCGGAAACGTGCGCTCAGCGCTTCTTCGGTGAGCCGTGCCCCGGGTTCGAGGATCCCCTCCAAGAGGTCATCGCGCAGCGCTCGCGCGATGCTGTCCGGCGTACTGCTCGCCCCGACTCCCTCACGCAATGTGCTACTCGATTCGGCAGAGGCTCCCGGCATGACCGCTGATCATAGTCGCTCGCCCATCGTGCGGCGCAGCGAGGCGTGTTGTGCGGACAGCTCGTCCGTGCTCGCCACACCGAGCAACCGCATCGTCCGCGCGTACTCGGTGCCGAAGATCTCTATCGCCCGGTCGACGCCCTGTTCCCCCGCCGCCATGAGGCCGTAGAGGTACGGCCTGCCGACCATCGCCGCGGAGGCGCCCAGCGCTCGCGCGGCGAGGAGGTCGGCGCCGGTGCGCACACCGGTGTCGATGAGGATCTCGCAGTCGTGTCCGACCGCGTCGACCACGCGCGGCAGCAGTTCGAGCGGGGTCGGCGCCCGGTCGAGTTGCCGCCCCCCGTGGTTCGAGAGCACGATCGCCTCCACCCCGTGATCGACCAGCGTCCTGGCGTCCTCGATGCTCTGGACTCCCTTGACCACCAGCTTTCCCGGCCAGCGCTCCCGCAGCCACCGCAGATCCTCGACGGTGACCGAAGGGTCGAACATCCTGCCCGCCAACTCCGCGACCGTGCCGTCGAAGCTGCTGAGCGAGGCGAACCGCAACGGCTCGGTGGTCAGGATGTTCAGCCACCAGGCGGGCCGCATCGCCATGCCTGCGAGGGTGCGCAGTGTCAGGGTGGGCGGGATGGTGAGCCCGTTGCGGATGTCGCGCATCCGTGCTCCGCCCACGGGCGTGTCGACGGTCAGGACCAGGGCCTCGTACCCGGCCTTCGCCGCTCGTTCGATGAGCGCCTCGCTCGCCTCGCGGTCCTTCCAGAGATAGAGCTGGAACCACTGCCGTGCCGTCGGCGCGCAGGCTCGGACGCTTTCGAGATCGGTGGTGCCCATCGTCGACAGCGCATAGGGAATGCCGGCCCGGGCCGCCGCCCGGGCGACGGCGATCTCGCCCTCGTGGTGCATCATGCGGGTGAACCCCGTGGGCGCCAGCACGAGCGGGAGGGCCGTCCGCGCACCGAGGACGTCGGCCGACGCGTCGACCCGTGAGACATCGCGCAGCACCCGCGGATGGAACTCGATGTCCTCGAACGCACGACGTGCTCTGCCGATGCTGATCTCCTGCTCCGCCGCACCGTCGACGTAGTCGAAGACCGACCGGGGAGTGCGGCGCCGCGCGAGGGTGCGCAGATCCTCGATGGTGTGAGCGTGTGCGAGGCGGCGCTCGCGGGCGTCGAACCGGGGCGGCCGGAACTTGACGAGTGGCAGGATCTCCGAGGGCCGGGGAAGCCGGCGCTTCGGCCTCTCCCTGGGCAGCTTCTCGACCTCGGGTTCGGACGTGGTCATGCGCATACTCCTCATCGCCGGAGTGGAAGAACTCGTGGATGGCGCCTGAAATGATTGGTACACAATGCCAACGCGTATGTAGCGATTGATTGTGAGGGATTGCCGGGTGACGTTCCCTTAACTGCCGTAGTACCCGCATTTCGCACGGCGGACCATGCCCCATCGGCCGCAAGTGAACCCTTGAGTCCGTGGTCGACCTGGCGGGTGTGCCTGCTCGGCGCCACTCTCCGCGGCCGGTCGGACCTGAGGCCAGGCCGCCGATGCAGGGATTGTTACACAATGATTGGCAACACTCCATGGGTACGCGACGGTCAGGCGTAGGAGGGATCCGCCGACACGTCCCTCCGCGTCCGGCCTCCGGGTGCCCGGGTGCCCGGGTGCCCGGGTGGTGAACGATCCCGTGGCCGTGGTCAGCGGGTCGCGGCGTGCAGGGCGCGCAGGGTGTCGAGTTGGTGCTCGAAGGCGGTGCGGGCGAGTGCGGTGCGGTTGGGGCAGCCGAGCTTGAGGAGTGAGGACTCGATGTGGCTGCGGACGGTGCGGACCGTGATGCCCAGCGCCTGGGAGATCCGTTCGTTGGGCCACCCCCGCGCGACCAGGCCGACGACGTCGAGTTCGCGGCTGGTCAGGCGGCCGGGCGTAGCCGTGCGGCCGATCCGCAGAAGGACCGCGTCCGCCCGGCGCACCGCATCGATGCGCCACCAGTTGCCGTCGGCGGCGCGGTGGTGAAAGCCGGTGCGGTCGGCCGTAGCGGCGACGGCGGCTTGCACGGCGAGGTGAAGCTCGGTACGGGTCAGCGGTACTCGGCCGAGGTCCCCGGTCCTGATCTCGACCAGGTCCTGCGAGACCCAGAGGACCACCTCGGCCGCGGTGTCATCGGCCTCGGCGCCGGGGTCGAGGAGTGCGGCGAGGTCGTGCGACAGCATCGTCAGCGCGAGACACGATGCGTCGTCGAGCGGGGTGGCGTGCCGTGAACTCATCGCGAGGAAACCCGGATTCGGCGCGCCGGCGGCGGGCGGCGGCAGCGGCAGGGTCAGGCCTTCACGGAAATCGTTGGGCAAGATCGCGTCTCGGTACGTCCGGGTCTCGCGGATGTCGAACGGCACGTCCGCGAACCGCAGGTGGGTGCCCCGGCGTAGGGCGAGCTGATGGACCGGGCAGGTCCGGCTGTACGTCGCCGTGATGTAGGCGAGGGTCTCCGCCGGATAGCCGAGGTTGGCGACGGCGGTGTGCGTGGCGCCGCCGGGGTGCGGGAGCCGGGAGGTGACCAGCGCGGCGCAGTCGAACCCGAGCGTGTCGCGCACGGAGCGCAGCGGGGCATCGACGGGCATCTCGCCCCGGCCGGCCGCGCGGATCTCCCCGGCGAGCCGGACCCACCACTGTACGTCCGCAGCCATTCGAAACCTCCCGATATCGGACGAATCATGAGGGCGGCCGCAGGACGGTGTCAAGGCTGCGGATCATCTTTGTGGAGCGATCCCGGCATGCGAACGATGTCGGATCCGAAAAGGTTGTTCCCCTCCTCAAGGCGCCCGCATGCCCGGCATCCGCTGCCGGATGCACAGCCACGGCGCGGAGGTATCGGCTTTTCGGCCGAGGTGCGGAACCTCACAGGCTCGTAACTTGCGGGTGGCCAACCGGCCAACGAGCCACCTCCGCGTCACGGCAAGGGGAGATCTTGATGAACTTCGACGAATACGCCGCCCTCGACGCGACCGCTCTCGCCGCGGTCATCGCCTCCGGGGAGGTCACCGCCGATGAGGTCGCCGCCCTGGCCACCGAGGCCATAGCCCGGGTCGACAAGGAGCTGAACGCGGTCGCCGAGGGGCCGTTCGACCGTCCCCTCGACCACGCCGCCGACGGCCGGTTCGCCGGTGTTCCGTTCGCGATCAAGGATCTCGTCTGCCACGCGGCAGGGGTGCCGACGCGCATGGGCACGCGTCTTTTGGGCGACGGCTACGTACCGGCCGCCGACACGCACCTCATGGAACGCTTCCGCGCGGCCGGTCTGGCGACGTTGGCCGTGACGACGACGCCGGAGCTGGGCTTCAACGGCAACTCCGAGGCGCTGGCCTACGGTTCGACGCGCAATCCGTGGCACACCGCCCACAGCGCCGGCGGATCCAGCGGCGGCGCGGCCGTGCTCGTCGCCACGGGGGCGGTTCCGCTGGCGCACGCCAACGACGGTGGTGGTTCCATCCGCGTGCCCGCCGCCTGCAACGGACTGGTCGGCCTGAAGCCCGGCCGGGGCCGGGTGCCCTCCGGTCCGGACGGGGCCGAGGGGCTTTACGGGATGGGCGCCGAGCTTGCGGTGACCCGGACGGTCCGTGACACCGCGGCGCTGCTCGACGAGGTGGCCGTGAGCTACCCGGGCGACCCGTTCGTCATCGCCCCGCCGGCGCGCCCGTGGGCCCAGGAGGTGCGCGCGGATCCGGGACGGCTGCGGATCGCCGTGCACACCGAGTCCTGGGCGGGCAGCTACGTGGATCCGGAGGTGGCCCGGGCGGTCGAGGAGACCGCCAGGGTGCTCGAAGCGGCGGGCCATCGCGTCGAACACGGGACGCCGAGCCTCACCTGGGAGGCGCTCCTGCACGCGAACACCGTGCTCTGGTCGTCCTCCCTGGCCGGGTCCGTCGCCTGGATCGAGGCGCTGACCGGCGCGACGGCAGGCCCGGAAAACCTCGAACGCACCACCTGGTCATGCGTCGAATACGGTCGCCGGGTCGACGCCGTCACACTCGGCACCGCCCTCACGACGCTCAACACCGTCTCCCGCGAGGTCGGACGGTTCTTCACCGAGTACGACCTGCTGTTGACCCCCACCCTGAACACCCCCGCGCCGCCGCTCGGCCACCTCGACGCCAACGCGGACCTCAGCGCGTTCGAGTGGACCGCGCGGATCTTCGACGCCTGCTCCTTCACCTCGCTGTTCAACCAGACCGGCACTCCCGCGATCAGCCTGCCGCTCGCGATGTCGGCGCAGGGACTGCCCATCGGCGTCCAACTCGCCGGCCCGGCCTGCTCGGAGGCGATGCTGCTACGGGTCGCCGCCCAGCTGGAGAAGGCGATGCCGTGGGCCGACCGACGCCCCGCCGTCCACGCGACCACGCTCATGTCCCCCACCGCATAGGCGTCCCGGCACCGACGCCGTACCGGTGGAGCGAATCGCCGCATCGATGGAACGAATCAACGACAACGCCTCCGCCCACAGGGGATGGCGACGAGGAATCCGACGCCCTGGTGGGCCGTGCGAGAGGAAACCATGAGCAGGACGCCCGATCTGATCGTTGTCAACGCCGCCGTATTCACCGGTGATCCGGCGGGAAACACGGCGGAGGCATTCGCCGTCACCGACGGGGAGTTCGCCGCCGTCGGAAGCTCCGCGGACATCACGCGGCTGGCCGGCCCGGAAACGACCGTCGTCGACGCGGACGGCAGGATGGTCATGCCGGGAATCTGCGACGTCCACACCCACCTCGGCCTGGGCGGGGCGCTGGTGGCATGGGACCTGCAGATCGCACCGCACTACGGACTCGACGAGATCTGCGCGGCGGTCGCGGCGCGGGCGGCGGAGCTGGAGCCCGGCGAGTGGATCGCCGGCGGGGTCATCGGTTCGACGGCGCTGGAAAGGCTCGCGGACGTCGACGCACTCGCCCGGCTCGACGAGGCATCCGCCGGACATCCCGTGGTGATCAAGGACGATACGCAGCACAACAGGTGGGTCAACAGCGCAGCACTTCAGGCGATGGGGGTCACGGCCGCCTCGCCCGATCCCGAGGGCGGTACGTATGTGCGCGACGAGGCGGGCCGCCTCACCGGAGTGCTGTGGGAGCAGGCGTCCCGTGTGGCGGAGGAGGCGTTCGCCGCGAGCATCGAGAACCCGGAGGCCCGGCACCGCGTCACCTTCGCGACCGCCGCGAGGGTCTGCAACGAGGTCGGGATCACCACCGCCTGCGACGCCGCGACCATGGAACCGGCCCTGCGCACGTTCGCGGCGCTGGAGGCCGAAGGCGAACTCACCCTCAGGGTCGTGGCGTCCACGGTGGCGCGACCGCTGCTCGCGGAACCCGGAATCACCGGTAAGGAACTGCTCGCGGTGTCCGAGCGGTTCGGCTCCGAACTGCTCCACGTGGGATTCGTCAAGCTGTTCCTCGACGGCGTCCCCATGACCCGGACCGCCGCCATGCTGGACCCCTACCTGCCCCACGGGTGCTCCTCCCACGGGCCGAGTTCCGGGGAATGCCTGTACGACCTGGACGGACTCGTCGACGAACTCGAAGAGGCGGTCCGCGCCGGGCGCGGGGTGAAGATCCACGCGGCCGGGGACGCCTCGACGAGGTTGGCCCTGGACGCGATAGCGGTCATCCGCCGGCGGCATGGATCGGGGCCGGTCTTCCACATCGCGCACCCGCTGTTCGTCGACCCGTCCGACGTGCGCAGGTTCGCCGAACTGGGCATCGTCGCGGACGCGTCGCCCTACCTGTGGTACCCGAGCATCATCCAGGACAGCATGGCGGCCTGTGTGCCGGCCAGGACCATCGAGAAGACCTACCCGCTCGCGGATCTGCTGGCCTCCGGGGCCAATGTCTCGGCCGGCACCGACTGGCCCGCCGGGGCTCCCATGCCGCACCCCTGGACCGGGATCGAGACGGTGATCACCCGGGAGGCGCCCGGCGGCAGCGAGGAGACGATCAACCCCGCGCAGCGGCTCACGCTCCACGAAGCGCTGATCAGCTTCACCCGGCGCCCGGCCGAGGCGCTGGGCCTCGGCGAGCGCGTCGGCAGCATCGAGGCGGGAAAATCCGCGGACTTCCTCGTCCTGTCGCAGAACCTCTTCGACGTCGAGGTCCGCCGGATCCACGAGACGAAGGTGCTGGCGACCTATCTGCGCGGCTCACAGGTCCACGCCGCGCACGCGTGACCGTTCCCGGCCCGCCCGGCCCCGTGTGCCCGGTCGTCCACCAGTCGGTGTGACGACCGGGCACACGGGATGAGCAGGGGCCGGAGAGGGGCGGTCCCGTCCCTCCTCGTTGGCGGCCTTTTCGCAGGTCAGGGGGTGTTCGCTGGTGATGACAACGGTCACCGGTGCGACCTTTGCCATGTATCGGCCATAGTCGTCGCCCTGATGGCCAAGGCCGGCTACGGGCTCGTCCGGGAATCCGGCCGCGTCTTCCTGGAAGCCGCCCCCCGCCCATATCGACCCCGACGCCCTGGGCGACCGGCTCGCCGGCCGACCGCCGGTGACCGAGATCCACGACCTGCACGTCAGGCAGATCACCTCCGGTCAGAACGCGCTCTCCGCCCACGTGCTGGTCGACGCCGCCGCCGACTGCCACGCCACCCGCCGGGACCTCGAACGGTTTCTCGCCGCCGAATACGGCATCACCCACAGCACACTCCAGGTCGACCACGCGCAGCACGCCGCACTCATCGGCGCCGCGGCAGGCCACTGCGAAGAACCCCACGGCCCCGTCCACCGCCCCGGGCATCACCAGCACTGACCTGCGCGCCCGCCGCCCGCGCCCCCGGGCCCACGGCGCAGCGCAGGCGGGCCGTGGAGCGGGCACACATCCTGTCCCAGCCCTGGCCCTGGCCCCACACCCGCACCCACGGCGTGATGTTCCGCCTCGCCCTTCAGGACCGCGACGTGCGGGAGATGCTCGGCCAGCTGGTGCGCCTGGTCGTCGCCGCCCCCGGTTCCGCGGCCGGAAAGTACCCGGACGGCAACACCGGCCGTACCCGGGTCGGGATCAACACCACCATGCCGCTCCCGGACAATCTCGCCGCGCTGCTCCGCGGGGCCGGCGTCGCGCTGCGGCCGTAGGGCGTGTTGAAGTCCCATCCATGGAAAACCGTCTGGGAAACCGTCGTTTCTGAAGAGCGCTCTGCGAGGTCGGCCGGGGCCTCGCAGTCTGCCGTTCCTGCTGTTCTTCGGCTTCTGGGGAGCGATGCGCCGGCCGAAGGGAAAGGCGGAGGGGGCGACCCCGCGGATCCCCTGGGCGAGCGTGAGCCTGCTCGAGGTCTACGTCCCCTACTTCGGCAGCGGCTCCAGGGGATCGGGCCGCTCGCGGCCGGCTACCTGGGCGCCGTCCTGGCCGCCGGCTGGACGCTCGGCTCGGTCGCGTGCAGCGGCATGTCCCACCGCAGCCGCACGGTCATCGGCGTCGGCCCGGTCGTCTCCCTGGCCGGGCTCGTCGGGCTCTTCTTCGTCGGTCCGGCCCACTCGGGCACGATCGCGGCGATCGCGGCGGTGAGCGCCGGACTGCTCGCCCTGGGCTGGGGATCGGCATGGCGTGGCCGCATCTGCTCACCCGGGTCCTGCAGTTGGCGCCGGATGCGGACCAGGACCTCGCGGGCTCCTCGGTCACGACGGTCCAGCTCACCGCGACCGCGTTCGGGTCGGCGCTCGCGGGCACGGTCGCCAACGTCGTCGGATTCTCCGACCGCGTGGGCGCCGGCGACCTGCAATCCACCGCACGCTGGATGTTCGCACTGTTCGCGCTCGCTCCGCTGGCCGCCGTGGTGACCGCGCGGTACGCCCGCCGCTGACGCATTCCACCGCGTACGGGACTCGTCCCGCCGCGCGGTGATCCACCGGCTGAGGCCCCGTTCCGGACGACCTTGAGTCGGCCGGCCGGGGCCGATGGGCCGTGATCAGTCCTCACGGTCAGGCGAGGGTGACCTCGACGGGCAGTTTCTTGATGCCGTTCACGAAGTTGGAGCGCACCCGCGGGACGTCTCCGGCGAGCTTGACGTCCGCCAGACGCGGGATGAGCTCCTCGAACATGATGCGGATCTCGGTGCGCGCGAGCAGGTTGCCCAGGCACAGGTGGGGGCTGCCCTTGCCGAAGGTGACGTGGTCGTTGTCCTTCCGGGTCACGTCGAAGTCGTAGGGGTTGGCGAAGACTTCCTCGTCGCGGTTGCCGGAGGCGAACCACATGACGACCTTGTCGCCCTCCTTGACCTGCTTGCCGCCGAGTTCGACGTCGCGCGTGGCCGTGCGGCGGAAGTGGTAGACGGGGGAGGCCCAGCGCAGGAACTCCTCCACCGCCGCGGGGATCAGCGAGGGGTCCTCCTGGAGGCGGGCGAACTGCTCGGGGTGCTGGAGGAGGGCCAGCATGGAGTGGCTGATGGTGTGGCGGGTGGTCTCGTTGCCGGCGACGACCAGGAGCAGGAAGTAGTTGTCGAAGTCCTGTGCCGAGAGCGGTACCCCGTCGCGCGGGGTCTCGTTGACGAGCTTGGAGATCAGGTCGGTGCCGGCGCCGCCGCGCCGCTGCCGGGCGAGCTCGCGGCCGTACGCGAAGACCTCCAGCGAGGCGGGCGAGCGGAACGGCAGGTCGCGGTACCTCTCGCTCTCGTCGCTGTGCAGGAGGACATCGGCGTAGTCGGGGTCGGTGTTGCCGATGATGCGGTTGCCCCAGTCGATGAGCTGCTGGTTGTCCTCCGGGGGCACGTCCAGGAGGCGGGCGAGGACGTTGATGGGGAAGTCGGCGGAGACCTCCTTGACGAAGTCGAAGGTGCCCTTGGCCAGGGCCGCGTCCAGCGTGGTGGCGGTCAGGCCGCGCAGGAAGTCGGCGTAGCTGTTGATGACGCTCGCGCCGAACTGGCGCTGCAGGAGGCTGCGCATGGCGCGGTGGCGCACTCCGTCCAGCTCCAGGATGGAGGCACGCTTCTTGATCTGGTCGTCGTCGACCTCCTCCAGGTTCACGAACCTGGTCGAGGTGAACGTCTCGGCGTCCCGGTCGACGCGGGCGATGTCGGCGTGCCGGGTGACCGCCCAGAAGCCGGAGTTGGGCGCCTCCTCCGGCTGCCAGTGGACGGGGTCCTCATGGCGGAGGGTGTGGAACATGCGCCACGGTGTGACACCGTCGGTGAAGTTGTCGAGATCAGCCAGGTCCACCTGGGCCAGGGGCATCGGCTCGTCGATGGCACCGGACGCGGGCGGTGTGGTCGTCACGGAGGTCATGGGTGCGTCTCCTCGGTATCACAGGTGGTAGGCGTACTCGGTGAACTCCCAGTCGGTGACGTGCCGATGGAAGCGTGCGACCTCGTCGCGCTTGTACGAGAGGTAGGCGGTGGTGAAGTCCTTGCCGAGCACCTCGGTCAGCGCGGTGTCCGCCTCCAGCGCGTCGAGGGCGTCGGGCAGGGTCGCCGGCAGGAGGGCGGACACGGCGGTGTCGTAGCCGTAGCCCTCCAGCGGGGCGGCGGGCTCCTCACCGGCGAAGACCCCCAGAAGCGCTGCCGCGAGGGTGCCCGCGATCAGCAGGTAGGGGTTCGCGCTCGCGTCTCCCAGGCGCAGTTCGAGGCGGGTGCCGAAGCCGCGTTCCGGCGGAATGCGGACCATGGCGCTGCGGTTGTCCAGCCCCCAGTCGATCAGCCAGGGCGCGAGGGTGTCGGGGCCGAAGCGCTTGTAGGAGTTGACCGTCGGGTTGGCCAGCGCCGCGAGTGCCGGGGCGTGGGCGAGGACGCCGGCCACCGCGTGGCGCGCGACGGCGGTCAGGCCGTACGGCGCGGACGGGTCGGCGAAGGCGTTGTTGCCCTCGTCGTCCACGCAGGACATGTGGAGGTGGAAGCCGGATCCGCCCGCGCCCTGGAAGGGCTTGGCCATGAAGGTGGCCAGCCGGCCCTCCTTGCGGGCCAGTTCCTTGACCGCGGATTTGAAGCGGAAGGCGCGGTCCGCGGCCGTCATGGCGTCGGAGTGGTTCAGGTTGATCTCGAACTGCGAGCCGTCGAACTCGTGGTTGCCGCTGCTGATGTCGATGTCCAGGTCACGCAGCAGGCGCAGGGTGCGCAGCAGGTGGTTGTCGCCGTCCGCGCGCAGGCCCGCCGTGTAGACGACGCCCGCGGCGTCGCTGTAGCGGCGCCAGCCCTGCGGGTTCGCGGGGTCCGCGTCGCACAGGAAGTACTCCAGCTCCGGGCCGACGACCGGATTCAGGCCGTACTCGCCGCATCGGTCGATCACCGTGCGCAGCAGATCGCGGGGCGACTCCGGTGCGGGCAGTCCGGTGGCCGGGTCGGTGACGTCGCCGAGGCAGCTGGCGACGCCGGGTTCCCAGGGCAGGGCGGTCAGGGTGTCGAGGTCGGGGCGTACGCAGATGTCGGGCAGGCCGGCGTCCAGCCCTCCCGCGACCGGGACCACATCGCCCTCGGGGTTGGTGTGGTAGACGGCGCGGCAGAAGGCGAGGCCGTGCTCGCAGGCCGAGGGCAGGTGGTCCAGCAGGACGTCCCGGGCCCGTTCGGTGCCGATGAGGTCGGGATAGGTGACCCGGACCACGTCGATGCCCTCGGCGGCGAGCTGCTCCATGCGGCGGCGGACGGATGGGATGTCGGATGCGCTCACCGGTGTCTCCTCAAGGGGAAGGGGGGCGCCTCCCCGGCGCTCGCGGCACGAGGGGAAACAGCGCTCGCGGCACGGGGGGAAACGGGATGCGAGGGCTTCGGACCGCGGGGAGGCAGGACGCCGCTCGCTTGTTGGTTGGCAAACCGTAGGGACGCCGGCCACCGTCCCGCAAGGGTTGTGGCACAGAAATTTATCCATCCGGATAGCTATTGACCGGAGCCCGGCCGGTTCCTATGTTGTTTGATGCCAAACGAGTTGGGGCCGGTGTTCACCGCACCCCTTTGGCAGGGGCCCGGCCCCCCGTGGGTCCGGGCCCCCTCTTTCTTCCTCTCCCTCTCCTTTTCCCGACGCTCCCCCCAGCACCAGGAGGAACGGTCATGCAGGTCGTCGTCGACATGAACAAGTGCCAGGACCACGGCCAGTGCGTCTTCGCCGCCCCCGACGTCTTCCGCTTCGACGACGACGGGCGTCTGGCCTATGTCGCCGACCCCGACGAGACCCTGCGCGGCGACGTCGAGGAAGCCGCCGACGTCTGTCCGTTGCAGGCCATCCGGATCGAGGACTGAGCCGTGACCGCACCCATCGTCGTGGCCGGCGCCTCCATGGCCGGGCTGCGCGCCGCCGAGCAACTGCGCGCCGCGGGCTGGGACGGGCCGATCACCCTCGTCGGGGACGAGCCCCACATGCCCTACAACCGGCCTCCGCTGTCCAAGGAGTTCCTGGCGGGCCGGGCGTCCCTCGACTCACTCGCCTTCCGGACCCGGGCCGAGGTCCGTGACGTGCGGTGGCGCCTGAGTACCAGGGTCGTACGCGCCGCCCTCGACCGGCGGACCGTCGAACTCGACGACGGCGAGACCCTGCCCTACCGCGGTCTCGTCGTGGCCACCGGCATGCGCCCCCGACGGCTGCGCTGCCCCGGTCCCCTCGCCGGACGGCACACCGTCCGCACCCTGGACGACGCCCGGGGGCTGCGCGAGGCGCTGACCCGGCCGGGCGTACGCGTGGTCGTCGTGGGAGCCGGATTCATCGGCTGCGAGGTGGCCGCCACCGCCCTCGCCCTCGGCGCCGCCGAGGTCACCGTGGTCGACCCGCTGCCGCTGCCCATGGCCGGGCCGCTGGGCGAGCTGCTCGCCGGCGCGCTGCTCAGACGCCATGAACAGCGGGGCATCCGCTTCGCCCTCGGCACGGGGGTGACCGCCTTCCACGGCGACGACAAGGTCACCGGGGTGGCCCTGGCCGACGGCAGGGTCCTCGCCGCGGACGTGGTGGTGGAGTCGGTCGGCTCCGCGGCCAACACCGAGTGGCTCGAAGGCAACGGCCTGGACCTCTCCGACGGCGTCCTCACGGACGAGCAGCTGCGGGTCGGCGGACGCCCGGACGTCATCGCCGCCGGCGACATCGCACGCTTCCCCAACGCCCGGTACGACGGTGTCCCGCGCCGCGTCGAGCACTGGTCCATCCCCACCGACACGGCCAGACACGCCGCGAAGGTGCTCGCCGCACACCTCACCGGCACCGACGCCGGCCTCGCGCCGTTCGCGCCGCTGCCGACCTTCTGGAGCGACCAGCACGACTTCCGTCTCCAGTCCTTCGGCGCCCCGGCCCTCGGCAAGGACGACGTACGCGTCCTGGACGGCGACCTCGACGGGGACGTCCTGGTCGGCTACCACCGCGCGGACCGCCTGATCGGCGTCGTCGCCCTGGGCGGCCGGGCCGCCGCGGCGGCCGCCGCCCGCCACCGCGCCGAGCTCCTCAAGCAGCCCTCCCTCACCGCGTAAGGAGCCCAAGTGGCCAGTGTCCGTGGATACTTCCACCCCAAGACGGCGACCGGCGCCTCGTCGCTGATCCCCGCGCCGCCGTGGCGCTACTCCGGCGACCTCCTCACCGTCGAATACCGCACCGACCCCTCCCGCGTGCGCGAACTCCTGCCCGAGCCCCTGGAACTCGCCGACGAGGACCCCGGCGCCGTCGCGCTGATCTGGGCCGACTGGCAGTCCTGCGCCGCCTCGGGGCAGGAGCTGCTCGATCCGGTGCTCGCCCAGTACAAGGAGGCGTTCGCGGTCGTGCGCTGCCGGTACAAGGGACGGACCTACACGCGCTGCGTGTACATCTGGGTCGACAAGGACTTCGCCATAGCCCGGGGACTGCACCAGGGCTATCCGAAGAAGCTCGGCTCCATCCACCAGACCCGCCCGCACCCCTACGGGCCCGCACCCCGCATCGAGGCCGGCGCCCGGTTCGGCGCGACCCTCGCCGCCGCCGACCGCCGCCTGGCCCAGGCCGTCGTCACCCTGCGCGAGCCGTCCGGGACCAACGGCTTCGTCAACGGCCATCCCATGGCCCACCACCGCTGGCTGCCCGCCATCGAGAAGGGCGGGGGCCTGGCCCTGGACGAGCTGATCGAGTCCGGCGCCGCCTCCTTCGAGGGCGGCGAGCCCTGGGTGGGCGACGCCGATCTGGAGCTGTTCGCCTCGCCCACCGAGGAGCTGGCCCGGCTGGAGGTCCGCGAACCGATCGCCGCCTACTACCGGCAGGTCGGCGTGGTATGGGACGGCGGCCGGCTGCTGGAGTCGAACGCCTCCGGCGCCGAGTGAACCCGCGCCGCACCGACCACGAGGACTGGAGAACATGAGCGAACACCTCACCACCGTCGCCGAAGTCGCCGTCGACACCCGGCACTGGATCGGCGGTGAACGCATCGCGTCCACCGAGACCTTCACGGATGTCTCCCCCATCGACGGCGGCGTCCTCGGCGAGATCGCCCGGGGCACCGCGATGGAGGCCGCCGCGGCGGTCGCCGCCGCCAAGGCCGCCTTCCCGGCCTGGGCCGCCACCCCGCGCGCCGAGCGCGCCCGCATCCTGCACGCCGTCGCGGACGGCGTCGAGCGGCGGCTGGAGGAACTGGCCGCCGTGGAGACGGCCGACAACGGCGCCCTCCTGCGCTCCCACCGCCGCGGCGTCATGCCCCGCGTCGCACACAACTTCCGGTTCTTCGCCGACTGGCTGCTGCGGCTCGGCCACGAGGACTTCGACACCCGCGGCCACACCAACCACGTCAGCTGGGACCCGGCCGGCCCCTGTGTGCTGATCACCCCGTGGAACGCCCCGCTGATGCTGGCCACCTGGAAGATCGCCCCGGCGCTGGCGGCCGGGAACACCGTCGTCCTCAAGCCCGCCGAATGGACCCCGCTGACGGCCTCGCTGCTCGCCGACATCGCCGACGGGGCCGGGCTCCCGGCCGGTGTCCTCAATGTCGTGCAGGGGTACGGCTCCGAGATCGGCCACGCCCTCACCGCCCATCCGGACGTACGCCGCATCAGCTTCACCGGGTCCGTGCCGACCGCCCGGCGCATCGCCTCGTCGGCCGCGGCCCACCTCACCCCGCTCAGCCTCGAACTGGGCGGCAAGTCCCCGCTGCTGGTCTTCGCCGACGCCGATCTGGACCTCGCCGCCGACCTCGCCGTCGAGCAGTACGACAACGCCGGCCAGGTCTGCCTGGCAGCCACCCGCATCCTCGTCGAGGAGACGGTGGCCGAGGAGTTCACCCGCCGCTTCACCGACAGGGCCGCACGCCTGCGGCAGGGCGACCCGCGCGACGAGACGACCGACATCGGACCCAACATCCACCGCCGGCAGCTGGAGAAGATCGACGGCTTCGTCCAGCGGGCCCTCGCGGCCGGCGCCCGCGCCGTGATCGGCGGACACCGCGGCGAGGGGCAGTACTACGCCCCGACCCTCCTCACCGACGTCGCCCAGGACTCCGAGATCGTCCAGGAGGAGGTCTTCGGCCCCGTCCTGACCCTGCAGACGTTCACCGACGAGGACGAGGCCGTGCGCCTGGCCAACGGCACCCGCTTCGGCCTCGCCGCCACGGTCGCCACCGGCGACGCCGGGCGCGCCGAACGGGTCACCGCACGGCTCGTCGCCGGCACGGTCTGGGTCAACTGCTTCTTCGTCCGGGACCTCAAGGCCCCGTTCGGCGGCTCCCGCCACTCGGGCGTCGGCCGCGAGGGAGCCACCTGGAGCTTCGACTTCTACTGCGACCTCAAGAACACCGTCACCGCGCCGATGGGAGGCAAGGACCGTGGGTGAGATCGTCGGGGCGGGCCTGCTCGCCCATGTCCCCACCATCGTGCTGCCCGAGAAGACCAGGCGGGAGCTGAACGAGGGCAAGGAGATCACTCTCGTCACCGGCCTGCGGCAGCTGCGCGAGGACGTCTTCGAGCGAGACGACTACGACACCGTCGTCGTCCTGGACTCCCACTGGGCGACCACCGTCGAGTTCGTCGTCACCGCCCAGCCGCGCCGCGCCGGCCTGTTCACCTCCGAAGAGCTGCCGCGCGGCATGACCCGCATGCCCTACGACTATCCCGGCGACCCCGAACTCGCCCACCACATCGCCTCGTTCGCCGACCGGCACGGCACCTGGATCACCCCGATCGACGACGCGTACCTGCCGGTCTACTACGCCACGATCAACCTGTGGAAGTTCCTCGGCGAGGGCCTGCCGGACAAGCGCTGGGTGACCATCGGCGTCTGCCAGACCGGCGACGCGGAGGACCATCTGCGCCTGGGCCGCGCCCTGGCCGACGGCATCGCCGCCACCCCCGGCCGACGCGTCCTGCTGATCGCGTCCGGCGCCCTGTCGCACACCTTCTGGCCACTGCGCGAGCTGCGCGACCACGAGGCGAGCGATCCGGCGCACATCGTCACCCCCGAGGCGCGGGAGGCCGACCGGGAGCGGATCGCCTGGTTCAAGGAGGGCAGCCACGACAGGGTCCTCGACACCATGGACGACTTCCGGAGGTACCGGCCCGAGGCCGGGTTCTCCCACTACCTGATGATGGCCGGCGCCCTCGGCGAACAGGCCTGCAAGGCCAAGGCGCGCCAGTACGGCGCGTACGAGAACTCGATCGGCACGGGCCAGGTCCATCTCTGGTTCGACCGCCCGCAGGACGGCTGGACGGGCGCGGCCTAGTCCCTCGTCCCCGCTCACACGCCCCGCAGCCACGCCCAGAAAGGCTCCCGCCATGCCCGAGTACCGCCGCATCCTCCTCGACGGCGCCGCCGTGGAGACCCTTCGTGACGGCGACGAACTGGTCGCCGGTGACGGCCGGCGCGTCGCGATCGACGACGCCCGGCACCTGCCGCCCGTCGTGCCCTCGAAGGTGATCGCCGTCCACCTCAACCACCGCAGCCGGGTGGACGAGTTCCGGATCGGCCTGCCCGGCACCCCCACGTACTTCCACAAGCCGACCTCGGCCCTGAACTCCCACGGGGGCGCGATCGTGCGGCCCGAGGGCTGCAAGTGGCTCAACTACGAGGGCGAGGTCGCCATCGTCATCGGCAAGGCCGCGCGCAACATCTCCCCGGCCGAGGCGGGCGAACACATCGCCGGCTACACCGTGGCCAACGACTACGGCCTCCACGACTTCCGCGACACCGACGCCGGCTCCATGCTCCGCGTCAAGGGCTCCGACACCTTGTGCCCGCTCGGCCCCGGGCTGGTCACCGACTGGGACTTCCGCGGCAAGCGGCTGCGGACCTACGTCAACGGCGAGGTGGTCCAGGACGGCTCCACCGACGAGATGACGTGGGACATGCACTATCTCGTCGCCGACATCGCGCGCACCATCACCCTGTACCCCGGAGACGTGCTGCTGTCGGGCACCCCGGCCAACTCCCGGCCCGTCCGGCCCGGCGACGTCGTCGAGGTGGAGGTCGAAGGGCTCGGCCGGCTCACCAACCACATCGTCACCGGACCGACCCCCGTCCGGGCCGACGTGGGGGCCCAGCCGACGGAGTCGGAGGAGGTGCGCTCCACCGCGCTCGGCGGCGACTGGGAGTTCCGCGGCATCCGGCCGCCGAAGCGCTGACCGGTGCCCCTCGGTAGGGTCGGTCTCATGACGGACCCCGCCCGGCCCTCCGGCGAGCGCAGCCCCCGCAAGCGCGTGACGAACTACGGGACGGGCCGAGTGGCCCTGCTGGACGCCGCCGTACGCGTGGTGGCCCGGGGCGGGCTGCGCAAGCTCACCTACCGGGCCGTCGCCCAGGAGGCCGGTGTCACCCACGGGCTCGTCGTGCACCACTTCGGTTCGCGCGACGCGCTGATCGAGGAGGCC
The DNA here is from genome assembly GCF_040300365.1 of Streptomyces sp. NPDC000404. Taxonomy (NCBI): domain Bacteria; kingdom Bacillati; phylum Actinomycetota; class Actinomycetes; order Kitasatosporales; family Streptomycetaceae; genus Streptomyces; species Streptomyces sp. NPDC000404. The sequence goes on along the minus strand of NZ_JBEPDN010000004.1, from coordinate 213,410 downwards.
GTCACCCACGCCATCCGCTCCTCGTTGGCCAGCAGCACGCTCGACATCGGCACGGGCAGTCCGGCCGACTTCGCCGCCGGTCTCGTGGACATGGTCGAGTTCGGCCCCGAACTCCAGGCATTCCAGTACGAGTTGCTTCTGGAGGCCCGGCGCAGGCCCGAGCTGAAGGCACACCTGCGCAGCCTCTACGAGGAGTACTTCGAGGCCACCCGGCGTGAGCTGGACCGTATCCTGCCCGGCCCGGCGAGCCGCGGCATGTCCCGGCTCGCCTTCGCGGCACTGGAGGGCCTGGTGCTGCACCAGCTGGTGTTCGGCGAGCGCGAGGCCACCGAAGAGGCGCTGACGGAGCTGCGGAGCCTTCTGGAGGGACTGGCCGAGGAGCCGGACGGGCGCTGAGCCGTTCCGCCGCACCGCCGGTCGTCGGGCGGTCGGCCACCGGGACGTCATCGCCGCGGTCCCGGTCGCACCCGCGGCCCGCTGCACGCCCGCTGTCCCGGTCACGCCCTCGTGGAGATCCTGGCGGCGGCCGGCCTTCTCGTCCCTCAACCCCTTGCCAAGCGGACAGTTGCGCCCCACGATGAGGCAACTCGTTTGGCCTGAAACGAATTCCCTTCATCTGGCAGGTGATCCGAGTGGACAGTCGGACGGTTTCCGCCGAGCGGACCGTACGGGACGCCCCCACCGCAACCACGCTCAAAACCGATGCCCTGGGTGTCCTGGGCATCCTCTTCTTCGTGCTCTCCGGTCAGGCCCCGCTGACGGGTATCGCGGGCGCCGCCCCGATATCGGTCGCCATCGGCAACGGCTCCGGCACTCCCGCGGCCTATGTGGTGGCCGGGGGAGTGATTCTGCTCTTCTCCGTCGGGTTCATCGCGATGGGCCGGCACGTCGTGGACGCCGGCGCCTTCTACACGTACATCGGCGCCGGCCTCGGCCGCGGCGCCGGCGCCGGCAGCGCGAGCGTCGCCCTGCTCGCCTACTGCGCCATCCAGGCGGGGATGTACGGCCTGTACGGCTCGATCGTCAGCGGGCTCCTCGCCGACCACACGCCGCTCCACGTCCCGTGGTGGGTCTGCACACTGCTCACCATGGCCGTGGTGCAGGTCCTCGGCGCCGCGGGAATCGAGATGGGGGCGCGGGTCCTGGCCGTGTTCGTGCTCGCCGAATTCAGCATCCTGCTGCTCTTCAGCCTGGTCACCCTCCTCAAGGGCGGCGGACCGGAAGGGCTCGGGGTGGCCGGCAGCTTCTCCCCGTCAGCCGCCCTGCAGGGCGCGCCGGGCGTCGCCGTGATGTTCGCCCTGGCGTCGATGTTCGGCTTCGAGGCCACCGCCATCTACGGCGAGGAGGCGAAGAACCCCGGGAAGACGGTGCCGCGGGCCACGTACCTCTCGGCGATCGTGGTCACCGGCTTCTTCGCCCTCACCTCGTGGACGCTGATCTCCGCCCACGGCGCCTCCAGAGCGCAGGGGGCGGCGAACGCGGCGCTGGCGAGCGGCGACTCCGCCGGTTTCGTCTTCGCGCCGGTGGCCGACCTGCTCGGCGGCTGGGCCGGCGGCGTCCTTCCGGTCCTCCTGGCCACCTCACTGTTCGCCGGCGTCCTGACCTTCCACAACTCCGCCAACCGCTATCTGTTCTGCCTCAGCCGTGACGGCCAACTGCCCACGGCGCTGTGCCGGCTGAACGCCCGGCACGCCCCGGAAGCCGCGGGTCGCGTGCAGACCGTCGTCGCCGTGCTTTTGGTCATGCCCTTCGCCTTGATCGGCGAGGACCCCGTCCGCACCCTCTTCTCCTGGCTCAGCGGGCTCGCCGTCCTGGCGATGATGCTGCTCTACCTGCTGACCTCGGTGTCGGTCGTGGTGTTCTTCCGCCGCCGAGGGGCGGACGCCGGAGTGTGGAGCACGCTGGTCGCCCCCGTGCTGGGCGCGCTCGGCATTGCCGGTGCCATCTGGCTCATCCTGGCCAACTTCACCACCTTGATCGGCGGCGCGGCGAGCACGGCGCTGTGGCTGGTCCTGTCGGTGCCCGTCGTCATGGTGCTCGGTGTGCTCAACCACCGGATCCGCCGCCGGCGCACCGCACCCGGCACCGGCTGATCCCTCGTGCCCGGCCAGGGGCACGAGCCCGCCGCCCGCTTCCGCCCCGCTCCGATTCGCTCCGCTTCACCGACGTGGTCTGGAGGACCGCATGACCCACGCCACCCACGACGACTGGCTCCGCCGGGCCGAGACGCTGAAACCGGCCTGCGCGCACCTGATCGACGGCGCCGACGAAGCCGGTGGCGGCGACACGTTCTCCGTGGTGTCGCCCCGCGACGGACAGGTGCTGGCCGAGGTCGCCGATGCCGGCGCGGCCGAGGTCGACGCGGCCGTCGCCGCCGCCCGCCGCGCTTTCGACGACGGCCCCTGGCCGCGCCTTGCCCCCGCCGAACGAGGACGCGTCCTGCTACGATTCGCCGACCTCCTGGAGGAGCGGCGACCGGAGCTGGCGCTCACGGTCAGCCTGGAGATGGGCAAACCCGTCTCCGACGCCCATGACATCGAGTTGCGGGCCGCCATCAGCACCTTCCGCTGGTACGGCGGGCTCGCCGACAAGCTGACCGACGAGTCCCCGCACACCGCGTCCGACGCCTTGGCCCTCGTCACGCGGGAGCCCGCCGGCGTCGTCGGCGCCGTCGTCCCCTGGAACTTCCCCCTCACGCTGGCCGGCTGGAAGATCGCCCCGGCCCTGGCGGCCGGCTGCACGGTCGTGCTCAAACCCTCGGAGAACTCGCCGCTGTCCGCGCTGCTGCTCGGGCGGATCGGCCTGGAGGCGGGGCTGCCGCCGGGCGTTCTCAACGTCGTGGCCGGCGACGGACCGGTGGCCGGACGGGCCCTCGGGCTGCACCCGGACGTCGACGTCCTCGCCTTCACCGGCTCCACCGCCGTCGGCCGCCACTTCCTGCGCTACTCCGCCGACTCCAACCTCAAGCGGGTGTGGCTGGAACTGGGCGGCAAGTCGCCCAACATCGTCCTGCCCGACGCCCCCGACCTGGAGAAGGCCGCGGCCACAGCCGCCTGGGGCATCTTCTTCAACCAGGGCGAGATGTGCACGGCGCCCTCCCGGCTGCTGGTGCACACCTCCGTCGCCGAACAGGTCACCGAAGCCGTCGTGGCGCGCGCCCGCGCCCTGCGCGTGGGCGACCCCCTCGACCCCGCCACCGAGATGGGAGCCCTGGTCGGCGAGGACCATCTCGGCCGCGTGCTCGGCCACATCCGCACCGCCCTCGACGACGGCGCCCGCCTGCGCACGGGCGGCGCGCGCATCCGGACCGGGACCGGTGGCGTCCACCTCGAACCGACCGTCTTCGACCGAGTCGCCCCGGACAGCCGCCTGGCTCGTGAGGAGGTCTTCGGCCCCGTGCTGTCCGTCCTGACATTCGACGACCTCGACGAGGCCGTGGCCCTCGCCAACGCCACCGAATACGGCCTCGCGGCCGGTCTGTGGACGTCCGACCTGTCCACCGCCCACAAGGTCTCCCGCGCCCTCAAGGCCGGCACGGTCTGGGTCAACTGCTACGAGGAGGGCGATCTCACCGTGCCGTTCGGCGGCATGAAGCAGTCCGGCAACGGACGCGACAAGTCCGCCCATGCCCTGGAGAAGTACACCGAACTCAAGACCACCTGGATTCAGCTGTGACCCACCGCCCGCTCATCGCGATCCCCGCCCGCTTCGCCGCCACCGCCTCCGCCCTGCGCCACGCCGCGGAGGTCAACGCGCGAGCCCTGATCGACGCCGTCTGGCGGGCGGGCGGCGAGCCCGTCACCCTCCACCCGTACGCGCCCGAAGGCACGACCGATCCCGCCGAGGTCCGCGCCCGGCTCTCCCGCTTCGACGCCCTCCTGCTCCCCGGCGGCGGCGATGTGGCCCCCCACCGCTACGGAGCCACCCACATCGATGAGGCCGTCTACGACGTGGACGACGAGCAGGACGCGTTCGACCTGGAACTCGCCCGGCAGGCCCTCGCGAGCGCGCTGCCGTTGCTGGCCGTCTGCCGCGGACTCCAGGTGGTCAACACGGCCCTGGGAGGCACCCTGCACCAGGACATGGGCGGCCCCGGACACGAACACCGCAACGTCCGGCACCCCGTCTCCTTCGCCCCCGGCTCCGCCCTGACCCGTATCACGGGTGCCGACAAGGCCGAGGGGTCCTGCTACCACCACCAGCACGTGGACCGGCCGGGCGAGGGACTGGCCGTCGCCGCCCGGGCCGCCGACGGAACGGTCGAAGCCCTCGAACTCCCCCGGCACGACGGCTGGTTCCTGGCCGTGCAGTGGCATCCCGAGGACACCGCCCACGAGGACGCGACCCAGCAGCGCGTCTTCGACGCACTGGTGCGTGCCGCGCGGGGAGCGGCCTGAGTCCGTGTTCCGCGGCGCGTGTTCCCCGTGTTCCACCGTCGGCGCATCGGGAGGCACGGGTAAGGGGCCGGTCCGTGCGGACGCCGCCGGCAGACGGCCCGGCCCCGGCCGCGCCGCACGTGGCGCAGCCGGGGCCGACCGGGGCCGACCGGGGCCGCGTCAGCCGCGGGCACGCCCCGGCAGGGGAAGCGCGGGCCTCACCGGCTGAGGCGCGTCAGCCGCGGGCACGCCGTCCGCTGCGGCGCGGCGCGGGTTCCTCGCCGTTCAGCAGCGACCGGCGCCGGTCCTCGCCCTCCTCCTCGACCTGGAGCACCACACGCCGCAGTCCGTCGGCGAGGCCGCGGCACTCCGCATCGCTCAGCCGTGAGGTGACGAAGGACTCCTCCTCGTTGAACGCCGGGAACACCCGGCGCATGAAGTCCTCACCGTCCTCGGTGAGTGCGAGCAGCACCAGCCGTCCGTCGGTGGGATGGCCGATGCGCCGCAGCAGGCCGCGCGACTCCAGCGTGCGGGACACCCCGGTCAGCGTGCCCTTGGAGATCCCCGCCTCCTCGGCGACGTGCCGCGTCTCGGACTCGCCCCAGACCCACACCACCCACAGCACCACGAAGGCGGTCCAGGTCAGGTCCGAGCCGCGCAGCACGGAGTTCTCCAGATGCTGCCGCACGGCGGACGCGGCCCGGTAGACGTTGGCCACCACGGCCATCCGTTCCCGGCGGACGGGGGCGCCGCCGAGCTTCGCCTCCACGAGCCTTTCCGCCTCGTTGATGGACCGCTGGCTGGGCACGGGCGCTCCCTCGCGTCGTCACCGCACCGCGGACCCGGCCGGGCCCGCGGCCGTTCGGTGTCGCATTCTACGGGCGGCCGGAACCGCGTGGGTCCGCGGTGCGGCTCACGCGGAGCCGTGGACCCTGCGGTGCCGGCCGGGGGGATCCCGTAGTGGTCCACGAAGGCCTGCCGCATGGTCCCGGCGGAGCTGAACCCGCAGCGTCTCGCGATCGATGCCGGCGGCAGCGTGGTGGAGACGAGGAGCTGTGCGGCCGCCTCGGCGCGGGCGATCCGCCGCCCTGGCCGGCCACCCGACCCTGCCGGCGCGCCTGACCGATTGAGCACCCGCACGCGGACGCTCGACCGCGAGATGCGCGGCCGCGCCGCACCCGTGCCCGTGCCCGTCCGCGTAGCCGCCTGGCCGATTGACGCTCTTCGGGCCGACACCGTCCGGACACCCGCAAGTTGACGATCGGCAGCAGAATCTCACTCGAAGTGAAGGGTGGGGCCAAAGTTCCTGCACGGAGGAGTGAACCGAACGCCTTTGTTATTCGTGACTCTTCTACGGGGGGCCGCTGTCCTCGCGAGGCGGCCGGCGCCGGTGGCCAACCGCTCTGCGGGGGCGGGCCCTTGGCTCGCTCGCCGAGGTGTCGCCGGGGCTTCCGGGCGGTGCAGCGGATCGCACCCCGAAGACGGCGATTCGGACGACTCGATTTGGCTGTGGCCGGATACGTCCTGTTGTGACCCGCTTTCGTGAGTCAGGCTCGATCTCGTCATCCAGCTATCACGGATTTTGTGATGGTAAAAGCGATATGCGGAATCTGTCTGGTTTTTCGAGAGAGGTGGACCACGCGGTGCTGGTCAAGTTAGAGACGCGGGACTACGCGCGCGTCGAGCCGTTATTCGGGCCCTCGTACCCGAATCTGGCCTTTGTGCGCGCCGTCCTGCACCAGAAAATACCGGGCCGTGTCTGGGCGGATCCCGGTCGGAGGGCCCCCGTGGCGTGCTTGATCGCCACCACGTCCCCCTTCTGCTTTGCCGCCGGATCGATGTCCCCGGACTTCTTCCCCACCGCATACGGCCTGCTCAAGGGGCATGGGGCGGTCCAGCTCAGCCATCCCCCCGAGCCCGGTGCGGACACCCTGGCGGTGGATGCCGGCTTCACGCCGGCCCGTCGTCTGCAATGGGGTCAGCCGTCCTCGCCGGGCTGGATCGCGCCCGCGGTGGAATTTCCGGAGGGGTACGAACTGGCCGGGATCGACGGTCCGGCTTTCAGCCGCCTCGAATCGCCGATGGCCCGGAGCATCTTCGGCTCCGCCGCCAACTACGCCGAGCACGCCGTCGGGTTCGCCCTCCACCGCGGTGGCCGGGTCGCGGCGGACGCCCACGGCGTCATCGGCGGGGATCTGATCGAGCTGGGCTTCCACACCCACCCCGACCACCGCGGCCGGGGGCTGGCCACGGCGCTGGCGGCGCACGTCAGCCGCTGGGGCACGGAGAGAGGCTTGCGCTCGGTCATGACCTTCACCGAGCACAAGCAGGCGAGCAAGGCGATAGCCCGCCGCATCGGCCTGGTCGAGGAATTCAGCTACCCGACGGTGGAGTCACCGTGACGAACTCCCCGGCTCCCGAGGTCATTTCCCCCGAGGCCGTCAGGGACATCCACGCGCTCATCGGCCCGCATGTCAGGCGCACACCCCTGCTGCGCTCCAAGGCGCCCAGCTCGGCGGAGGTGTACCTCAAGTGTGAGAACCTCCAGGTCACCGATTCCTTCAAGGTCAGAGGCGCGCTGAGCGCACTCCACGGCTACCGCAGGTTCCGGCCCGAGGTGTGGCGCCGCATCCAGGACCACGGAGTGGTGACCTGCAGTTCGGGGAACTTCGCGCAGGGGCTCGCCCACGCCACCGCGGAACTGGAACTCGAATACACCGTCGTGGTGCCGGAGTCCATAGCGGCCGTCAAGCGCACCCAGATCCACCACTACAACCCCAAGTCGCAGATCGTGGAGGTCCCGTACCCCATCTGGCGACAGACGATGGTCAGCTCGCGACACCCCGGGCACCCCGGCTTCTTCCTCTCCTCCGAGAACAACTTCTACGCCTCGCTGGGCATCGCCACCATCGGGCTGGAGATCCTGGAGGACCAGCCGTCCGTCGACGCCGTTCTCGTCCCGTACGGCGGCGGAAACCTCGCCTACAGCCTCGCCTCCTTCCTGCGCGAAGCCGGCAGCGCCGTCCGGGTCTACGCCGTGGAGGTCAGCACGGGCGCCCCCTTGACCGCGTCCATGCGGGCGGGCCGCCCCACGGACGTGCCGTACGAGCACAGCTTCGTCGACGGCATCGGCGCCGGCTTCGTCCTCCCCTTCCAGTTCCACCGGGTCAAGGACATGCTGGCCGGCGTCTTCACCGTGACACCGCAGGAGATCGCGGAGGCGCTGTCGTCACTGGCGTTCACCGACAAGATCGTCTGCGAGGGCGCGGGCGCGGCCGCGTACGCCGCCCTCAGGAAGTACGCCCCGGCGCACGGCTGGAGCCGGCCGTGCGCCATCGTCAGCGGCGGTGCGATCGATCCCGCCGTACTGCTGCGCACCTTCACCGCCTCCCTGGAGCCCGGAATCGCGGGATCCTCCGCGGCGCCCCTGGAGGCGGCCGTTGCCACGCCCGCGGGTTAGGCGCCCGGCCCCCTGGGGCGACCCCGCAATTCCCGGCCCGGCAAGCGGGCCGGGCCCCATCCGTCCGGACCGAGACGCACCTCTTCAGAAAGGCAAGGTACGAGGAGACATGAGCGGTTCCCTTCCCACCGTCGTGCCGGTCAGCCCGGCCATCGGCGCGCGGGTCCTCGACGTCGACCTGTCGCAGGACCTCACCGACGAGGCCTGGCAGGTCATCCACGACGCCTTCCACCGGTACAACGTGCTGGTCCTGCCCGGTCAGGATCTGACCGTGGAGCAGCAGAAACGCTTCGCTGGGCGGTTCGGTGACCTCCTTGAGCACAGTCACCTGCTGAACATGACGCTGCCCGACCACCCCGAGTGCATGGTGCTCCACAACAACGCACAGAAGCCGCCGGGGCTCAACGACTGGCACACCGACAACAGCGGCTGGGCCGAGCCCCCGCTCGGCACGGTGCTGTACGCCAAGACGACCCCCGAGGTCGGCGGCGACACCCTGTACTCGAACATGTACCTGGCCTTCGAGACGCTCTCCGCGCCCCTTCAGGAGATGCTGCTCCAGCTCACCGCGGAGCACGATGTGCGCAAGGCGTTCGGCCCGGACTACGCCAACCTCCAGCGCTCGCTGCGCAAACAGGGCATCGACCCGGACGAGCAGTTCGCGAACCACCCGCCCGTGGACCACCCGCTGGTGCGGACCCACCCGGTCACCGGGAAGAAGGCGCTCTACCTCTCGCACCCGTACGTGACGCGGATCAACGGGCTGAGCGACGCCGAGAGCCGGGCGATCCTGGAATTCCTGTACCGGCACATCGAGACCAACGAGATCATCTACCGTCACCCCTGGTCGACCGGCGACCTCCTGGTGTGGGACAACCGCTGCACCCAGCACCTCGCGGTGGCCGACTACTTCCCGCACGAGCGGCTGATGCACCGCATGAACATCGCGGGGGAGAAGCCCTTCCTCACCGTCTGATCCTCCGAGGGCGCCCCGGTGCCCCCCCGTTTCGCCGGGACCACCGGGCCTCCCGCGGCAGGAGGCCCGGCTGGGCTCCGCACACGGGGCGGCGCCGGGGCGCGCCGCTGGTTCGGGCGGCGGGATGGGGCACCGCCGCCCCCGGATCGCCGCCGCCGGCGGTGCGGGCGCCGCCGCGACCGTCGGGTGCACCTCATGGGCGTCAGCCTTCGGCGCGTTCGTAGACCGATACGTGGTAGGTGCACTCGCGGGTGAAGGGGCGGCGGTCCCAGGCGCCCCAGCGGGTGCGGAGGCGGAGGCCGGACGCGGCGGCCATCAGGTCCAGTTCGCCGGCCGACGCGTAGCGGAAGTCGACCCGCAGATGCCGGGTGTGCCCGCCCTCGGTGATGGCGTAGTGGGAGACGTACCGCTGGGTGGACGGGTCCAGGCGGCGGTGGCACTGCACCAGCCCCTCGCCCCCGCTGTCCACGGTGCGCGGTCCCCGCTGGGCGCCGACGGCGAGCGCCTCGGGCACGTGGGCGTCCAGCGCCACCACGCCTTCCGGGGACAGCCGTCGGGCGGCCGCCTTGAGGCAGTCCAACTGGCTTTGCTGTGTGGGGAGTTCGAAGAACGTGCCGCCCACCAGGTACACCAGTCCGTACGTCCCGGTGACGGGGGCGGCGGCGAAGTCGCCGAGGGTGACGGGGATGTCCGTGCCGCCTGGTTTGGTGCGCAGGCGGTCCACCATTTCCGGTGAGGCGTCCACGCCGTGGACGTGGATGCCGCGTCGGTGGAGGGGGAGGGCGACGCGGCCGGTGCCGATGCCCAGTTCGAGGGCGGTGCGGGACGGCGCGGCGAGTTCCGCGAGGGTTTCGACCGTCACCGGGGTGATTCCCGGCTTGTCGAACCAGGTGTCGTAGAAGGCGGCGAAGTCGGTGGCGTAGGCGGAGCCCGGGCGGGGGCCGGTCGTGGGGTCGGGGGAGGTGGTCATGAGGGCCTCGTTTCGTCCGGGTGGCCTGTCGGGCGGGGTGCCCTTCGTGCCCTGTGCGCCGCTCTCGCGACGAACGCCGTGCCGGGTCAGCCGAAGGGGTGCGGTTCACCGCGGTGCCGGACGGTGCGGTCGGCCGCGTGGTGGGGATCGCCGGGGCCCGAGGGCAGGGGGAAGGTTCCGGGGGCGATCAGGCGCACCACTGTCTGTCCGGCTTCCCGGGCGAAGGGGGCGGTGGTCTCGACGGCGATGACGTCCTCGCCGGAGTGGCCGGAGAGGAGTCCGACGGCGCCGTCGGGCTCGGCGGGCGGGCCGGGAGGCGCAACGCCGGAGCGGCTCCGGGGTGCCGCGCCGTCCAGCCAGATCCGCAGGCTGTCCTGCCGGTGGTACGCCCACAGTGCGTGCTGCAGGGCGCTCCGCGGGGGAGAGCCGCCCGCCCAGCTGTCCCAGGTCCGACGGGCCACGGCGCTGCCCACGCTCCAGTGGATCATCGTGGCCTCGTACGCGGCCCGTTCCACCAGCGCGGCCGGGTCGCGGGCCGGGCCGCACCGTGCGCCGAACGCCTGGCCGGTGCCGTCCGTGCGGTGCAGACAGGCCACGATGCAGCGTGCGCCCGCGGGCGCGGGGAGGTCCAGGGCCGTGCACCTCAGCCGTCCGGCGGTCAGCAGGTCGGTGAGCGGTGCCGGGAGATCCGGCGTGCTCAGGGCGGTGGGGGCGGGGGAGTCCGGGCCGTACCAGCTGCGGCGGATCAGATCGCGTTCCAGGATCTCCCAGGCGGCGTGCCCGGCGGCCGCCGCGAACGTGCGGTGGGCGGCGACACCGGTGGAGCCGCAGCGCGTGGTGGCCACGCAGCCTGGCGGCGGCCGATGGTGCAGGCAGGCGGCTCCGGCGGGTACCAGGAGAGGGGCGCCGGTGAGCAGGGAGCGGCCCTCCAGCCACAGCTGCCGGGCCGAACGCAACGCCTCCAGGGTCTCTCCCGGCATGCCGGGAGAGCGGGTGAGCGCGGCGGGGTCGAGTGCGGGGCGGCCGCGTCGGCGCAGTTCGCGGTAGGCGGCCACCACGGGCGGGTCCTTCTCGTGCCGGCGGCCGGTGAGGACGTTGCTCATCCGCTCGAACAGCTCGCCACGGGCCCGGACGGCGACCGCGGCCGGGTCGTCGCCGGCCGAACTGCCGACCAGGACGGCCGCTCCGCCGGCGGCGCTGGTGGCGTCGAACAGCGGGGAGCGCGCGGCGATCCGGGCGAAGAGGACCCGGGGGGCGATGTGCGGAAAGGGGGAGAAGACCTGCGGGGACCAGCGCCCCCGGGCGTCCGGGGCCGGTTCGGCGGCCGGCCGCGGGGCGGCGGGCGCCTGCGGTCCGGGGCGGGCCGGCTTCACCGGCCGGCCCGTACGAGCGCGGTGGCACGGTCCAGGAGCGCGCAGCCGTGCGGGGTGAGCGCACCGCGGTGTGCGGACAGCGTGCCGACGGCCTGGTCGGCCGCCGTGCGCAGCCGGTCCTCGCGGGCCTTCAGCGGTTCCGCCCCGGAGCCGGGGGAGCTCCGCAGCAGTCGGCCGAACAGCAGCAGGCTGCGGGCGAGCACGACCGTCTGCTGGAACAGTCCGGTCAGCGGCCGGGGATCGGTGCGCAGGGGCGTCTCCAGCAGCCCCGCTTCCTCGTTCTTCCCGGCGCGCAGGAACGGCCGGGCGGTCGCTGCGACGTTGCACCGTTGGTGCGTCCCCTCGTGGACCAGTGCCTCGGCCAGCCGTACCGGCCCCGGGAGGCCGGCGCGGCTCGTCGTCAGCCGCCTCCGGTTGAGCATGATCGCGCCGTGCACGGCGAAGTCGGTGAAGCCGTCGATGGCCCGGCCTTCGAGCAGCGCCAACTCCACCACCAGACAGCGCAGCTCGGCGAGCATCTCCGGCCACACGTCCGACAGCAGGCGGGTGGCCGCCTCGAAGGTCTCGGCTTCCGCTGCCTGCCAGGAAACCAGCTCGGCGGTGGCGGGGGCGGCGTCCCCGTGCCGGGGCGCCGGGGCGGGAAGGGAGGCCAGGGCGCGCCGGACGCTGCGGTGCAAGTGCGGTTGCGGGCCGGCGAGTTCGACCGGCCAGTTCACCCCGTGGCTCGGGCGAGGGCGGTCGGCGGCGGTGAGGGCGCGGGCCAGGTCGCCGCGGAGCGCCGGGGGCGGCGTGCCCTGCCGGATCCCACGCTGTGCGCGGTGGGCCGTGTCGACCACCGCCGGCCGCAACAGGTCCCGTTCGCTGATCGTCCCGGCCTCCAGGAGGCCTGCGCGCCGCAGGGTCGTCCGGATCTGGCGGGCCAGACCGCGCTGGTCGTCGGCGGTGGCCTGTGCGTCGGGTGGGATGTCCATGCCGGGCCTCCCGATCTGTGGGTGGTGGTCTGCGTGCCGGGCCCGACCGTCACTGCCTGGAACAGGGGCGAGGCGCGGGCCCGTAGCGTCGTGCGCGGCCCCACGCCCCGGCCGACTGCTGGTTCAGTCCTCGCTCGGAACGTCGACCATGAGCGCGAACTCAGGCAGCTCTTCCTCGGTGACCTGCTCGATTTCTTCGGTCATGACGCCTCCCTCCTGTGCCGGCCGGTGCGCCGCGGGGCGACCGGCTTCCGGAACGACCCCGCAAATGTCAGGGCAGGAACGCGGTGATCGCCAGGAGCCCCCGCCGTGCCCCGGGGGAAATCGGCCGCCGGGCAGCCGACCGGAAAGCACGGCCCGCCGCACCGACCGGCGAGGCCGCGTCCCGGTCCGACACCGGCCCGTCCCGGGCGGCGCCGACCTCTCCGTTCGTCCGGCCCGGCGGTCTGCCCAGGGGAGCCGCCGGCGGACGCGCCTGTTCCGCCAGGCACCGGCGCAAGCCGTCTTACGAGCCGATCCGGTCACCGCCGTCCGCTCCGACGATGGCCCAAACGGACAACCCGGCGTCGTATCGGTGGTGATTTGGAGCGCTATGGAGCTGTCTGGGACTGCCTTTCGCCGGCTCCGGTCTGTGGCTACCGTGCTGACTGTCCGCCGCATTCGGCCCCGTACCGCACCGTTGGTACGGCACCGCTCACGATCCGGTCCGTCCGCTGCTTTGGGCGGTGGACGCGCGGCATGTTCCCGTCCGGCGGAGACCCCCGCTCCAGCGAAGGGATGGCCATGATGACCGAGAACGCGGAGCTTCGCTTTCCCTTTCCCAACGCGGCGGCGCCGCTGGAGCCGGCCGAGGAGTACGCCCGGTTGCGCGCCCGCCGCCCCGTCGTGGCGGTCACCCTGCCCACCGGCGACCGCGCCTGGCTGGTGACCCGCTACGCCGACGTGCGGCAGATCTACACGGACCCGCGGTTCAGCCGGGCGGCCGCCGTCCGCTCCGGAGCGCCTCGGGCCAACTCCGTCGGGCCCGACCCGGAGTCCATCGTCGCCCAGGACCCACCGGAACACACCAGGCTGCGACGCCTGGTGGCCCCGGCGTTCACCGCCAGGCGCATCGAGGCGCTCCGCGCCGGCGTCGAAGCACTCGCCCACCGCCTGGTCGACGGCATGCGGGCGGCCGGCCCGCCCGCCGACCTGGTCACCGGGCTCGCCGTGCCCCTCGCGGGCACCACGATCTCCGAACTGCTGGGCATTCCGCCGTCCGATCGCGGTCGATTCCGTTCCTGGTCCGAGGTGGTGATGAGCACCACCGCTCATCCGCCCGAGGCGATCCGGGCGGCGCAGCGGCAGTTCGAGGAGTACGTCAGCGCCCTCATCGCCGACCGGCGCCGGTCTCCGGGCGAGGACCTGATCGGCGTGTTGGTGGCCGCCCGCGATCAGCGCGACCGGCTCTCGGAGAAAGAACTCGTCAACCTGGCATGGACGTTGCTGCTCACCGGATTCGAGACCACGTCCTCCCAGATCGTCAACTTCGTCGTCGTCCTGCTGCGCCACCCGGACCGGCTCGACCGGCTGCGCGATGAACCGGCCCGCATCCCCGGGGCCGTCGAAGAACTCCTGCGCTATGCGCCGCGGCGCATCGACGGCGGCGCGATCCGGGTCGCCCGCGAGGACGTCGAGCTGGCGGGAGTGACGGTGCGAGCGGGCGAGGCCGTCATCCCCGCCATCGCCTCCGCCAACCGCGACGAGGAAAGATTCCCGCACGCCGATGAGCTGGACCTCGGCCGGACGGACACCGCACATCTGTCCTTCGGCCTGGGCGCCCACCACTGCCTGGGCGCCCAACTCGCGCGGGTGGAGCTGCAGTCGGCCCTCGGCGCCCTGCTCCGCGGGCTGACCGGGCTGCGCCTGGCCGTGCCCGAGCGCGAGGTGGACTGGCGGGCCGGCACGCTGGTGCCGACGCCGACCGCCCTCCCCGTGACCTGGGAACGGCCCGCGCCGCACCACGCAACGGGCGCAGGGGAACGCGACGACGCCCGCGCCACGGCAGCCGACCGGCCGGCGGCACGTGCCGGCGAACGGTTCCCGGAAACGGCGCACCCGTGCCCCGCCGAATCCGTCACCCTCATCGCGCCGGACACCGGACGTCCCGTCGCACCGGCACCCGATGCTCAAGGCGGTGAGCGGTGAAGCTGCTCACCGACGCACACGTCAGGGAGCGGCTCGGCCCGGCGCGGACCGTGGACCTGATGCGGCACCTCCTGCGCGAGGCCTGGCGCGGACGGCTGCTGGCCCCCGCCCGTGCGCACGCCGGCCTCGGCACCGGCGCCGTCACGGTCACCGCGGGCGCCGCCGGCGATCTCTACGGCTACCGGGTCTACGACTCCCTCCCGCACGAGGGCCACACCGCCGACCAGGTGGTGGCCGTCCACGACCGGGCCACCGGCCGGCTCCTGGGCCTGGTGGTGGGCAGCGAACTCGGCGCGCGGCGGACCGGAGGGCTGGGGGCCGTGGCCGTGGACCTCCTGGCCAGGCCGGGCCGCTGCGTCCTCGGCCTGATCGGAGCGGGGCAGCAGGCATGGCATCAGCTGTGGGCCGTCACAGCCGTGCGCCCACTGGCCGAGGTCCGCGTCTTCTCCCGCTCCGGCGAGCGGCGAGCGGAATTCGCCCGGCGGGCGGTGCGCGAACTCGGCGTCGAGGCCCGCCCGGTGGACCGCGCCCGGTCCGCCGTGACCGGGGCCGACATCGTCATCACGGCGACGACGAGCCCCCGGCCCGTCCTGGACGCCGACTGGATCGCCCCGGGCACGCACCTCACCACGGTCGGCCCCAAGTACGCCGACGGGCACGAACTCCCGCTCGCGCTCGCCGACCGGGCCACGGTGATCGCCACCGACTCACCGCAGCAGGCCGCCGCCTACCGCCCCGACTTCTTCCTCGCCCCGACCCGGCACTTCTCCCGGCTCGTACCGCTGGGCGCGCTGCTCGACGGCGCGGCGCCCGGCCGGCAGCACCCCGACGACGTCACCCTCTACTGCTCGGTGGGGCTGGCCGGCACCGAACCGCTGCTCGCCGCCGCCCTCCTCGCCGACGGCCCGCCCGTGCCGGGGACCCGGGATTCCGGGCCGGCCGCCACGGCAGCCGCGGACCGGCCGCCCGCGGCGCCCACCGCCGGCCGCCCGGAGGCGCCATGAGCCGGATCGCCGTGGTGACCGGCGGCGCCACCGGCATCGGCCGGCAGATCGCCGCCCGCTTCGTCGCCGACGGGCTGAGCGTGGTGATCACCGGGCGGTGCGCGGGGTCCCTGGCCGAAACCGCCGACCGGCTCGGCCCGCGCGCCCGCGCCGTACCCTTCGATGCGTCCGCACCCGACGAGGTGCACGCCGCCCTGGCCGATCTGCCGCACCGCGTGGACGTCCTCGTCAACAACGCCGGTGCCCACACCGACCTGCACCGGCCACTCCCCGACCCGGGTGATCTGCATGCTCTGCGTGCGTCCTGGCTCGCCAACATCGAGGCGAACCTGATCAGCGCGGTGCTGGTGACCGCCGCGCTGCAACCGCGGTTCGCCGGCCACGGCCGGATCGTCAGCATCGGCTCGATCGCCGCCAAGGCGGGCAACTGGGGCTACGGCGCGGCGAAGGCCGCACTGGAGACCTGGAACCGCGAGCTGGCGTGCCACCTCGGGAGCCGCGGCGTGACCGCCAACATCGTCTCCCCGGGCCTGGTGGAGAACACCGGCTTCCGCCCCGGCGGCATCCCGGCCGAGCACCGGGCGCGGCAGATCGCCCGCACCGCCACCGGCCGCGCCGCGCAGCCCGGGGACGTCGCCGCCGCGGTGGCCTTCCTGGCATCCGCCGAGGCGGGCCACATCACCGGACAGATCCTGCACGTCAACGGAGGCGCGCACCTCGGAACCTGATGTCCTGTCATATATCGGCCGCGCAGTGGGAGGGACATGTACGACGGTGGCAAAGGGCGCGGCTACGACCGCGCGGCCGATGTGGTGGTCGTCGGATACGGCGGCGCCGGGGCGGTGGCCGCCGCCACCGCCTGCGACGCGGGCGCCCACGTCCTCCTCGTCGAGAAGCAGCCGGCCGACCGCCGGCGGCCCAGCACCCGGCTCTCCGGCGGGCTGTTCCTCGTGCCGCACGACACGGAAGCGGCCGCCCGCTACCTGGGGGCGCTCTCCCGGTTCGGGCTCGACGGCGAGCAGGAGACCGACCCGGCGGTGATCCGCGCCTGGGCCGAGGAGACCGCCCGCACCCCCGCCTGGCTGGCCGAACGCGGCGCCACCTCCGTCCTGATGTCCGACAGCGGCGAACACCCCACCGTGGACGGCCACACCTCCCTCTCCGTCCACAAACCCGACATGGTCGACCACCCCGGCGGACACCACCGCGGCTGGGGGTACGGCCTCTTCGACTTCCTGTCCCGTCAGGTGACCGGCCGGCCCGTCGACGTCCTGCACGAGGCGTCCGCGCAGTGGCTGCTGACCGACGCCGCCGGAGCCGTGCGCGGCGTACAGGTGCGCCACCGGGGCCGGGAGATCCGCGTCCGGGCCGGCCGCGCGACCATCCTCACCTGCGGCGGCTTCGAGTTCGACACCCTGCTCAAACGCACCTACCTCAAGGCCCACCCCACCCACTTCTACGGCAACCCGGAGAACACCGGGGACGGAATCCGGATGGCCCAGGACGTGGGCGCCGACCTCTGGCACATGAACGCCTGCTCGGGCCGGCTCGTCGCCCGCTTCCCCGGCTCCGGCTACCCCGGCGGCTGCCCGGTGGACCTGTGGGCGGTCGAGGCCACCCCCGCATTCACCCGGCTCACCGGCGGGGACCGGCGCGCCGTCCCCCTCGCGGACACCGAAGTGGC
This sequence comes from Streptomyces sp. NPDC000404, assembly GCF_040300365.1. NCBI lineage: Bacteria > Bacillati > Actinomycetota > Actinomycetes > Kitasatosporales > Streptomycetaceae > Streptomyces > Streptomyces sp. NPDC000404. Next base: position 196,409 of record NZ_JBEPDN010000004.1, on the reverse strand, counting down.
CGCGCCGGAGTCGGTGCCGGGCGCGCTCGTCGTCGACCGCTACGGCCGCCGCTACACCAGCGAGCTGCAACGCCTGCACACGCTCTACTACGAGCTCACCGATCTGGACAGCCACCGGCTGGTCCACCCCAAGATCCCCAGCTGGTGGGTGTTCGACTCCCGGCGCATGGCGGCCGGTCCGCTGGTCCCCGGCTACGCCGGGCCGACCGGGCCGCTGCGCGAGATCCGCTGGGACAACGACGACGCCGTGCGGCGCGGCTGGGTGCGCACGGCCGGCACGGCGGCCGGCCTGGCCGCCCGCTGCGGGATGGACCCCGACGAGCTGACCCGCACCATGACCGCCTACAACGCCGACTGCGCGCGCGGCGAGGACAGCCGCTTCGCCCGCCCGCCCGGCATGCTCACCGCCCTCGACGCCCCGCCCTACCACGCCGTGTGCCTGTGGCCGGGCGGGCCGAACACCCAGGGAGGTCCCCGTCGCGACGCCGAGAGCCGCGTCATGTCGGTACGCGGCCACCCGATCCCCGGGCTGTACGCGGCCGGGGAACTCGGCTCCGTCTACGGAATGCTCTATCCGGCCGGTGGCGCCAACATCGCCGAGTGCCTGGCCTTCGGCCGCATCGCCGGCCACCACGCGGCGGGGAAGCGGCCGTGAAGCACACAACGGCGCCGGGCGCACGCCAGGGCGGCGCCCGGGCGCACCGGTTCACGCCCCGGAGCGCGATGCCTCACCCGCATGGTGCGAATCTCTGGACGGCCGCAGGCCACCGTGTCGCAATGCTGCGGTGAGGGCGACACCCCACGGACGACGCGGCCCCGGCCGCGCCACGGCGAAGGGAGCACCGGGTGGGCCGCACCAGCTGGTACCGGGACCGTGCCGCCGGCCGGGCCTGCGTGGCGATCAGCATCAGTGTCCTGACGGCGATCTGGCTCCTGGACTACGTCGACCGCCAGATCATCCCGGTGGTCCTGCCGTCGGTCGGGCGCGACCTGTCGCTGTCCACCTCCCAGCTGGGACTCTCCCTCACCATCTACTACGCCGCCTACGCGCTCTTCCAGATACCCGCCGGCCTGCTGGCGGACCGCTTCGGCAGCGTGCGGCTGATGGTCTGGGGCGTGGCCGGCTGGTCGGTGTTCACCGCGGTGACCGGGCTCGTCGCCAACGGCACCCAGCTGGCGCTCGCCCGCGTCCTCTTCGCCGCGAGCGTCGCCGTGCTGCCCGCCGCCTCGACGAAGGCGCTGGTCGAACGCGTACCGGCGGAACGCCGGGTCACCGCCAACAGCCTGCTGTTCACCACCACGACGGGAACGTCCGCCCTGGCCCCCGTGATCGGCGCCGCCCTGGTGACCCACTTCGGCTGGCGCGGCGCCTTCTTCGGCGCCAGCACTCTCGGAGTCCTCGGCATCCTGCTCCTGTGGCTGCTGCCCCCGGCCCTGGGGCAGCGGGAGCGATCACGGCGGCTGCCGCGCCCCTCCCAGCCCCTGCTGCCGCTGCTGCGCCGCGGCGTCCTGTGGCGGTTCGCCCTCCTGGTGGGCGGCTTCAACATCGTCGGCTACGGCATCGTCACCTGGCTGCCCAGCTACCTGATCAAGGAACGCCAGCTGAGCCTCGGCGCCACCGGCCTGGCCTCCGCCCTGCCGATCGCGGCCGAGGCGCTGACCATGGCGGTGGGCGGCATCCTCTACGACCGCTACTTCGCCACCCGCTCCCGCCGCCTGATCGTGCCCGCCCTCCTCGCCAACGGCGCGTTCTTGATCCTCATGCTGTTCGCCTCCTCCACGGCGACCTTCCTCACTTTCCTCGTCCTCGCCATGGCCGCCCAGGGCATCGGCGTCATGCCGCTGTACGGACTGCCGCTGCGCTACCTCCCACCGGACATCGCCGGCACCGCCAACGGCCTGATCAACTTCGGGGCGCAGAGCAGCGCGGCCGTCTCGCCGTACGCCATGGGGCTGCTCGCCGAACACGCCGGTTTCCTCCCGGCGTTCGCCCTCCTGCTGGGCGGCGTGGTGCTCTCCGTCGCGGCCGCGTTCTGGATACCGCAGGAACCCGCCGCCTTCTGCGCCGGTGTGCTCGGCCGGGCGCCGGACCCGGCGGCCGCGGGCCGGGGCGCCGACGCGGACGGCATCTCCACCGGAGGGCCCGTCCGCTGACCGCGGCGCTGCCGCGCCCGCCCGAGCTGGGGAACGCACCGGCCGAGCTGTGTGGCTTCCTCAGCCGGCTTCCTTGAGGAACTGCCGCTGGCTGTCGAGGAATCCGTCCGCGAAGAGCGACGGGGGCGAGAAGAGAGCGGTGAGCGTGATCTTGAGTTCCGACTCCTCGACGGACTGCTTGAGCAGCGAATGGGTCGCGTCCGGGTAATGCCTGACCGTCAAGGCGCCGCCCGGGTCCAACACCTTGTGGTAGGTGCGCTCCGTGTCGGCGATGTCCACGTTGGTGTCGTGGCCCGCGAGGGCCAGCAGCACGGGTACGCCGCGCAGGGCGCGGAGGTCCGAGGTGGCGTCCGCGGTGTGGTTCTTGGAGATGAAGGCCCAGCGGTCGGCGGTCATGCCGTCCGCGTCGCCGCCCATCGCGCCGACGTACTCCTCGAAGGTCGCACGGCGCTTCAGCAGCCGGCGGGTGGTGTCGCTCCTGGTGATCTCCGCCTTGGTGCGGGCCGCCGATGCGCCGTCGGCGCGTAGCTCGGCGAGGAGGTTGTAGCGGCCCTGCCGGAGCCAGTTGATCGCGGGGGAGACCGCCACGACGAAGCTCACCGGTGTCCTGGCGGCGATCTTCGGCAGCACCCAGCCCGCCTGGCTGGCGCCCCAGAGCCCGATCCGGTCGCCGTCGATGTCCGGACGGTCGCGGGCCCAGGCGATCGCGGCGGCCGCCTCCTCGGCCCGGTCGTCCATCGACTGGCCGAGCCAGTCGCCGGGCGCGCCCGCGACGCCGGGCTTGTCCCAGGACAGGGAGGCGTATCCGGCCCTGGCGTTCGCCTCCCACATGGGCTTGTAGCCGTCGTCGTGGGTGGCGTCGATGGGGCCGTCGCCGTGGATGTACACGACCAGGCCGTGGTTCTTGCGGCCGTCCCTGGGGGTGGCCAGTACGCCGTTGAGGGTGTGGCCGCCGTGGCGGATCGCGACCCGCTGTTCGTCCATGTCGTAGGAGTTCTGCCACAGCACCACACCGGTGAGGCCGGCGGCCACGACCAGGACGGTGACGAGTGACCACACGGCGATGCGGAGCCCGCGCCGCCGGGGCCGGGTCTTCGGACACATGGGATGACCGCCTCTGTTCGGTTCTGGAGACACCATGAATCTATCACTCACGAAACGGTCGTCGTGCATTTGATAGTTCGGTGGGGCGGCCCGTCGGCCTCGGCGGCTCAGCCGGTGAAGAGCTTCGCCGCCTTGCTGACCAGTTCGTACAGCCCGTAGGCGAGCGGCAGGCACACCCAGAGCCAGACGGCGACGGTGAGGGCGCGGCGACGGGAGGCGGCGGATGTGTTCTCGGGGTCAGGCCGTGTGCTGGGGGCCGGGTGCGTCATCGGCCGCCTCCTTCGATGTGGGGTGGTGTCCGGGCCGGGGCGCGGGCTCGTGGTGGCGCGGGTGGACGGGGCGGATCAGCTCGTTCGCCACGAAGCCCACCGCGAGCAGGCCGATCATGATGCCGAGCGACAGGCCGTAGAGGCCGGACCCGGAGTGGCCCGCCTCCTTCTGGGAGTCGGCGACCCGGTTGACGATCAGCGGGCCGAGGACGCCGGCGGTGGACCAGGCCGTCAGCAGCCGTCCGTGGATGGCGCCGACCTGGTACGTGCCGAACAGGTCCTTCAGATACGCGGGGACCGTCGCGAAGCCGCCCCCGTAGAAGGAGAGGATCACCAGCGCGCAGCAGACGAACAGCGGCTTCGAGGCGTCCCCGGCCTGCCGGATCACCAGGTACATCAGGGCGCCGACGCCCAGGTAGACGCGGTAGACGTTCTTGCGGCCGATCACGTCCGAGGCGGACGACCACAGCAGCCGGCCCGCCATGTTCGCGAGCGACAGCAGGGCGACGAAGCCCGCGGCGGCGGAGGCGCCGACCGGGGCCGAGGTGCCCGCGAAGAAGTCCGTGATCATGGGGGCGGCCTTCTCCAGGATGCCGATCCCGGCCGTCACGTTCATGCACAGCACCACCCACAGGCACCAGAACTGCGGCGTCCGCACGGCGCTGCGGGCCGACACCTGCGCCGTGGTGACCAACGGCGCCCGCTCCTGTCGCGCCGGCTCCCACCCGGCGGGCCGCCACCCCTCCGGCGGCACCCGGACGAGCAGCACACCGAGGGCCATGAACCCGGCGTACACCACCCCGTGCACGAGAAAGGCCGCCGCGATGCCCCGGCTGTGGTCCCCGAAGGACTCCAGCATCCGCGCCGACCAGGGCGAGGCGATCAGCGCGCCGCCGCCGAAGCCCATGATGGCGATGCCGGTGGCCATTCCGGGGCGGTCGGGGAACCACTTGATCAGCGTGGAGACGGGGGAGATGTAGCCGATGCCGAGTCCGATCCCGCCGACGAAGCCGTAGCCGAACACGACCAGCCAGAACTGCTCGGCGTACGCGCCCAGCGCGGCGAGCAGAAACCCCGAGGAGAAGCAGACCAGCGATACGGCCATCGCCCAGCGCGGCCCCCGCCGTTCGACGAGCGTCCCGCCGAACGCCGCCGACAGCCCGAGCATCACGATCCCGAGCTGGAACGGCAGCGCGCTCGCCGTCCCCGACAGCCCGAGCGACGATTCGAGCGACGGCTTGAAGACGCTCCAGGCGTAGGCCTGCCCGATCGACAGATGGACCGAGAGCGCGGCGGGCGGCACCAGCCACCGGCTCCAGCCTGGGGGAGCGAGGGTGCGGGAACGTGCGAGGAATCCGGGCGGAGTCATGCCCGGCACCCTACGAAGGGCGCACGCTGTTGAACAGGTACCGAGCAGCGCGGCGGACGAGGGCCGGGGCCGCGCACCGCCCAGCGGCGAGCGGCCCCGCCCCGCACCCGGCCAGCCCCCCGACGTTCGTCAACCAGGCGGCCCGGAGGAGGTGTTCGGTACGTGGAGCCGGTCCCAGGTGACGCGGCCCGGGATGCCGTCCGCGTCCCTGCCGTGGAAGCCGAGCTTGCGCTGCCAGGAGGCGTAGGACTTGCGGTGGGCCTCGTTCCAGTCCGGGCCGGGGCCGTGCCGGTAGCGGCCGCAGCCCTCGGCCACCAGCCGTTCGCCCATCGCCGCGATCACCGGGCCGCGGGCCCCGGAACGGAAGAACTCGCGGCCGGGGAAGGGCTCGTAGGGCGGATGCCGGGGCATCGGCGGCACCGGTGACGGACGGACGTCACCGCCCCCGCCGGCTCCCTCGTCGCCTCCGCCGGGGAGGACGTTCCCCAGGCCCCTGGCGCCCGGGCCGGCGCCCTCGCCCTCGCCCGCGTCCGGCGTCGCCGGTCCCTCCGGGGCCGCGGCCAGGCGGGCCTTGATCCGGTCCCGGAGCGTGTCCATGGAGAAGCCGCGCGGGTCGATCTTCTCCCGCTGCCACTCCTTGTGGCCGATCACCGACCGTGCGCCCCAGCCGTGCGCCCGGCAGAGCGCCGCCGCGGCCTTCTCCACCGCCAGCAACTGGGCCTCGGGCCACGGGTCCTCACCGTCGCCGAGGTTGACGCACTCGAAGCCGTAGAAGTGGCGGTTGCCGTCGGTGTCGGAGAGCTCGGCCCTGGGGAGCCGCACCTCCTCGATGACGGCCTGGAGGACGTTGCGGTCGCCGAGACCGGCGTGGTTGGCGCGCCCGTTGCCGACGAGGTGGACCTCGCCGGACTTGTCGATGACCCCGTGGCACAGCGGGCCGGGCAGGTCCGGGCGCCCGTCGTAACAGAGGTTCACCGAGGCGCCGGTGCCCTCGGTGGCGGTGTGGTGGACGACCACCCCGTTCACCGGGCCCCAACCGCCCTTGGTGTTGCGGTTGTGCCGGCGCCAGTCGCGCACCTCGTGGACGACCAGGCCCTCCGCCCGCAGCGCGGCCAGGAGCCGGGTGCCGGTCAGGGGCGTGGCCATCAGTCCGCCACCCCCGTCTCGTCCGCCTCGGCCTCGGCCTCCGCCGTCGTCTGTGAGCGGGGGTGCGCCGGATCCGCCCCGGCCGACAGCGTGCCGTCGACATCACCGGAGTCCTGAGCCGGTGTCCCGTCCGGCCCCTCCGGCCCGCCCGCCGGGTCCGTCGCCGCGTCGTCAGCGGGCTGGACGGAGGCCGCCAGCGGCCGGAACGCGTACCGCAGGTCGGGCACGGCCTGTTCGCCGTGCACCCAGGCCAGCGGCGCGTGGTGGACGACGACGCCCAGGGGGTGCTGGAGCAGCGGGCGGCGCGCCGGGTCGGTGGGCCACTCGACGCCGCCGGTCGCGGTGCGGGCCGGGATCAGCCAGAAGTCGCCGGTGCGGTAGCTGCCGCCGGCCTCGAAGTACACCTCGACGCCGTCCTCCAGCGGCAGCCAGCCGCCCTCCTCGACCGGCACCGCACCGTGCCGGAGCCGGCCGGGCCCCTCGCCGCGGCGGACCGTCCGGTGGGGGCCGGGCTCCCGGTGGTCCCAGCGGCGCAGGAACGGGTGGAGTTCGGGCCGCCGGCCCACGCCCGGCGCCGGCTCACCGGAGAGCCGCACCCGGCGGCCGGGCAGGTCGACCTCCTCCACCCGCAGCAGCGGCGCCGCCTCGCCCCGGCTGCTGTACGCGGTGTCCACGAACTCGACGCGGTCCCCGACGTGGAGGGAGAGCTTGTCGTCGCCGCCCAGGGAGGCCAGCTCCACCCAGGTGCCGTCGAGCGCGTCGACGGGGAAGGCGGGGGAGGCGTTCTCCCGGGACCACTTGAAGGTGGCGGCCCCGGCGGTGCCGCCCTCGTGGACCTCGACGCGGTAGAGCTGGTTCTCCGGGCCACGGTAGCGGGCCTCCGGGGCGACCAGGCAGGGGTCGTCGTCGCCGTGGTCCGGGCGCCGGCTGCGGGCCGCCAGCCGGCAGGCCGGGGCGGCGGCCCTGCGCGCCCAGTCGGCGAAGGCGGTGCGGATCTCCTGGGCCGGCGGGTTGTCACCGTCCAGGCCCAGCTCGGACGCGGGCAGCGGCAGCACCTGCCACACCACCTTGGTGCGGGCCGCGGTGTCCGGCAGCGCGGCGCCCAGCGCCACCTCGCGCAGCGCCGGGTCCTCGGCCGCGGTGACCAGCCGCTCCCACACCTTGAGGTAGACCAGGTAGGGGAACTGGGAGGGGAGGCGGTCGCCGGGGCGTTCGGGGTCGCGGAAGCCGTCGGGCTGGCTCCAGTACGTCCAGGTCTCGTCGGCGGGGGCCGGGGCGTCCGCCTCCGCCGGGCCGGCCTCGCCCTCCTTGGCGGCGGGGGCCGCCGGCACCGGTGTGCCGGGCCGGGGGCGGGTGGCGTCGCACAGGATGCCGTCGACGTAATAGCGGCCGCCGCCGATGACCAGATCGTCCAACTCGTGCGGACCGCCCCGCAGTTCGATATGGAACCCGGTGGCGCCCTGCGGGCCGCCGTGCGGGCCGATCAGGTCGGCGGCCAGCGTGCGGGAGCCGAACAGCTGGATCGCGGTCTGCTCGTTGGCGTCGGCGTCCAGCTGGACCCGGCCCTGCTGCGCCACCACCGCGGAGTAGTGGCGCTCCGGCCGGTAGGTGATGCGGGAGAGGTCAGCGTGCATGGAAGGGGTCCCCCTCGTACGGAAGCTCGGACGGTCGGTGGTGGTGGGCTCTCGCGCGCGGCGGGTGTCCGGCGGGCGGACGACCGGGCGACGGCGGGCGGGCGGGGGTCATGTGACGAACACGATCCCCGCCTCGGTGCCCGCCGGGGTGTACTCCGCGAGCCGGGCCCGCAGGCTGTCCGTGCGCTGCGGGAGATAGAGGTCGTGGTACGCGCCGAGCTCGGCGCCGTCCTCCGCGCCGCGGGCGATCTCCTCGGGGCAGCCCGCCGCCAACTGCCCGTACCACGGCGATCCGTAGCGCTCGCCGCGCAGCAGCGGCCGGATGCGGGAGGCCTCCCCGCCGGGGCCCGCCGGGTCCGGTGGGCAGCGGTGGCGCCGCGGGGTGCGCGAGCCGGGCGGGAGGTAGCTGAAGCGGACGCAGCCCACCTGGCGCCGGGCCACCCGCACCAGGCCGGTGAAGAGGCTGTTCTCGGCGATCCGCACCGCGTGCACATGGACCTCGCCCAGGACCGTGGTCCGGTGCGCCGACAGCTGCGCATGAGCGTGCCGGCAGTCCGGCGCGGACAGCGCGGCGCGGTCGGTGCCGGTGGCGTCCAGGATGCTGTCGCGCAGATGGATCGGGAGCGGATCGGTGCCGACCTCGTCGCCGAGCACCTCGATGGTGCCGAGGATCGTACGGTCGATCTCCACGCAGGCCGTGGTGCGGTCCAGGACCAGGCTCGGCTCCTCGGGGGAGACGGGGTGGCACTCCGGCTCCAGCGACCAGCCGGGCACCAGGGTGCAGTGCCGCAGCACCAGGGAGCCCAGCGGGCCGGTGACGTTCACGCCGCGGCCGGTCACCAGCAGCCCGTCCAGCACCATCCGCGGGCGCTCGCCCGGCGCGCACCCGTCCGCCACGGCCCGCACGTTGAGCGCGTCCGGCCGGTTGCTGTACCAGTCCAGCAGCCGGATCACCGGGCGGGTGCCCTCCGCCGCGCGCAGCTGCAGCCGGTCGCCCGGCTCCAGATCGAAGTCCAACTGCTCCTGGTAGGCGCCGCTGTGGACGATCTCGATGACGCCGTCGGGGCCGCAGCGGCCGGAGCGCCGGTCGTGCTGCCAGGCCGCGTAGGCTTCCATGATCCGGCGGAACGGGGCGTCGGGGCCGACCCGGTAGACGGCGGCGTCCGGCGGGGTCACGGGCTCCCGGTGGTACTCGCCGCCGCCCAGGTCGTCCCCGAACCCGTAGTGGTAGTCCACCCAGATGCCCTGCCGCGGCGCCGAGCGGGTCCCGAACGCGATCCGTCCCAGCTCCGGGTCGACGGCGATCTGCCCGCGCCTGGGCCGGTAGCGCCAGCCGGTGAGATCCGCGACGACGATGTCGGCCAACGGGACCGGGTGGTCCTCGTCGTCCCGCCGGATCACGAAGCTCTTGCCCGGCCCGTAGTAGTCCGCGAGCCGGTCGTGCAGCAGACGGCGGGTGATCAGCGCCGGGACGTTGTCGACGGTGGCGAGGTGGGTCGCCGACGGCTCCGGCTCCGGGCGGGTCACCAGCGGGGTGTCGTTGCCGAGGATCGAGAAGGTGTAGAGGTTGCGGGCCCGGTCCAGGCAGTACGCCGGCGCGCGGGTCACCGGGTACGGCTTCAGCCGCCAGACGAACAGGCCGACCCCGGCGGGCGAGCAACTCCCTTGAGAATGCGCGGAGTTGGCGCGCCGTACGTCCACCGAGCGGGGGAGGGTGCAGAACGGTCCGCCGGCCAGGTCGAGTGCCGCGCCGTCGCGGACGTCCACCAGCCGGCCGCGCCCGCGCCGCCGCGCGTCCGCCGCCTCGGTGGCCGCCCCGTAGAGCCGCACCGGCTGCTGGTGCGCCACCAGCCGGGAGAACTCCACCGCCCGCGCCGGCCAGCCCGCCACCTCCTCGGACAGCTCCTCAAGGAGCGCCAGGGTGCCCTTGCGCCGCCGGTTGCCGACCGTGGCGGCCACATCGCGGCGCGGCGCCAGCGCCTGGGCCAGCCGCCGCCGCGAGGAGTCCGGCAGCCCGCCGTCGCGCAGCCCGGTGGCGAGCACCCGCTCGTAGCCGGGCAGCGGGCGGTAGCCCACCAGATCGCCCAGGTAGGGCAGCACCCACTCGGCGGCGGTCTCCACGAACCAGTCGTCGTACTGCTGGGCGACGCCGTCCCGGACCCGGTCCACCTGCTCGGCGATCACCGCCAGCAGGGCCCGCAGTGGCTCGCCCTGCTCGGCGTCGCGCAGCCGGTGCCACTGCGGGAGCAGCTCCGCGAGCCCGTCCGGCTCCCTGTTGGTGGTCATCGGGTCTCCTCGGTAAGGATCAGCGTGCCCGCGACGCGCGGGGCGAACAGCGCGAGCTGCGCCGGCCGGACGCCGCGGAAGACGCAGACCGCGCGGCCCTTGGGCAGCGGGCGGGTGTCGGTCAGGTCGGGGTTGAGGGCCAGCAGCGCGGCCAGGGACATGCCGTACTCGGCGGCGACGGAGGTCAGCGTCTGGCCGTCGTCCGCGGTGACCTCGTGGATCCGCTCGTCGAAGTGGGCGAGCCGGGCCGGTACGGACGCCCGCGGCGGGCCCGCCAATGTGTCTGCCAGCACGGCGAGTTCGGCCGCGGTGACGGACGCCGGGACGCCGGTGAAGGCGTCCACATCCACATAGTCCACCCCGGGCACCGCTTGGGCTGCGGCCAGCACCTCCGACAGCCGGGCCGGCTGCCCCAGCTCCCGGCCGTCATACCCCAGCCGCGCCAGCAGCGCCGCCCGGACCCGCGGCTCGACCAGCGGCCAGGCGTGGTCCGGGGCCACCTTGATCTTCGCCGCGCACAGCAGCAGCACCGGCTCCCGCACGTCGACCCGCACCGGCAGCCGCCCGTCGCCGTACTCCGCCAGCGAGGCCCGCAGCGCCCGCAGCACCTCCGCGTCCGGCGCGAGGGGGATGTCGTCCACCCCGGCCACCGTCACGTGCAGCACCTGCCGCCGCCCGTCGAACACCTCGCGGGCCGACGCCCGGCCGATACCCGCCCGGGAGCGCGCGAAGTCCTCGTAGTCGGCCGTCGACACCAGCCGGTCCAGGGCGGAGACCGCCAGCGGGACGGTGCGCCGGGTCAGCGCCGGGCCGTCCGCGTCCGCGCCGCCGGTGGCCGGCTGCGGATTGGTGACGGCGGTGACGCCCAGCGGACGGGTGACGGCCTGGGTGATCCGGTCCGCCGCGACGTTGGCGCCCCGGCCGGTGCCGAAGCGGTAGCGGGCCCGCACGTTGTCGTGGCCGGTCGGCAGCCGGGCGCCGTGCACCCCGTCCCCGAACATCACGGTCGTCCTGCCGTCCCCCGCGGTGCCGGTGACGTACACCCGCTCCTCGGGCCCCCGCCCGGCCAGGCTGTCCACCGGGTGCCAGCGCAGCCCGTCCACCCGGATCTCCAACTGCGGTACGGCGCCCAGGGGGGTGTCGGCCGGACGCCAGGTCAGCGGGGACTGCCACAGCGCGAAGGTCTGGTGGGTGCGCGCGGCGTCACCGCTGCCGATCGCCTCGTCGCGGCTCTCGCCGTGCGACGCCGGGACCACGTTGCCCTGGACCCGGACCGTCTCCCGCCGGTAGCGGTGGGCGAGGTTCTGGGTGAGGGCGAGCGTGGTGTGCACCCGGTCCCCGGGCAGCTCCGGATCGAGGGTCTGCGTCACCTCGGCGATCACCGCGAGTTCGGTGCCGCGCACCCCCCTCACTCCGGGGACGTCGGTCCGCTCGCCCGAGACGATCAGCCGGCGCCCCGGCCGCAACCCGTCGTACAGCTCGGCCAGCTCCAGCCGGTCGCCGTGCACGTCCTCGCCCACCGGCTCGTCCGCCTGCGTCAGTTCCTGGCCCGCGGCGTGCACGGTGGTGTCCCGGATCGCGTCCAGCGTCACATCGTGCTCGTCCAGCCACGGATCGGCCAGCGTCAGCAGGGTGCCGCGGCCGGTGATCCCGTACTGCGCGTGCACCGCGGTGCGGACCGCGGTGACCCGGGTGGTGACGAACGCCAGCTTCTTGTCGCCGGGGACGCCGTCCGGGCCGTCGGCGCCCTTGCGGGGCCGCTCGACGGCGACCCAGCTGCCGACCGTGATCCCGTCGTACACCGCGTCCAGCGCCAGCGCGTGCCGGTCGGCCGGCGTGGGCACCGTCGCGATCGCGATCTCCACACCGGGCGGCTCCCCGCCGGCCGCCACCCGCACCCGCACCTCGAACGCGCCGTCCGTGACCTGCCGGTGCTCGCCCGGCGCCAACTGCCAGGACTGCGCCGTGCCGCCCTCGACCGAGACGTGCACCCGCCCGTCCTCACCGGGCCGGGAGACGAACAGCGTCCGCTCCGGCAGCCCGGCCAGCAGCCGCGCGCTCACCCCGGCCTCCTGGGCGTCCGCGGAGCGCCGGCCCAGCCAGCCCACCTCGTGCTCGGGGGCCGTCCGGGACTGCAACTCGACCTGTCCCGGGCCCAGTTCGAAGCGGGTGTCGGCGGGCAGGTTCTCCGCCCGCTGCACCGAGTTCCCGGCCTCCACATGCTGGACCTCGGCCCGGACCAGGGTCTTCCCCGCGGTGTCGAACGCCACCCGCACCGTGGTCAGCGCCGCCCCGGTCAGCGGCCAGTCCGCGGTCCGGATGACCCGCCCGCGCTCGTCCTGGACGGGCTTGAGCGGGGCCGTCGCGCCGAACGGGGCGGCGGTGACCCGCATGGCCAGCAGGGCGCGCAGCAGCGGCCGGTCGGGCGCCGCGGCGGCGGACCGGCCCGGTGCCGCGACGCTCCGCCACGCCGGATAGAGGCCGTCGGCGACCCGCGGGTCCAGCGCGGCGAGCAGCCGCGCGCCCAGCTCCGCGCCGGCGCCGAACGCCTGCCCGGGGCCGCCGGCCGCCTCCCGGGCCGCGGACGGCGGACGGACGACCCGGGTGCGCAGCGCGGGCAGCACGGCGGCGAGCGCGGCCAGCGCCGCCGGAACCGGGGGAGCGGCGGCCGGGTCCTCCCCGGCGGCCACGGCCGCAACGCCGGGCGCGGTCTCCCCGGGCGCGGGATCCGCCACCGGCTCCCCGGCCAACCGGCTCGCGCGCCGCGCCAGTTCGCCGACGACCGCCTGCAGCTCTTCGAACCACGCGACGGCCTCCGGATACCCGGCCGCCACCGCCTGTGCCTCCGCCAGCCGCTCGTGCGGACCGGCCAGCCGCGCCACGAACGCCTCCGGAGTGGCGAGCGCGTCCAGGTCCTTGCGCAGCGGCGCCAGCACCTGCGCGTCGAAGTCGGCGACGAAGCGGCTGACCGGCCGCGGGTGGGGAGCCTGCGGCGAGGGCGGCGCGGGATAGTCGGGATCGTCCGGGTCCACCGACAGCGGGGGCTCGGTGATCCACGCCCGCAGCTCGGCGACCAGCTCCGGCAGCGACGCCGGCGCCGCCTTCGGCAGCCCAAGACCGGTCACGTCCTCCGTGCGGTCCACCCGCACCGACGCCACCGGCAGCAGCACCCGCTGCGCCCCGAAGTCGAACAGCAGCCGGTCCCCGACGGTCAGCCCCGTGGAGACCCCCGCGACCAGCAGCTCCGGGCGCGAGGTGAGGTCCTCGGCGGTCAGCAGCGCGGGCCGCCGCTGCCGCACCGTGAGCGTGTTCCACGCCCAGCGCGCCGTGAGGTCCTCGTCGGTCTCGAAGGTCTGCGACTCCTCGTCCGACCCGGCCGGCACGCTGTGGCTGCGCGCCCCGCGCGGGATGACCACCGGCAGGTCCCCGGCCCGCGGATCGCGGTCCAGGGTGTAGGCGAGATGGGTGCCGGCGGCGACCCCGGGCCGCGGCCGGTGCCCCACCAGCCGGCCCAGCAGCGCCAGCGAACGGTGCTCGTTCGCGGTCCGCAGATACCCCTCGTCGGCGATCCGCTCACCGTGGAACGTCAGCAGGTCGCCGAGGACGGCCCAGGCGTCCAGCAGCCCGATGGACGGGTCGTCGGGGGTGCGGACGGTCAGTCCGCGCAGCGCCGGATAGGCCGGCGACGCCAGCCGGTCCAGCATCGCCGCCAGGAACGAGGCGTGCTCCCCGACGCGGCGGTTCAGGGCGGCACGGCCCGGTGGGTTGTAGGGCGCGGGATCCGCCCGGCGCTCGTCGTGCCCGCCGCCGCCCCCGTCGCAGCCGCAGCTCTCGTGCTCCGTCATCGCCCACCCCCGAACTCGATGACCAGCCGGCCGTTCTCCGGCCGGTCCGGGTCGTTGTCACAGCGGGCGATCTCCAGCGGCCCCAGCCGCAGCACCCCCGCCTCCCGTTCCCCCCGGTCCTCGTGGAACATCCGGCGCAGCCGGTCCACGACCACGCTCCGCACGCCCGGCACCGCCGCGGCCACCGCGACCAGCCGGCTCAGCCGGACCGGCTCCCCGAACGTCAGCGCGTCCGGATGGAAGAAGCCCAGCCGCCCGCCGGGCAGCGCCCGGCGGCCCAGCACCCGGTACAGCTCGGCCAGGATCTGCCCGTGCTGGTGCCCCGGCTCCGCGCACACCGTCAGCGCGACGTCCGCCGGCACCCACCGCGCCGGCCGCACCACCAGGTCGTGCCCGATCCTGCGGTAGCCCTCCAGCGCCTGACCGACGGCGTCCAGCAGGGCCGGGGAGGGCTCCTCGGTCCCGTACGCGTCCACGGCGACATGCGCCTCCTGGACGCTGCCGGTCCACCGGATCTCGGCCGCGGCCCGCTGGACGCCCGGCAGTTGACCGGCGAGCGCCGCGTAGTCCTGTGCGGTGACCGCCCGCAGCCGGGTCCGCCGCAGATCCAGCGGCGCCAGCTGCCGCACCTGCTCCAGCGGTTCCGGCTCCGTGCCGCCCACCGCGGGCAGCGGATTGCGGACCCCGGCAATCGAGGGGGGCACCTCCCGCGCGAGCGAAGTCGAGCGTGGGGGAGCGTCGGCGGCCTCGGACTCCTCCGGGGCGCGCCGCAGCACCAGGTGTCCGATCGCCTCGGCGCCGACGTTGCCGGCCGTGCCGCCGCCGATCCGGTAGTGGGCGGTGAGCTGGCTGCCGGGCGCCGGCCGGGCCCCGTGGCGCCCGTCGCCGAACCGCAGCGCCAGCCGCCCGTCGTCCCTCAGCTCACCTACCAGATGCCGGTCGCGCGGGCCGCTGCCGAGCAGGTCACGGCGCGGCAACCACGCGACGCACGCCGCCTCGCCGTCCTCCTCGCCGTCCGGCCGCTCTTCCAGGAGGCGGAGCGCCGGCAGGGCCTCCCGCGGGTCCTGGAGGACGGCGGCGGCCGGACCGTGCAGCACCGGCTCGTCCGGATGCAGCCCGGCGGCGTACGCCGCACCCCAGGTCTGCGCGACCTCCCACGCCGTCCGCCCGTCCAGCACCGTCCCGGCCCGCGCCCGCGCCGCCAGCACCGCCAGCCGGCGCAACTTGCCGTCCAGCAGCTGCGGGCTGCGGTGCAGCAACTCCCGCAGCGCTCGCGCCGGATGCCGGGCCAGCTCCAGGGCCTCCAGCAGCTCCAGGCCGAACAGCACGGTCAGCTCGGCGACCTCCGCGCGGTCCAGACCGTCCCGGTCCCGGGCGCTGCGCCACAGCTCCACCAGCCGCTCCCGCACCCGCTCCGGGATCGCCGCCAGCCGCTCCGCCTGCCCGGCCGCGACATGCCGCGGCTGCGGGAACGGCACCGCCCACACGACCGGCGAGCGGCCCAGCACCGGTCGGAACCGCGGCGCGATCCCCGGATACACCGACTGCGCCAGCAGCGTGCGCACCGCCGCGGCCTGCGCGTACGCCGTCCCCGGCACCACCCGCTCGGTACGCAGCCCGGCCGACTCCAGCCCGATCCCGGCCCGCTCGGCGGCCTCCTCGCCCACCGCCGTGAACAGCCGCCGGACGTCGTCGGGCGTCAGCTCCCGCCCGTCCTCGGCCCGCTCGATCAGATCGCCGAGCAGCTGCGCGACCGCGTTGCCGCCGTGCCCGCCGTCCGGGCAGCCGAACGCCGGCGGCCCGCAGGACGGCAGGATCGCGGGGACCGGCGGCACGGTGAGGACCTCGGGCGGGTGCCCCTCGCCGCCGTCCAGCGACCGCCCGTGGTCCACCAGCACCACATTGCCGCGCGCCACGCTCACGTCCTCGACGGGCGCGCAGTCCCGCCCGCCCCGGGTGGACAGCCGCAGCGGGAACGCCAGCGCGTCCGCCGCCGCCCAGGTGACCTCCAGCACGGGCTGCCCGGCGAGGTGGTCGACGGCCGGGGTGACCGAGGTCAGCCGCACCACCTGCCGGTGCGCCGGGTCCTGGTCGCCGGGCGTCCCGGTCCGCGGTCCCCGCACCTCCTCGAAGAGCAGCAGATCGCCGGGCGCGAACGCCAACTCCCGTGCGCCGCCCTCCTCGCCGGCCCACCCGTCGGCCAGGGTGGCGGCGGTCGCCCCCTTGGGCAGCCCGCACACCTCCCCGCCCCAGGTCCACAGCCGGACCGTGTTGTGCCGGGGCCGCAGTTCCAGCGGCGCGTCCCGCACCACCGGCTCGAACACCTCCAGCGACCCGCGCTCGGCCAACGCCGCCAGCTCCGCGTCGTCGATCACCGAGCCGAGCCGCGGCCGGTCCCGCGGCCCGTCCCCGCGGTGGTCGACGGCGGCGAAGCGGAACGAGCCCGGCAGCAGCGTCAGCGGCGCCACCACCTCCACCGTCACGAACGCCCGCGCCGTGCACCCGTCGTGCATCGGATAGTCGATCAGCCGCACATGCCGCCGCACCGACGTCCGCAGCCGCGCGGTGTCCAGATACGCCTCGGTCGCCACCGCGTCCTGCTGGTAGCTGATCTGGTCCGCGGTGTACGCGAGCAGCTCGACCAGCGTCGTGCCGAGGTCGGCGGGGTTGCGCTCCAGCCACTCCGGGGCGGTCAGCCGCAGCCGGTCCAAGGCGACCTGCCGGAGCGTGCCGTAGTCCCGGGCGGTGTAGTCGATGACGGGCGCGGCCGCCCGGGAGGCGCCCGCGTCGCCGCCGTCCCCGTTCTCGTCCCCGTCCACGCAGTCGAACGGCGTCGGGCAGTTCGGCCGGAACGAGAACTCCGCCGAGAAGTACCGCTGGTCGAAGCCGGGAAACGGCTCGGTGCCCGGCCGCCCGTACGGGTCGGTCTCCACCACCGACAGCCGGTAGGCGGAGAAGTCGCCGGCCCGGTCCAGCAGCACCACCAGCCGGTCGTCCAGCTCGGGGTCCTCCTCCCGCTCGACGGTGATCTCCAGCACCTCGATGCCGGTGATCCGCCGCCCGCCGTCGATCCGCACGTTCTCCGGGCGCAGCCCGTGCGGCGCCTTGCCGAGGAAGGTGACGGTCAGCGTCCGCCCGTCCTCGGAGACCTCCACCGCGTCCACGCCGTTGCGCCGCGCCTGCCGTATCCGCTCCCGCCGGCTCACCCCGGCCGCCCGCATACCGCCGCTCCTCACTGCGCCCCCCGCCCCTCGAACACCTCGTCGCGGCGGCCGGCGGTGGCGCGCACCACGTACCGCAGGTACACCCGCACCACGTTCTCCTCGCTCACCACGTCCAGCGACTCCACCTCGATCAGCTCCCCGAGCCAGCGCTGGAGGGACGCCTGCACGGACAGTTCGAGCGCCGAGGCCAGCTCCGGGCTGTTCGGCGTGAAGACCAGATCCAGCAGCCCGCACCCGAAGTCCGGCCGCATCACCCGCTCGCCCGGACTGGTGAACAGCAACTGCTCGATCAGATCCCGCACATGGGCGTCGTAGCGCGCATGCGCGGTACGCCCCCGGCGGTCCACGCGGTACGGAAACGCCAGGTCCGTCCGCCGTACGTGCTGTGCTGCCGCCCTCACCGGCACGCCACCCCCTCCGAGCCGCCCGGCCGTCCCCGGCCGGCGCACGCGATCACCGGCGGGCCCTGCGGCACCAGCCCGGCGCTGAAACACATCCCCGTCGTCGTCTCCAGCAGCACCGGCACCCCGTCGACGCACACCTGCCCTTCCCCGCCGCCGTCCGGCAGGAACCGCACACCCGTACAGGGCTGCGGACGGCCCGCCACCACATGCGTGCACCCGCTGACGGTGAACGGATCCCCGGCGGTCGCCACCGCCGCTCCGTCGATCCGCACCGCCTCCGCGCCGCCGCCCCCGGCCGGGACCGGCACCACCAGCCCTCCGTGCGGACACCCCATGACGACCCCGCCGTGGAGCACGTTTCCGCTCGCCATCCGCCTGCCTCCCCCGTCCCCGTCAGTGCTTCCGCGGCACGGTCAACCGGCCGTCGTTGAGGTCGACCTGCTCACCGGACAGGGAGATCGACGCCCCGTGCCCGTTGTTGATGTGGACCCCCGTGGCATCGATCCGCACATACGCCCCGCCCGGCGCCTCCAGCACAATCCCCTCGGTCGGCACGTCCGACAGCACGATCTTGTGTTTCCCGGGCGTCTGGATCACCACCGGATGCGAAATCGCCGGATCCTTCTGCGCGTCCTCCGGCAGCTCCTCCCGCCGCCCGTACCAACACCCCACCCACACCGGGAAGCTGGGGTCGCCCTGCTCGAACTCCACCCACACCCCGGCCCCGACCGACGGCACCACCACCTGCCCCGCCTGCGGACCCGTGAACGGGAAACACGGCAGCGCCCAGGTCGACACCTCGTCGCCCAACACGTCCGGGACCTGGACCCTCAACCGCCCGACCCCCATCGGGTCGTCGTTCGCCGCCACCCGGCCCCGGAATTTGCCGAGAAAGCGGTTGTTCGGTGCAGCAGCCATGCGTGGCTTCTCTCCTTACGGTCCCCGCGTACGTGTGACGCGCGACGGGTGCGGATACGGCCTAGGGCCGGACGGTGCCGCTGCGGGCGATCAGCCCCTCCCTCGACAACGTGAAGTTCTGGAGGTACGAACCGAGCCGCAGATTGTGCGTGACGGTCTTGACGTAGTAATCGCCGTCATACGTGACGCCGGCGCCCCGCACCCCCACCAACTCCCGCGGCCGGAGCACATATCCGTGCCGCGTCACATCCAGCGAACCGGACCCCGAAATTGCGTCCGCACTGGTGGCGGCGCGCCCCAGCGCCTCCGCCTTCGCCAGCCCCTCATCCATCTTCGCCGTCCCGCTCAGCGTCTTCCGCTTGAGCGCCGGTGACCCGCGCAGCCCCAACGGGGGCCGCAGCGGACTGATATCGGGCTGCGCCAACAGCGGCGCCTGCCGCGTCACCGGATCCTGCACCCGCGCCTGCGGTTCCTCCCGCGCCGTCCCGTCGTACGCGAACGTCAGCTGGTCCACCGTCGAATTCGCGTCCATGTTCACGTTCAGCGCGTGCTGCCGCTGCCCCAGCCGCTGCTCCGGCCCCCAGAACGCCGTCGACCGCCCCGGCACGGGACCGGGCTCCAGATAAAAGGTGTAGCCATTGGCCCGCGCCAACTCGTTCACATACTGCAGATCCGTCCCCGTCTGGTAATCGACGCGCACCTGCTCCCGCGGCGGCTGCGGAATCTGCTCCCGGATGATCCGCGCATCGATCCCGTAATCGGCGTACTTTCCCAAAATCCGCTCCACCCGCTGCGACGGCGCGAGATTCGGATAGCGGTCCGTCCGCTCCTCCAGATCCATCAGCAACGTCAGATCCTCGCCGGTGAGGGTCAGCGTGCTCTGCCCGGGATGATTGCTGCTCCCCACCTCCTGCCGCACGATCACCCCGTCCAGCAACACCACCGGCGTCCCCTTGACCGCCACGGTGAGAATGACCCGCGTCTTCGGATCGAAGAACCCCTCCGGCAGCAACCGCTCGACGATCGCCCCCTTCTTCGTCAGGTCGAACGCCAGCTGAAATCCGCTCCGTTCCCCCGCGGTACTGGTGATCTGCGCCGACAACAGTGCCTCCACCACCTCCTGAGGAACCAGCCGGGCCAGCTTCGGCCCCATGTACAGCGAGACATGAATGGGCCCCCGCCCGACCGGCTCGTCCCCCTCAGCCACGTCCCACCCCCGGCCCGCCGAGCCCGCCGCTGAACCCGCCGGGCAACGGCACGGCGATCTCCACACCGGGCTCGGCCGTCAATTCCTGTGGCTCCCCTACCGGATTGGCATCGGCAATCCGCCACCACTGCCCCGGATCCCCGAAATACCGCTGCCCCAACTGATCCGGCCGCTCCCCACTGCTGACGACATGCGGCACGGCTTCCTCACCCGCCTCCGCGAGCGGCGGCAGCAACCGCCGCTTCGCATACCGCACTTCGGTCCCATCGGGCTGCACATGCACCCCGATACCGATCCCCGCATACCGGCTGCTCCGCGGATACGGATGCGCCCCGGGCACATCGTCCAACGCGCTCTCGTACGGCTCGATGCCCACGCCTCAGATCCCCCTCCCCAGCCCCAACTGCGCCAACGAACCGCCCCGCGCCCGCCGCGCCAACTGCTCCTTCTGCGCCAGATGCGCGAGATACAGCGCGGCCCCGGGATGCCCGGCCGGCAAATCACTCACCGTCAACACCTTCATTCCGACGCTGAGCGAGGCCCGGATCGGATTGAGATTCACATCGAATGCCGACTCATTGACCGACAACTCCGTCAGCCGCACCGGCATCACGCGCTTGCTGCCCCACGTGAACAGCGTCAACGGCATCTCGATGGGACTGATCTCGATCGTCCCCTTCTTGGTCAGCTTCGACGCCGCCAGCAACTGCGCGGTCGTCGGCTGCACCAGCATCTCCAACACCGCGAGCTCGGGATGGATCCCCTCCGGCGCCGCGACATCCAGCTGATCGGTGGCATCGATCTCCGCGGTGAACTTCCAGGTCTCCTGGGCGGGACCTTTGAGGCGGAGAGCCTCGTTCCGATCCCCTCCACTCCCGCCTCCACCGCCCCCGGCATCCCCTTCCCCACCGGCCGCCTGCGGCGCCACCTGCCGCTCCAGCGTGTCGGGGTTGAACTGCAACACGATGATGCGCTGCGGGATGCTGAGGTCGGGGTCGACGACGACTATTCCGGAACGGATGGGTTTGGGGATGTCGGCGTAGCGGGTCATGGTTCCCTCTCCTCGAAGTAGGCCGTTCCTCAGGTGGTGAGCTGTTCGCGAATGCCGTGATCTATGCGGTGAATCAGTTTCGAATCCGGTCGCGGAAGATGGCCAGTGCTTCGCGGGCGTCGGTGCGGACAGCCTCATCCAGATCGTGCCGGCTGACATATTCCAGCAGGGGATCGAGTTGCGCCCACGGCATGATGGATGAGGCGAGCAGGGCGACGCGACGTACCGCTGGTTCCGGATCGTTCAACGCCCAACGAACCATGGCGAAAATTTCTGGATCGAACTCTTCGGAGCTCTGCATTGCCAGCATCCGCAGCGAGTCCATGACGGCAAGTGTGTCCCGCTCACCGGTCACGAGACCGGCCAGGGAAGCCGAGGTGTGTACCTCTACGTGGTTCCGGATGTCGGAGACGGCTTGCGCGCGGGATTCACCCTCGACGGCGATGTAGTGAACCCGGAACGCATCGTCCTCGATCCAGTGGACGGCGGTGCGGTAATCACCGAGCGCCCAGACTTCCTCATGGGGCTGAGCGTTGTCCGAGGGGCCCAGATCTACCGGTATCCAGTTCAGCTGATCGGCCAGACGGTGCATCCGTTCCCGGTCGAACGGATTTTTCGGGATGAGTTTCGTGAGTTGTGTCAACGAGCTTCCTTCGGTGTGATGCATGACTGATGTGCGTACGTTTCGTCAAGGAGGTCACGAACCAGCCCCGGACCCTCCGGGGGTTATTATCCTGCCGCCCGGCGCCAGGTAGTGTGCGGTGTCTCTCAAGAGCCACTTTTCGAACTCCGCGATGAGTTGCTCGTCACTGAGGTAGTAATTGTCGGCCTTGAGCAGGCTGAAGGCTCTGATCAAGAGGTTTGCCTCCCGCTCCCTCATCAACGCGGTAGTGCTGTTGAGTTTCTCCCCGCGTTTGGTCAGCCCCGTCCCGTCCTTCCTTCCGTAAGTTGCTTGGAGTCCTTCTGGATCATGCATGAATGGTGCTGCCGGTACCGCGTTCAGCGGTGACATGTAGTTCGTGTTGACCACGACATCCCGCAATGTCCCTCCCGGGAACGCGGCGAGGCGCCAGGACAAGAGGTTGGCCACTGATGCGGGGTGGTGCCGTCCGCCTTCGACGACGCCCATGAGTCGCGCGATGGAGGCCATGCTGGCAAGGGCTTTCGGGTCCCTGTGGAAGAACTCGTCGGTGGGCATCCTGCGCCGCAGAAGCTGCAGGTATGCCTGTTGCATGCGACTTCGGGTGATCCGGGACGTCTCTGTGGCGCTGAGATTCGTATGCCCCATGTTGATCGCCATACGGCCTTGGAGTGCTTCCAGCGTTTCGGCCGCGGCAGGCATCGGATCTGCCCCCTGCTTGCCCGGCTTGGCCGTGTAATGTCCGGTACCCAATCCGCTCCGCACGATATTGTTCCCCGGGTTCGGTCTCCCTCGTTCGGCCACGATTGCCGATCCCTCGGATCGGGAGGCCATGTCGATATTCTCTTCGCCTGCCGGCCGTCCGGTCCGCATGGCGGCGGACTCGACAAGGGGTGCGGCGGCAGGGCGCACCACGGTCTTGGCCGCCTTCGCCTGCATGGCCGCGGAACCATTTTCCTTCCGCACCCGCTGCTTGGCTTCTTCGCGCGATGCTTGGTGTTCGTCCTGAGCTTTGTTGACACGCTCGGCCAGTGGGCCCACGCGTGGATCCTGATGGGCCTTGCCGGCTACTCTCGTGAATATTTCATGCAGTCTGGGCTGATTCTGCTCAACTATCCTCCGGCCCTCCTCCATGCTCCGCAAAGGATCCCGCTCGGGATTCAGGACTGCAGTGATCTTGTCCCGATTTCCTTCAGGCAGCTTGCTGAGGGACGTGAGGCGGTACCAGGTCTTCAAGCCTCCAAGGAGTGCGCGGAGCGGGGCGCCCGCGATACCGCGCCGGACGACCCTTTCGAGCAGCGGGTGAAGCTTGGCGGCGATCTTTTCGAGTCGACTTTGCTTGGACTCCTTGGAGTTCTCCTTCTTCTTCCGGTCCTGTTTCTTCCGTTTCTTCTGTTCGGCGCGGTGCTTCTTGTTCTCGCGCAGGTGATCGGGCTTCTTCTTGAAGAAGTCCCGGGCCTTCTTGGCGCTGTTCTTGAGAGTCTTGCCCAGCTTGGACTTGCGGAGCTTCTTGCCGAGCGCCTTGCCGGCGTTGCGGACCTTCTTGAGGGCGGATTTGACCTTGCCCTTGATCTTCTTGAGGGCGCGGCCCAGAGGCGAGGTGGGTTTGCGGGGCTTGGCGCGCTTCGGGGCCTCGGTCTCCTTCTTCTTTTTGGGCTTCTCCTGCTTTTGCTTGGGCTTCTCTTCTTGGCGCTTGGGCTCGTGCTCCGGCTTCCCGGCGTCCGGCCGCTTCTTCGGGTCCTCGGCGTCGCGCTCGCGCTTGGCGGTGTCTTCCTCGCGGCGGCGGTCGCGATCCTTGTCCGGGGTGCGGCTGTTGGGGCGGTCGTGGGAGGTGGCGGGGCCCTTGGAGCCGGGGCGGGCCGTGGGGTGATGTTCGGTGGACGCACCGGGCCGGGACGGGACCTTGGGCCCCTTCGGCTTGGTGGGGCCGGTGGGTTTGCGGAGGGCCTGGGTGGCCTTGCGGACGGCGCCGCGGGCGCGGTTGACGGCGTTGCCGGCTGCCTTGCGGGCGCCCTTGCCGGTCTTCTTCAGACCCTTCATGATCTTTTGGGCGATGCCCTTGAGGCGGTTGCCGACACCCTTGGCGGCGCGACCGAGGCGAGCCAGGAGGAGGTTGGTGATGAGTTCGAGGAGGGCGACGACGCCGGCGGCCACGGCCTCCGCGAACAGGCAGGCGGCCGGGCCGGCCTTGACGGCCTTGAGGAAGGCGAAGAACTTGCCGAAGGCGGCGAGGATCGCGCTGACGGACTGCCAGGCCGCGATCAGGCCCTGAACGATGGTGAGGATCGCGCCGGCCGCCGGGATGATCATCGAGACGACCTTCTCGATGACGAGCTGGGCGATCATCATCGGAAGGGCGGCGACCACCGCCTCCCAGGCCATCTTGCCGATCTGCTTCAAGGACATGCAGCCCTTGATCAGGACGTTGATGACGGCCTTGCCGAGGCCGAGGATGCCCTCGACCTTGGTGTTGAACCACTGGCTGACGGCGGTCTTGATCGCTCCCCAGAGGTGTTCCTGGATGCCGGTCTTCGCGGCGCTGCCGGCCTTGGCGAGCCACCCGCCGGGGTCCGGGGCGATGTCCGCGACGAGAGCGGCGAACTGACCGAGGGCCTGGATCGCGGCCTCGGCGAACTTGAGGGCGCCGACGATGGCGTCACGGAAGAGCTTGATGGCGGCCTTGAGGCCCGCTTCCAGGACGTTCAGCAGGGCGTTGAGTCCGGCGGCGAGCGCGTCGAGGAGGGTGTTGACGGCCTTCTTGAGGCCCTCGGCGAGCTTGTTGACCGTGGCGATGGCCTTGTCGCGCAGGTCGTTGATGGCCTTGCGGAACTTGTCGCGGAGTTCGGGGAACGCGGCCAGCAGGACGTCGCCGATGGCGATGAGCGCGTCGGCCACCGCGTTGATGGCCTTGACGGCGATGTCGCGGACCGCGTCGATCGCCTTGTTCGCCCAGTCCTTGAAGGTGTCGATGATGCCGTTGATGGCCTTGCGGGCCTCATCGAAGATCTTGGTGACGGCGTCGAGAAGGTCCTTGAAGAAGTCGGCGACGGCGTCGACGATCTTGCCGAAGAGGCTGTCGGAGTCCTTCTTCTTCTCTTCCTTCTTCTTCTTGGCGTCCTTGTCCGCCTGATCGGCCTTGCCGTCGATGTCCTTGTTGTCGTTGTTCTTTCGGCCCTCCACCTCCTTGTCCTTGGCATCGCGTTCCTTGGTGATCTTGTCGTTGCCGTCCTTGTGCTCCTTGTCGGTGTCCTTGTCGGCCTGCCCGATCTTCTTGTCCTGCTCGTCGCGCCAGTTCTGACGCTCCGTCCTGGCCTGATCGGCCACCTGGCCGCGCTGCGCCGTCTGCTGCTCGGTGTTGCGCGCGACCTCGTCGTCGATCTGCTGCTGCTTCTCCTGCTTGGCCTTCTGCTCGCCCTGCTGCTGCTCCTTCTCCTTGGCGGCCACCTGGGTACCGGCCTGGCCGGTGGCGCTCTTGATCTCGCCGCCGCGCTCCTGCTTGGCCACCGCCCCGGCGCCCGGCTTCGCCGCGCCGCCGGCCGCCGCGCCGCCCCCGCCCCTGGCCCGGCCGCCCTGCGCCTTCCCCCGCAGCTCCTCCTGGGGCGCATCGGGGTAGATCTTGTCCTCGCCCAGCGACTTGGACGCGTCCGCCCGTCCGGTGTCCTGGATCTTGCCCTGCTTCTCCTTGAGCTTGGACGCCTGCTTGTCCGTGCGCTGCGGGTCGCTCTCCCCCTCCAGCTTGATCTTGGGAGCCGGGCCGACGGTCTTGTTGTGCAGTTCGGGGTCGGTGGTGGGGACCTGGTCGGCCGCCGCGGCCACGTTCTGGGCGTCCTGCTCCGTCAGCTTGCCGTCCTTCGAGGGCGGCACCTGCGGCGTCGGGACGTTGTCGGTCGGCTTGGCGCCCTCGGCCTTCTCGCTGCCCTTGGCCCGCTGCTTCTCGCCCTGGTCCTCCGGGCCGACCTTCTCCAGCTGCCCCGCCACCGGGGTCTCCGGAGCCTCCTCCTCCGGCTTCCCGTGCAGCGTCTGCGGCGCCCCCGAAGGGCGTTCGCGCTTGGGCGGATTGGCGTCGAGCCGCCGCTGCTCGTCGCCGACCTTCTTGTCCGCCGCACCGTCCAGCCCCGGCAGCGCCTCCTGCGCCTGGTCGGGCGCGAGCTGACCGACGGTGTTCAGCGCGGCCTGGGGATCCTGCGCCGAGACGTCCGGCGGCTTCGCCTTCTTCTCCTCGACGGCCTTCCCGCCGCCGCCCCCGCCGCAGCCACCGCCACCGCCCTCGTCCCTCTCGGCGGCCGGGGCCGGCGGCGCGCACCCGCCGCCGTCCTTCTCCAACGAGGCGTCCGGCTGCGCCTTCGCCCCCTCGGGCGCCGGAGCGCCCATCTTCCCCGGATTGTCGGCCTGCTGGGCCGCCGGACCGACCGCGGCCTGGGCGGCGGACGGCGCCCCTCCGGGACCCGCGGCGGCCGACGGCGCGTTGGCCGGCTCGGTCCCGCCCACCGCCCCACCGGGCGCCGCACCCGGCCCCGCCTCCTTCGGCACCGCGCTCTTCGCATCCGGCGCGTCCCGCTCGCCCCGCACGGGCGCGGCACCCCGGCGCGCGGCGGGGGACGGCCGCCGGTCCTCGACCGGCGTCCGGTCCGTGTGCGCACCGGCCGGCGGGGCCGCGGAGGAGGCCGACGCCGCGGCGGAATCCCCGCCCGCACTCGCCGCGCCGTCCGACGGGACCCCGGCCGGCTTCTGGGCCGCCGCGCCCTCCGGCTGCCCCTGCGCCTCCCGCTTCTCCTCCTGGGCGTCCTGTTCCTTCTTCTCCGTCCGCTCGTCCTGGGCTTCCTTGGCATCCGGCGTCTCCTCGCCGGTGCCGCCCCCCGCGTCACGGTCCGCGTCCTTGTCGTCGGCGTCCTGCTGGGCCTGGCGGGTGCCGTCCTCGTCCTTGTCCTGGGCCTGTTCCGGATCCCGCTTCTCCTCGGCCTCCGGCTCCTGGGCCTGCCGCTCCTCGGCCTCCGGATCCGGGCCGACCTCCTGCTCGACCGGCATCGACGGCTGGAGGTCCTTCTCGGTACGGTCCCCGGCCTCGGCGGCCGGCCCGTGCTCCGGCTGCGGTGCCTCACCCTCGACCGGCCCCAGCTCCGCACCCGGCGGCTTGGTCTCGCCCTCCGGCCCGTCCTCGTGCTCCTCGTCGTCCGCCGCGTTCTCGCGCTCCTGCTGGACCTGCTCGGCCTTGGTGGGCGGGGGAGAGGGGAACGACGGCAGCGCGGCATCGGGGTGCTCGGCGGTCGGTACGGACGAGACGTCCAGGTCGGCGCCCGGGAGGAAGTCCTCCGGCTTCAGCTCCGCCTCACCGGGGCCCGTACCGCCCTTGGCCGCGGCGCCGGCGTCCCCGCTCACGCCGATGTCCTTCTCGGCACCCGTCTCCAGCCCGATCGGCTGCTCCTCCTCGCGCGGCGGGCCGTCCTCCTCGTCCTGCGCGTTCAACCCGTGTTCGGACAGCGCACTGTCCGGCTGGTCGGCCCGTTCGTCGACCTTCTCCGGACGGACCGCTCCGGGCTGTTCCCGCTTCTTCTTCTCCAGCTCCTCCTGCTTCGAGCCGTCCGCCGGCTTCTTCGCGTCGTCCGTGCGCTTGCGCTTGTCGGCGCCGGGCCGGTTCGCCTGCTCCGGGTCGGCCTCCTCGCGCTCCCGCTGCGCCTTGCGCTCCTCCTTGGTGCGCTCGGCGCCGTCCTGGGCCCGGTCGGCCTTGGCGGCATCGGCCCGATCGGCCTCCTGGCGCTCCTGGCCCTGCTGCTCCTCGGCCTGCTGCTGCTCCTGCTCGGCGTCCGCGCCCTCGGCGGCGCGTTCGTCCTCGTGCGCCGTGCGCTCGCCGGCCTCCTGCCGCTCCGCCGCCGCGTCGCGCCGCGCCCGGCTCTGCTCCTCGTCCTCCGTCTCCGCCTGCCCCTTGGCGTCCTTCTTCTCCTCGTGGGCGTCCTCGGCCCGCTGCTTCCGGGCACGTTCGGCGCCCTTGGCATGCTGTTCCCGGGCCGTCCGTTCGTCGTGTACCTGCTCGACGGCGTCGGGCACCGGCTCGGGCGTCGGCGACGGCTGGAACCCGACCGGCAGGACCTCGGACTCCGCCGCCAGGTCCAGCAGCCGGTCGAAGTCGGAGCTGAGCAGCCGCACCTCCAGCCGGTCCAGCACCGATTCCTGCAACTCCGGTGCCAGCCGGGCGAGTTCCAGGCGCACCCGCCCCGACCGGTCCTCCGGATCCCCCCGCAGCGACCGCAGCACCCCGCCCGCCAGCCGGTCCACCAGGGTTGCCGGGTCGAGGAGTTCCGGGCGGCGGCGGTCGGCGTCGACGGTGGCGTAGCGGAGCCAGCCGGGGGTGGCGTGGCCGGGCTCGACCGCGGGCGCCGTGCCGTCCCCGCGGGTGGCGCCGAGCATCGCGGCGCGCACGGACTCCTGGGCCGCGGACTCCGCCTCCCGTTCGGCCGCCTCCTGGGGGAGGCTGACCGCGCCCAGGTCACGGCCGGCCCGCAGGGCGCCCAGGCCGTGCGGGTTCTGGACGGTGTGCAGCAGCTCGTGGGCGAGGAGGCGCCGGCCGTCGGCGGTGCCCGGGCGGTAGGTGCCCTCGCGGAAGAAGACGTCCTGGCCGACGGCGAAGGCGTCGGCGCCCATCAGCTCGGCGAGCTGCCCCGCGTCGCGGCCGGTGTGCAGGCGGACCTGGCTGAAGTCGTGGCCGAGCTGTTCCTCAAGATCGCGGCGGACGCTCAGGTCGAGGGGCTGCCCGGCGCCGCTGACGATGTTCTTCGGCTCGGGGGCCGCGGACCTGGCGGAGCGCTCCTTGCGCTTGCGGCGCCTGTCGTCACGGTCCGACCGGGCGTTCGGAGCAGCGGACCGGGTCGCGTTGCTCATCGTGCCTCCCCCCGCCCCGCCAGGCCCGCGTGCACCGCGCGGGCCAGCGCCTCGCCCAGCCGTACGGGATGGGTGGTGGCGGGCAGCGGCGGCAGACCGCCCACCCCGTCGAAAGCGACGCCCGCGCCGTCGGCATCCGCGGCCAGCGGGACGCCCCGCTCCCGCACCAGGCGGGTCAACTCGGCCTGGAACGCGGCCGACACCCGGTCCGGGTCGACGGCGCGGGCGTCGAAGCCGTCCAGCACCAGTTCGCCGATGTCGATGCGGAAGGTGCCGATGGGCGAGGCGGGGGAGGCGGGAGAAGAGGACGGTGCGGGTGTGGTGGGGCGCGGGGCGGTGGCCCGCACCGTCTCGTGGCCGACCTCGTGCGTCAGACCCATCCGTGGACCTCCGACGGTGTCAGAGAGCGCTCCAGCTTCAGGTACTCGGTGCGGGCCGCGGCCAGCATGTGCCGCATCTGAAGGCGGTCGCCCTCCTCCGCGGCGAGGAAGGCGCCGGAGAGGGCGATGTTGCGGATCGAGCCGCCGGCGACCGTGAGCTGGGCCAGCAGGGACGGATCGATGCCCTTGGCCGGGGCCTGCGCGGGCAGCACCCGGCGCCAGATCTCGGCCCGCTCCCGTTCGGTGGGGAAGGGGAAGTCGACGACGAAGCGGATGCGGCGCAGGAAGGCCGAGTCCAGGGCCTTCTTCATGTTGGTGGTGAGGACGGCCAGACCCCGGTACGCCTCCATGCGCATCAGCAGATAGCTGACCTCCAGGTTCGCGTAGCGGTCATGGCTGTCCTTGACCTCGCTGCGCTTGCCGAACAGCGCGTCCGCCTCGTCGAAGAGGAGCAGCGCCCCGCCGCGTTCGGCGGCGTCGAAGACCCGGCTGAGGTTCTTCTCGGTCTCGCCGATGTACTTGCTGACGACCTGGGAGAGGTCGATCAGGAAGAGATCCAGGCCCAGTTCCCCGGCCATGACCTCGGCGGCCAGCGTCTTGCCGGTACCGGAGCCGCCGGCGAAGAGGGCGGTGACGCCGAGGCCGTTGCGCAGCGCCTTCGCGAAGCCCCAGTCCTGGTAGACGGTGGCGCGCTGCCGCACATGCGCGACGATCTCCTGGAGGATGCGCGACTGCCGGTCGGCGAGGACCAGATCGTCCCAGCCGGCCCGCGGCTCGATGCGGCGCCCCAGCTCGTCCAGCCCCATCCGGGCCTCGGTGAGACCGGCCCGCCAGGCGAGTTGGGCGGCGTCCAGCCCGTCGGAGTCCGGCAGGTCGCGCCGTACGGAGGCGGCGGCGGAACGGACGACGTGCGGCGGCAGCTGGAACTGGGCGACGAGGGAGGTGAGATGGCGCTCGGTGATCTCGGGAACGCCGGTGAACGCGTCCGTCCACAGGCCCAGTTGCTCCTCGTCGGAGAGCTTGGGGACGGTGACGCGTGCGCCGCGCGGATGGCCGGTCCGCCGCGGTTCCTGACCGGAGACGACCAGCGGGACGGCGGCGCCCGCGATGAAGGCGTCCGCCGCGGCGTGCTGCTCGCGGTCCAGCTCGCCGACCTCCACCAGCAGCGCGGCCGGCAGCAAGATCGCCTCCCGCTGCCAGAGCCGGGAGAGCCGGTCCCGTTCGGCGGGGTCGGCCGGGATGTCCTCGGCGGCCATCGCGTACAGGCCGAGCCCGCTGCGGCGGGCCGCGGCCGCCGCGATGTCGGCGCGGCTGCGCAGCTCGCCGCCGACCAGTTCGACGCGCAACGGCGCGTCCGGCCCGGCGCCCGTCCACCCGGCCGCCACCCGGCGGGCCGCCGTCTCGTACGCGGGCGGCAGGGTCTGCGGCGCGACGGTGCGGCGCAGTTGGCCGTGCAGCCGGGCGTCCAGGTACGGGGCGCCGGCGAGGAAGTGCAGGATCCGCTCGTCCAGGCGCAGCCGGCTGGTGGTCAGCCGGGTCTCGTCCGCCGGCTCGACCAGCCGCCAGCGGCGCAACGGGGCGACCGGCGTCAGCGCGCTCCAGTGGGGTGCGTCGAGCGCGGCCAGGGCGAGCGAGAAGGTGGGGTGCGGGCGCTCCGGATCGCCGCAGGCGGCGGCGCAGCGGGCACCGGTGGTCGGGTCCAGCTCGGCGGCCGCCGCGAGCAGCACGATCTCCCGCTCGAAGGCGGTCAGCCCGAAGCAGGCGGTGAGGGCGTCCAGGGCCCGGGGGGAGGGCGCGGCGGCCGGCCGGCCGGTGTCCGTGCGCGGGCCGTTCCCGTTCGCGGTCTCTTCCCTGTCGCCGTTCCCGCTCTTACGGGTGCGCGCGGCATGCGCGTCCAGGCGGGCGAGCACGGCGCGGACGGCGGCGGCCAGCGCCGCGCCCTCCGCCTCGTCGTCCGCCGCCTCCGGGCCCGTCCCGCCGCTGCCCGCCATGTCCTTCTCCGCCCCCGTCCCCCGCACCGCGCCTCAGCCCTCCCCGCCGTCGTCGGTACGGCTCGGGTCCGCGGTACGGCCCGTGCCGGCGGAACGGCCGGCGCCGGTGGCGCGGTCCGCCTCCCCCGGCTCGCCGCCGACCGCCTTGCGGGCCCGGCCACGGGCACGGCCACCCGATCGCCCGCCGCCCGAACTCTCCTTACCCGCAGCGGACTTGCGGGGCGCGGCCCGCCCGCCCGTCGCCTTCTTCGCGGCTTTCTTCGGGATCTCCTTCGGGATCTCCTCGACGGGTTCCGCAACGGGTTCCGTAGCGGCGTCCTCGGCCGGCGCGGAAGGCACCGGACCCGAAACCGCCGCCCCGGAAGGCCCGGGCCCGGCCCCCGCATCCGCCGCCGGCCCAGGCGGCGCGTCCGCCAACGGCGCCTCCAAAGGCACCTTCGGCACCACCGTCACCTCCGGCTGCCGCACCGGACGGGCCGGTGCCGGCTTCTGATGGCCGTCCAGCAGCACCAGCGACGCCTGATAGCTCACCGACAGCGCATAGGGCGTGTTGTTGAGCATGCCCCAGAGCTTCGAGGTCTCGTCGACGTCCATCTGGGTCGGTGTGAAGCGGACCTTCTGCGGCGACTCGGCCAGATCGCTCCCGGCCAGATAGGGGCGTTCGCTCGCCTCCGCGATCAACTCCCGGGGCAGCACCGGGATCTCGTGCAGCGTCCGCACCACGCTCCCGATCAGCCGCTGGCCGACCAGCTCCTGCTCCTCCCCGTACGCGCTGATCAGGAAGTGCAGGTCGATCGCCGCGGCGGGGCGCTTGAGCAGTGTGCCGTCGGAGGCGCGGGTGACCAGGTCGCTGTTGCGCATCGAGGGGTTGTGGGAGACCTGGTAGAGGAAGACGGTGATCGTCGGGTCGGTCGGCGGATCGGACGGCGGTTTGCGGGTCTCCACCGAGACGGCCATGTCGATCTCGGGGTGCAGATTGTGCTCGATCAGCAGCGCAAGGGCCTGGGTGACCGTCGCGAGGGCGAGTGCGTTGCTCACTGGGACCGTCCCCCTGAAGTCCGTTGCCGGGAAGCCAGATAGTCCGCGAGGTTCATCGCGGGCGCGCGCCGTTCCGGGCGCGGCGGGCGGCCGCCCGCGGCGGGGCCTTCGGCGCCGGCCGCGCTGACCTCCAGCCGGCCGATCTGTACGTGCACCACCCGCTCGGCGGGGCCGCGCGATCCGCGCCGGCCGGCCGCTGCCGCGGTGCGGGGCGGTGCGGGGGCGCGGGGTGCCGCCGGGGCGTCGGCGCGCGGCCGCAGCGCACCGGACGACGGTGCCGGCCCGGCCCCGCCCGCGTCCCACGGCGCCGCCTCCCGGCTCCCTGCCGGCCCTTCCGCACCGCTCGCCCGCCCCCGCGGCCGTACGCCCTCGCCGCCCGCGGCCCGGGCCCCGGGCACGGCAGTCGCCGCGGGACGGAGCAGCGGTGCGGGGCCCGGCCTCCGGCCGGCCGGCCCGCGCCCGGCCTCCGGTGCCGCCTCGGTGCGGATCACCGTCTCCCGTTCGTGCCGCGTGCGCAGCTCCGTGCGGTGTTCGCCGCGCGGCGGCTGCCCGGCGAACGGAGCCGGGGCGGGCCGGCCGGGCGCCCGCGGGGACGGCAGCCCGTCGTCGGCCACGTCGCCGCCGGCCGGGCCGCCCAGCGCCTCCACCCGCTCGAACGGGCCGGGCAGCCGCGGCCGGACCAGCGTCCGCCGGCCCGGCCCCTCGGCGCCCCCGGGCGGGCCGAAGGGATCGGCGGGCGGCGCGGGGGCGTACCGGGCCAGCAGCCGGCCGAGGTAGTCGCCGGACGCGGCAGGCGTCCGCTCGGGCATCTCAGGCATCCGCGCACAGCTCCAGGTAGTAGCGGCGCCGCAGCGGGCTGAGCGCCAGGATCTCGGGCTCGCTCCAGCCGTAGGCCGAGGCGAGCAGATGGACGTCCAGGAGCAGGTCCCGGGCCCAGGCGTCCAGTTCGGTCCACAGGTACGCGGCGATGTCCAGCTCCGCGGCGGTGGGCGCGCCGCACTCCGCGCAGGCGACCTGAAGCGTCAACTCCGCGCCCGGGTCAGCCTCCTCGGCGGCCTCGGCGAAGCGCTTGAGCACCGGTTCGGGCAGGTGGGCGAGGTCCTTGGCGGTGGCCGGGCGGCCGGCCCGGTGGGCGGCGAGGGCGCACCGGGCTGCGAGCAGCCGACCGGCGTGCCGCGCGTCCGCCGGCCGGGCGGCGGCCACCGCGGCCAGGTCGGCGGGCCCGGGAAGCCGGAACCGTACGCTCCACCCGCCCTCCGCCACCCGCAGCCCGCCCTCCGGCGTCCCCGGCCGGGCTGCCGCCAGCTCCCCGGCGTCCAGCTCGAATTCCAGCGCCGT
Source organism: Streptomyces sp. NPDC000404 (assembly GCF_040300365.1). Taxonomy (NCBI): domain Bacteria; kingdom Bacillati; phylum Actinomycetota; class Actinomycetes; order Kitasatosporales; family Streptomycetaceae; genus Streptomyces; species Streptomyces sp. NPDC000404. The sequence goes on along the minus strand of NZ_JBEPDN010000004.1, from coordinate 163,538 downwards.
GCCGCAGCCGTCCGCCGCGCAGTCCAGCGTGACCTCCATCCGGTCGCCGAACAGCTCCCGGCGCAGCGCGAAGAGGTCGGCCGCCCGCTCCCCGAGCGGCGCCGACAGCAGTGCGTCGGCCGGCTCGCCGGGGCGGGCCGCCCGGTGCAGCAACAGGGCCCGGCCGGCGCCCTGCTCGGCCAGCCCGGCCTCCCAGGTGGCCAGCAGTTCCGCCGGCCCGGTGACCGCCATCCGTTACCTCGTCACCACCTCGTCGCCGCCCGCTCAGGCCGGGTGGGTGAACGAGGGCTCCTGGGGCTCGGGGACCTCGTAGTCGCGCTCCCAGCCCTCGCATTCGAGCTTCAGGCTCTGGATGGCCACCGCGTTGGCGTTGGCGTCCATCTCGCCCAGGACCTGGTACTCGCTCGGCCAGGACCGGTAGATCTTGTGCGAGACGGCGACCTGGCCGGCCTCGTTGAGGACCTGGATGACGATGTCCTTGCGGAAGTCGGCGAGCGACACCTCCGAGCCCAGGCCCGCGCCGACCTGCCAGACCTTGTTGGCCCAGCGGTCGAACTCCGGGTCGTGGGTGACCCCGCGCTCCAGGGTGATGCCCTCGAACTCCGAGCGGCCCGGAGACTTGCGCGGGGAGCTGGGGTCGCCGCCGTTGCGGTGCTTGACGACCTCGGTGGTGCGCTTGAGCGGACTGATCTTGCTGACCCCCGCGACCGTGCGGCCGTCCCACAGCACCAGGAACTTGAAGTTCTTGTACGGGTCGAAGCGATGGGCGTTGATCTTGAACTCAGCCATCGGATTCCTTCAGGTCGGATTCCTGTACATCGGCGTCGTGGGGCGCACGGGGGCCGGCCCGCCGGCCAAACCCGGCGCCTCGCGCCCTAGAGGTCGGACTGCCCGGCCAGCTGCTGGATCTTGACGATCACGAACTCGGCCGGCTTGACGGGCGCGATGCCGACGACGACGTTCACGATCCCGTTCTCGATGTCCGCCTCGGTCGTGGTGTCCTTGTCGCACTTGACGAAGTACGCCTGCCGCGGGGTGCCGCCCTTGAAGGCGCCCTTCTCGAAGAGGGAGTGCAGATACGCCGAGGCATTGAGCCGGATCTGCTGCCACAGCTGCTCGTTGTTGGGCTCGAAGACCACCCACTGCAGACCGCGCAGCAGACTCTCCTCGACGTGCAGGGCCAGCCGCCGCACCGGAACGTACTTCCACTCGCTGTCCAGCGCGTCCGAGCCCTCCAGCGTGCGGGCACCCCACACCAGCGGGCCGGCCATCGGGAAGGTCCGCAGGCAGTTGATGCCGAGCGGGTTGAGCAGGCCCGTCTCGCGGTCGGTCAGCTTGACGGTCAGCCCGTGCACACCGGCGAGCCGCGCCTCGGTGCCCGCCGGCGCCTTCCACACCCCGCGCTCGCCGTCGGTACGGGCGATCACACCGGCCAGCGCACCGGACGGCGGGAAGGAGCGCAGCCGGCCGGTGAGCGGGTCGGTGAGCTGCAGGTGCGGGAAGTACAGGGCGGCGTGGTTGCCGCGCACCGCGTCGAACGCGCCGATCCCGGCCCGCGCGGCATCCACGCTGCCCCAGGCGGCGGGCGCGTCGACCAGCAGGAACATCCGCCGCTCCCGGCACAGCCGCTGGGCCGCCGAGATCACCGTGAGCATGTCGTCGGTGGACTCGTACGACGCCAGCTCGGGCAGTGCGAGCAGATTGACGTCGGGCAGGTCGCGCAGTGCCTGGAGGCCGCTCTTGCGGGCCTCGCTGCCGATCAGGTCGCGCGGGCCGGGCGGGGCACCGTCCGCGCCGCCGCACAGCGCGAAGACCGGCGGGTTGACCGACGCCTCCAGGCCGAGGTCGTTGGCGCACTCGCCGACGAAGCGGACCACGTCGCAGGGATCGGTGGAGCCGGCCACGACCTGGATGCGGCGCCCGAAGGGCGTCACCCGGGTGCCGGCGAACGCGTGCCTGCCGGGGGCGTCCGGCAGCGACCGCAGCTTGTGCTCCAGCAGCAGCGCCAGCTCGGTGACGTCGCACGGCGGCTCGCCGTCGCAGTCCGCGTCGTAGAGCGTGAACTCCCGCTCCACCTCGCCGATCTTCACCGTCAGCTCGACGGCGAGATCGGGAAGCTGATGGTGGAACGGCTTGGATACGGTGCCGGACGGGTCCGGGCGCTCCTCGCCCACCGCGACCACCCGGATCAGCGCCGAGCCGGAGTTGACGGCCGTCTCCACGAACCGTCCGCTGCCGGGGTCCATGGACAGGCCGGTGAAGGACTCCCGGGCCGTGCCGTGCGCGTCGAGGACCTGGAGGTTGAAGGTCTCCTCGGGGCACGGGGTCTCGTGGTCCACCACCACCCGCAGGCCGTCGCCCCAGACGCCGGGTTCCTTGGCGTGCACCTCCAGGACCGGGCACTCGCTGCGGCCCTCGGTGGACTCCAGGGTCACGTGGGCCTCCTCACCGCTGCCGGCCTCGGCGACCCGGACGATCACCGCGATGGCGCCGCCGTTGCCGAAGAACTGGTGGACCGCGTGGGAGACCGGGCTGCGGGAGGTCAGACCGCCGAAGCGGCGCTCGAAATCGGCGAAGCTGGTGATCCGGACCGGCTGATTGAGCGGCCCGCGCCGGGTGTGGCCGACGAAGGCGGTCACGGACGTCGTCACGGTGGTGATGCTGCGGATGCTGCTGGGAAGCTCTTCGACATAGACGCCGGGATAGGTCGTTTGTGTCGGCATTCCCCCTCCAATCCCTTCAGGCACCGAGTGTGAGGACACCAAGAAATCGAGAAAGGGGGAGGGACGGCGGGTGCGGAAGATTCCACGACCGCGCCCCGCATCGATCGTGGTCGCGCATCCCCCAACTACCCATCAAGTTCCCCCGTCTGCATCCGGTGCGAAGGCGACCCGTGATCCGTGGCCCGACCTGCACGGGACCAGACCCGAGGCGCACGGCCCGGACCTGTGACTCCTGATGCGTAAGTGCTAACGCAGTGTCTTTCAAGGGCAGTTGAGGGGGCAAGAACCTTTCAGGTCAGCGCCTGCGAAGGTCCTGTGCGAGCACGTTGCGCTTCCTTCCCCAACGATTCCCCAATTCACCGCAACCGGAACTGGGAGGGTCGGATCCGGTGGGGCGCGCCGTGGCGTCGGGCGTCGGCGAGTGGATCGTGCGGGACGAGGCGGACCTGGAGGCCGGGGCGGCTGTCCGCTGATGCGAGGGTCAACGCTCGGGTGCCTGCCTCGCGACCGACGTACGAGCGCGAGCTTCCCGGCATGGCGAGGGAGGCGTCTCCGCACGACGGCAACCCACAAGCGCCCTGACGGGGTCTTCTGCTGGACGAGTACCGACCCGCGGGCGTTCAAACTCGCGGAAGCGGTGAAGAACACCAGCGCAACGTCGCGGCGCGTGATCAGTCACAACGGCACCCCCGACACACCGGATCGGCAGGACGACGAACCGGGTCCGGCACCATCACGTGCCGGACCCGGCGGCGTCAGCCATTCATGGCCGCCCAGAACTCCTCGAAGGACATCTTGCGGTCGCCGTCGGTGTCGAGCGAGTCGATCAGCTCCTGAGCCTGCGCCTCGGTGATCTCCGAGCCCTCCAGCTCCGCTATGACCTTCCGGTACTCCTCCGCGGTGACCTGGCCGTCCCCGTCGATGTCGTAGCGCGCGAAGACCTTCCGCGCCGCCGTCTCCACGATGTCTGCCATGTGTTCTGCCCTTCTGTGATCTTTACCGACGGGCCCAGGTTATCCGCCGGCCAATCCGGTGCGTCGCCGGCTGCGGGAGGGCCATCTGGCAGCGTCGGTGGAGAAGCAACAGGCCTGACGGACCGTAGGGGTTCGCATCGGACGCGAAGCCTTTGTGTCCGATACGGACAGGACCCGGCTGCCGAGGCGAGGGACGGCCGGTCGGCACGGCCGGGACCGCGCCCCAGGCCGCGGGTGTCAGACCAGGCCCCCCGCTTGTCATCCGTACCTCAGCCTCGACGGACCCCCGCTGATACGCCCTACTCCGGTGCCTGGAAGCCGCCGATGCTCTGTTCGAGCAGTTCGGCCAGCCTCAGTGGGGTGCGGTCCTCGAACATCGGGCCGATGAGTTGCACTCCCACCGGCAGGCCGTCCGGGGACAGGCCCGTTGGTATGGCGGTGGCGGGCAGGCCGGGCATGGTGGCCAGGCCGGCCCAGACGAGCTGGTCGAAGAACGGGTACTCGACGCCTTCGATGTCGATCCGGCGGGCCAGCAGGTCGGGGTTGTGGTCGTGCGAGAACGCGGGAGTCGGCGTGATCGGGCACACCACGGCGTCGAACTCGGCGAAGAGCTGCCGCCAGCCGTGACGGTGGAGCTCGCGGCGGTCGTCCGCCTTGATCCAGTCGCGGTGGCTCAGCACCATCCCGCGCAGCCGCGCCGCGTCGAGACTCACGTCGTCCGCGCTCAGCCCGGCGGCTCGGTCCCGAAGCTGCTCGTACGCTTCGACGGGAAAACGCGCCACGGAGCCCGAGAACATCAACTGCGTGTAGAGCGTCGCGGCTTCGGCCAGGTCGGGCAGGAGCGGAGTGTGCCGTGCGACGTGGGCGCCGCCGTCGGAGAGTGCGTCGGCCACCCGGTTCACGCCGGCCCGCACGGCGGATCCGGTCGGGAGGTACGGATGCTCGTCGAGGACCAGGACCCGGAAGTCGCTCAACCGCTGATGGCGTGCGGGCGGCAGCGTCAGCTCGTGCGCCACGCCGCGCGTCAGCGGGTCCGGACCGGCCATGACGTCGAGCAGGAGCGTGAGGTCGCGGGGGGTGCGCGCCATCGGGCCGACGACGGCGAGGTCGAGATCGACCGGCAGCGCCGGCGTGGCCGGCGGCACCATGCCGCGATTCGCCACCAGCCCGAGCGTCGGCTTGTGCGCGTAGACACCGCAGAAATGCGCGGGGGTGCGCAGCGAACCGCCGATGTCGGAGCCGATGGACAACGGGCCGAATCCAGCCGCCAGCGCCGCCGCCGATCCGCCGGACGATCCGCCCGAGGTGCGGGCGTGATCCCACGGGTTGTTGGTGGTGCCGTAGATGTCGTTGAAGCTCTGCAGATCCTGCAGTCCCAGGGGCACATTGGTCTTGCCGAGCACCACCGCGCCGGCGGCCTTGAGCCGCGACACCTGTACCGCGTCCTCGGCCGGCACGTAGTCCCGGTGCTGCGGCATGCCCCAGGTCGTGGGCAGCCCGGCGATGTTGTACGACTCCTTGACCGTCACCGGGATGCCGAGCAGCGGCCGGTCCTCGCCGCGGGCACGCGCACGGTCGGCATCGCGCGCGGCGGCCCGTGCACGGTCGAAATCCGGCACGCAGATCGCGTTGATCGCCTTGTCGTCCCGCTCGATACGGGCGATTGCCTCGTCGGTCAGCTCCACCGAGGTCACTTCACCGGCACGCAGGGCGGCCGCGAGATTTTCTGCGCTCTGAAAGTTCCACTCCATGAATCCGACCGTACTGACCTCTTGGAGAGGTCATAAAACGCCAATTTGGGCAATGGGATTGATGGATCGAGTCGTCATGTCGGTCTCTGTCGGTGGAGAGAGCTCCCGGCCGTCAGTCATGTCGATGCGCGGTGGGATCCCGCAGAACTCGTCATCGTCGTCGAGTGGTTCGACTGCCCCGCCGATCGCGGACCCGGCCGGGTGGGGGAGGCGGGCCCCGCCGTCAGCGAAACGTCCCCGGCTCGGGGCACGGCTCCTGCCAGGTGACCCGCCGAGTGGCCCGACCCGTCGCCGAACCCCTATTTCCTCAGCTCACCCCGTGATCGGCTCGCATCCCTGAGTACATTTCAGCTCGTCCCCAAGTCCCCTGAAAGGACTGTTCATGAGTCGATTCCTGATGCGACGCGCGCTGGTCGCGTGCACCGCGGCGGGCGCGCTGTGTGCCTCGTCCACAGCCGCCGCCCCGGCAGCTCAGGCCGCCGCCCTCCCCGTCGGCATCAACGCGCCCTACCTGTATCTCGGTTGGGGGCACCCCCAGAACCCCGTCGGCATCATGAAGGCCACGGGCATCAAGCAGTTCACCCTGTCGTTCATCACCTCCGGTGGCACGTGCAACCCGAAGTGGGACGGCTCGCGGCCCCTGCGGGGAGGGGCGGAGGAGAAGGCCATCAAGAACATCCGCGCGGCAGGCGGCGATGTCGTCGCCTCCTTCGGCGGATGGAGCGGCAACAAGCTCGGCATCTCCTGCACCACGCCCACCGCGCTGGCCCGCGCCTACCAGAAGGTGATCAGCGCCTACCGGCTCAAGGCGATCGACGTCAACATCGAGCACACGGAGGACGACAAGCCCGTCGTCCGCCAGCGCATCGTCGACGCGCTGAAGAAGGTCAAGGCGGCCAACCCCTCGCTGAAGGTCTACATCACCTTCAGCGGCCGGTCCGACGGGCCCGTCCACACCATCCGTGACCTCATCAAGCGGGCCGGCGCGGCACACCTTCCGGTGACCGGATGGAACGTCATGGCCTTCAACTTCGACACCCCGCACACCATGGGCACCACCACCATGAAGTCCGCCGACGGCGTGAAGAACGCCGTCGCCGCCGCGTACGGGGTGAAGTCCGCCACCGCCTACCGGCACATCGGCATCTCCACGATGAACGGCAAGACGGACATGAAGGGGCAGAAGATCAGCGTCCGCAACTTCCGTACGATGCTCCGCTACGCCCAGCGGCACCACCTCGCCCGCTTCACCTTCTGGTCGGTCAACCGCGACCGCTCCTGCACCCGCGGCCTCGACGCGGACTCGTGCAGCGGGGTCAAGCAGGCACAGTACGACTACACCAAGGTGGTGGCGCGCTACCACGGCTGACCGGCAGAGGCCTGCCCGGACGCCGACCGCGGGGCCCGGCCGGCCCGGGAACGCTCCGTCATCGGCAGGCCCGGAACCCGGTTCCGGGCCTGCCGTGTTCCGGACAGCTGCTTCTGATCCCGGTGATCACGGCCGCGGCCGGGCCTCCAGGTGCCTTCTCCGTGTGCCTACTCGGCGTCCCCCGAGAGCGCCCCGTGCAGGAAGACCTCCACCAGCTCCTGCGGGGTCAGGTCGGGCTCGTCCTCCGTGCGCGGCTGGGTGAAGAGCAGCCCGAAGAAGAGGGCCGCGATCTGCTCCGGCGGGCGGCGCAGGGTGGCCCTCTCGGGCTCCAGCAGCTCCGCGAGGGCGGTGCGGATACGGGCCGTCGACTCGTTGCGGCCCGCGCCGCGGACCGTGCCGGGGTGCTTGCCGCCGCGGTGCCCGAGCGAACCGGCGATCGCGCCCATCCTGGACATGTGCGCCTGCAGCGCCTCGGCGGCCTCCGCGAGCCGGTCGGGCAGCGGCTGGGATACGTCGATCGCGTCGAGTTCGCGGATCGCGTGCTCGGGGGAGAGCGCCTCGGCCATGCAGGCCTGCAGCAGCTCGTCCTTGTCGGCGAAGACCCGGAAGATCGTGCCCTCGCCGATGCCCGCGGCGCGGGCGATCTTCGCGGTCGTCACCGCGGCGCCGTACTCGGTGATCAGCGGGATCGCGGTCTGGATGATCATCCCGCGGCGCTGCTCCGGCGACATGCCGGGGGCGCGGCGGCGGGTAGTGGCGGTCTGGTTCTCCTGAGATGCCGTCATGTCTGCGAGAGTACGGAGTGAGTGCTCACTCCGTCAATGAGTGAGCACTCACTCCGCTCGCCTTCTTCGTGCTCGGTGACCTCATCGGGTGAGTGCGGGGTGAGGGTGCCCGCCGCGGACGCCGGCCACCTGCCGGTGAGCGCGGCAGACGGTCACCGACCATGGGCCACTCGATCCGGCTCAGGAATCGAGCACGGCGGCGACGGCTTCGATCTCCACGAGTTGGCCGTCGTAGCCGAGCACGGTGACGCCCATCAAGGTGCTGGGCACGTCGTGGTCGCCGAACGCGGCCCGGACCACCTTCCACGCCGTCACCAGGTCCTCCTGCCGGTGGGAGGCGACGAGGACGCGGGTGCTGATGACGTCGTGGAGCGAGGCGCCGGAGTCCGCCAGAGCGGTCCGCATGTTCTCCACGGCCTTGGCCGCCTGCCCCGCGACGTCTCCGATCGCCGCAGTGGAGCCGTCCGCGTTCAGCGGACATGCTCCGGCCAGGAAGATCAGCCGCGATTCGGCCGGGGCCGTGGCGGCGTAGGCGTACTCGGCGACGTCGGACAGGGAGGCGGAACGAATCAGCGTGACAGCGCGCGGCACGGGCTTCCTCTCGCGGCAGATCCAGGACGCTCACGACCTTCTCAAAGACCGGCCCCGCGTTCGACGCAATTTCCTGTTCGCCGTCTCCCGCGATGGGACACCGTCCGTCGGCCGCCGGCTCGCTCTGCACCGCATGCCCGTCAGCACCCAGGTGCAGGCCGGTCCCGGTACCCCGATCCCACGCATCACGCCATCGGAGAGGGGCGGCCTAGTACCGCAACGTCCCCGCGATTCCGCCCACCTCGGCGAGCACGCCGTCGGGTACGAACCGCACTTCCGCGCCGGTGTCCAGCGACCGTTCCACGATCGTGTCCACGATGTCGTCGACGGAGTCCGGGGCGCCGGGCTCGGCCGGCATGAGGTGATCGCCGGTGTCCCGCACGGTCTCCCGGTAGTTCTCCTCCACCGCCAGCAGCGCGACCCGGCCCACCTCGGCGTTCTGCCGGATCTCGTCCACGCCGGCGGCGAACGCCCGGCGGCCGCGCGCGCGGTCCAGTTCGGCCAGCACCTCGGCGACTTCGGCATCCGCGCGCTTCTCGGCGTACGGGCGGATCGCCTGCCACAGGGCGTCCGGCGGGCCGCCGGCCAGCCCGGTGTGGGGCACCTGCGTCACCGCGTTCTTGGCGTTGGTGCCGCCCCGCACGACCGTCCCGGCCTCCTCGAACAGCGAGAGCGCCGCCGTCTCGCCGACCACGTACAGGGGCCGGGGGGCGGCTCTGACGACGGCCGCGAGCGCGGTGTCCGCGTCCCGCAGGAACTTGCGGGTGTGCTCGTCACGGAAGGTGCTGGGCACGTCGCCCACCTGGAGCTGATCCTCGGGATCGGGGTCCACCAGGCTGCGGGTCAGCGGGAATCCGCCGCGGTGCACCTCGGCGACGCGGTCGGCCACGCCGCTCCACAGGCTGACGCGGTCGGCGGAGAGCGCCAGTACCCAGTACGGGTGCTCGGCGGCCTGCGCGGCGACGAGGTTGCGGGTGAGGAAGGTGTCCGAGAGCACCACCCGGGCCGGGACCGTGCGGCCCAGCGACCACACCTGGTGTTCTCCCGGCGCCGCGAAGACGACCAGGCCGTCCTCGGCGTGCGTCAGGTCGATCTCCGACGCCGCCAGGTCCAGCTGTTCGATGACATCGATCCGGCGCTGCCGGGAGACGTCCGGATCGTCCTGGAGCCGCTCCTTGGCCTCCGCCAGCATGTTCCGCAGCAGGACCGGGTCCTGTGTGCTGTCCGGCTCACGGCGGTGCGTGGGCATCAGGACCGACACGGCCGGATAGGGCCGCTGCCGGCGGAGCTCGGCGAGGTCGGCGGAAGTGAGGGCAGCATGCATCGGAAGCCTTCTTTCGGCGCGGGGATTCACGAAGCCGAAGCGGGACCGCGGAGGGGACGGAACAGTTGCGAACGGGATACGAGGGGCGTCCAACGGGATCCGCCCCGGGCCCACCGCCCGACCACACTACGAACGATATGCCCGATTCCCCGGTCGGGCAGCAGGTGCGCGGACCGCCCCGTGGCACCCCGCCGCCGTGGGCTGCCGACCGGACGACGGTACGGCTCCGGAAGCGGCCTCGCGCCATGCGTGGTGTCATCGGAGGGGAGGCCGCCCGCGCGTCCGTCCCGGGCGTCCGCCCTGCGCGCCTGTCCCGAGCGCCCGTCTCGAGCACCGCCCCGCGCGTCGCACGGAGACCATGCGACGAACACCCCAAGAGCACGCCGCCAAACGCTCCGTAGTGTCTCGCTCCGTAGCGTCTCTACGGCGCCGGGCCCTGCGACGGGGGCCCGGGCGGCACGCGGGATCTGCGAATCGGACGGGCCCCAGGTGGTTCGGGGCGTCAGCCCTTGCTGAGTGCGTCGGTGAAGGCGAACGGTGACTGGGAGATGCCGCTGCACACCGGTGAGGCCGCGCTCTTCCCGGCCGAGCCGCACGCCTGGTCGCGGCTGACGGACCAGTGGGACATCCGGCCGACCCCGTTGCTCTTCGCCCAGCTCGCCACCGAGGCGGCATCGGCCAGGCTGAAGGTGGAGCCGTCGTCGTTCACGCCGATCATCGGGGTGATGCCGAGGTTGGCGTAGGTGTAGCCGGAGTCCACGGACTGCATCTGCGCCAAGGTGGCCTTGCCGGCGCTGATCGCCGCCGCGCCCATGTCGGTGCCGGTGCCCTGTCCGTAGTCCATCGTCATGATGTTGACGTTGTCCAGCTTCACGCCGGCTGTCTTGGCGGCCTTCAGCACGTTGACGCCGTCGGCGGTCAGGCCGGTGGGCAGCACCGGCAGGGTCACCGAGGCGATCAGCCCGGAGTTCTTCGCCTTGAGGTTCTTGATCGAAGTCATCTGCCGGGCGACGCCCGCGGTGTCGGCGACGGCCGCGCCTTCGATGTCGAAGTCCAGGGAGGTGGTGCCGTAGGCGTCGATCTCCTTCTGGTAGCCGGCGTCGATCTTGCTCTGGTCGGTACAGGTGAAGGCCAGCGGCTCACCGCTTGCTCCGCCGGAGGAAATGATCACGTCGGCGCCCTCGGCCTTGGCTTTGGCGATCTTCGGATCGGTGTACGGGTCGTTGCCGACGGGGAGCGTGTCGCCCCAGATGTTGTCGCAACCGGCGCCGATGGTGAGGCGGCGGTGTAGGTCTTCACCCCGTGGTCGGTGATGGCGGTGTCGAGCATGTCTGCGGCGGAGTTGCTCATGTCCACGTACGGGGCGAATTCTCCCGCCGCGTTGAGGTGGGCGGCCGCGTGGATCGCCTGCGGATTCGCGGTACTCGCGTCGGCGGCGGTGATTCCGGCGGCGGACAAGGCTCCGGCGGCTGCCGTGGCCAGGGCTAAACGGATCGGCTTCCTCATCAGTGTCCGGTCCTTCCGGGAAGGAAGAGGGAAGAGTGTGACCGTGCACTGGCAATGAATGGACTAGACCAAAGGTGACGTCAAGGGGTCGGTAGATCCAACTCCCCTTTCTTTGAAGCCACTTGGGGAATTCTGGGGAACGGATTGACGTTCGGCGGCGCCGTATCGCCCATATCGAACCGTTGGCGCCCGCGTACGCGTCGGCGTCGGCGTCGGTGTGGGCATGGGCATGAGTGTGGGCGTGGGCGTCGGCTTCGGCTTTGGTGTCGGTGCCGGGGTGGGAGCACCGCTGCGAGGGCTGTTGCGGAGGCGTCGTGACGCGCGCCTGTGGGTGATCCGCACGATCTCGGGCACCCTGCTGCTGATCCGTCAGCCCGCCTCCGACCGAGCCGAAGGAGCCGTGATGCGGAAGACCCCTGCGACCACGATCGACCTGTTCTCCGACGACGCCCTGGCCGACCCCTACCCGCTCTACCAGCAGCTTCGTGACACCGGGCCCGCCGTCCACCTCGAACGCGAGGAGCGCTGGGCCATCTCCCGGCACGCGGACGTCCGCACCGTGCTGACCACCCCGAAGCTCTTCGCCTCCGGCGACGCGGTCGCCCTGACCGACCACGCCAACGAGCACATGCTGTCCGGCACCGTGCTGGGCACGGACGGCGCCGAACACCGCCGTCTGCGCGCCCCGTTCACCGCGCAGCTGAGCCACCGGGCCCTGGCCGCCGCCGCCCCGCGGATCGAGTCCCGGGCCGCGCAGCTCACCGACAGCTACGTCGCACGCGGATCCTTCGACGGCGCCGAGCTCGTCACGGCGTTCGGCACCGAGGTGGTCCTGGACCTCATGGGCCTGCCCGACGGCGCCCGCCGCCTGCTCACCGAGGACCCTCCGGCGATCTTCAACGCCTTCGGCCCCTCAGGACCCCGCCACGCGGACGGGCTCTCCCGGAACGCCGCGATGTACGCCGAGCTGGCCGAGATCGTCCGCCCCGGCACCGTCCGCCCCGGCTCGTTCCTGTCCGGCCTGTTCGCAAACGCCGACAGCGGCCGGATCTCGCCCGGCGACATCGTTCCGCTCGCCCACGGCTATGCCACCGCCGGCGTCCACACCACGCTGCTGGCCCTGACCACCACCCTGCACCTGCTGTCCGAGCACCCCGACCAGTGGGAGCACCTGCGCGCCGAACGCGCCACCGCGGACCAGGCGTTCGCCGAGGCGCTGCGGCTGGAGGCCCCGGTCCAGGCGTTCGGTCGGCGGGTGATCGCCGACACCGCCCTCGGCGCCACGCAGCTGCGCGCGGGCGACAAGCTGTGGGTCCTCTACGGCAGCGCCGGCCGCGACCGGCGCCACTGGGGCCCCAGCGGTGACGAGTTCCGCATCCGGCGCACGGGCCACGGCGGCAGCCACCTGGCGTTCGGCGCCGGCGCCCACACCTGTGCCGGCCTCCACCTGGCCCATCTGCAGGCCCGCGCCTTGATCAACGCCCTCGTCGCCCGCTGCCGCCTCATCCGCCCCCATGGGACCCCCGTACGCATGCTCAACAACCTGCTCCGCGGCTTCAGCCACCTTCCCCTCACCGTCGAACCCGCCTGACCCACCGGACACCGCCCATACGCCCTTGACCAGCGCATACGCTGAAGGTGAGCTGACGCCCGTCTCACCCCTGGAGCGACCGATGGCTGACCACATGGACCAGAATTCACCGCCGGGTCTCACGGATCGGAACTCACGGCGGGGTCTTACGGATCGGAACTCACGGAGGGTTCTGAGGGAGGAAGCCGCACGGTCCGTCCCGACCGATGTCGTCGGCATGAGCCCGGTGTTCACCGACCCGCTGTGGCGGATACCCGTCCGCCTGAACCCCGTCGAAGTGGAGCTGCTCCGTACCGAGCCGCTGCGGCGTCTGCACTTCGTCGCGCACGCCGGGGCCTCGGCGATCAGTACCCTGCAGTCGTACTCCAGGCTGGAGCACACCCTCGGTGTGCTGGCGCTGGTCGCGCACTTCCGTCCGCAGGACGCACTTCTGCGGGTCGCCGCGCTGTTGCACGACATCGGCCATCTGCCGTTGAGCCACACCGTCGAAGGCATCGGCGGCCTCGACCACCACGCCATCGGCTCGCGGCTGCTGCGGACCGAGCCGATCCGCGCCGTGCTGGAGGGGCACGGGATCGACGCCGAGGAGGTCGCCGCCGTACTCGACGGGCAGCCCCTCTCGCCGCTCACCGGCCGCTCGGGTCTGCTGAACCTCGACCATCTCGACTCCTACGTACGCAGCGGACGCGCCGCCGGGAGTCTCGACGCCGATCCGGCCGTCATGCTCGCCCGCCTCGGTCTTGCGGACTCGGCGGTGTCGACCGACCGGGAGACCGCGGCCTCACTGGTCGCCCTGGTCTGCGCGGAAGCGCGGCTCCACACCTCGTGGGACAACGTGGGGCCGGTCTCGGTGGTCCGGCGTCTGGCGAGTCAGCTCCTCGACCACACGACGCTCACCGCGGACCGGCTCGCCCGGATGACCGATCACCAGCTCTGGTCCGCCTTCGACGCGTGCGCCGCCACCCGTGCGGAGAGCGCGATGATCCGGTACGAGCCGCACCGGCTGCAGGTCACGGTGGGACCTGCAACCGGCGAGGACCGCTCCGGCTGGGACTTCTCCCTGCGCAAGATCTACGGCTCCGCACCGCTGGTGGAGGGCGAGCGCATCGAGGTGTCCGCCCCCGGACCGGCCGCAGAACTGAACGCCCTGAGGCTGCTGCCCACCACCTTCCACGTCCGGTGGAACTGACCTCCGCACCGGGCGGGAGCGGTCACGCGTGCGCGCCAACCGCACCGCACTCGCCCGCACCGCCTTCGAGCACCAACTCGACACCCTGCGCGCCCTGCAGGCCGCGACCCGCTGACCACGGCGTGCAGGTCATCGACCAGCCGGGCGCCGAGGGCTGACCACGGGGAACCGAGGGCGTTGGCCAGTCCCTCCGCGGCTCTCAGACGGGGGAGTCGGAGGCGACGACGTCCCAGGTGCCGAAGGCGGTCAGGCCGACCGATGCGGCGAGTGCCACGGAGGCGTGGTTGCCGAGTTGGCAGCGGTACTGCGGTTCGTGGCCGTGTGCGAGGGCGTGCCGGGAGAGAGCGCGTACGACATGACGGCCGTGGCCCTGCCCGCGGAAGGCGGGCCGCGTCAGGACGCCGATGTCGGCGACGGGTGCACCGTTCCAGGGGTATGCGCTTCCCGCGCAGACGAGCCGGTCGCCCTCGAACGCGCCGAAGACGGCCCAGTGGTCCAGTTCGACGTAGGAATCCTCCAGGTCCTGTTCCGTGGCGGCGGACTGAAAGGCGGCGAAGGCCGCGGCATCGTCCGAGGTGAGACGGCGGACCGAGCCGGCATCCGGCTCGCCCAGCAGCGTCTCGCGCACTGCGTGGGTGAAGGAGAAGAGGTGATCGGCGCCGTGCAGGGTGATGCCGGATGCCGCCACCTTCCGGCGGAATTCCGCTTCGTCGAGGTCCTGCCCGGCGGCGAGGCCCATCGTCGCGCGCACCGCGGGGGTGATGAGGACGTGCGTCCGTCCGTCGGTGGTCGTCAGCACCGTGAGGCGCTCGTTCTCGGGCAGATCGGGGCTGACGGTGACCGTGACGGTGCCGTCGCCGCAGAGCCGCTCTCCCTTGGTGTGAGGGGAGAGCCAGAGGTCGGTGAACGCAGAGGGGAACAAGGGGAGACGCCTGCTTTCTGGCCGAACGTGCCGGTCGAAGAGGGGAAAGATCTTCGCGGGCGTCAGCCGGGGGAGGCCGGAACCGCTTGACGAGGCTCATGGCGCGGGCCCCTGGCCGGCGCTGCCCAGTGATCTTGGGTCCGAGGGAGTCTGCGAGGTGCCCGGCCTCGTTCGCAACGCGTTTTCATCGACCGGCGCGCGGTGAACCGGGCGTGCGTTATGCGTGACGGTGGTGGATCTTCGGGTCCCCGTCCTTCTTGCGGCTGATCTCCACCAGTTTCGGGTAGTCGGTGGCGACCCCGCGCAGCAGGGTGTGCACGGCCTGCTCCACCTCGTCGTCGCTGGTGACGGCGTGGCCGAACAGCGCGCGGTAGTGGACGAGTGAGGCGAGCAGGTCGAGCAGCAGGTCGCGGTCGACGTCATCGCGCAGGTCCCCGCGGGCGAGGGCGCCGTCGAGTACCTGGCCGACGGCGGTCCGTGGCGGGTCGAACAGTGCGGTCATGAAGGTTTCCCGGCGCTGCGGATCGTCTCCGCAGTCGGCGAGCAGCGAGGCCAGCGCCTCCGGCGGCATGCGGTGGAATGCGGCGACGTACAGCTTGATGGCGTCGGTGAGGTCGCAGATCGTGCAGTCGGTGCTGGGCGCCTTGAGCCGGCCCAGGCGGGTGGTCAGCGCGTCGAGCGCGAGATTTGGCAGGTTGCCCCAGCGTCGGTAGATCGCCGGTTTCGTCGTACCGGCGCGGCGGGAGACGGCCTCCACGGTGAGCCGGGTGTAGCCGACCTCGTCGAGGAGTTCGAGCGCCGCGTCGAGGATCGCCCGGTCGAGGGCCGCATCGCGGGGCCGTCCGCCCGGGGCCCGGCCGTCGGGTGCTGGTTTCTCTTGCGTCATCCCACCAGTCTAAAGTTGCGTTACGATCCGACTCGTAACGAAACCTTGAGAGGGGCTGGTCATGACCGTGGCGAGTGAGGAACCCACCGCTTCGGCGGCCGGGTGGAGAGCGCTGTTCGGCCGGGAGTACGGGCCCGTCGCCGTCACGCTCGCCGCCGGTGTCGCCCTGCACGCCGTGAACGTCTATCTGGCGGCGACCGTCATGCCGTCGGTCGTCGACGACATCGGCGGGGCCGGTCTGTACGCCTGGGCAACCACGATCTTCATGTTCGCGTCCGTGCTCGGGTCGGCGGCCGCGGCGGCACTCCTGGGGGCCCGCGGCCCGCGCTCGAGCTACCGATTCGCGGCACTCCTGCTCGCGGTGGGAACCACCGTCTGCGCGCTGGCCCCCACCATGCTGGTCCTGTTGGTCGGGCGGCTCGTCCAGGGCATCGGGGGCGGGTTGCTCTTCGCACTGTCCTACGCGATGGTCCGGATCACCCTGCGCGAGGCGTTGTGGCCGCGGGCCATGGCGCTCGTCTCCGCCATGTGGGGCGTCGCGACGCTCGTCGGCCCCGCCCTCGGCGGCATCTGCGCCCAATTCGGCGCCTGGCGCGGCGCGTTCTGGGGACTGCTGCCGTTCCTGCTGTTCTTCGGCTTCTGGGGAGCGATGCGCCTGCCGAAGGGAAAGGCGGAGGGGGCGACCCCGCGGATCCCCTGGGCGAGCGTGAGCCTGCTCGGTCTGGCCGTGCTGGTCATCTCCGCGGCCAGCATCTCGTCCCGGCTCGCGGTCAATGCCGCCGGGCTCCTGCTGGCGGCGCTGCTGCTCGCCGGCTGGCTGCGACGCGAGCGCAGCGCGACGCTCCGGCTCGTCCCGGCCACCGCGTTCGGTCCCGACGCACGGCTGCGGTTCGTCTATCTCACGATGGCGCTGCTGGTGCTCGCCAGTACGGTCGAGGTCTACGTCCCCTACTTCGGGCAGCGGCTCCAGGGGCTCGGGCCGCTCGCGGCCGGCTACCTGGGCGCCGTCCTGGCCGCCGGCTGGACGCTCGGCTCCATCGCGTGCAGCGGTATGTCCCACCGCAGCCGCACGGTCATCGGCGTCGGCCCGGTCGTCTCCCTGGCCGGGCTCGTCGGGCTCTTCTTCGTCGGTCCGGCCCACTCGGGCACGGTCGCGGCGATCGCGGCGGTGAGCGCCGGACTGCTCGCGCTGGGCTGGGGGATCGGCATGGCGTGGCCGCATCTGCTCACCCGGGTCCTGCAGTTGGCGCCGGATGCGGACCAGGACCTCGCGGGCTCCTCGGTCACGACGGTCCAGCTCACCGCAACCGCGTTCGGGTCGGCGCTCGCGGGCACGGTCGCCAACGTCGTCGGGTTCTCCGACCGCGTGGGCACCGGCGACCTGCAAACCACCGCCCGCTGGATGTTCGCACTGTTCGCGCTCGCTCCGCTGGCCGCCGTGATGACCGCACGGTACGCCCGCCGCTGACGCGCTCCACCGCAGAGACCTACCGGCGGGCCCGTACCTCGGGCCCGCCGGTTACTGCTGTCGCCCTAGCGCACGCAGCTGGTGAGGCGCCGTTCGCCGCCTGGACTTCGATGGCGGCCTGCCGTCTCCCGCGCGGCCCCCCATGCCGGTGTCGGGGCCGCCCGCCCGACTCGGTGCGTCACTCCTGCGACAACGAAGCCACGTATGGCGCGAGCTTGGCCGGATTCATCACCACATGATCCGTTCGATGCCGCGCGCGGACGCCTCGACGCCCGGCGGCACCATCGCGTGGCCGTCCTCGAAGACCAGGACGGCGGCAGGCGGACGGGACCGGTCGGCGACGGGGCACCGGCCGGGGCGGGCCCCCGGCGCCGCGTCGAGGGTTGCCGCGACGCGGAGCCGGGCCCGTGGGGCGGGCGGTGTCGCTCAGCCGAACTGGCCGGGCTTGTAGTCCCCGGCGGGCTGCTGGTTGATGACGTTGATGCGGTTGTAGGCGTTGATGACGGCGATCAGGGAGATCAGGGCGATGAGCTGCTCCTCGTCGAAGTGCTTGGCCGCGTTGCCCCAGGCCTCATCGGTGACGCCACCGGCTGCGTCGGCGATGCGGGTGCCCTGTTCCGTCAGCTCCAGCGCGGCGCGCTCCGCCTCGGAGAACACCTTGGCCTCGCGCCAGGCGGCGACCAGATGGAGACGCTGTGCGCTTTCCCCGGCGTGCGCCGCGTCCTTGGTGTGCATGTCGGTGCAGAACCCGCAGCCGTTGATCTGGCTGGCCCGGATCTTCACCAGTTCCTGGAGCGCGGACGGCAGCCCCGAGTCCGAAACGGCTTTGCCGGCCGAGTTGATGTGCTTGAGGATCTTGCCCGCGAGGGGGTTGCCGAAGTAGTTGACACGCGGTTCCACGGTGTTCTCCTTAGCTGTGTGGCTGCAGCTGCGTGGCTGCTTCACACTCCCTGACCGGACGGGCCGGCGAAGTGTGACAAGAGGCCGGAGTGACGTGCGTCTCACCCGGCCGGTCGACGGGAGGGGCGGCCGGGGGAGCGGTGCCCGCGCACCGTGACCGTGGGCACCGCTCGGGGAAGGGGCGTCACCCGAGATCAAAGGTGTTGGGCAGCCCCAGGCGATAGCGCACCTCGTCGACCCGCTTCAGGGGTTCCATCTCCGGCGGTCGGTACAGCTCCCAGATGCGGCACCGGTCGGCATCCGAGCGGTCCGCGTCCAGGAGGGCGTTGACGGCGCGGCGGGCGGACTCGTTGGCGCCCTCCATCGTCGCCAGGTCCACATCCGTACGGACGTAGTCGCCCGCGAGGAAGAAGTTCGGTACCGCCGTCTTCGCCGACGGGCGGTGGTAGAGGGTCTCGGTGGGGTGGATGAGGAGGGGCTCGCGGTTTTGCGGGTGGGGGCCGCCGAGGCCGGTCACCGCCGGGTCCATGAACCAGCCGAGCCGGTCCTCGTCCGTCAGCGTCGTCTTGCCGGAGTCGTTGAGCCCGTCCTTCAGTTGGGCCCACAGTTCGGCGACGATTTCGTCCTTGGTGCACTCGCGGGCGGTCTTGCCGTAGAGGATGCCGGGCTTGTCCCACTCGGAGATGATCGTGGACAGGCATTCGTGGGCCCGGCCGTCCCCGTAGTCGCGCGCGAAGTCCCGGCCGTCCCAGAACTGCGCCTGGCCGATCGCGGTGACCGCCCACGGCGAGTCGAGGCAGTTGATGTGGCCGTGCACGACAGGTGTGGGCGTGCGCAGATAGAACATCACGCCGGTCATCCAGTCCGTCTTCAGCGCGTCGCACCGGCCGAGCTGCGGGTCGGCGGCGCGCAGCGCCGGGCCCCAGGTGGCGCGCGCATGCTCGACGGGGAGGGCGCAGACGTAGTGGTCGGCGGTGACGGTGCGCGGCCGGCCGCCGTCGCGCGCCGCCACCCGTACGCCGCTCACCCGGCCGTCGTCGCACACCACCTCGCGGACCTCGGTGCCGAGCGCGAACTCGACGCCCAGGGAGCGCAGATGCCTCTCCCAGGGGTCGATCCACGCCTCGCTGGTCGGGGCGTTCAGCACCCGGTCGATGTCCGCGTCGCCGTCCATGCCGCGGCCGAGCAGGCCCCACAGGAGGAGGGCCTCGATGATGACGCGGCCGACGGTGCGGGTGGAGGCGATCTCGGCGCGGGTGGCGACGAGGTTGCGGGTCTGGCCGATGCCGAGGAGCACCTGGTACTCGCGGCTCATCTCGCCCGCCCGGATGAAGTCCCACCAGGTGACCTTCTCCCACTGGCCCTCGCGGCGGGCGTCGCAGCTGGTGAGGTGGACCAGGAGCCGGTTGGCGAAGTAGGCGGCCTCGTGGGCGGGCAGGTGGGTGGCGAGGTCCAGGACCGAGAGGATCTGGTCGCGGATCCAGGACGGGGTGAGGTCGCCCAGGGCGGGCACGGTGGTGACCCGGCGGAGCGGGAAGTGCAGGTCCGGGCGGCCCGAGCCGCGCGCGAACAGCGCCTCCGTGCCGCTGCGGAGGTTGCCGTGGACGCCGGTCGGGCTGCCGGGGAAGGGGATGCGGCGCATGGTGTCCGGCAGGTTCCGGTAGAAGCCGGGGAAGAAGCGGAAGCCGTGCTCGCCGGGGAGCGGCTTGCGGCCGCCCGCCGCGGACCCGGGGACGTCCATCGAGCGGGCCTTGCCGCCGAGGATGTCGTAGTACTCGTAGACCGTGACCGCGTAGCCGCGTTCGGCGAGTTCATGGGCGGCGCTGAGGCCGGACACCCCGCCGCCGAGGACGGCGACGCGTTTGCCGGCGGGGGCCGCGGCCGCGCTGCCGGCGGCCCCCAGCGTGTCGGCCGCCGCCCCGCCGACGACTCCTGCGACCGCTCCGCCCGTCGCCGCCAGGAAGCGTCTGCGGCTGTGTCCGTCGCGCCCCTCGGACTGCTGCACGTGTTCCGTTGTCATGGGAACCGGAGAGTAGAGAGGGGCTGCGGGAGTCGGAAGCTCTTTCCTGTGTCACTCACGGTATCTACACAAATGCATAGTGGAGTGGCGGGTGTGGCTGCGTCACACCTGATGGGGGTTCTGTGGCTGGAAGGTGCCGGTCGTTGCGTTCCCGAAGGGGCGGCCGCGGAATCGCGTCCAGGCTCGGCCGCGTATGTCTCGATCGCGCCACGTGGGGCGCCGGTGCATCGCGGGATGGCTGATACCTAGGGGGGTATTTGACGCGTGCCGGGGAGGCTGGGTTACGGTGCGGGGGAAATACCCCGGCGGGTATATGGCGGGAGTCGGGTGCGCTCGTCGCCGTCCGGTCCGCGGGGTCGGTGACGGGTGCCGGTGTGTGCCCGTGGATCGCTTCGGAGGGTTCCGTGTTCTTCGCTCAGTACTACCTGGACTGCCTGTCCCAGGCGTCGTACATGATCGCCGACGAGGCCACGGGGCACGCCGTGGTCGTGGACCCCCGGCGGGACGTCAGCGAGTACCTGGCGGACGCCGAAGCGCGGGGCTTCACCGTCGTCGGGGTGATCAACACCCACTTCCACGCCGACTTCGTGGCCGGGCATCTGGAGATGGCGGCCCGGACCGGCGCATGGATCGGCTACGGCCGCCGCGCCGAGACCGAGTACCCGGTGCGCCATCTCGCGGACGGCGAGGTGATCGGCCTGGGGGAGGTGAGCCTGGAGATCATGGAGACGCCCGGGCACACGCCCGAGTCGATCAGCGTCCTGGTCCGCGAGCGCGCCGGTGACGCCGTGCCGTACGGCGTGCTCACCGGCGACGCCCTCTTCATCGGCGACGTCGGCCGCCCGGACCTCCTCGCCTCCGTCGGGGTGACCGCCGAGGAGCTCGGCGCGATGCTGCACGACAGCGTGCAGAACAGGCTGATGGGCCTGCCGGACGAGGTGCGTGTCTTCCCCGCCCACGGAGCGGGTTCCGCCTGCGGGAAGAACCTCTCGTCCGAGAAGCAGTCGACCATCGGGCAGCAGCGGGCCACCAACTACGCCTGCGCGCCGATGAGCCGCGAGGACTTCATCGCCCTCGTCACCGCAGGTCAACCCGCCGCTCCCGGCTACTTCGCCTACGACGCCGACCTCAACCGGCGCGAGCGGGCCCTGCATGACCCGGCCGTCGCCCCGCGCCCCCTCACGGCCGAGGACTTCCGGGTGCGCCGCGACGCCGGTGCCGTGGTCGTCGACGCGCGCGGCCCGCAGGAGTTCGGCGCCGGGCACGTCCGCGGATCGGTCAACGTGCCCGCGGACGGCCGGTTCGCCGAGCAGGCCGGGACCGTGCTGTCCCCGTCCGACGAACTCCTCGTGATAGCCCCGCAGAACCGTGAGGAGGAGGTCGTCACCCGGCTGGCCCGGATCGGCTTCGACCGGGTCGGCGGCTATCTGCGCGGCCCCGACGACGCCTTCGCCGCCCTCGGCGAAGAGGTCGCGCCCGCGAGCCGCCTCACCGTCTCCCAGCTCCGCGAGGCGCTGCGCGGCGACGAGCCGCCGCTCGTCGTCGACGTCCGCGGCTGCGGTGAGCGGAGCGCCGACGGGCAGATCGACGGAGCCCTCCACATCCCGCTGGGCGAACTCCCCGGCCGTCTCGCGGAGATCGACCGCGACCGCCCGGTCGTCGTGCACTGCGCGGGCGGCCACCGGTCCTCCATCGCCGCCAGCCTGCTGCGGCAGCAGGGGTTCGCGGACGTGTCCGACGTGCTCGGCGGCTACGCCGCCTGGGCCGCCGCCTGAGCGGACGGGCCGCCCCGGGTGCCGTCACGCGCCGGTGTGCGTGAGGGAGGCGAGGGCCGCGTCGAGGCGGCGGGTGGCCTCCTGTGCCACGGGGGTCATGGCGTCGAGGCCGGTGAGGGTGACCATGGTGCCGGGGTCGAGGGCCTGGACGGCGATTTGGTCGCCGTCGGCGCGGACGACGACGTTGCAGGGCAGCAGCAGACCGACGGAACGGTCGGCCTCCAGCGCCTGATGGGCCAGGGGAGGGTTGCAGGCCCCGAGGATCAGATAGTCCTCCATGTCGTGGTCGAGCTTGGCCTTCAGCGTCGCCCGCACGTCGATCTCCGTCAGCACGCCGAAGCCCTGGGCGGCCAGCGCGTCGCGGACGGCCGTGACGGTCTCGTCGAATCCGCCGGTCACGCGCACTGTGCGGTCGTACGGCATGGTCATCGCCTCTTCGCAGGTTGCCGGGGCTTCGGAGGGCTCTCGGGGCCCGCCCGCCGACACGGCGGGCGCTGCGGTGGAACATACCCCAGGGGGTACGGGTGCTAGCCTGGTTTTTATACCCCCAGGGGTAATTTTCGCGCGAAAGGAGCATCGTGGTGTCCGCTGCGGTGTCCACTGCCGCGATCGGGGCCGCAGGCCGGGCGGCCGATGGCTGCCGAGGCCGGGCCGGCCGGTGGCGTCCGCTGCACCGGCCGCATCCGGGAACGTCCGGAGCCGCCCGGGCCTGCCGCACCTCGCACGGGGATCGAGAGAAAGGTGACGTCGACGATGTTTCTCTTCCGTAGGAGCGCACCGCGGCTGTCCGTGGACGAGGCGCGCCGGCGCACCGGCGGCGACCGTCCCGAGGGCGTCCTGCTGGATGTGCGGGAGAAGCCGGAGTGGAAGGCCGGACATGCGCCGGGCGCCGTGCACGCACCGCTGACCGGACTGGTCGCGGGCGCCGCGCTGCCCCGTGCGGCGCAGGGGCGTCCGCTCGTGGTGATCTGCCGCAGCGGGCACCGCTCGCAGCAGGCGGCGAAACTCCTCGCCGCGCGCGGGGCGGACGTGGTGGACGTCAAGGGCGGCATGAACGCGTGGGCCGCGGCCGGATACCCGGTCGTCGGCGAGCGCGGGGGCAGCGGCTCGATCGCGTGAGCGGCTGAACGGCGCCCCGCACGCCGGAGCCGCCGCCCTCGGCGCCCGCGGTGGCGCGCGCCGTGAGCGGCAGGGCGTCCGGCGGGCGCCGCGGCAGGTCTTCGCCCGCGCCTCGCCGGTCGTGGCGGCCCCGCTGTTCGCCGATGCCGTCGGCCGAACGCGGGCTGCTACGGGGCGCGGCCGCCGCGGTTCGTCAGGCGAGGGAGAGGAACAGCTTCTCCAGCCTGCCGCGCATCTCGTCGGTGTCCGCGCCGGAGCGGCTGCCGTCCTCCATCTCGGTCAGGCACTGCTGCAGGCCCGTCGCGATGATCGCGAAACCGGCCCGGTCCAGCGCTCGGGAGGCGGCCGCCAGCTGGGTGACGACGTCCTCGCAGTCGCGGCCCTCCTCGATCATCCGGATCACCCCGGAGATCTGGCCCTGCGCCCGCCGCAGCCGGTTCAGCACCGCCTTCAGCTCCGCTGCCGCCATGTCGAGCTCCATCACCACTCCTCACTCGATACCCCCAGGGGTAACGCGCGAGCCCTCGGGGGCATTCCCGGAAGAACCCGGAACACCTGCCGTGGCCCGGCCCGGCCCGCCGCCCTCGGCCCGAGACGGGCGGGCCGGTTCCGGGACGGTCAGCCCCGGTCGGCGTGGGCGCTCGCGGAGAAGCCGTCGTGCCAGGCGGCCTTCGCGCCGGAGTCACCGATGCGGACGACCTGTACGCCCGCGCCGATCCCGACGACGAGGGACAGCACCACGGCGGTGACGCGCAGCGGAAGGGCCACCGCGCCGGTGGCTCCCGCAGCGGCGGCGGTGCGGTGCGCGGTGCGGCGGTGGAGGAACCACCACACCGCCGCGGACACCAGGAAGAGCCCGAGGGCCCAGGGGAGCAGCCCGTCGCCGAGTTCGGTGTGCGCGCGGACCGGCGGGTCGCTGTCCACCCGCCGCTCCAGCAGCTCACCGGCGCTCGTCGTCAGCGGCACGCTGACCAGCGACACCAGGGCGAGGACCGGCAGGGCGATGCCGACCCGGCGCAGGGCCGCGGGGAAGACGGCGCAGCAGATCAGCGCGAGGGCGGTGAGGGGTACCAGGACCACGACGACATGCACGAACAGGACGTGTGCGGGGATGCCGTTGATCAGGTCGAGTCCCACGGGGGCTCCTTCGAGGTCGGTGTGCGGGGCGGGGCGGGAGGCGGGCAGCGGTGCCGCGGCGCCCGGGCGGTGGAGCCGGGGCCGGGAGGCGCGCTTCCCCGGTGAGCGGGCAGGGGCCGTTCTCCTCCTCACGATCCATATCGGCCGGAACCCGGAGCGCGCCATTCCCGGCCGCGGCGCGCCACCACGAGCGCCCCGCCTGAGGCTCCTCCCGGCAGACGCGCCGCGGTCAGCGGCGGCCCAGCTTCACAGGCTCCTCTCTGTGAACCTTCTGAAGCGGCGCCGCCGGGCGTGCTCAGCGCCGGTTCAGAGGAAACTCAGAGGTGCGCCGCACTCCGCCGTGTCCGGTGCCGAGGCATGCTGAAAAGACCATGAACGAGCCGCGCACCGCATCGCCCCTGCACCGCCCCGACGGAGATCCCGTACGGGTCCTCGTCGTCGACGACGAGCCCGATGTCACCGACGTCCTGGCCGGGGCGATGACCGGCGAGGGCTGGCAGGTCCGCACCGCCGCGGACGGCGCGGGCGCGCTCGCCGCCGCCCGTGACTTCCGCCCCGACGCGGTCGTCCTGGACCGGATGCTGCCCGATCTGAACGGGCTGGAGGTCCTGCGGGCCCTGCGCCGCGAGGAACCTGGTGTCTGCGTGCTCTTCCTGACCGCCCGCGACGCCGTCGAGGACCGCATCGCCGGGATCACCGCGGGTGGCGACGACTACGTCACCAAGCCCTACAGCCTGGAAGAGGTCCTCGCCCGGCTCCGCGGGCTCCTCCGCCGCGCCGGGATGACCGCAGATCCGGGCACCAACCGGCTCACCGTCGGCGACCTCACCATGGACGAGGAGGCCCGGGAGGTCAGGCGCGGCGAGACCGCCATCGACCTGTCCCGCACCGAGTTCGAGCTGCTGCGCTTCCTGATGCGCAATCCGCGCCGGGTGCTGTCCAAGGCCCAGATCCTCGACCGCGTCTGGGCCTACGACTTCGGTGGCCGCGCCCATATCGTCGAGCTGTACATCAGCTATCTGCGCAAGAAGATCGACGCCGGACGCGCCCCGATGATCCACACGGTGCGCGGCGTCGGATACGTCCTCAAGCCGGAAGCGCCGTGAGGCGGCTGCTGCCCCGCACCCTGCGCGGCCAGCTCACCGCCGGGCTGGTCACGCTGCTCGCCCTCGCCTGCCTCGGCGTCGGCATCGTCACCACCCTCGCCCTGCGCGACTTCCTCATGGGACGTCTGGACGAGCAGCTCATCGCGTCCGGCGGCCGGTTCGCCATCAGCCTGGAGCACGAGGCCAGGCCCGATGCCGACAACCGCCCCGACACCCGGGGCCAGGCCGACGCCACCTTCGGCGCCCGCCTCCTGAACGGCACCGTCACCCGCGCCGCCGTCGTCCGCGACGCCACCGACCGGCCCCTCACCCTCACCGCGGCGGACCGCCGCGCCCTCGCGGACGTCCCCGCCGACGGGAGCGGACACAGCATCCGCCTCTCCGCCCTGGGCTCCTACCGCATCACCGCCGTCCGCGGCGACGACCGGGACGTCCTGCTCACCGGCCTGCCGCTGCACCCGGTGGAGGAGACCGTCGAACGCCTCGCAGCGGTCGAGGCCACCCTCTTCGGCATCGCCATCGTCGCCACCGGCATCGCCGGAGCGCAGTGGGTGCGGATCTCCCTGCGCCCGCTGCGGAACGTCACCACCCGCGCGGCGGAGGTGGCCGGACTGCCGCTCGCCAGCGGTGAGATCGCCATGCCCGGACCGCTGCCCGACGCCGACCCCCGCACCGAGGTCGGCCAGGTCAGCACGGCCCTCAACCACATGCTCGGCCATGTCGGGGACGCCCTCACCCGGCGGCAGGCGAGCGAGGAGCGGCTGCGGCACTTCGCCGCCGACGCCAGCCACGAACTGCGCACCCCCGTCGCCAACATCCGCGGCCACGCCGAACTCGCCCTGCGCCACGGCGGCCCCGTCCCCGCCGACGTCCGGCACGCGCTGGAACGCATCGACGGGGAGTCGCAGCGGATGACCCGCCTCGTCGACGACCTGCTGCTCCTCGCCCGTCTGGACGCCGGGCGCCCCCTCGAACACGAGCCGGTAGACCTGACCCTGCTGATCCTGAACGCGACGGACGACGCCCGCGCCGCGGGGCCCGGCCACCACTGGTTCCTCGACCTCCCCGAGGAACCCGTCACCGTGACCGGCGACGCCCACCGCCTCCAGCAGGCCATCGGCAACCTCCTCGCCAACGCCCGCACCCACACCCCGCCCGGCACCGAGGTGACCGTCGCCCTCACCACCGGCCCGGACGGCGTCTGCGTGGCGGTGAGCGACACCGGCCCCGGCATTCCGGAGGCGGACCGGCCCGAGGTCTTCGGCCGGTTCGTCCGCGCCGACCACGCCCGATCCCGCACCACCGGCAGCACGGGGCTGGGCCTGGCCATCGTCCACGCCGTCGCCACCGCCCACGGCGGTACCGCCACCGTCACCAGCGGCCCCGGACACACCACCTTCCGCCTCACGCTCCCCGGCTGACCCCGTACGGGTCGCCTGCACGCCGCAGACGGTGTGTCGTCGCGGAGGTGGCGGGAAGGAACCCGCACGATTCCCCCGGACCCGTTCAGGAGCGGCATGGACATCGGCGTCTTCCTCCCCATCGGCAACAACGGCTGGCTCATCTCCAAAAGCGCCCCGCAGTACATGCCGACCTTCGAACTCAACAAGGCGGTGGTCCAGCGGGCCGAGAGATACGGCCTCGACTTCGCCCTGTCGATGATCAAACTCAAGGGCTTCGGCGGGGAGACGGAGTTCTGGGACCACTGCCTCGAATCGTTCACGCTGATGGCCGGGCTGGCCGCCGTGACGGAGCGGATCAAGCTGTACGCCTCCACGCCGATCCTCGCCCTGCCGCCGGCGATGGCCGCCCGGATGGCGGTCACCGTGGACGCCATCGCGCCCGGGCGGTTCGGGGTCAACATCGTCACCGGCTGGGCGCCCGGCGAGTACGCCCAGATGGGCCTGTGGCCCGGGGACGAGCATTTCGGCAACCGCTACGACCGGGCCGCCGAGTACGTCACCGTGCTCAAGGAGCTGTGGCGCGAAGGTGTCAGCGACTTCACGGGCGCGTTCTACACGATGGACGGCTGCGTGCTGTCACCGCGGCCGGCCGACGGCCACATCGATATCGTCGCCGCAGGTCAGAGCAGTAGCGGCAGACGTTTCGCCGCCGAGCACGCCGACTACAACTTCGTCCTGGGCGCCGGCGTCAACACCCCGCTCGCGTTCGCGGACACCACCGCGGCGCTGCGGGACGAGGCGCGGCGGACCGGCCGCGACGTCGGTGCGCTGCCGCTGTTCATGGTCATCGCGGACGAGAGCGACGAGGCCGCCCGGGCGACGTGGCGGGACTACCACGACCACGCCGACCGGGCGGCGCTGGCGTACATGTCGGGGGAGACGTCCGCGGATGCGACGGACGACGCCTCGGCCACCGCCCGGACCATCGCCCTGGCCGAGGGCGCCGTCAACTTCAACATGGGCACGCTCGTCGGATCGTTCGAGACCGTCGCGAGGATGCTGGACGAGATCGCCGAGGTGCCCGGCACCAAGGGGATCATGCTGGTCTTCGACGACTTCCTCGCCGGGATGGAGAATTTCGGGACGCGCATCCAACCGCTGATGCGGTGCCGGTCGGGGCGCGCCACGGGGGCGCCCTGACGCACGGGGCGTGGCCCGGCCGCCGGGCGGCCCCGGCGCGTCGGGCCGGTGCGCTACCCCGGCCGCCCCGGCGTCAACAGCTCGCGAAGCCACGGCACCTGACGCCGGTCCGGCACCTCCAGCGCCAGCCACGACCCGTCGGCGAACGCGAGGTCCACCCGGCCCCGGTGACGCTGCGGGTGCGGCTCCCGGCGCAGGCCGTAGCCGCCGTGCGGCACCGCACCGAGCAGCTGCGCCGCCTCCCGCTCCGGGAACGCCGGCTCGTTCAGCAGCAACAGCCGCCGGTCCGTGACGGCCAGCGCCAGACGCGTGTTGTCGTACCCGGCGACCTCCGCCGTACCGGTGCGGGCATCGACGACGAAACGCCCCGCGGCGCTCTCCCACCCGCCGGCCCACACCCGGCCCCGGAAGATCCGCCGGACGCCGCGCCCGGTGCGGCGGGCACCGGCCTCCAGCAGACCGGCGGGCAGCGAGACCAGCCACATCACGAACGACACCGGCAGGAAGATCCGCTGCCACCCGGTGAACCGGGCCTTCTCCTCGGCCGCAGGCTTGGGCCTGCGCAGGCCCTTGGGAACGGTGTCCGGAGCGAGCGGATCGAGCCGGACGGGCAGCGCGCCGCGCAGCGTCTCCCCGGGGCCGAGGAACGGCGCGGAGTGCGTCACGAGCCAGCCGTCCCGCTCCGGGACCAGGGGGGTGGGGTGCATGTCCCTCTCTTCGGTCTGCAACGTTGTCGTTCCGGCACGGGGACCGGCCTGCCCGGCGGCCCGGGCGATCAGCCGAAGGTGTCCTCGATGCTGCGCTTGGGCACGTGGTACGGCTCGGGCTCCTTCGGGCCCTCGTCGTCCAGCGCCTCCCCGCCGAAGTGCTTGATGGCATCCTCGGCCGGCGTCTTGAAGTCGCCGGTCAGGCCGGTGACCTCGTTGATCAGGGGCTTCGAGCCGTGCTTGGCGATCTGCCCGCTCACCACGTGGTGGGCCCACCAGTCCTTGCTGCGGAAGGCCCCCTTGCCCATCGGGCCGCCCAACTTACGCAGCGTACCGGCGGCCTTGCGCGCCTCGTTGAAGGACTTGGCGCCGCTCTTGAACTCCTTGACCGCCTTCATCAACTCGCGCAGCGTCTTGGCGAGCTCCGCCGAGACCTTCTCCACCCGGGCGAGGAAGACCGCGACCTCGGCCTCGGCCACCAGCCCGTCGACCACCGTGGCCAGACCGAGCGTCAGGATGTCGGTGACCACCATCGCGGCCAGTGTCATCGCCGCCCACTCGATCGCCTCACGGATGATCGCGACGATGGAGTCCTCGGCGAACTTGCTCTCCTTGGCGGCCTGGCTGAGGATCTGGGCGGTCTTGCCCATGTCCTTGCCGGTGTCGTCCAGCGCATCGATGATCTTGCCCATGCTGTGGCCGAAGCCGTCGGAGGCGTCGCCCTCCCACTGCTCGGGCAGCCCCCGCGCCCCCGACCGCAGCTCCGCCGACACCCGGTGCAGCGCCTCGCCCTGCGCCTTCCACTCCTGGGCGGCCGCGGTCAGCTGCGTCGGCATGCCGGTGACCTCTTCGAGCTTGTCCATCAGCCCGATCTTGTCCAGGAACCACCGGATCGCGTCGTCGATCCCGGAGTCGAGGCCGTGCTCCTCGCTGTTGTGGATCTGCTCGATGTCGGGGAGCTTCTCGATCTCCTTGTTGACCCACGCATAGGCATCGGTGACGGTCATCCGGCCGCACCCCCGCCGTGACCGCCGAAGGCCTGCCGCTGGGCGTACTCGGCCTGGACGTAGCCGCCCGCCGTCGCCCGCAGCCCCTCGGCCATGTCCTGCAGCAGCTCCGCGAGGTCGTGGATGTTCTGCCGCGCCGCGGTGGCGTGCTCGTTGTAGGAGGAATGCAGCTCATCGGATTCCGGCAGCTTGCCGAAGGCGCCCGACGGGATCTCCACGTGCTCCAACGCCCGCCCGATGCGGGGCACTTCTTCCTTCTGCCGTTCGGTGTGGGACGCGTAGCGGAACAGCGTGTCGGGATCGGTGCGGAATCCCTCGCCCATGGTGTGAGCCCCCCAACTCGGGTCGTACGTGGTCCGTTGTCACCCTAGGGAGGCCAAGGAAGGGACTTTTCAAGACAGGGTCAAGCGACCTTCACGCCACCGCCAAGGTTTGCTGAAGGCTTCCGGATGTGGTCGTTCACGCCCTGGCGAGGGCGCTCGCGGCGGGTGACGTGATGTAGCCGAGGTCACGAAGGGACAGCGGGTGCGTATCGGTACCCTGGCAGTGTCGGATGGCCCTGGTCAGGGTCGTATCGGAACCCCGGGCGCGGTGGTGTGCCGCGCCGGGATCAAAGTCGGTGGTGCCCCGGCAGGGATGCGGGGCGGGGCCGGCGGTGAGGGCGGTGTGGCGTGGAGAAGGTGGTGCTCGCGGCCGCCGGTCTGTACGTCATCGTCCTGCTGCGGGCCGGCGGGACCTTCGCCGTCGGATGGCTGGCCGCCGCCGGGGCGCGGCGCAGCCGGTTCGCGGAGCGGCTGTCCTCGGCCAAGTTCCTGCGGGCGGAGCGGGCGATCCAGCGGTGGGGCGCGCCGGTGGTGGCCGTCTCGTTCCTGACCATCGGATTCCAGACCGCCGCCAACTTTCTCGCCGGGACCATGCGGATGCCCCTGCCGCGCTATCTGCCCGCGCTGTTCGTGGGCGGGGCGTGCTGGGCGCTGCTCTATGCGACGGTCGGGGTCGGGGCGCTCGAAGTGGTGACCCGGCTGTTCGCCGAGCGGACGGCGCTCGGGGTCGCGGTGGTCGCCGCACTGCTCGTCGCGGTGGCCGGTGCCGTGGTGTACCGGCGCCGGCGTGCCCCGTCGGCCGCGCGGGATGCCGCGGCGGCCGACGAAGGCTGAGGGCCGGCGCCCGAGCGCCCGCCCCGCGGCCGATCACGGCACCAGGATCAGCCGGATCGGGTCGCCCTCCTTGTTCTCCAGGCGGCGCACCGCCTCCGCGGCGTCGGCCAGCGGAAGGTGGCCGGTGATCGACGGGCCCAGGTCGAGGCGGCCCGTGGCGGCCAGCCGGATGAGCTGCTCGACGTGTTCCGGTGAGGAGCCGTAGTGGCCGCGGATCTGGTTGCGGTTCCAGCTGAAGCGGGTGCCGTCGGTGACGGTGAGCGGGTGCGGGGTGAGGCCGGCCAGGACCATGACGCCGCCGCGGCGCAAGGCGGTCACCGCCTGTTCGCGGACGGCCGGGACCCCGGCGAAGTCGAACGCCGCATCCAGCCCGCGGCCACCGGTCGCGCGCCCGATCGCCGCGGCGAAGCCGGGGTCGGCCGGGTCCAGGGCGAGGTCCGCGCCGAAGGTGAGGGCGCGGTCGCGGGCGCCGGGCAGCGGGTCGACGGCGATGACCGGTGCCGCGCCGGCCAGCCGGGCGAGGCGGATGCCGTGGGCGCCCAGACCGCCCGCGCCCCAGACGCCCACGGCCTGCGCCGGCCGGACCTCGCCGGTCTCCACGACGGCCGCGTACGGGGTGGAGACGGCGTCCGGGATGATCGCCGCCTGGTCGAAGGGGAGGTGGTCGGGGATCGGGGCGAGGGTGTCCTCGCGGGCGAGGGCGTAGCCGGCCCAGCCGCCGTCGTAGTCGACGCCGCGGGTGTGCGGGCTTTGGCACGGGGTGCGGCGCATGGCGCAGTTCGGGCACCGGCCGCAGCTCTGGCCCGCCTGGAGCACCACCCGCATCCCCGGAGCCCAGTCGCCGAGGAGGCCGGGGCCCAGGGCGTGGATCACTCCGGCGACCTCGTGGCCGAGGGTGACCGCCTCGACGGGGGCGAACGGCTTCAGGCTGCCGTCGATGAGGTGGACGTCGGACAGGCACACCCCGGCGGCCTTCACCTCGATCAATACCTCGCCCGGGCCGGGTTCGGGCACGGGCACCTCCTCGACGCGGAAGGTGGTGTCGGCGAGGTGCAGCCGTCCGGCGAGCATGGTGTTCATGGGGGGACCTCCGGGTTCCGGTGGTGGGCGGAGCGGCTCAGGCGGCCGCGTAGACGTCCTCGACGTACCGGCCGTCGGCGATCAGTGTGCCGAGCCAGGCGGCGGCGTCGGCGTCGTCCGCGCCGGGGGTGTGGGCGCGATGGAGGGCGCGGAAGGCGTCGCGGACGCCCGGGGCCATCCGGGCGCCGTCGCCGCAGACGTAGACCCGGGCCCCGGCTTCGAGCAGCTGCCAGATCTCGTCGGACTCGGCGGCGATGCGGTGCTGGACGAAGCGGTGGCCGCTCTCGGGCGCGGCGCTGAAGACCGGGCGCATGCGGACCGCTCCGGCCAGTTCGGCGGCGCGCAGCTCCCGGGAGTGCAGGTAGTCGGCGTCGGGGGCGTCGCAGCCGAAGTAGCAGAGCGCGGGGGCGAGCGCGGCGCCGTCCGCGGCGAGGGCGAGGCGGTCGGCGACGGCCCCGCGGAACGGGGCCAGACCGGTCCCGGCCGCGACCATGATCAGCGGGGTGTCCGCGGAGTGCCGGATCCGGAAGTCCTCCCGGCACGGCTGGATCCGCGCGTACACGGTGTCGCCGGGGCGCACGGAGTGCAGATGGCCCGAGCCGGTGCCGCGGTAGGTGCCCCGGCCCGAGCGGGCGGGCGCCTGGAGCAGCGAGACCATCAGGTCGACGTGGTGCGGGTCGCCGGTCGGCGAGGACGAGACGGAGTAGTGGCGCGGCCGGATCGGCGTCAGCAGCTCCAGCAGCACCGGCCAGGTCAGCTCCGCCGCCAGCGCCGGGCTGTCCTCGATGACGTCCAGCAGTCCGCGGTGGTCGGCGGCGCGCGCCTCCTCGTCCTCGGCCAGCGCCGCCAGGGCCTTCCGCTCGGGCGGGCAGGGGTTGAGCCCGGCGAGGAGCGTCAGCTGTCCGGCGGTCGGGCGGTCCTGCAACTCCACGTAATGGGTGAGGAGTTGGCGGGAGGTGACCGGCCGGTCGGGCGCGAGGCCGTCGCGGCGCGGGCGGTGGGCGGTGATCTGCAAGGCGGCGTCCGGGTTTACCCGCAGGATCCGGACGGCCCGCTCGACCAGCTCCGGGTCGTTGGCCGGGAGCACCGTCAGATGGTCCGCGGTGCGGTAGGTCTGCCCGTCGGGCAGCGCCAGGCGGACGTACCGCTTGGCGCGCGGGTGGTCGGGGTGGGTGAGGCTGCCGGTCTCGGTGACCGTCATCGCGGCCATGCCGTGCCGGGCGGCGAGCGCGTCCAGCGGTCCGCCGGTGATCTCGGTGACGGTGTAGGCGGGGCCCTGCGGCACGTCGGCGGGGGCGGTGCCGGCGCTTTCGGGGTCGCCGTACCCGGTGAGCAGGGCGGTGCGCAGGGCGCCGGTGAACGCGGTGACCGCGCCGTTCAGATCGCCCGAGGCGTCCGCCTCCGCGCGCGCCAGCAGCCGGGTGCCGCCGAGGGCGGCCAGCCGGTCGTCGATGAGGGTGGGGACGCGCTGGTAGGTGGCGGACCAGTTGCGGTCGCCGACGCCGAGGACGGCGAAGGTGACCCCCTCGGCGGCGCCCGGCCCGGCGTTCTCCAGCCAGTGGACGAACTCGGCCGCGTCGTCCGTGGGGCGGCCGTTGTACGAGGCGGCGGCGATGACGACGGGCCGGTCGGTGGGCAGGGCGCCGGTGAAGGCGTCGAGCGGGGCGACCGTGGTGGTGCAGCCGGTTTCCTCGGCAGCGTCGGACAGCCGGGCGGCGAGGTCGCGGCAGGTCCCGTAGTTGGAGCCGTGCAGCAGCAGGATCCCGGTGCCCTGCCGCACCCGGGTGGGCCGGGCGCCGTCGTCGGCCGGTGCCGTCGCCTCGTGCGCGGCGGCGGGCGGTGCGGCGCGGTGCGCGGCCCGGTCGGCCGGGGTGCGCGGGGCGAGGCCGAGGGTGAAGCCGTCCGGCTTGATGGTGAGGGCCTGCTTGAGGTCCATCGTGTAGCCGGCGTGGTCGATGAGCCGGTAGCGGTGGACGAGCATGGCGAGCATCATCGTCGCCTCGTGCAGGGCGAACTGCCGCCCGATGCAGGCGCGTTCACCGGTGCCGAACGGCTTGAAGGCGTGCGGGGAGCGGGCCGCCTCCGCCTCCGGGGTGAAGCGCGAGGGGTCAAACAGCTCGGGGTTGTCGCCCCAGGCCGGGTCCCGGTGGAGCATCGGCGTCAGCACCGTCGCCCACTGCCCGGCCCGCATCGGTACGCCGCCCAGCTCGGTGTCGACGAGCGCCCGGCGGGAGAAGCCGGGGGCGGGCGGGAACATCCGCAGCGTCTCGTTGAGCGCCCGGCGGGTGTGGTGCAGCCGCCCGATGTCCTCGAACGCAGGCTCCGGGTCGGACGCGTCGCCCCACAGCTCGTCCACCTCACGCTGCACCAGCTGGAGCGCGGACGGGTGCTTGAGCAGGTTGTACAGCGCGAAGGACAGGGTGCCCGAGGTGGTTTCGTGCCCGGCGATGAGGAAGGTGATGACCTGGTCGCGGATGTTGGCCAGGTCGAGGGTGGTGCCGTCCGAGGGGTGGGTGGCGCCGAGCATCAGCCCCAGCAGGTCGTCGCCGTCGGGCGCCGGCGCGCCGGGTGCGGTGCGTGCCGCGATGACCTCGTCCACCACGGATGCCAGATAGGCGGCGTCGGCGCGGAACGCCGCGTCGGTGGCGGTGTGGTCCAGCTCCGGATCGCGGCTGAGCTTCGTCATCGCCCAGTGCAGGCAGCGCACCAGCGCCCCGACGAAGGGATGCGGCTCGTCCCGGTCGAAGGAACCGAAGTCGAAGCCGAATCCGGCCAGTCCGATGGTGTCCAGGGTCATCCGGGTCATGTCGTCGGGCACATCGACGGGGGTCCCGTCCGCGCAGCGGCGGTCCCAGGCGCCGATCAGCCGGCGGGCGACCCGCAGCATCACCGGGTGGTAGGTGCGCATCGAGCCGAGCGCGAAGGCGGGCATCAGGATGTCGTGCGCCTTGGCCCAGTTGGGCTCGTCGTGGTACGCGGTGAAGAGCCCGTCGTGGGTGAACTCCCGGACGTTCTCCAGCGCCGGTCCGATCGCCTTGCCGAAGCGCCGCTCGTCGGACAGCTCGGTGACCAGGTCCAGGCTGCTCACGAACAGGGTGTCCCGGCCGTGCTGCCGCTGGACGAAGACCGGACCGTGCTGCCGGGCCAGGGCCATGGTCCGCAGCAGGGGGGTGCGGGCCGGGGTGTGCGAGACGTCGACGACGGGGACGCCGCCGAGGTCGTCGGGGTGCGAGGGGAGCACAGTCGCGGACATTGAGGCGAACCGCCTTCCGTGAGCAGGGAGACCGGAACGGCCCGCGGGCCGGTTCCAGCGGTCCTCTCCAGCCTGGCCGTTGCGCGCGCCGCGGACGGCCATCGCGGTGCACGTTCGTGTAGTGCCGTGAGGGGCAAGGGGGTTGCGGAATCGCCTGGGGTGTGGGAGAGGGACGACGGGGGAGTTGCGGGGGACCGGGACGGCGGAACGGGGTATAAGGATCCCGTCGGTGACGAGGTGCGAGAAAGGTCACCATTGGGCGGCTCATGGCGGCTCGGGGGTATTTCGCCGCGGCGGCAATGAAAGGATAGAAGGGGAAGAGGAGGGAATACGCACTATTTGTGCGTTCCCGTGTTCCGCTCCGTCCCCCTTGCCGTGCCGCACAACCGATGGGCCCCCTCCTGCCATGCCTCTCGCCTTCCTCAGCCGTCTGCGCGACCGAATGCCGCACACCCCTCCCTCGCCGCTTCCCGGCGGGGCGGGTGCGTTGGACCTGCGGGTGGACGACCCCGTCGGACTGCCGATGCCGGGGGTTTCGGTCTCGGTCCGCAATCTCGGCGGCCAGGAGGTCACGCAGGGACGGACCGATCCCAACGGACGGCTGACGGTCACGCTGCGGCCCGGTGCGTACCGGCTCGTGGTGACCTCCGACGGGTACCGGCCCGAGCGGTGCGAGGTCGAGGTGGCGGCGGGCGGCCGGACCGCGCCGCGCCCGATCGCCCTGGAGCCCGCCCCGGCGCCGCCGCTGCCCGCCGCCGGGCAGTGGAAGATCGACCCCGACCACAGCGCCATCCGCTTCACCGCCCGGCACATCGGGCTCGCCCAGATCCACGGCCGGTTCAACCGCTTCGAGGGCGGGCTGTGGGTCGGCGAGCGGATGGAGGACTCGCGGGTCGAGGTGGCCATCGAGGCGGCGAGCATCGACACCGGCGTACGGATGCGGGACGAGCATCTGCGGTCGGCGGAGTTCCTGGACGTGGTGCGGTTCCCGTATCTGCACTTCGCCGGCGAGCGGTTCGTGCACAAGGGCGGCGCCCGCTGGGCGGTGCAGGGCGTGCTGCAGCTGCACGGCGTCAGCCGCACCGTGCAGCTCGACACCCGCTACCTCGGGATCGGCACCGGCATCGCGGGCGAGACCCGCACCGCCTGCCAGTCCGTCACCGAACTGCACCGCGACGACTTCACCCTCGACTGGCACACGATGCTGGCCAAGGGCATCGCCGCGATCGGCGCGACGATCCGCGTGGAGCTGGACATCCAGGCGATCCGTCCCGAGTGACGGCCGGCTGACGCACGACACCGCTCAGGGCGGCGGCGCACGGTTCTCCCCGTGCGCCGCCGCCCTT
The DNA here is from genome assembly GCF_040300365.1 of Streptomyces sp. NPDC000404. NCBI lineage: Bacteria > Bacillati > Actinomycetota > Actinomycetes > Kitasatosporales > Streptomycetaceae > Streptomyces > Streptomyces sp. NPDC000404. The sequence continues at coordinate 127,249 of NZ_JBEPDN010000004.1, read as the reverse complement.
TTCGCGTCCCCGCACCTCGTGTCCCGCCTCACTCCGGGGCCCGGGCGGGCCGGAATCGCACATGTCATCGTACGATGACATCAATCGCTGACATCGTGCGTAGCCGAACAGGAGGAGCCGGCCGTGGAACCTGACCGGACAAGGGCCCCATGGAAGGAACGGGCCCTGGTGCCCGTGCTGGTGTCGGTCGGGATGCTGGTGGCGATCATCAGCAGCCTGGGCGCGCCGCTGATCCCGACCATCGCCCGGGTCGACCATGTCTCCCTGGAGCTGGCCCAGTGGTCCCTGACGGTGACGATGCTGGTCGGCGCGGTCGTCACCCCGCTGATGGGGCGGCTGGGGGACGGGCCGCACCGGCGCCGGGTGATCCTCGGCGGGCTGGTGCTGACGCTCGTCGGCAGTCTGCTGGCGGCGCTGCCGACGGGCTTCGCCGGGCTGCTCACGGGGCGGGCGCTGCAGGGCGTCGGCATCGCGCTCACCCCGCTGACCATGGCCACCGCCCGTGACGCGCTGCCCGCGGTGAAGGCCCGGCACACGGTCGCGACCCTCTCGCTGACCGCCGCCGCCGGCGTGGGCCTCGGCTACCCGCTCACCGGCGTCCTCGCCCGGTATCTGGGCCTGCACGCCGGATTCTGGTTCGCCGCCCTCGCCTCGGCGCTCGCGCTGGCCGCCCTGGCCGTGGTCCTTCCGGCGTCGCCGCCCCGGCCGAAGCACCCGCTGGACGTCACCGGGGCGCTGCTGCTGGCCGCCGGCATGGCCGGGCTGCTCCTCAGCGCCACCGCGGGCGGGCGCTGGGGCTGGACCTCACCGCGGCTGATCGCCCTGGCCGGGGCGGCCGTGGTGCTGCTCGCCTGGTGGGTGGTGCACGAACTGCGCACCGAGCATCCGCTCGTCGACGTCCGCCTGGTCCGCGACCGGCCGGTGCTCGCCGCCGACCTCACCGCGGTGCTCTCCGGCATCGGGATGTACGTGATGCTGTCGATGGTGCCGCAGTACGTGCAGACGCCCCGCTCGGCGGGGTACGGCTTCGGCGCCTCGGTGGTGATCGCCGGGCTGATCCTCACGCCGTTCTCGGTGGCCAGCATGGTCTCCGGCCGGCTGGTGCGGCTCGCCTCGCGCTCCGTCTCCCCGGGCCGGATGCTGCCGCTGGGCTGTCTGATCTGCCTGGCCGGCACGGCGCTGTTCACCTGGGTGCGGGGCGGGCTGTGGGAGGCGTTCGTCGCCATGGGGCTCATCGGTCTGGGCGCCGGGGTGACGGTGTCCGTGATGCCCGCGCTGATCGTGGGCGCGGTCCCGGCGCACGAGACCAGCAGCGCGCTGAGCTTCAACCAGGTCGTGAAGTACATCGGTTACTCCGCCGGCAGCGCGCTGACCGCGGCGGTGCTCGCGGGCCACCCCGGCACCGGCGGGCTGCCCGCCGCGAGCGGCTACCGGGCGGCCGGTCTCGTCGGCTGCGGGTTTTGGGTGGTCACCGCCCTCGCCGGATATCTGCTGGTCCGCGGCGGGTCCGGGCGGGCGACATCCGGTTCCCCGAGGACGGCGCCGGCCGCCGCGGCGCATAAGGTGGCGGCGGTGGAGGGTGAGCCCGCGGGGCGCAAGGATGTGGAGGCACGGCGGTGACCGGCACTCAGGAGGCGCGCCGCAGGGATTCCGCGCGCAGTCGCGAGGCGCTGCTGCGCGCGGCGAGCGAACTCTTCTCGGAACGCGGCTTCGACCGCACCACCACCCGCGACATCGGCCGCCGCGCGGGCGTCGACCCGGCGCTCATCGCCCGGTACTTCGGCGGCAAGACCCAGCTCTACCTCGCCGCCGTCGAGGCCGAACGCGGCGACGCACCGGTCAGCGACCTCCTCGCCCCGGAGCGCCTGCGGCAGGTCCTCGAAGGCGCCGCCCGCCGGGGGCTCGTCCCCATCCTCCAGGTCGGCGTCCAGCCGCTGAGCGACCCGGCGGCGCACGAGGCGGCCCGCGCCGCGCTGCACGACCGGCTGGTGGAACCGCTGCACCGCCGGTTCACGGCGGAGGGCCGGGCGCAGCCCCGGCTGCGCGCCGAGATCGTGGTCGCCGCCGTCATCGGCATCGTGCTGGGCCGCCGCTCCGGTGCGTTCGAGGAGTTGGGCGAGGTGGCGTCGGACGATCTGGCGGCGCTGCTCCAGGAGACGCTGCAGGGCGGCGGATAGCGGCCCCGGGCGCGGACGCGCCGCGGCCCCGGTGCCCGCCCGCGGGGGCAGGCGCCGGGGCCGCGGCGCATGGGGGAGTGGTTCAGCGGGTGAGGCGGATCCGGTTGAGCTGGTCCTCGCCCTGCGGGCCGGTGCCCGACTTGTCGACGACGTAGGCGGCGTTGCGGGCGATCTCGATGTGGTTCGGGTTGGCGCCGGTGGTCACGGTCCGGACGACGGTGCCCTTGCGGGGGTCGAGGAAGGAGACGGTGGCCGCGGCGCGGTTGGCGACCGCGACGGCGCCGGTGCGCGGGTCGCTCGCGACGGCGAGGGTGCCCTCGCCGGTCGGCACGGTCCGCACCACGGCGCCCTTGCGCAGATCGACGACGGAGACCGTGCCGGCCTTCTGGTCGGCGGTGTAGGCGGTGCGGCCGTCGCGGGAGAGGGCGAGCGAGATCGGGCCCTCGCCGGTGGGGATCAGCCGCGGCTGCTTCGCGCCGGGCGCCGCCTCGATGATCCGGCTGCCGTTCAGATCGGTGGCGTAGGCGGTGCCGGTGCGTTCGTTGACGGCGAGTCCGGTGGGACCGGCGCCCTCGACGGTGACGCGCTTCTTCTCCTTGTAGGTGCGGGTGTCGAACGCGACGAGCGTGCCGTCGCCGAAGCCGCTGGCCCATGCGGTGTGGTGGCGTTCGTCGACGACGACCTCGCGGGCGTGGTTGACGCCGGGCAGGGTGGCGAGGTGCTTGCCGGTGCGCTGGCTGTAGACGGCGACGGAGTTGTCGCGGGTGTTGGTGGTCCAGACGGTGTTGTGCCGGTCGTCCACGTCGATGCCGTAGACCGCCTCGACGGCGCCGGTGGCCTGGTCGGTGACGGGCGGTGCGTAGGAGGCGCGGACCGTCATCGTGCGCGGGTCCACCTTCACCAGCGCGGACTGGGTCACCGGCGGGCGGCCCACCGCGGCGGTCGCCCACAGGACGTGGTTCCGCTCGGAGTACGCGGACTGGTAAAGGCCCTTGACCAGCGGAGCCGCCGTGACGGGCGCCGCTTTGGCGGCGGCCACCGAGTGGGCGGCGGCCACCGAGTGGGCGGCGGGCGCCTGGGGTGCGGCGTGGGCGGCGCCGGTGAGGGTGAGCGTGGAGCCCGCGGCGAGGGCCACGGCGGTGGCGGCGAGCCGGCGGATGCGGAGGGGCAGTGCGGACATGCGGCGTCAGTCTCCTTGGCAGGGATGCCTTTTGGGGTGTTCGCGGAGAAGCGAGCTGGCAATAAATTAGCTTAGGCTTACCTAACTTTTGACCAGGGGTGGGTGTGGCTCGCGTCACAGGCGGACTCGGGGTGGCCTCCCGTGGGTGTGGCGCGGCGGCGAAGGTAAGGTGACCCTAAGTGTCTGGGGTGTCCGAGTGGCGCCCCGGAAGTCCGCCCGGGTGTGCGGCCGCACGGCCGCCCGCCCCCGTCACCGGAGTTCCGCCGCATGCTCGCGTCCGCGCCGCCCGAGGGCACCGCCCACCACCCGCCCCGCGTCGCCCGTCCGCAGCCGCTGCCGAGGATCGCCACCGGCCCCGTCCTGCCCGCACCGGACCGCACCGCGGAGTTCTGGGCCGCGGCGGCACGCACCGGCACCCCGCTCATCGGGCCCGACCCGGAGGGCGACACGGACCACGCCGCCGTCACCTTCCTGTGGCGCGGCACCCCCGCCACCTGCGCCGTCCAGGTGCTGCCCAACAAACTCACCGACCCCCGCGACCCCGGCGCGAACCTGATGGAGCGCCTGCCCGGCACCGACGTCTGGCACTGGACGCTCCGGCTGCGCCGCGACTGGTACGGCACCTACGAGTTCTGCGTCGACGAGGGCGACGGGCCCGCGCCGGACGACGCCGGCTACGGCCCCTGGCTGCGCACCCGGCGCCACCCCGATCCCTTCAACTCCCATACGCTGCCCGGTCGTTGGAGCGGCCCCGGGGTTTCCTGCGCGCGGCTGCCCGGCGCGCCGCGGGATGCGGAGTGGGAGGCGCGGCCCGGCGTCGCCCGGGGTGCCGTCACCGTGCACGACGTGCCGAGCGCCCGCCTCGGCGGCGCCCGCCGGGTCCGGCTCTACCGCCCGCCGCACACCGCGCCGGACGCCGGACTGCCGGTCCTGGTGCTGCTCGACGGGGAGCACTGGGAGCCCCGGCTCGGCCTCGCGCACCTCCTCGACAACCTCATCGCCGACGGCCGCATCCCGCCCGTCGCCGCCCTCCTCCCGGAATCCGTCGACGCCGAAACCCGCTGGCGGGAGCTGGCCTGCCGCCCGGAGTTCGTCGCCTTCCTCGACGAGGAACTGCTGCCGTGGGCCGCCGGCCGGCTCCCGCTCACCGCCGACCCGGCCCGTACGGTGATCGCCGGACAGAGCCTGGGCGGACTGACCGCGGCGTACGCGGCGCTCCTCGCGCCGCATCGGTTCGGCAACGTCCTCTCCCAGTCCGGGTCGTTCTGGTGGCCGGTCGGACCGGACGCGGAATGGCTCACCGGCCGCCTCGCCGCGATGCCCCGGCTGCCGGTCCGCTTCCGGCTCTCCTCCGGCGCCCAGGAGTGGGTGGCGCTGCCCGCCGCCCGCCGGCTGCGCGATGCGCTCGCCGCCGCCGGATACGACGACGCCACCTACCGGGAGTTCAACGGCGGCCACGACTACCTGTGCTGGCGCAGCGAACTCGCCGACGGAATCGTGGAATTGCTCGCCGACGGGCGCGAGGCGGCGGACGGGCCGCACGCATAGGGCGGCGAGCCGGGCGCCGGGCGCCGGCGGGGCGAATTCCGTTTCCCTTCCGCCGGGTTCCGTCCGCATGATGACCTCCGCGGCGGGCCCGCCGCGCCCCCGAGGCCGAGGAGATGTCATGGAGCCCTGCGCGGAGTGCGGTGCGCCGCCGGAGCCGCAATCCTGTGACGAGCTGTTCCAGGTGCTGCTCGCGCTGGACCACGGACGGCAGGAGCCGTGGGGTCCGCTGCACGGCGTCTCCGTCTCCTGCCATCTGCTCCAGCACCCCGGCCGGCTGCCCGCCGACGGCGGTGCGCGGGCGCGGGAGATGCTGCGCGCCTACCTCGACGGCGGCCTCGACGAGGTGAACCGGCTCGCGGGCCGGGCCCGCCGCGGCAACTCCCACCGGGTGCAGGGCGGGCCCGCACCGGCCGCCCGGGAGGCGGCCCGGCCGCACCGCGACGCCCCGCGGTCCGGCTTCGCCGTCACGATCCGGGACGTCGCCGTCGACGGCTCGTTCCCCGCCCACGGATTCCCGGAACGCGTCCGGGACTGGGCCGCGGCGACGCTGGAGGCGTGGGGCGACAACGGCTGAGCGACGGGCCGGGGGCCGGTCCGCGCTCGCTCCCGGCCGATGATCCCGCCGCGGCGACGGCGCCGGGGCCGAGCGGTGCCGGCCGGGGGAGGCGGACGGCGCGGCGCGCGGTGCGGCCCGCTCCTACCGGTCGAGGTCGAGGAGCTGGCGCAGCAGGTCGGCGTCGGAGCGGGAGAGCTCGCCGGCGAAGCGGGCGAGGACGGCCTGCCGGTCGGGGCGCTCGTCCAGCACGGTGCGCATCCGGCGGGCGGCGAAGCCGGCGTCGTCGGTCACCGGGGCGTAGGCGAAGGCGCGCCCGTGGCGGGCGCGGGTGAGCAGCTGCTTGGTGTGCATACGGGTGAGGATCGTCACGACGCTGCTGTAGGTCAGCTCGCCGCCGAGGCGTTCGGTGACCTCGCCCGGCGTCAGCGCGGCGCCGGCCTCCTGGAGCAGGGCGAGGATCTGGGCCTCGCGTGCGCCGTTGGGCTGCTTGGGGCCGCCGTCCGGCATCTGGGAGCCCATGGGTTTGGTCTTCCTTCCGTCATCTTCTACAGTCGTGTAGAAGTTCCACACCGGTGTAAAAGTTGGTGTGCCTCAGTGTGCCATGCGCTCACGCCCCGGCAGAAGCCTGTCCGGGCACGGACGCGCGGCCGGAAAGGATCCGCGGTGCCGTTGGCCCTCAACCCGCTGGACGCCGCCTCCCTGCTGACCGCGTTCGGCACCGCAGGCGTCTTCCTGGTCATGTTCGCCGAGACCGGACTGCTGATCGGCTTCTTCCTGCCCGGGGACTCGCTGCTGTTCACCGCCGGGCTGCTGGCCTCCGGCACGGCGGGCAAGGGCGTGCACCTGCCGCTCACCGGCGTGCTGCTCGCCGCCGCGGCCGGGGCGCTGCTCGGCGCCCAGACCGGCTACTGGATCGGCCGCCGCGCCGGCGGAGCCCTGCTGCGGCGGACCGGGAACCGGCATCTGACCGAGGGCGTGGCGCGCGCCGAGGACCTGCTCACCCGCTACGGTCACGGCAAGGCCGTCGTCCTGGCCCGCTTCCTCCCCGTCGTGCGCACCGTGCTCAACCCGCTCGCCGGAGTGGTCCGCGTGCCCGCCCGCACCTTCGCGCTGTGGCAGGTCACCGGCGGTCTGGTGTGGACGGCGGGGCTGGTCCTCGCCGGGTACGCGCTCGGCGCCACCGTCCCCGATGTCGACCACTACCTCCTCCCCTTGATCGCCGCGATCGTCGCCGTCTCGCTGCTGCCTCTCGCGAGGGAGCTGCTGCGTGCCCGGCGCCGGGCCGCGGCGCCGGCCGGGCCGTCCCGGGAGACCACCGAATGAAGATCACGTTCCTGATCCACAACGTGTACGGCATCGGCGGCACGATCCGCACCACGCTCAACCTGGCCGCCGCGCTCGCGGAGCGGCACGAGGTGACCGTCGTGTCGATGCTGCGCCACCGCGCCCGGCCCCGGTTCGCCGTCGACCCGCGGGTGCGGATCGTCCCCCTCGTCGACCTGCGCGAGGACGCGGGCGACGCCGCCGACCCGCGGCTGCGCCGGCCCGCCGAGGTCTTCCCGGGCGCCGAGCGGCGCCACAAGCAGTACAGCGTCCTGACCGATGTGCGGGCGCAGGAGTATCTGCGCACCAGCGACGCGGACGTACTCATCGGCACCCGGCCCGGCATCAACGTCTACCTGGCCCGCTTCGGCCCGCCCGGCGCGCTGCGGATCGCGCAGGAACACCTCACGCACGACACCCACACCAAGAAGCTGCGCACCCAACTGGCCCGCCACTACCGCGACCTGGACGCGGTGGTCACCACGACCGAGGCCGACGCCGCCGTCTACCGGCGGAAGATGCGGCTGCCGGGCGTACCGGTGCTGGCCGTGCCCAACAGCGTGCCGGACCCCGGCCTGCCCCTGGACGGCGAGCGCGCCCCGGTGATCGCCGCCGCCGGACGCCTGGTCCGCGCCAAACGGTTCGACCTGCTCATCGAGGCCTTCGCGCCCCTCGCCGCCGCGCACCCCGACTGGCGGCTGCGGATCTACGGCACGGGCGCCGACCGCGAACGCCTTCGGCGACTGATCGAGGAGCAGGGGCTGCGGGGCCGCGCGGAGCTGATGGGGCCGGTCTCCCCGATCGAGGGCGAGTTCGTGAAGGCGTCGATCGTCGCCTCCGCCTCCGACGCCGAATCGTTCGGCATGACGCTGGTCGAGGCGATGCGCTGCGGCACCCCGGTCGTCTCCACCGACTGCCCGCTCGGCCCCGCCGAGATCATCACCGACGGCGTCGACGGCCGTCTGACCCCCGTCGGGGACAAGGCGGCGCTGGCCGCCGCCCTGGGCGAGCTGATCGCCGATGAGGCGGCCCGCCGCACGATGGGCCGGGCCGCGGCCCGCACCGCGGCCGAGCGCTACGACCCCGCTCAGGTGGCCCGCGCCTACGAGGAGTTGTTCACCGCGCTGGCCGGCACCCGGCGCTCCCGTGCCTGGCGGCGCCGCACGGCCCGCTGGCGGACCGGCGCGGGCCGGGCGCTGCGCCGCCTGCGCGGCTGACACCCCTTGGGGGATCACTCCGTGCCGAGCAGCGTGGCGACGGCCGCGCGGGCGTGGCGGGCCGGGGCCGGGTCGCCGCTGATGCCGGCCGTCACGATGGCGCCCTCGGCGAGGAGGAAGACCGGTTCGGTCACCGGCAGCCCGGTGGCGCGCACCCACTGGGCGATCTGGTCGTGGAACGCCTGCTTGTGCGACCGGACCTCGGCCCGTATCGCCTCGGACGACGCGCCGAGTTCGCCGTGGGCGTTGATCCAGGCGCAGCCGCGGAATCCGGGCTCGGCGCACCACTCGGCGAGCCAGTCGAAGACCGCGAGCACCCGCAGGCGAGGGTCGCGAACCCGCTCCACGCGGTCGGCCAGACTTCCCCGCCACCGCTGGTCACGGCGCCTGAGTACGGCGACGACGAGGTCCTCCTTCGCCGTGAAGAACCGGTAGATCCGGTTCAGCGGCAGACCGGACGCGGCGCGGACCTCGGCCATGCCGACCGCCCGGATGCCGCGCGCGTAGAAGAGCCCTTCGGCCGCGTCGAGAAGCGCTTCGCGGTCCCGGCGGCTGCGTTCCTCGGTGATCGGCGCGGGCATCCGGGGCTCCTTGACGTTGAGAACGAGCGTTCTCTACCTTAGCTCCCGCCGATGGAGAACGATCGTTCTTCACCTTGAGGAGGCCGCAGTGCCGGAAGACCGCCCGCCCCGCCCGCCGTTCACGCAGGAGACCGCCCTGCGGAAGGTCCAGGCCGCCGAGGACGCCTGGAACACCCGCGACCCCCACCGGGTGGCGCAGGCCTACACCCCGGACTCGGTGTGGCGGAACCGGGACACGTTCCTCACCGGCCGCGCGGAGATCGTCGCCTTTCTGACGCGCAAGTGGGAGCGCGAACTCGACTACGCGCTGCGCAAGAGCCTCTGGTCGTTCCACGGGAACCGGATCGCCGTCCGCTTCCAGTACGAGTGCCGCGACCCGCAGGGCCAATGGTGGCGCAGTTACGGCAACGAGCAGTGGGAGTTCGACGCGCACGGCCTGATGCGACGCCGCGAGGCGAGCATCAACGACCTCGCCATCACCGAGGCCGACCGGCGCATTCACGGCCCGCGGCCCGAGGCGGAGCACGGGATCGACCTGCCGGTCCGGTAGCGCCCGGGAGCGGGCGGCGGCGTCAGGCGAGAGCGGGGTCGGCCAGGTCGAGGCGGAGCAGGTTTCCCCAGTCGTTGCGGCAGACGGCGACCGTGCCCTCGTGGCGCACGCCCACGAACGGGTTGGAGCGCTCCATCACGATCACCCACCGCAGCGAGCGGCCGGCGTCGAGCCGGGCGAGATGGCCGACGTTGCCCATGCCGCTGCCACCGCCGCACAGCCATCCCGAGCCGTCCGGCAGCGCGCTCTCGAAGTACGGGTCGGCCTCGCAGGTGCCGTACTCCTCGATCAGACGGGCCACCTCGACCGGCCCGCCGAGGCGGAACGGGATCGGCTGCCCGGCGTCCGGGTGGTAGCGCCCGGGACCCTCGGCATGCACCGCCAGGCCGGTGCCGTCCGCCCGGTGGAGCGCGTCGCCGAACGGCATCTCCCCGGCCGCCCACAGCCGCGCGACCGCCCCCACCGCTCCGCCCCGCCGTCCCGTCCGCATGAACGCGAGTCTACGGAGGCGTCATACGGACCGCCGTCCCGGCGCAGCCGGGTCCTGTACCGCGCAGGCCGCCGCCCAGCCGCCGGGGACCGGGACATCGGTGAGCGTGAAGCCCGGGACCTGTGCCGGGCGCGGGCCGCAGCCCAGGTGGCGGCCGTGCAGCGCGGCGCCGGACAGGCCCTCGCCGGTCGCCTTGAGGTAGGCCTCCTTCCGCGTCCAGCAGCGGGCGAAGGCGGCCGGGCGGGCGTGCTCGGCCAGCCGTGCCAACTCCGCCCGCTCGGCCGGGTGCAGGGCGGCCGACGCATCGGCCGCCACCCGGGCCGCGGGGACGCGCTCCACATCGACGCCGATCGGCGCGGACGCCAGGCCCAGCAGCGCCAGGCCGTCGCCGTGCGCGAGCGAGAAGTGCACCGCCCCGCCCGCCACCGCCGGCCGCCCGTGCGGACCGCCGCACCCCGGACACGCCAGCCGGACCAGCTCCACCGCCTCCGGCGCCATGCCCAGCAGCCCGCCCAGCACCCGGCGCAGCTCCGCGTGGACGGCGACGTACAGCACACGGTCGGCCGGGCGGCGCAGCGCCGCGGCCCGGCGCCGCTCCCGTGCGTCCAGCAGCGCCGCGGCGTCCGCATCGTGCGCCTGCGCCGTGACGAGACGCAGCCACGGGCCCCGCGCCAACTCCGCGGCGCGGGGACCGGGGCCGCCCGCCCGTGCGAGGTCCGGCGCGGGGCCCGCGGGCGTCATCCGGGGGTGCCCGTCAGGCGCGGGGCGAGCACGGCGGCGATCGCGTCCAGTTGCGTCTCCCGCATCAACTGCGGGTGGGTGCAGTCCAGATCGTGGTTGACGATCCGGCCACGGACGTGCGGGCGCCAGGCCTCGCGGGTCAGCCAGTCCTCCGCGCGCGGCGCCGCCGCGGTGAAGAACACCACGTCACCGTCGAAGCGGCGGTGGCGGTGGGCGCGCATCATCCGGGCGTGGTGCGGCACGATGTCGACGATCCGGGAGAGCGTGTGATCGCCCAGGCCGGCGAGCGGGCTGCCCGCCCTCCGCAGCGTCGCCAGCACGTCCTCGCGACCGCGCTCGTCCGTCCGGTCGAAACCGGCCATCCGCAGCACCGCGGTGAGCGCGTCGCCCTCCTCCGGCGCGGGCCGCTCGCGCCACTGCTCGGCCGGGAACGCGTCCAGCAGCGCCAGCAGTTCGACCTCCTCGCCCGCCTCCTGGAGCAGCACCGCCACGGTGTGCGCGAGGATCCCGCCGACCGACCAGCCCAGCAGCCGGTACGGGCCGTGCGGCTGGACGGCCCGCAGCTCGCGGACGTATCCGGCGGCCTGGGTCTCCAGGTCCGGCGGGAGCGGCCCGTCGTCGAGCAGTCCGCGCGCCTGGATGCCGTACAGCGGCTGGTCCGGGCCGAGCCGCGCGGACAGGCCCGCGTAGCACCAGGACAGGCCGCCCGCCGGGTGGAAGGCGAACAGCGGGGGCCTCTCGCCCTCGGTGCGCAGCGGCAGGACGACGTCGAGCGCGTCGCCCGCGGCGGGTGCCGCCGTCGCCAGCCGGGCGGCGAGGGCCGCCGGGGTCGGCGCCTCGAAGAGCGAACCGATGGTCAGCTCCGCGCCGCACTCCTCCCGGACCCGCGCCACCAGCCGCACCGCCAGCAGCGAGGTGCCGCCGAGGTCGAAGAAGGCGTCGTCGGGCCCGGCGTCCGCCACGCCCAGGACCTCGGCGAACAGCCGGGTCACCGCCGCCTCCTGCGCGCTCGCCGGGCGGCGGGCCGCGCCGCTGCCGCCGAACACCGGCGCGGGCAGCGCCGCCCGGTCCAGCTTGCCGTTCGGGGTCAGCGGGAACGCGTCGAGCGCGACGACCGCCGCCGGAACCATGTGCTCCGGCAGCGCCGCCGCCAGCTCCGCCCGGACGGTGGCCGGATCCGCGCCGCCGGTCACATAGCCGATCAGCCGCTGCTCGCCCGCGCCGTCCTCGCGGACCAGCGCACAGGCGCCGTCCACGCCGGTCCGGGCGGTGAGCGCCGCCTCGATCTCGCCCAGTTCGATGCGCTGGCCGCGGAGTTTGACCTGGTGATCGGTGCGGCCGAGGTACTCCACCTCGCCCGCCGCCGTCCAGCGCGCCAGATCGCCGGTGCGGTACATCCGCTCGCCCGGCGCCCCGAACGGGTCGGCGGTGAAGCGCTCCGCGGTCAGCTCCGGACGGTTCAGATATCCGTCGGCCAACTGCCGGCCGGCCAGGAAGAGTTCACCGGGAACGCCGGGCGGGCAGGGCTGCCGCGCCGCGTCCAGGACGTACAGCCGGGTGTTCCACACCGGCCGCCCGATCGGCACCGGACCGTCGCCGTCCGCCGCACAGGCGTGGTACGAGACGTCGACGGCGGCTTCCGTCGGCCCGTAGAGGTTGTGGAGCGCGGCGCCCGGCAGCGTCCGGGCGAAGAGCGTCGCCGTCTCGCGGGGCAGCGCCTCGCCGCTGGCGAAGACCTGCCGCAGCGCGGTGCAGCCGGCCGCCTGCGGCGCCGCCAGGAAGACCTGGAGCATCGACGGGACGAAATGGCAGGTGGTGACCGACCGTTCGGTGATCAGCCGGGCCAGCCGGACCGGATCCTTGTGCACCCCGGGCTCCGCCACGACCAGCGCCGCGCCCTGGCGCAGCGGCCAGAAGAACTCCCACACCGACACGTCGAACGACGACGGCGTCTTCTGGAGGACGCGGTCCCCGGCGCCGAGCGGATAGGCGTGCTGCATCCACCGCAGCCGGTTGTCGATCGCCCGGTGGGACACCACCACGCCCTTGGGGCGGCCGGTCGAGCCGGAGGTGTAGATGACGTACGCCGGGTGCGACGGGGTGAGCGCCCGCGCCGGATTGACCGGCAGGTGCCCGGAGACGTCGAGGGTGTCCAGCGCGACCAGCGGCGTTCCCGCGTCGGACGGCAGCCGCCCGGCGCGGTCGGTGAGGGCGCAGACCGGCGAGGCGTCCTGGAGCATGTACGTCAGCCGCTGCGCCGGGTAGTCCGGATCGAGCGGCAGATACGCGGCGCCCGACTTGAGGACCGCCAGCAGCGCGACCACCAGCTCCACCGAGCGCGGCACGGAGACCGCGACCAGCTTGCTGGGCCCGGCGCCGAGGCCCTGGAGGTGCCGGGCGAGCCGGTTCGCGCGGGCGCTCAGCTGCCCGTACGTCAGCGCCGTGTCGCCGAAGACCAGCGCGGTGGCGTCCGGCGTGCGGGCCGCCTGCGATTCGATCGGCCCGATCAGGGTGGTCGGCGGCACCTGGTGGCCGGTGCGGTTGAACTCGTCGATCACCAGGGCGTGTTCGGCGGGCGTGGCGACGGTGTGGCCGGCGAGCGGCTGCTGCGGGTCGGTGGCGGCGAGCCGCTCCAGAAGGGTCAGGAACCGTTCCTGATGCCCGGCGAGCGCATCACCGTCGTACAGCGCCGGATTGCCGTCGTGGTCGATGCGGAGACCACGGCCGTCGGCCCGGTCGTAGACGTTGACGGTCAGATCGTCGACGGGACCGGCGGAGAGGTTCCGGGCCCGCGCCGGGGCGCCCGCGAATTCGGCGCCGTAGTCGAACGGCATGACGTTGACCAGCGGCCCCACCAGGCCGCGCGCCTCGCCGAGCAGCCCCAGATCGCGCCGGATGTCCTCGTAGCGGTAGCGCTGGTGGCGGCGGGCCTCGCGGACGGCGAGCACCACCTGCCGCACCAGCTGCGCGAACGTCGCCTCGGGGGTGACGGTCAGCCGGAGCGGCAGCACGTTCATCACCATCCCGGGCACCCGCAGCGCCACCGAGCCCAGCCGGCCCATCATCGGCAGGCCGAGGACCACGTCCGCGCGGTCGCAGGCGCGGGAGGTGTACAGCGCCTGCGCGGCGACGAGCACGTCCGGCCAGGTCGCGCGGAGTCCGGCGGCCAGCTCCCGCAGCCGCTCGGTCGCCTCAGGGGACAGGTGCGCGGTGGTGCGCAGGAAGGTGCGCGAGGGGAGCGCGCCGCGCCCGGCGAGCCGCGGCGCCTCCGGGCGGTCGGCGAACGCGGTCCGCCAGTGGTCGCGGTCGGCGGCGTACGCCTCGGAGCCGCGGTACTCCGCGTCCTGCGCGACGAGATCGGCGAGCGCCCCGAAGGCGCGCGGGCCCGGCTCCTCGCCCCGGGCCAGCGCGGAGTACACCTCGGCGGTGCGGCGCACCAGCAGCGAGTAGCCGTAGCCGTCCATGACGAGATGGTGGATGCGCTGGTACCACAGCCACCGCTCGTCGCCGGTGCGGAAGAGGGCGTGCCGGAACGGCGGTCCGGCGGCCAGATCGCACGGCTTCGCCAGATCGGCGCGCATCCACGCCTCGGCCTCGGCGTCCGCGTCGGCCGCACCGCGCAGATCGTGCACGGACAGCGGGAGTTCGACCGCCGGCAGCAGGCGCTGCCGCGGCCCGTCCGGGGTGTCGGTGACGCGCACCCGCAGCGCGTCGGTCTCGGCGGTGACGTGGCGCAGCGCGGCGGCGAACAGCTCCGGGTCGAGCGGCCCGGCGATCTCCAGGCACTCCGCGGTGTTCTGCGCCGGGCTGAGCGGATCGAGGGCCTGCGCGTACCACATGCCCGACTGGGCCGCGGTCAGCGGCAGTTGGACCTCGGCGCCGTCCTCGGGAGGAGAGGGCGCGACGATGGTGAGCGGGGTGGTCATCCGACCCCCAGCAGCGGTGCCCAGGCCTCGATGGCGGGGGCCTCGGCGAGATCGGCGAAGCCCGCGTCCACGCCGTGGTCGCGGCGCCAGCGCTCCAGCAGCGCCATGATGCGGACCGAGTCCAGGCCGTAGTCGAGGAGGTTCTCGTCGACGGGGATGTCCGCCGGGTCCTCGCCGAGGGCGTCGGCGACGTCGGCGCGGATCGTCTCCAGGGTGAGTGCCATCGCTCAGATCTCCTTGAGCAGGTCGTCGGTGCAGGTCACGACCGCGCAGCGGCCGGCGGCCCAGCGCAGGGCCATATCGTGGTCGGCGCGGGAGAAGTCCGCGACGGCGTCGGCGACGACGAACGCCCGGATGTCGCGCATCCAGGCGTCGCACGCCGTCATCAGCACGCCGATGTGCGCGTACACCCCGACGATCACCAGCTGGTCGCGTCCGGCCTCGCGCATCCGCCGCTCCAGATCGGTGCGGACGAAGGCGCTGTACTTCCACTTGGTCAAGACGGTGTCGTCCGGCTCCGGGGCGACCTGGTCCGGGACGGCGAGCTTCGCCGGGTCGTCGGCGACGCCCGGGCCCCAGAAGTCGAGCTGGAGACCGCGCTCCTCGGGCGTCTGCCCGCCGCGCTGGGCGGAGTAGACGACGGGCACCTTGCGCCCGCGGAAGGCGGCGAGCAGCCGGGCGGTGTTGCCGAGCATCCCGGTCAGCGGCTGCTCACCGGCCGGGTACGCGCCGAGGAAGTGCTGCTGGAGGTCGTGGACGAGGACCACGGCGCGCGCCGGGTCGACGGTCCAGGCGACCCGGTTTTCGGGCAGCTCCTCGGGGGACGGCAGCGGATAGGGGGCGATGGCGGGAAGTGCCATGGTGGACGGGCCTTTCAGTGCTGCTCGGTGGGGGCCGCGGCGGAGCGCAGGCCGTTCTTGCTGACCTTGCCGACCCCGGTCTGCGGGAAGGCGTCCACGAACTCCACGAGATCGGGGACCTTGTAGTCGGCGACGCCCGCCTGCCGGACGTGCCGCTTGATCGCGACCGGCTTCAGCGGTTCGGCGCCCGCGCGCAGGATCACGTACGCCAGCGTCCGCTCGCCCAGATACTCGTCGGCGACCGCGACGACGGAGACGTCGTGGACGGCCGGGTGGCCCAGGACGATGTTCTCGATCTCCTCCGGCGCGACCTTCTCGCCACCCCGGTTGATCTGGTCCTTCGCCCGGCCCTCGACGACGAGATGCCCGGTCGGGGTGCGGCGCACGATGTCGCCGGTGCGGTAGAAGCCGTCCGCGGTGAAGGCCCGCGCGTTGTGCTGCGGGGCGCGCCAGTAGCCGCGGATGGTGTACGGGCCGCGGGTCAGCAGATGGCCGAACTCGCCGTCGGGGACGTCCTCGTCGGCGTCGTCCACGATCCGGATCTCGTCGTCGGGGGAGATCGGCAGGCCCTGCGTGGTGACCACGGTCTCCGGATCGTCGTCCAGCCGGGTGTAGTTGACCAGCCCCTCGGCCATGCCGAAGACCTGCATCAGCCGGCAGCCCAGCGCCGGCTCCAGGCGCCGCGCCGCGGCCACCGAGAACTTCGCGCCGCCGACCAGCAGCAGCTCCAGGCTGGACAGATCGTGCTCCGAGCCGGGGCCCGCCTCGGTCCACACCAGCGCCAGCGGCGGCACCAGCCCCGTCATCGTGATCCGCTCCTGAGCGATCAGCGGGAACGCGGTCGCCGGATCGGGCCGCGGACAGAGCACCACCGTGCCGCCCGCGTACAGCACGCCCAGCCAACCGGGCGACGACATCGGGAAGTTGTGCGCGGCGGGCAGCGCGACGAGGAAGCGGGTGTCCTCGTCCACCCCGCAGATCTCGTTGGAGCCCCACAGCGAGTAGCCGTAGTCGTCGTGGGTGCGGGGGATGAGCTTGGGGACGCCGGTGGTGCCGCCGGACAGCTGGAGGAAGGCCAGCTCGTGCGGCTCGGGCCCGTCGAGCGGTCCCGGCGGATCGCACGGCACCTCGGCGAGCGCGGTGTGCTCGCCCGGCTCCCCGGCGACGAAGACGTGCCGCAGCGCCGGCGCCTGCTGCTTGACCCGCGAGGCGAGCGCCCGGTGGTCGTAGCCCGCGTGCCGGTCGGGGATGACGTACGCGACCGCCTCCGCGAACGTGCAGAAGTAGGTGATCTCCGTGTCGCGGTGCGCCGGGAGCGCGTAGACCGGCAGCGCGCCGATGCGGAACAGCGCGAAGACGACGACCAGGAACTCCCCGACGTTCGGGAGCTGGACGACGACCCGGTCGCCCTTGGCGATGCCGCGGGCGGCGAACCCGGCGGCCATCCGGTCGGCGGCCTCGTCCAGCTCGCGGTAGGTCCAGGTGCGGCGCTCGGGCGCCGGGTCGATGAGGGCGGTGCGGTCGGGGTGGGCTGTGGCGCGGTCGCGGAGCACGGCGCCGAAGGTCTCCCCGCGCCAGTAGCCGGCCGCGCGGTAGCGGTCCGCGAACTCGGCAGGCCAGGTGGGCGCGTCGAGTCCGGGCGTGGTGGCGAGCGGGGCGGTCACAGGGCGGCTCCCACGGCGCCGAGGAAGGTACGGAACTTCGCGCCGGTCTCGGCGGTCTCCGCCTCCGGCGAGGAATCGGCGACCACCCCCGCGCCCGCGAAGAGCCGCAGCGCCCGGCCCTCGGCCTCGGCGCAGCGGATGGTGACGACCCATTCGCCGTCGCCGTCCGCGTTCTGCCAGCCGACCATGCCGGTGTACGGGCCCCGGTCGAACGGCTCGGCGGCGGCGATCACCTCGCGCGCCAGCGGCGTCGGGGTGCCGCACACCGCGGGCGTCGGGTGGAGGGCGGACGCCAGCTCCAGCGCGCACACCTCGGGGTCGGCGAGTTCGCCGGTGACGGTCGTCGACAGGTGCCACATCGCCGCCGTGCGCACCAGCGTGGGCCGCTCGGGCACCTCCAGACGGGTGCAGTACGGCGCCAGCGCGGCGCGGACCGCGTCCACCACGACGGCGTGTTCGTGCAGGTCCTTGGGGGATTCCAGCAGTGCGGCGGCGCGCCGTACGTCCTCGGCGAGGTCGGCGCTGCGGGGCGCGGAGCCGGCCAGCGGGTTGGCGGTCAGCCGGCCGCCGGTGCGGGAAAGAAGGAGTTCGGGGCTGGCGCCGACGAGGGTGCGGCCGGGGCCGCTGGGGACGGCGAAGGTGTAGCCGGACGGGTCACGGCGGGCCAGCCGCTGCACCATCGAGGGCAGATCCAGCTCATGACGGGAGGTCAGCTCGACGGTGCGGGCCAGGACGACCTTGTCGAACTCCCCGGCCCGCATCCGCGCGACGGCGGCGGCGACGGCCGCGCCGTACACCGCGGGCTCCGGCACCTCCCGTATCTCCCAGTCGGCGGCCCGCTCCGGGCCGGGGGCGGGCAGCGCGACCAGCGGGTCCTTGCGCAGCGGCGGCGCCCAGGCCACGGAGGCGGGCACGGCCAGCGCGGGCGGGCCGTCCGGGTCGAACGGCAGCGCGCCGATCACGACCGGCGACGGGGTGCCCGCGGCGCGCCGCTCCCGCAGCGTCTCGCGGACCCGCTGATACACCGGTCTGGAATCGTGCGGGACGTCGGCGAGGGTGCCGCGCCCCAGCAGGGTGTGGCGGGGCGTGCCGAGGAAGCGGTCCGTGCCGGCGCGGTAGGCGTCGAGCAGGGCGGTGGCCTCGCCCGGGGTGACCACGGGCGCGGTGCGGGGTTCGCTCAGGGAAGCGGGCATGGCGGTCTCCAGGAAGGGGGGAGCAAGGAGGGGAGCGGTGCGCGGGTGCGGGCCGGCGCGGCGGCCCGCACCCGGCTCATCAGGCGCGCAGCGTGGCGCCGCCGTCGACGTACAGGTCGTGCAGCGTGATGTGGCGGGCACGGTCGGACACCAGGAAGGCGACGGCCTCGGCGATGTCGGACGGGTCGGCGATGCGGCCCAGGGGGATGCCGGTGCGGTGGGCCGTGAGGTCGCCCTCGATGATGTGGCGGGCGGCGGTCTCCGCGTCCTGGCCGGACGCGGTCCACATGGCGCGCTGCATGTCGGTGAGGGTCGAGCCGGGGGAGACGGTGTTGCAGCGCACGCCGTGCGCGGCGACCTCCAGCCCCAGGCACTTGGTGAACATCACCGCCGCCGCCTTGGACGCGGCGTACGCGGCCATCCCGGCGCGGGGGATGCCCGCCGCGTTGGAGGCGACGGTGACGAGGCTGCCGCGGCCGCGGGCGGTCATCCGGCGGGTGACGGCCCGTGAGACATGCATGACGCCGTCGGTGTTGACGGCGAACGTCGCCGCCCAGTCCGCATCGGTCAGCTCGGCGACGGGCGCGCCGCGCAGCACGCCGGCGACGTTGACGGCGATGTCGATCGGCCCGGCGCTCTCCTCGGTCTCGGCGACGAGCGTGTCCACGGCGGCGGCGTCGGTGACGTCCAGCGCGCGGGCGGTGATCCGTTCCGCGTACGGCCGGGCCGCCGCGGGGAGTTCCCCGGGGGCCAGGTCGGTGGCGACGACACGGGCGCCGCGGGCGGCGAGGGCCGCGGCGACGGCGGCGCCGATGCCCCGCCCGGCGCCCGTCACGAGGGCGAGGCGGCCGTCGAGTTCGGGTGCGGCGCTCACTTCACCATCGCCTTGCGGATGTCGTCGAGGACGGAGACGGCGGCCTGCGGCCCGCCCAGGCTGGTCCACTTGGAGCCGTCGATGACGGTGGCGTGGTCGTCGCGGACGGCGTTCAGCTGGCGGTAGGCGGGCTTCTGGGTCAACTTCTTGAGCAGCGAGGACTCCGAGCTGCCCGGGTCGAGGGTGCCGATGAACAGCCAGTCGGCGTCGATCTCCTTGAGGTTCTCCTCGCTGAGCGGCGTGGAGTGGCCCTTGCCCGGCTGCGCCTGGATGCCGGGCCGCTTGAAGCCGAGGTCGCCGAGGACGTCGCCGATGAAGACGCCCTGCTGCATGACGGCGGTGCCCTTGGCGGAGTAGCGGGCCACCGAGACCGAGGCGCCGGCGCGCGAGCCGAGGTCCTTCTTGAGCGCGGCGGCCTTGCCGTCGTAGTCGTCGAGGAACTTCTCGGCCTGGTTGGTCCGGCCCAGGGCCTTGCCGGTCAGCTCCAGCGACGTGCGCCAGCTCTTGTCGGCGCCGATGGTCACCACGGTCGGGGCGATGGTGCGCAGCTGCTTGAGGACCTGCTTGTCGGCGAGTTGACCGGCGAGGATGACGTCCGGCTTCGCCTGGACGACCTTCTCGATGTCGGGCCCGGTCACGGCGCCGACGACGGGTATTCCCTGCGCCTTGCCGGCCAGGTAGGCGGGGGCGCCCTTCTGGCCGCGGCCCGCGGTCAGGCCGACGGGCTTGACGCCGAGGGTGAGCGCTGCGTCCAGGTCCATCTCGCTGAGCGCCACCACGCGCTCGGGGGCGGCGGGTACGGAGACGGCGGTGCCGGTCGCGTCGGTCACCTCGGTGGTGCGGCCCTTCGCGGCGCCGGACGCGGAGTCCGAGGAGCCGCAGGCGGTCAGCGTGAGCGCGCAGGCGGCGAGCGTCGCGACGGCGGCGGTGGTGCGGAAGGGTCTGAGGGCGGGGGTGGGCGCCATGGCCTGGTTCTCCGTAGGGGGTGCGTCGGTGGCGGAAAAGCGGGTGTCCGAGCGGTATGCGGCGTAGGGGTACGCCGAGTTCGTCCGCTTTCGGGCATGCGGGGAACCGCTCCGCAAAAATCCCGGAGCGATCGATTTAGGTTAGGCTAACCTCATGTTGATTGCGCAAGAGGGGCGGCCGGACGGCACCGGGAACCGCCCCGGCGAACCCCTCACACCGGGTCACCGCCCCCTCCGCCGGGCCGCGCTCGCGCTCACCGTCGTCCTGCCGGCCCTGGCCGTGCTCTCCCTGGTCATCGGCACCGGCCACAGCTCCGCCGCCGACGCCTGGCACTTCCTCACCGGCGATCCGGCCGCCCGCGCCGACACCCAACTGCGCCTGGCCGTACTGGACGTACGGCTGCCGCGGACCCTCGCCGCCCTCTTCGTCGGCGTCTGCCTCGGCGTCTCCGGCTGTCTGCTCCAGGCGGCGACCCGCAATCCGCTGGCCGAAACCGGACTGCTCGGCGTCAACTCCGGCGCCGCCTTCGCCGTCGTCCTCGGCCTCACCTTCTTCGGCGCCACCTCGCCCACCGCCCTGATGGGCTGGGCGCTGGCCGGCGGACTGGCCGCCAGCGCCGTGGTCCTGCTGCTCGCCGCCTCCGGCCGCACCGCCGGATCCCCGCTGCGCCTGGTCCTCACCGGCACCGCCATCGGCGCCACCTTCCACGGCCTGACCTCGTACGTCCTGCTCGGCACCCAGTCGACGTTCGACACCTACCGCTACTGGACGATCGGCTCGCTGGCCGGCGTCGAAGCCGCCGATCTGCTGCCGCTCACCGCTCCGGCGGCCGTCGGGCTGCTCGTCGCGTTCGGCTGCGCCCGCCCGCTCTCGGCGCTCGGCCTCGGCGACGACAGCGCCCGCTCGCTCGGCCACCACCCGGGCCGCATCCGCCTCGCGGTGGCCGCCGCCGTCTCCCTCCTCGTGGGCTGCGCGGTCGCCGTCGCCGGGCCGATCGCCTTCCTCGGCCTGCTCGCGCCGTACGCCGCCCGCGCCGTCGCCGGGCCCCGGCTCACCGCCCAACTCGCCCTCTCCGCGCTGGTCGCCGCCGCCGTGATGCTCCTCGCCGACATCCTGGCCCGCGTCGTCATCCGCCCCTGGGAGACACCGGTCAGCGTGCTGCTCGCCTTCGTCGGCGGACCGCTGCTCGTCTGGATCGCCCGCTCCTCGCGCCTGTCCACCGCCGGAGCGTCCGCATGAGCGCACCGCACACCACCGGGGCACCGGCCCCACGCGCCCGGGTCGAGCTGCCGGACACCACCGTCCTGCGCACCGGCACCCTCTCCTGGCTCTTCCCGCGCCGCGGCGCGCTGGCGGCGGCGCTCCTCGTCCCGCTGCTCGCCGTGCTCATCGCGCTGTCCGTGACGGCGAGTTCGACGGGGATGAGCCTGTCGCAGACGCTCGGCGGGCTCCTGGGCACCGGCGACGCCGGAACGGTCATGGTCGTCCGGGACTTCCGGCTGCCGCGCGTCCTGGTGGGCCTCATGGTCGGCGCCGCGCTCGGCATCGCCGGCTGCCTCACCCAGACCCTGGCCGGCAACCGCCTCGCCACCCCCGATCTGATCGGCGTCAACGAGGGCGCCACCGCCGCGGTCGTCGCCGCCGCGGCCGGATCGGCCACCGGCATGATCGGCGACTGGTGGCTCGGCCCCTTCGGCGCCGTCGCCGCCGCGGCCCTCGTCGTCCTCTGCGCGGGCGGCGCGGGCACCGCCGGATACCGCGTGCTGGTCGTCGGCATCGGCGTCTCCACCACCATCGGCGCCGTCAGCGATCTGCTGATGTCCCGCGAGAACGACAACACCGCGGGCGGCGTCTTCCTCTGGGCCGTCGGCAGCCTCAGCGGCCGCGACTGGAGCGCCGGGACCCCGCTGCTGATCGCCCTGACCGTCCTCGTCCCGCTGGCCCTCGCCTCCGGGCACCGGCTGCAACTGCTGCGCTTCGACGACGACATGGCCGCCGCGCTCGGCGTCGAACTGCGCCGGGTGCGGGGCGCCGCCCTCGCGCTGGCCGTGGCGCTCGCCGGGGTCGCGGTCGGCGTCGGCGGGCCCATCGCCTTCGTCGGCCTCGCCGCGCCCGTCCTCGCCCAGCGGATGGCCGGGCCCACCCGCGTCCCGGTGGTCTGCTCGGCGCTGACCGGCGCCGCCCTCGTCGTCGCCGCCGATGCGCTCGGCCGCGTCATCGCCCCCGTCGAACTGCCCGTCGGCGTCGTCACCAGCGTCCTCGGCGGCCCCTTCCTGCTGTGGGTCCTCTTCCGCGCGGACCGCCCCGCCCGAAAGGACTGACCATGACCGACCAGCCGACACCCGCCCCCGGCCTGGAGATCCGCGAGCTGCACGCGGGCTACCCCGGCCGCCCCGTCGTGCGGGACGTCTCCCTCACCGTGTCCGCCGGGCAGGTCGCCGCGATCGTGGGCCCCAACGGCTGCGGCAAGTCCACCCTGCTGCGCGCCGCCGCCCGGCTGCACACCCCGGACTCCGGCACCGTGCACGCCGACGGCGCCGACATCTGGGCGCTGGGCCGCCGCCGCGCCGCCCACCGCATCGCCCTGCTCCCGCAGTCGCCCCGCGCCCCCGAGGCGGTCACCGTCGCCGGACTCGTCCGCTACGGCCGCCACCCCCACCAGGGGCTGCTGCGCCAGTGGTCACGGGAGGACGAGACGGCCGTCCGCGAGGCGCTGGAGGCGACCGGCACCACCGCACTCGCCGCCGAACGCCTCGACCGGCTCTCCGGCGGCCAGCGTCAGCGCTGCTGGCTGGCGATGGTCCTCGCCCAGCGCACCCCGGTCGTCCTGCTCGACGAACCCACCAGCGCCCTCGACCTCGGCCACGCCGTCGACGTCCTCGCGCTCGTCCGCGAGGTGGCCGCCGCCGGCCGCACCGTCGTGATGGTCCTCCACGACCTGGCCGCCGCCGCCCGCTACGCCGACACCGTCGTCGCCATGAAGGACGGCCGCGTCGTCGCCCAGGGCGCCCCGCCCGAGGTCGTCGACGCGGCGCTGGTCAAGGAGGTCTACGGGCTGGACGCCGACATCCTGCCGGCCCCGGGCGACGGCGCGCCGGTCGTCGTGCCCCGCGCGCCCGCACCGCGAGCGGCGTCCGCACCGGCCGGCTGACGGTGTGTGCGGTGCGGGGCGGCAGACGCACGCCGCCCCGCACCCCCGCCGGACCGCGCCCGGCCAGGTCGCGTTCCGCGGTTCCAGGGGATGGCCCGGCCCTGCTCCGGCCGGCCGCCGGGTCAGCGGGGACCGGCCAGGACCTCCGCCGCGGCGACGCCGGAGGCGGCCGTCGCACCGTGCGTGAACAGCCGGACCGCCCCGGGCACATCCGCCCCGGGCAGCCCCATCTCCACCACGACCGCGTCCGGCCGCGCCGCGACGAGCGCGGCGAGCGCCTCGGCCATCCAGCCGTGCCGGGCGGCGTCGCGCACCACCACGACCAGCTGCCGCCCGGCGGCCGGGGCCAGCGCCTGCTCCTCCAGCACGCCGGGGCGCCCGGTCAGTTCCTGACGGGGGATCCGTACGGACGTGGTGCCGGGCAGCCGCTCGCGCAGCGGCGCGCCGACGCCCCACGGCGTCTCGTTGCCGATCGCGAGGTTGGTGGACGGCACCAGCTCCACCACGTGCGCCGGTCCGGCCAGCGGCAGCACCCCGTCGCCCGCGCCGCTGACCCGCAGGGCGCGCCGCGCGGCGACGAAGCCGATGTCGCGGCTGACCGGGTCGGCGGGCACCGAGCGGCGCAGCCCGGCCGACCAGCGCGCGAACTCACCGACCCGGTCGGCCGCCTCGGCCAGCCGCTCCTCGGGCAGCCTGCCCGACGCGGCGGCGGCGACCAGCGCGCCGACCAGCAGCTCCGCGGTGTCCTCCCCGGCGTTCTCGCCGCCCACGCAGAGCGCGTCGGCGCCCGCCGCGACGGCCCGCACCGCGGCGCCGTCGATCCCGTAGAGCCCGGTGACCGCGCCCATCTCGATGGCGTCGGTGACGATCAGTCCGTCGAAGCCCAGCTCGCCGCGGAGCAGGTCGACGAGGATGCGGCGGCTGAGCGTGGCGGGCACCTGAGGGTCGTAGGCGGGGACCAGGAGGTGGGCGCTCATGATCGCGCGGACGCCGGCGTCCAGCGCGGCGCGGAACGGCGGCAGCGCCTGCGCCGCTATCTCCTCGACGGTGGCGTCGTAACTGGGCAGCCCGTGGTGGGAGTCGATGGCGACGTCGCCGTGGCCGGGGAAGTGCTTGGCGCACGCGGCGACCCCGGCGGACTGGAGCCCGCGCACCCAGGAGGAGGCGTGCCGGGAGACCACCTTGGCGTCGACGCCGAACGACCGGACGCCGATGATCGGGTTGTCCGGGTTGGAGTTGACGTCGACGCTGGGCGCGTAGTCCAGGCTCACCCCGGCGGCGTGCAGCTGACGGCCCAGGTCCCGGGCGACGGCCTCGGTCAGCTCGGTGTCGTCGACGGCGCCGAGCGCGAAGTTGCCCGGCCGGGTGGCGCCGGTCGCCGCCTCCAGGCGGGTGACGTCGCCGGCCTCCTCGTCGATGGCGATGATCAACTCGGGATTCTCCGCGCGTAGTTGCGCCGCGAGCTGCGCCACCTGTTCCACGCCGGTGATGTTCCGGGTGAACAGCACCACCGAGGAGAGTCCCTCGCCGATGGCGCGCAGGATCCACGGGGGCGCCACGGTGCCGGTGAACCCGGGCTGGAGGACGGAGAGGGCGAGCCGCCGCAGTTCCTTGCTGTGCATGTTGGAGGACATCGACCGGCCTTCCGGGTAGTGCCGACACATCGCCACGGTGTTCATTGGTACAGGCCAATGGATATTGGCCTGTACCAATTGCCGATGTCAAGGATGCCCGCTGCCGTATCCGGTGACTACCGCCGTGTCGTCCCGCATCCGTTTCCGCGTCCCGCGGCCGCCCGCCGCCCCTTCGGGGCGAGGCCTCGACAGCACCTCAACGGCCGTTCAACCGCCGTTCGTTGACGCCGCGTCGAATACCGGGCAAGTGTTGACATGCCGCCGTGGTCTAGTCCAGTTTGGTGGGACGCGAGTGAAACAAGGGGCGGATGTGACTCGCCCCGGGCAGCGCGGCAGACCGCCGCCGCTGCCGGGGAGGGCCACCCTCCCCCCGGAACGGAGCGCCGCCCGGCGCCCCGCCCCGGCACCTCACCCGCCCGGCGACCCCACCGTCCTCCGGCGACGGGCGGCGCCCCCTTCCGGAACCGACCACCGCACCCGTCACCACCCCGCACCGACTCCTTCTCCGCGCGTATCCCTCCCGACCGACGGCCGTCCGTGCCGCCGCGCCCCGCGCGGCCCCCCACCGCCACCGACGCGCCCGTCCGGGACCTCCCGCACCCGCCGCCCACCCCACCGGGCCCGGCGCGGCACACCCGGGAAACGGCCCCGGCCACCGGACCTTCGAGCTTTGGAGTGCACACATGCCGGCCCCCGGCCACCTCTACCGCGCAGCCAGCGACGTCCCCTACTTCAGCGAGGACGCCGACACCTACCTGGCCCGCACCCCGCTGCGCGACCTCACCAAGACCCGCCCGCTGCGAGTGCTGTCCGAAGCGGACTTCACCCACTGGCAGACCTACGGCCACGTCGTCGTCAAGGAGGCCATCCCCGCCGCGTCGGCTGCCCAACTCCTCGATTTCGCCTGGGAGTTCCAAGGTCTCGACCCCGCAAGACCCGACACCTGGTACCGGGACCGCCCCTACCGCTCCGACATCGACCGCGAACTGCACATCTACGGCTTCGTCGAGGCGTACCACCACCAGCTCATCTGGGACAGCCGGCAGACGCAGCGGGTGTACGACGCGTTCGCCGACGTCTGGGACTGCGAAGAACTCTGGGTGACGCTCGACCGCCTCAACCTCAACCCGCCCAACGTCAAGAACCGCGACCGCGCGCTGATCCCCGCCACCGACCGGGGATTCGACATCAAACTCCACTGGGACATCGACACCTCCCTCGGCGTCCTGCCCCAGCGCGTCCAGGGAATCATCGCCCTCAACGACACCGACGCCGCAACCGGCGGATTCCAGTGCGCCCCGGAACTCTTCCGCGACTTCGACCGCTGGAAAGCGCTCCAGCCACCGGGCCGCGACCCGATCCGGCCGCGCATCGACCCGGCGGAAATCCCCGTCGTCCGCCCCGAATTGCGCGCCGGCGACCTGCTGATCTGGAATGGTGCACTCGCCCACGGCGTCGCCCCGAACACCTCCGCCGACGGCGTCCGCGCCGTGCAGTACCTCTCGATGATGCCCGCCCTCGAATCCCACGAGGAACTGCGCCGCTCCCGTATCGAATCCTGGCGCCATCTGCGGACCCCGGAATGGAATGCGACGCTGCTCGGCGACGTCTTCCGGCACGAATCCCGCCGCTACGGCCGGGCCACGCTCAATCCGCTCGGCGCGAAACTGCTGGGCCTCGAATCCTGGAACGGAAATCCCACCGCACAGTCGACCGGAGACGGGGCATGGACCGCATCTGTCTGACCCTTCCCACCAACCGGGAATGCGCCGCCACCCTCACCGCCCTCGGTGAGGAGGCCGCCTACGCGGCCGAGCACTTCGGCGTCGAGGTCGATCTGCTCATCCTCGACTCCGCCGCCGCCCCGGACCGCGCCCGCCACGCCCGCGCCGCGCACGCCGCCGCCGGGGAGCACATCACCGTCCACCACCTCGACGAAGCCGCCCAACGCGACTTCCTGCGCCGCGCCATCGACCGCGCCGGACTGCCCAAGCCCGAGCTGATGCTCGCGCTGATGCTCCCCGATCGGCTCTCCTACGGCGCCTGCACCAACCGCGCCTTCCTCCTCGCCGCCGCCCTCGGCTGCCGCTCCGTCCACCGCCGCGACTCCGACAGCCGCTACCAGATCCACCGCGGCGAGCCGGTCCACCCCATCCACCACGAACTGCTCGCGCTCGGCAGACCCGCCCGCGACGTGGCCGGCGTCGTCACCGAGAATTCCCTCGACACACGTCACGCCGGCAAATCCGTCGTCATGGCCGGCGCCTCCTTCGTCGGCGAACTCTCCGTCGACATCGGCGACATCCGCGGCACCGACCCCGACATCTACCGGGACATCGTCGGGCTGTGGGCCCCGGAGGACTGGTCCGCGGAAGAGAAAAGGAAATTGGCGGACGTCTCCTTTCTCGGCGCCGGAACCGACCCCTTCACCGGCGATCATTCGACGCTCGCCCTCGTCGACCCGATGCGGGTCGACATGTGCAACATCGGATTCCACCGCATCCAGGAAGACGTTCCGCTGCCCCCGGCCACCGACACCATCGGCAGCGACTATTTCCTCTTCCACCTCGCCCGCAGCGCCACCCTCCCCGGCGTGCTGCACAACCGCCATATCGTCAACTACTACACCGGCGAACGCCGCACCGACGCCGGATTCCTGGCATACCAGATGCGGTTCGTGAAATTCCTGCTCTCCATGCGCTATCTCCACCACGTCTACGACCGGATGGCCGACGCCGGGCCCGCGCTGCTCGACACGGACGACCGGGTACGCGCCGCCGACATCGCCGGCTTCGCCCGGGAGAGCGCCCGCCTCGACCCCGCGGAGAACGAACGACGGCTCACCGTCCTCGACCGCGCCTACCGAAGCCTCGGCGGCCGGTACGCGGCCTTCGCCGACCACCTCGCCCCCCGCCGCGCCCGCCTGCTCGACGAAGCCCGCCGCGACATCGAGGACTTCGCCCTGCTCACCGAGGCCTGGCACGACCTCGTCACGGCGAGCGCGGCGACCGAGGTGCCCTCCGCTGCCCGCCGCCCGGACCGAGGACGCCGATGAACGGCCCCGGCACCCGGCTGCGTACCGCCCTCGCCGCCGCCGACGACGACCGCCTCCTCCTCGACCTCACCGGCATCGAGGAGAGCCACGACGCGCTGCTGCGCGAACTCCCCGGCGTTCACGTCCGGTTCGCCATGAAGGCGTGCCCCGCCGGCGAGGTGCTGACCCGCCTCGCCGCGCGGGGCGCGGGCGTCGACGCGGCGAGCCCCCGCGAGATCGCGCAGGCGCTGGCCGCCGGGGTGCCGCCCGCCCGCATCCACTACGGCAACACCGTCAAATCCGACCGGGACATCGCCCACGCCCACCGGCTGGGCATCACCGACTTCGCCACCGACAACGCCGAGGACGTCGCCGCCCTCGCCGCGCACGCCCCCGGCGCGCGCGTCTTCTGCCGCCTCGCCACCGACGGCGACGGCGCCCTGTGGGGCCTGGCCGGCAAGAACGGCTGCTCCGCCGAGGACGCCGTCCGCGTCCTGGAAACCGCCCGCGCCGCCGGACTGACCCCCGCCGGACTCTCCGTCCACGTCGGCTCGCAGCAGATGACCGCCGGCGCCTGGCGCACCGCACTCGACCGCCTCGCCGCCGTCCTCGCCGCCCTGCGACGGCGCGGCATCGCCCTCGACCACCTCAACCTCGGCGGCGGACTGCCCGCCCTCGGCTACCGCGACCGGCACGGGCGCGACCTCGACCCACCGCTCGACAAGATCTTCGCCGTCCTCCGCGAGGGCATGCGGCAACTGGCCGACGAGTCCCCACACCCGCTGGACTTCCGCATCGAACCGGGCCGCCACCTCGTCGCCGACCACGGCGCCATCCGCGCCCACGTCAGCCGCCTCGCCACCCGCCGCGCCCCCGACGGCACGCCCCGCCACTGGCTCTACCTCAGCTGCGGCAAGTTCAACGGCCTCTACGAGATGGACGCCGTCCAGTACCGCCTGGTCTTCCCCACCCGGCCGGGCAGCCCTGCCGTGCCCGCCGTCGTCGCCGGTCCCACCTGCGACAGCGACGACGCCTTCTCGCCCGGCCACCTCGTGCCCGTCCCCGCCGACGCCGCCTCCGGCGATCCCGTCTGGATCCTCTCCAGCGGCGCCTACGCCCTCAGTTACATGACCCGCGAGTTCAACGGCTTCGCCCCGCTCCCGTACAGCTGCGTCGGCGACGACGGCGCCACCGCATCCGAAAGGCATCCGGCAGATGAATCCTGACGTGCGGATACGGCAGCTCGCCGACGGCGACTGGGACGCCCTGACCACGCTGGAGGCGGCCACCTACACCCCCCTCGGCCTCTCCGAGGACCGCGCCGCACTCCGCTCCCGCGCCGACGCCTCCCCGGCCACCTGCTTCGTCGCCGAACGCGGCGGCCACCTCGCCGGCTATCTGCTGGCCCTGCCCTACCCCTCCCGTGCCCACCCGCGGCTCACCCGCGCCGAACACCGCCGCTTCGCCTCCCGCAACCTCCACCTCCACGACCTCGTCATCGCCCCGCCGCAGCGCCGCCGCGGCCTGGCCGGGCTGCTGCTGCACCGCCTCACGGCCACCGCCACCACGCACGGCTACGAACAGATCTCGCTGATCGCCGTCGGCGGCAGCCACCCCTTCTGG
Organism: Streptomyces sp. NPDC000404; assembly: GCF_040300365.1. NCBI lineage: Bacteria > Bacillati > Actinomycetota > Actinomycetes > Kitasatosporales > Streptomycetaceae > Streptomyces > Streptomyces sp. NPDC000404. Next base: position 97,961 of record NZ_JBEPDN010000004.1, on the reverse strand, counting down.
GCCGCCCGCGGCTTCACCCCCGACCACCGGGCGCCCGCCCCCGGCCCCGACTACGGGCCGGACGCCCTCTGCATGGTCCGCCCCCTGCCCGCGCGCGCCGGAGTGCGGCGCCCGGTACGCCACCGCCCCGCCGCGCCCCACGAAGTGAGCTGATCGCGTGTTCCGACTCGACGACCCGTTCCGCCGCGCGCTGTGCGCCATCGCCGCGCTCTTTTGCTGCCTCGGCTTCCAGTACGCCACCTGGACCGCGCGGCTGCCGCAGCTCAAGCACGACCTCGGGCTGAACACTGCCGAGGTCGGGCTGCTGCTGATGGCCGCCGGAGTGGGCGCCGCGGTGTCGTTCCCGCTGGTCGCGGTGTTGATGCGGCGCCTGGGCTCGCGCCGCCTGGCACCGCTGGCGGCGCTCGGCCTGGCGGCGGCGCTCCTGGCGCTTGCCGCCGCGCCGAACTACCCGGCGGCGCTGGCCGTGATGTGCGTGGACGGTGTCCTGGTGGGCGCCTTGAACGTCGCGATGAATGCCCAGGGCGCCGCGCTGGAGGCCGCCCACGGGCGCACCGCCATGGCCCGCCTGCACGCCGTCTTCAGCGGCGGCTCCCTCGTCGCGGCGCTGCTGGCCTCCGCCACCCACACACTCACCCCGTCCGTGGCCGCGCACTTCACCGTCGCCGCGGTGCTGCTGCTCGCACTGGTCGCCTTCGCGGCACCGCGGCTGCTGCGCGAGGAGGCGGCGCCCGCGGCGGCGAAGGAGAAGAAGGAACGGACGCGCCGCCTGCGCCTGCCGACGGCGATGGTGCTGTGGATGTGCTGCGCGATGGTGTTCGGCACCATCACCGAGGGCGCCATGAACGACTGGTCGGCGCTCTACATGACGGACGTGACGCACGCCTCCGCCGAGATCGCCCCGCTCGGCATCGCCGTCGTCTCCGGAATGATGGTGGTGGCGCGGCTCTTCGCCGACGGCTGGCGCAGCCGCTTCGGCGACGGCCGGGTGGTCCGGGTCGGCGCCACCGTCGCGGGCGCCGGGCTCGCCCTCGCGCTGCTGAGCGGCGGCGTCGCCCCGGCGCTGCTCGGCTTCGCCTGCGTCGGCCTGGGCGTCGCCGCGGTCACCCCGTGCGTCTACGTCGCCGCGGCCCGGGAGGGCTCCGACGCCCTCACGCTCGTCGCCGCCATGGGCACCACCGGGCTGCTCGCCGGACCGCCGCTCATCGGCTTCCTGGCGGGCGCCGCCGGGCTGGTCTGGGGAATGTCCGCCGTCGCCGCCTCGGCGCTGGTGGTCGCGGTGTGCGCCACCCGCATCCGCTGGCAGCGCCCCGCGTGAGCGGACGCGTCGCCGGGCGGCCCGCCCGGCGACGCATCGGGCTCAGGACCGCGCGTCCTCGGCTTCCTTCTTCGCCCGCTCCGCGGCCTGCTTCTCCTTGATGCGCACCGCTTCCTTGCGCACCTCGGCCTGGGTGGCGCGCTCGCGCACCAGCCACTCGGGCTGCTCCTGCTTGAGCGCCTCGATCTGCTCGGTGGTCAGCGGCTCGGTGACGCCGCCCCGGGCCAGGCCCGCGATGGAGACGCCGAGCTTGGCCGCCACCACCGGACGCGGGTGCGGGCCGTTGCGGCGCAGGTCCGCCAGCCACTGCGGCGGCTCGGCCTGGAGCGCGTTCAGCTCCGCGCGGGTCACGACGCCCTCCTGGAATGCGGCGGGCGTGGCCTGGAGGTACACGCCCAGCTTCTTGGCCGCCGTCGCGGGCTTCATGGTCTGGGTGGTCTGCTGGGACTTCATGAGGTCAAGGGTATCGAGCGCGGGGACGGCCGCCGACCACGACCGGATACCCTTGCGGCGTGACAGGCTCGGAAGTATCCCCGTCGTTCCGCCTCGTGTACGTCCCCGGCGTGATCCCCGGTAAATGGGTGCGGATCTGGCAGGAACGGCTGCCGGACGTCCCCCTCACCCTCGTACCGGTCCCCGCCGCCGACGCCCACGCGACGCTGCGCGCCCGCGAGGCCGAGGCGGGCTTCGTCCGGCTGCCCGTCGACGACGACCTGCACGCCATCCCGCTCTACACCGAGACGACCGTCGTCGTGGTCCCCAAGGACCATCTGCTCACCGCGGCCGACGAGGTCACCACGGCCGATCTGGCCGAGGAGACCGTGCTGCACCCCCTCGACGACACCCTCGGCTGGCGGACGCCGCCCGGCGAGGCGGCCTTCACCCGTCCCGAGACCACCGCGGACGCGATCGAACTGGTCGCCGCCGGTATCGGGGTGCTCGCCGTCCCGCAGTCGCTGGCCCGCCTCCACCACCGCCGCGACCTCACCTACCGGCCGCTCACCGACGCCCCGGTCTCCCGCGTCGGACTGTCCTGGCCCAAGGCGGACCCGGCCGAGCTGGTCGAGGACCTCATCGGCATCGTCCGCGGCCGCACCGTCAACAGCACCCGCGGCCGCCCCGCCGCCCGCGCCGCCGAGGACCGTACGTCCACCGGCCGCCGCAAGGACAGCGGCAAGGGCCAGGACGGCGCCGCGAAGAAGACCGGCGCCCAAGGCCGGGGCCGGGGCGCGGCCAAGGGCCGCCCCGCCCGCTCCGGCGGCGCCAAGAACACCCGCCGCGGCGCGCCCCGCCGCCGGCCGTAGCCGTACGGAAAAGGGGCGGGCCCACCGGGTCCGCCCCTTTTTCCCGCGCGTCTCAGTCCCGCAGGCCGCCCGGCTGCGGCTCCGTACCGTCGTCCACCGGTACGCCCAGGGGACGGGCGAGACCCACCACGCCTTCGTCGACGCGCTGGAGATGGCGCAGCACGCGGGAGGCGACCGAACCGGTCGGCGGGGTGCGGCTGCCCTCCTCCTTCAAGATCGCGGCGATGCTGGCGCCGGCGCCGACCTTCGCCCCGGTCGGCTCGTCGCGCACGTGCGCCGCGACCACCTCGATGTTGCGGGCGATCCGCTGCCCGGCGCGGCCCAGCCGCGGGTCGGCGGCGACGTTGCGGCTGTCCGGCACCAGCTCCGCGGTGGCCGCCAGCGACCGGGCGTGGAACGCGGAGGTCTCCAGCAGCGCCACCAGATAGCGCGCGGTACGGCGCCGCCCGCGCAGCGGGGTGATCGGATGCGTCAGCGGCTTGGTGGACGCCCGCAGATCGTCCAGCGCGGTGTCCAGGTCCCGCGCCCGGCCCAGCAGGTCCGTGGCGGGGCCGCCGCAGAGCTGTTCCACCGCCGCCGACACCACGTCGCCGAGCCGGTCCAGGACGGTGCCCAGCAGTTCGTCGGTGCGGCTGTCGGTGTGCACCGGCAGCACCACCATCGCGGCGATGATCCCGCAGACCGCCCCCAGCGCCGTCTCCTCGATACGCAGCACCAGGACGTCGAGGCTGTAGGTGTGCAGCAGGGTGTAGAGCATCCCCAGCATCGCCGTGACGAAGAACGACATCAGCGCGTACGACAGCGGAGCGGTGAAGAACATCGCGAAGATGAAGAGCAGCACCAGCGCGAACGCGACCCAGGTGTGGCCGCCCACCAGACCGGCCAGCGCCACACCGGCGATCACCCCGAGGACCGTGCCGACCACCCGGCGGTAGCCCTTCACCAGGATCTCGCCGGTGGAGGCGGTGTTGAGGAAGACCACCCAGCAGGTGAGCACCGCCCAGTACCAGCGCTGGGTGGAGAGCAGCTCACCGCCGACCATCGCCAGGACCGAGCCGACCGCCACCTGGCACGCGGCACGGGTCGTCGGCCGCTGCAGCCCCGTGCGGTCCTCCGCCGGCTCCTCCTCGGCGCCGGCGAGCGCCACGTCCTCCGCGTCGAACTCCTCACGCGAGCGGGTCGTCGCCGGGGAGTCGTTGGATTCGTCCTGCGGCCCGTCGAGCGCCAGCCGCAGACCCAGCACGGCGCGGGCGACCTCACCGAGTCCGCGGAAGACGTCCTGGACGGCGGTCGAGGCGCGCGGCAGCTTCTCCTCGTCGCGGTAGCCCAGCAGACGGTTGCGGACATGGGCGACGGCGGTGCCGCGGTCCGCGGAAGCGGGGTGGGAGACGAGGTGGTGCAGGGCGTTGAGGTCGCGGCGGAGGGTGGCGGTGACCTTGTCGTCCGCGGCGATGAGGTTAGGCCCGGACGTCGCCACCGTCGCATCCGGCAGATGCAGCGTCAGCGTGTTGGCGCGCTCCGCGCTGCGGGCGTTGAGCAGCAGCACGCCCAGCCGCTCGGTGGCGATCTCGGCGTCGGCGATACGCCGCTCCAGCAGCGCCGCGGTCGCGGTGTCCCGGGTGCCCTCCTCCAGCCGGTCCTGGATCATCAAGGCGGCCTCGTGCAGCCGGGCGGTGCGCTCGCGCAGATCGGCGACGACACCGTCCAACTCCTCGGGTTCGGCGTCCAGCAGCTCGATCTGGCTGGCCACCAGCTGCGCCAGCCGCGCCCGGAACGCGTCCCGCAGCCGCCGCAGGATGCGCTGCGGCGTCTCCGGTACGACGGCGAACCGGATGACGGCGCTGCACGCGAAGGCGAGCACCAGCGTCAGGCAGAGCATCGCCAGCCCGTCCACGGACGCGCCGACGAAGAGCGAGACGAAGTAGATCTGGAAGCCGATGAGCCCCAGCGCGGTGCCGCGGTCGCCGAAGCGGCGGCAGTAGACCGCACCGAAGATCAACAGGATGAAGAAGGCGTCACCCGTGACGATGCGGGAGTTGAGCAGGGTGCTGAGGGACACCGCCGCCAGCGCCACGGGCAGGCCGAGCGCCAGCGTCACCGCCTGATCGCGGACCTGCTTCTCCTTGATGGCGAAGGTGGCGACCATCGCCGTCATCGCCCCCGCGACGGTGTGCGTCATGTCGGTGCCGAGCGCCGTCAGCACCGCGAGGGTCAGGGCGATGGCCGCGACCGTGCGCAGCCCCGCCATCAGCCGCAGCAATCCGGGATCGGATGCCGCGAATCGGTCCCAGACGCCACTCGCGCCCCGCCGTATACCTGCGCTCACTCTGACGAACTCTCCCCACCTCTGCCCTGACCTGCGAATGCCTCAGCATGGCACGGGGCTCTTCCGCCGCACAGAGCCGGTGGCTCCCTCGCCCCGGCGGGGCGGTCTCCGGCCCGGGACGCCGCCCGGCCGACGGCGGGTCAGACGCGCACGACGCGCACGCCCGCCCCCTCCAGCGCCTCGGTCTCCTCCCGCGGGGCGCGGTCGTCGGTGACGACGGTGTGCAGCGCGCCCGCGGGGGCGACGGCCGCGAGGGCGGTGCGGGAGAGCTTCGGCGCCGGGGCGACGGCGATGACCCGGCGGGCGGCGGCGAGCGCCGCGCGTTTGACGGCCGCGTCGTCCAGGTCGTAGGCGGTCAGTCCGTCGGCGGCGGTCAGCCCGCAGCAGCCGAGGACGGCGGTGTCGAAGCGGACGGCGGCCAGCGAGGCGAGGGTGAGCGGGCCGGTCAGCGACAGTTCGCCGGGGCGCGGCCGGCCGCCGGGCAGCAGCAGCGTCAGCTGCGGCGCGGCGGTGAGCGCGTTCGCGGCGTGCAGGGAGAGCGGCATCACCGTCAGCCGCCGCGCCTGGAGCGCGCGGGCCACCTCCAGACAGGTCGTCCCGGCGTCGAGGACCACGGACTCGCCGTCGGCCAGCAGCCCGGCGACCTCGGCGGCGATCCGGCGCTTGGCCTCCTGCCCCTCCCGGGCGCGCAGTGCGAAGGGCGGCTCCTCGCCGCGCAGCAGCAGGCTGCGGGCGCCGCCGCGGTAGCGCTCCAGGACGCCGTCGGCGGCGAGGAGTTCCAGGTCGCGGCGGATCGTCATGTCGGACGCGCCGGTGAGCGCGGCGAGTTCGGCGACGCCGAGCCGCCCCGCCTCGCGCAGCGCGTCGATGATCCGCTGATGCCGTTCGGTGTTTCCCACACCGGCAATTGAACAGTGAGGATGTGCGGAAGGCAATCTTACGAACGCTGTTCTTGTGCGGTACGTTCCCGGCATGGACGACCGACCGCGCCCCGCCGACGACCGGCCGCGCCCCGCCGCAGCGCCGCCGCGCGCCGCCCGCCTCGCCACCTTCGCCTTCTTCGCCCTGAACGGATTCCTGATGGGGATGTGGATCGTCCACCTCCCCGTGGTCGAACACCGCACCGGCGTCGACCACGCCACTCTCGGCCGTCTGCTGCTGCTCCTGGGGGCGGGCGCCTTCGCCGGGATGCGGCTCGTCGGCCCGCTCGCCGACCGGTTCGGCGCCCGCCGCACCGTCCCCGCCGGGGCGGCGCTCTGCGCGGCGGCGCTGGTGCTGCCCGCTCTGGCCACCGACGGCTGGACGCTGGGCGCGGCGCTCGTCGTCCTCGGGTTCGGCAACGGCGCGCTGGACGTCGGGATGAACGTCCACGCCGTCCAGGTCGAGCGCGCCTACCGGCGGCCCGTCATGTCCGCATTCCACGCCACCTTCTCCCTCGGCGGCGTCCTCGCGGCGCTGGCCGGCACCGCCGTGCTCGACCGGGGCCGGCCCCCGGCCGTCACGCTCGCCGCCGCCGCGCTCCTGGGCCTGGCCGTCACGGCCTGCGCGGCACCCGCGCTGCTCGGCAAGGAGCCGCAGCCGGCGGCGGACCGGGACGCACCCGGACACGGGCCCGCCAGCGCACCGTCCGCCACCGGCCCGGAGCCCGCTCCCCGCCGCCGGCGGACGTCCGGCCGGGTCCGCGCCCTGGCCGGGCTCGCGCTGCTGCTGATGCTCTGCGAGGGCGTCGCCAACGACTGGAGCGTGCTGCATCTGCGGGACGTCCTCGGCGCCCCCGCCGCGACCGCCGCCCTCGCGTACGGCTGCTTCGCCACGGCGATGACCGCGGGCCGCCTGCTGACCGACCGGGTGGCGGCCCGATGCGGTCCGGTCGCCGTCCTGCGGTACGGCGCCGCGGTGGCGGCCGCCGGGCTGACGGCGGCGGCGCTCTCCCCGTGGGTGGCGCCGGCGCTGGCCGGCTGGGCGGTGTTCGGCATCGGGCTGTCCGGCTGCGTACCGCAGCTGTTCAGCGCCGCCGGACACGCCGACCGCGCTGCGGCCGGGGCCAACGTCTCCCGCGTCGCCGGCCTCGGCTACCTCGGCATGCTCGCCGGGCCCGCCGTCATCGGCCCGCTCACCCGCGTCCTGCCGCTGAACCTCACCTTCCTCCTGCCGGTGGCGTTCTGCGCCGTCGCGGTCTGCGCCGCCGGGGTGCTGCGGCCGCCGTCCGCCGCGTCCGCCCGGGAGGAGCGCGCCACCCGGACGCCGGCCGGCGACGCGGCGCGCTGACGGGCGAGCGGCATCCGGACGGCGGGGCGCGCGCGGGGCGGCCGCGGCGCGCGGAAGCGGGCCATGGCGGGTCGTCTCACCGGCCGAACCCCGCCTGGACCACCGGGAGTTGACTGTGTTACCCCTGGTGACGACCGGCGGGCGTACGGTGTCCACGTCGCCCGTGCGGGGCGGCGCGGGCCCGTGCACCATGCCGCGCCCGCCGTCCCGGGCGCAGCCCGCCGTGCACGGCCCCACCGGCCGTCCCCGCTCGCCCGATCCGAGGAGCTGCCCGATGCCCCAGTCCATCGCCGCCGTCCTGCGCGCCACCGGTGCGCCGCTCTCCGTTGAAACCATCGACGTGGCACCGCCCCGGGCGGACGAGGTGCGGGTGAGGATCGCCGCCTCCGGCATCTGCCACACCGACATCGGGGTGATGGCCACCGCCGAGGAGGGGCAGCTGCCGTACGTCCTCGGGCACGAGGGCGCGGGCGTGGTCGAGGAGGTCGGCCGGGACGTCACGGGCGTGGCGGTCGGGGATCGCGTCGTCCTCAGCTACGCCCACTGCGGGGAGTGCGCCCGCTGCGACGCCGGGCTGTACGTCCACTGCCGCAGCCTGTTGGCGCTGAACTTCAGCGGCGCCCGCGCCGACGGCTCCACCGCCTACAGCTCCCAGGGCACCCCGCTCCAGGGCCACTTCTTCGGGCAGTCGTCCTTCTCCGGCCAGATCGTCACCTCGCCGCGCAACCTCGTCCGCGTCGACGACGACCTGCCGCCGGAGCTGCTGGCCCCGCTGGGCTGCGGGGTGCAGACGGGCGCGGGCGCGGTCCTCAACAGCCTCGATCCGGCGCCCGGCAGCTCCCTCGCGGTGTTCGGCGCCGGCTCCGTCGGCCTCTCGGCGGTGATGGCCGCGAAGGTCGCCGGCTGCGCCGTGATCATCGCCGTGGAGCCCCGCGCCGAGCGGCGCGCCCTCGCCCTGGAGCTGGGCGCCACCCACGCCCTCGACCCCGCCGCAGGCGACGCCGCCGCCGAGATCGTGCGGCTCACCGACGGGGGAGCGAACCACTCCCTGGAATGCGTCGGCCTGCCCGGCACGCTGCGCCAGGCGCTGGAATGCCTGGCCTCGCCCGGCGTCTGCGCCACCGTCGGATTCCAGGGGGTGGACAATGAACTCACCATCAATCAGGGGCACTTGTTGTTCGGCCGTTCCCTGGTGGGCGTCATCGAGGGAGATGCGGATCCGCAGGAATTCATTCCGCGGATGATCGCGCTCCACCGCGAAGGCCGCTTTCCCTTCGACCGGCTGATCAGCACGTTCCCCGTCGAGAAGATCAACGAGGCGATCGACGCGGCCCATCACGGCGCGGTCGTCAAGCCCGTCGTCACCTTTCCCGAATGACCGGCGTCGGGGGCTCGCCCGGTCCCCGGTCCGGGAATTCCGCCGCTCCTGTGTGCGCCCCGGAATTCACGGATGGTAAAGAATGCGTCAGGACATGCATCCATACAGTTGCCTCGCATGTCCTGTGAGTGAGCGGTCCTCCCATGTGGCCGCACTGCAAGGGTATTTGGAGTACAAAACCTTGAAAATTGGTATCAATGGTATGCGACGGTCCGGTGCGGCAGTCGTGACCGCCGGTGCCGTCCTGTCGGCCGGTGTGTTCGCCGCACCGGCGCAGGCGGCCGCCCCCAAGGCGCCGTCGATCGTCGCCAAGGGCGGCTTCGTGATGAACAACGCCACGGGCAAGGCGCTCTACACCAAGGCCGCCGACACCCGTCGCTCCACCGGTTCCACCACCAAGATCATGACCGCCCGGGTGGTGCTGGGGCAGAAGGGCCTGAACCTCAACTCCAAGGTCACGATCCAGAAGGCGTACAGCGACTACATCGTCCGCAACAGCGCCTCCTCGGCTCGTCTGATCGTCGGCGACAAGGTCACCGTCCGCCAGCTGCTGTACGGCCTGCTGCTGCCGTCCGGCTGCGACGCGGCGTTCGCCCTCGCCGACAAGTTCGGCAGCGGCTCCACCCGGGCCGCCCGGGTGAAGTCGTTCATCGCCAAGATGAACGCCACGGCCAAGAGTCTGGGCATGAAGAACACGCACTTCGACTCGTTCGACGGCATAAGCAACGGGTCGAACTACTCGACCCCGCGCGACCTGTCTAAGCTCGCCGGCAACGCGCTGAAGTACTCCACGTTCCGTACGGTCGTGAAGACCAAGGCGACGAAGCAGACGGTCACCACCAAGAGCGGCGGCTACCGCTACATGTCGTGGCAGAACACCAACAACCTGCTGAGCACCTACTCCGGCGCCATCGGCGTCAAGACCGGCTCGGGTCCGCAGGCCAAGTACTGCCTCGTCTTCGCCGCCACCCGCGGGGGCAAGACCGTCGTCGGCACCGTCCTGACGTCCTCGTCGGTCGCCAACCGCACGGCGGACGCCAAGAAGCTGATGGACTACGGCTTCAAGAAGTAGCGGACGCCGTCCGGGGGTCCTGACCGGACGGAAGCGAGGGCCCGCCCGTGACCACGCGTCACGGGCGGGCCCTTCGCGTGCGGCCGGCGATTGTTAACGCACGTGCGTTAGCGGAGTGTTAGCCGATCTTTAGAACGCACCGGCAGACTCACGCTGCAGGGCAGACGCGCGGGGCCGCCGGTTCACCGGAGAGCACCACCCGCCCCGCCCGCCTCCCGCGAACCACCCACGAAACAACAGGAGTTGATGTACATGCGTGGTCTGCGTATCGCGGCTTTCGCCTCGGCCGCCGTCGCCGTGGCCGCCGTCACGGGTGCGGGTGTCGCCTCGGCGGCCCCGGCCGGCGCGACCGCCACCGCCGCCTGCGCCCCGGGCACCCTGAAGGTGTCCCAGGCGCCCCTGCCCGAGGGTTCCGGTGGGATGAACCACGCGGGTCTCTACCTGGTGGCCAAGAACACCGGCAAGACGGCCTGCACCCTCAAGGGCTACCCGGGCCTCGCCCTGGAGGGCAAGGGCCACACCGGCCTCAAGACCGTCGTGCAGCACGGCAACACCTGGTACGCCAAGAACCCGGGCGTGCACGCGATCACCCTCCAACCGGGCAAGGCCGCGTACGCCAACCTCGCCTGGACCCACAGCGGTGCCGACGCCGCGAAGGCCAAGTACCTCCAGGTCTCCCCGACCGGCAGCAACGCCCACGGCGTCATAGCCCTCGACGACCTCGTCGACAACCACAAGCTCGACGTGACCGCCTGGGCGGCCAAGAAGCCGACCCTCTGAGCGTCGCCCCGCCGGCCGGGCCCCGGCTCAACGCCCCTGGAGTGACGTGGCGTTGTCGGCGAAGGTCCAGCCCTTGGAGCCGTCCCAGTTGACCGACCAGGTCATCAGGCCCTTGAGGCCGTTGTTGTAGTGCTGCCAGGCCTGGGACACCTGACCGGGCGCCATGTAGCCACCACCGGCGCCCGGTTGGGCCGGCAGCCCCGGGACCTGCTTGTCGTAGGGCACCTTGACCGTCGTACCCTGCACCGTCAGGCCCTTGTCCAGGCAGTCGGTCTGCGCGGTGAACCCCTCGACGGTGCCCGCCTCGTACGAGTCGCCGGAGCAGCCGTACATGCTGCCGTTGTAGTACTGCATGTTCAGCCACCACAGCCGGCCGTTGTCCGCGTACTTCTTCACGATCGGCAGGTACGCGCCCCAGATCGAGCCATAGGTGACGCTGCCGCCGGTGACATAGGCGGTCTCCGGGGCCATGGTCAGGCCGAAGCCGTCGGGCATCTTGGCGAGGATGCCGTCGATGATGCGGATCAGATTGGCCTGCGAGGGCGAGAGCTTGTTGATGTCGCCGCTGCCCGACAGGCCCGTCTCGATGTCGATGTCGATGCCGTCGAAGTGGTACTTCTGCAGGATCGGCACGATCGTCGCGACGAACTTGTCGGCGACCGCCTGCGAGCTGAGGTCGATGCCCGCGGTCGCCCCGCCGATCGACATCAGCACCGTCATGCCGTCGGCCTTCGCCTGGCACATCTCCTCCGGCGTCGGCACCTTCACCGTCGCGTCCATCCCGTCCTCCCACTGCGCGGTGCCGTCCGAAAGGACCACGGGGAAGGCGGCGTTGAGGACGTTGTAGCCGTGTGCGGCGATCCGGGAGTCGGTGATCGGGATCCAGCCGAGCGGCGGGTGCACGCCGTTGGCCGCGCCGTCCCAGTTCTCCCAGTAGCCCTGGAGGACCTTCCCGGCGGGCTTGGGCCGCACCCCGCAGTCGGCGGCGGTCCGCGGCGCGGAGGCGGCGGGCTTGCCGGAAGGCGCGGCGGGGGCGGCGGCGACCAGCAGCGGGGCGGCGACGGCCAGCGCCAGGCCGGCCCCCAGAAGACGTGATGTGCGACGACCGGACATGGCGGCTCCTCGTCCGTGCGAGCGACGGCTCGCGGTGGGCGGACCGCGGTGCGGTCCGGGCGGCATGTGCGGCTGCGCAGCGGCCAACAAACTAAGTTGGTCCAGACCTCTCGTCAAGAGGTCTGGACCAAAGCGGATCAGGGTGCGCGCTCAGGTGCCGGACGTGGCTCCCAGCACCTCCCCGAGGTCGTACCGCACCGGCTCCGCCAGCTGCGCATACGTGCAGCTCTCCGGCGCGCGGTCCGGGCGCCAGCGGCGGAACTGCGCGGTGTGCCGGAAGCGGTCGCCCTGCATGTGGTCGTAGGCCACTTCCAGCACCCGTTCGGGGCGCAGCGGCAGCCACGACAGGTCCTTGGTGCCGGTCCAGCGGCTCGGGCCGCCCGGCAGCCGGCCGGACGCCTGCGCCTCCTCGCTGGTCCACGCCTCCCACGGGTGCCCGGCCACCGACTCCATCAGCAGCGGCGTCAGCTCCGTCATCAGCTCCTGGCGCCGCCGCATCGGGAACGACGCGCACACCCCGACGTGCTGCAGCCGCCCGGCACCGTCGTACAGGCCCAGCAGCAGCGAGCCGACCACCGGCCCGCTCTTGTGGTGCCGCACCCCGGCCACCACGCAGTCGGCCGTCCGCTCGTGCTTGACCTTGGTCATCACACGCTCGCCGGGCCGGTACGGCGACTGCGGCGGCTTGGCGACGATGCCGTCGAGCCCGGCGCCCTCGAACCGCTCGAACCACTCCCGCGCCAGCTCCGTGTCCGTCGTCGCGGGCGCCGTGAAGACCGGCGCGTCCGCCTCCCGCAACGCCGCGACCAGCGCGGTGCGCCGCGCCTGCTGCGGCTCGGGCATCAGCGAGGCGTCGCCGAGCGCCAGCACGTCGAACGCGACGAAGCTCGCCGGCGTCACCTCGGCGAGGTGCCGCACCCGGGAGTCCGCCGGATGGATCCGCTCCAGCAGCGCGTCGAAGTCCAGCCGCCCCTCGCGCGCGATGACGATCTCCCCGTCCAGCACGCACCGGCGCGGCACCTGCGCCCGCAGCGCCTCGACGACCTCCGGGAAGTAGCGGGTCAGCGGCTTGCCGGAGCGGCTGCCCAGCTCGATCTCGTCGCCGTCGCGGAAGACGATCGCCCGGAAGCCGTCCCACTTCGCCTCGTACAGCAGGCCCGGCGGGATGGTCGCGGCGGTCTTGGCGAGCATCGGTTTCACGGGCGGCATCACCGGAAGGTCCATGCACCGGATTCTCCGGCGAAGGACCGCCGGCCGCCCGCCGGGCGCCCCCGCCACGACGCCCTTAGCGTGGCCCCATGGCAGACGCACTGGAGCTGACGGCGGGCGGACGGACGGTCCGGGTGACCCACCCGGACAAGGTCTTCTTCCCCGAGCGCGGCTTCACCAAGGGCGACGTCGCCCGCTACTACCTCGCCGTCGGCGACGGCATCCTGCGCGCCCTGCGCGACCGGCCGACCACCCTGCAACGCCACCCGGACGGCGTGACCGGCGAGTCCTTCTTCCAAAAACGCGCGCCCAAGAACCTCCCGGACTGGATCCCCACCGGCCGCATCGCCTTCCCCAGCGGCCGGCATGCCGACGAGATCTGCCCCACCGAGCCCGCCGCCGTCCTGTGGGCCGCCAACCTCGGCTGCCTCACCTTCCACCCCTGGCCGGTGCGGCGCGCCGACACCGAGCACCCCGACGAACTCCGCATCGACCTCGACCCGCAGCCCGGCACCGACTACGCCGACGCGGTGCGCGCCGCCCTCGAACTCCGCGACGTCCTCGCCGGACTGGGACTGACCGGCTGGCCCAAGACCTCCGGCGGCCGCGGCATCCACGTCTTCGTGCCGATCGTCCCCGAGTGGGACTTCCCGCGCGTACGGCGTGCGGCCATCGCCGTCGCCCGGGAGCTGGAGCGCCGCGCGCCCGACCGCATCACCACCGCCTGGTGGAAGGAGGAACGCGGCGAGAAGATCTTCGTCGACTACAACCAGACCGCCCGCGACCGCACCATCGCCAGCGCCTACTCCGTGCGCCCCTCCGCCCGCGCCCCGGTCTCCGCGCCGCTGACCTGGGAGGAGGTCCCGGACGCCGTCCCCGAGGACTTCGACCTCGCCACCATGCCGGAGCGGTTCGCCGAACTCGGCGATCTGCACGCCGCCATGGACGACGAGGCGTTCCGGCTGGATGCCGCGCTGGAGCTGGCCGCCCGCGACGAGCGCGACCACGGTCTGGGCGATCTGCCCTACCCGCCCGAGCACCCGAAGGTGAAGGGCGAGCCCAAGCGTGTCCAGCCGAGCCGGGCCCGGAAGTGACGCCCGTCAGTCCGCCACGCGCCGGTAGCTGCTGCCGTCCCGGGTGCGGGACAGCAGACCGCCGGTGACGAGATAGCGGCGCAGCGCCGAGCAGTCGTCGTGCACGGTCAACAGCGCCTCGTTGACCTCGCGTTCGCTGTACGAGCGGCCCGTCTCGAAGAGCGTCACCGCGAGGTGGGTGAGCAACTGCTCGCGGCGCGCGGTCTTCCGGGGAACGGCGGTCAGCCGCCCGCCGGAGAACAGCGCGGAGACGGCGGAGGAACTGTGCGGATCATGGTCGGTCATGCCGGAAGTCTTCCGTCGGCACGGGTCGGCGGCAACCCGTTTCGGCGGACGGGCGACGGGCGACGGCCTGGCCCGAGGCGGAGGCGGAGGCGAGCCGACCGGGCACGTGCTCCCGCCCCGGGCCGGGCCCTCCGGCGTCCCCGGCTTCCCCGGCCCTCCGGCGTCCCGGCAGCGCCCGTCCCTCCGGCGTCCCCGGCGCCCCGCCCGCCCTCAGCGCTCCCGGTCCGCCCCGCCGACGTCCTGGACCAGCGGCAGCATCCGGTGCGGCACCCGCTCGCGCAGCGCCACCTCGGTGCGGGTGCGGACCACGCCCGGCTGGCTGATCAGGCGTTGGATGACGTCCTCCAGATGCGCCGCGTCCCGCGCCACCACCCGGGCCAGCAGATCGCCGCCGCCGGTCGTGGAGAACGCCTCGATGATCTGCGGCACCTCCGCCAGCGCGTCGGCGACCTCCTCCAGATGCCCCTGTTCCACCTCGATGTGGACGAACGCCAGCACCGGATGGTCCAGCGCGGCGGGGGAGAGGCGCGGCGCGTACGCGGTGATCACGCCGTCCCGCTCCAGCCGGTCCAGCCGCGCCTGCACGGTCCCGCGGGCCACGCCCAGCAGCCGGGCGTACTCGCGCACACTGGTCCGCGGCGCCTCCAGCAGCAAGCCCAGAATCTTTGCGTCCAAGGCGTCCACGGCCATGCTTTCGGGCCTTTCCGGCGGTGTGGTCTGTCCCGGGGACTGTAGCAACGGCCGCGCCCGCCGGTCCGCGCTCAGACGCCCAGGCCCCGCGCCCAGGCGCCGGCGGTTGCGACCTCCCCGCGCCGGGCGAGGACGGAGCGCAGCAGGGTGTCGTGCAGGTCCGGGTCGGGGTCGGCGCAGGCGTCGGAGAGGACCGTGACCCGGAGGTCGAGGTCGGTCGCCTGCAGGGCGGTGGACAGCACGACGCCGCCGGTCGCGATCCCGGCCAGGACGAGATGGGTGACGTCCTGCACGGCCAGCAGCTGCCGCAGGTCGTTGCCGGCGAAGGCGCTGACGCGGTTCTTGTGGACGACGATCTCCCCGTCGGCGGGGGCGACGTCCGGGTGGAGCGCCGCATCCGGGTCGCCGGGCGTGAACAGGCCGGACGGCAGGGAGCCGAAGGTCTTGTTGCGCGGGTGGGCGTCGGCGTGGCCGTCGCGCAGCTGGAGCGCCACATGGATGACCGGGATCCCGGCGGCGCGCGCCGCACCGAGGGCGTGCACGGCGCGCGGCAGGTAGCCGTCCGGCGCATGGGCGAGGTTGCGGAGCTGAAGGTCCATCAGCAGCAGGGCGGTGCGGGACACGGGCGTGCCTTTCGGGTGGATGGCGGGCCGTGGCGGCTACGCCGGCGTGGTGCCGGCCGTTGTCGTGGCGCGGCCGAGGGAGCGATCGCAGCAGGTCAGCAGCGCGAAGAGCACTCCGGCGCCGAGCATCAGCCAGGCGAGATGGTGCATGCCGGCGGTGTCCGCGCGCGGTCCGAAGGAGCCGGCGGTCGCCGAGGACGCGACCATCGAGCCCAGATAGGCGAAGGTGCGCAGCAGCCCGGCCGAGGAGGCGGTGCGCCCTGGATCGGCCTGGACGTACACGGAGTTCTGCAGCGCCAGGCTGTTCAGCCCCTGCGGGACGCCGAAGACCAGGGCGACGAGGAGCAGCAGCCACAGCGGGCTCGTCCCGCCGAGCGTCAGCATCACCGCACAGGCCACGATCTGCCCGACCGCGCCGACCAGCAGCTTCCCCCGTACGCCCGGGCGCCGCCCGGAGAACAGCGAGACGCCGATCGCCAGCAGGAACATCGGGATCTGCACCAGCCCGGCGTGGAACGGCGTGAGCCCGTAGCCCTCCTCGGTCCACTGGGTGAAGCCGTAGAGGAACGCGTAGGAGACGACGTAGGCGACGAGGGCGCGTCCGTAGGTGGCCAGGAGCGGGGTGTTGCCGCCGAGGACCCGCAGGTCGATGAAGGGGGTGGCGGCCCGCAGCTCCCGGACGGTGAACGCGGCGGCGGCCACGGCGGTGATCACCGGCAGGTACCAGAACCGCGGGTGCAGATCCATCAGGAAGAGCAGCAGCGAGACGAGCGTCGCCGCGAACAGGCCCATGCCGGGCAGGTCGAGCCGGGCGACGAGGTCACCGCGGCGCGCCGGGGTGCTCGCCGGGGCCGGTTTCGGCAGCCGCCACAGGCCCAGCAGGACGGCGGCGACGGCTAGCGGCACGTTCAGCGCGAAGGTGGCGCGCCAGCCGCCCGCAGCGATCAGCAGACCGCCCAGCAGCGGACCGATCACCGCGACGGTCTGATTGGCCACCGCCAGCGCGGTCAGCACCCCGCCGGGACTGTCCCGCCCGGTCCGCTCGGCCTCGCTGCGCACCAGCGCCATCGCGGCCGGGTACCCGGCGCAGGTGCCGAGCCCGAGCAGGACCCGCGCGGCGATCAGCACGCCCAGGTCCGGCGCGAGGGTGCCGACGACGCCGGCGACGCCGACGAGGGAGGTGCTGAGGAGGAAGAGCCGGCGCGGCCCGAAGAGGTCGATGAGCCGCCCCACCACCGGCTGCCCCAGCGCGGTGGCCAGGTACAGGGCCGAGACCAGCCATGCGGTCTGTGCGGCCGGTGCGCCCAGGGCCCGGCCGATGGGGACCAGCGCGACGGAGATGATCGTGGAGTTGACCGGGTTGAGGACCGAGCCGAGCAGCATCGGCGGCAGCAGCCGCCGGTCGAACCCGGGCCGCTCCGCCGTCCGCTCCCCGGCCGCCCGTATCTCAGTCAAGGGTCAGCCGCTCCAGGACGGCCATGGCGGCGATCACCGCCTGCCGCTCCTCCTCCGTGCACCGCTCCTGGAGCCGCCCGGCGAGCCACTCCGTCCGCGCCTGCCGCCCCTCGGCCACCCGGCGGCGGCCCTCCGTGGTCAGCGTGAGCAGCAGCCGCCGCCCGTCGTCCGGGTCCGGGCTGCGCTCCAGCAGCCCGCGGGCGGCGAGCGAGGTGACCGTCGCCGTCATCGACTGGTGCCGCACACCTTCGGCGGCGGCCAGTTCGCTGGCCGTGACGCCGCCCTTGTCGGACAGCCGGGCCAGGGTGGACGCCTGCCCCAGGGTGAGGTCTTCGACCTCGGAGGCCTTCAGGATGCGGCGCCGCAGCCGGCTGATGGCCGCGCGGACCTCGCGCGACGCCTCGACCGCGGACGGCGACGGACTCGGGTGCTCGCTCATGCCGCCACGGTAATCTCTACAGCCTCAGCTGTACAGTTTTAGCTGTATGTATGGCCAGGGGGATCCGCGGGCTCCGTGGCCGTCCGGCGGGCCGCCCCGCGCCGCCGGGCTCACCCGGCCCCGAGGCGCACCCGCAGGTCGGCCGGGCCGCGGCTGAAGACCCCGGCCTCCTGCGGCGGGGCGCCGTCCGCGAAGTCCAGCTCCCCGAAGGCGTCGAGGAGTTGATTGATCCCGGTCTCCACCTCCGCCTTCGCCAGCAGCGCCCCCACGCAGAAGTGCCGCCCGAGCGCGAACGCCACATGGTCGGCGGCGGCGGTGAACGCCGTGGTGGTCTGCAGGTCGCCGCGCGAGACATCGAAGACATCGGGGTCGGCGTAGCGCCGCTCGTCGCGGTGGGCGCTGCCGATCAGCAGGGTGGCGGTCGCCCCCGCCGGGATCGTGCCGCCCCCGACCGTGACGTCCGCCGACGGCTGCCGCATGATCATCTGGACCGGCGGGGAGTACCGCAGCGTCTCGGTCAACGCCGCCGGCACCAGGCTCCGGTCGGCGCGCACCGCCGCCAGCTGCCCGGGGTGGGCCAGCAGATTGCGGATGACCAGGGCGATCGCCTTGTCCGTCGTCTCACCGCCCGCCGACAGCAGCAGACTGACGAACGCGGTGATGTCCCGGTCGCTCATCCGCGTCCCCTCGACCTCCGCCGCACACAGCTCCGACAGCAGATCGTCACCCGGCGACGTACGCCGCCGCCGGATGATCGGCCGCAGATGGTCCGCGAGCCCGTCGCGGGCCGCGATTCCCGCG
Organism: Streptomyces sp. NPDC000404; assembly: GCF_040300365.1. Taxonomy (NCBI): domain Bacteria; kingdom Bacillati; phylum Actinomycetota; class Actinomycetes; order Kitasatosporales; family Streptomycetaceae; genus Streptomyces; species Streptomyces sp. NPDC000404. The sequence continues at coordinate 79,806 of NZ_JBEPDN010000004.1, read as the reverse complement.
GCGGCGACCTCCGGGTCCTGCGTGAGATTGGCGAGGAAGCCGACGACCGCGACGTACCAGCCGTGGAAGAGGTCGTGGTCGGCGCGGTCCAGCCCCAGCATGTCGACGATGACGTTCACCGGCAGCCGGGTGGCGAACTGCGCCACCAGATCCGCCTCACCGGCATCCCGGAACGCGTCGATGAGCTCGCGGCTGTTCCGCTCGATCACCGGCTGGAACCGCTCCCGCAGCGCTCGCCCCCGGAAGGACGGCGCCACCAGGGCCCGGCGCACGGCGTGTTCGGAGCCGCTCATCTGCGGCAGGGTCCGCCCGCCGTGCACCGGCTCCAGCTGCCAGCCGTAGTTGTCGCTGGTGAACACCGGATCCTTGAACGCCCGCGCCACGTCCTCGTACCGGGAGAGGAGATAGCTGTCCGTACCCGGGTGGTGGTGGAGCGGATGGTGGTCGCGCAGGACGCGGTAGGCCGGGTAGGGGTCGGCCGCGAACTCCGGAGAGAGGATGTCGGGCGGCGGCGGAACGGTCGTCACGGGCTCAACCTCGGTTTCCCTGAACGGAATTGATGCTTCCTCGCGGGAAGTTAAGGCACCGCATCCCGCCCGTCCAGAGGTCCGCCCGCCGCGCGCCCGGCCCCGGCTCAGGGGTAGGAGACCACCGTGGACGGCACCGTCGCCTCACCCGACGTCGGCGCGCCGGTGCCGTTCACGACGTGCTCGTACTGGCCCTTGCCGCCCAGCGACACCACCAGCAGCCCGTGCAGCTTCACGCCCGGCGCATCCGGCACCGCGAACCCGTGGTCCTGCCGGATCGACGGATCCACGTTGTAGAAGCAGTAGCTGCCCAGACCCCAGCCCTCGTGCGTGGTGACCTCGCCGTCGACGAGGTACGCGGCGAAGCCCTTGGTGTCGCCGTCCTGGACCGCCGCCTGGTTCGGCGCGTCGTACGCCTTCTCGTTCTGGAAGAAGACCGTGCGGCCCCGCTCGCCGCGCCAGTGGACGTCGTACTTGCGGAAGTGCTCGACGAACAGACCGGTCGCCAGCACCCCGTCGCCGTTGACGCGGACGCCGTAGTCCGCGCCGTTGACGTCCCAGCCCACGCCCTCGCCGTGGTCGGCGCGCCACACCCAGGTGTGGTCGATGACGGTGTCGTTGCTGTTGATCACGATCGCGCAGGTCACCTTGCCGGGGCCGGCGCCGCCGACGCGGACGAACACGTCCTGCACCGTCGTCGGGTTCGCCGCGTGGTCCTTCGACGCGCCCTCGGGGCCGACCTCCAGCAGCGTGGGGGAGTTCTCCGGCCCGGCGTCGAGCAGGAATCCGGCGAGCCGCACCCCGTCGACGTCGGCGACCCTCAGCGCCGTCACGCCCTTTCGGGGTATGAGCGTGGCGTAGCCCAGACCGAGCACGACGGTGTCGGGGCGCTTGACCTCGACGGTCTCGTCGAGGTGGTAGACGCCGGGCGTCAGCAGCAGATGGAGCCCCTGGTCCAGGGCGGCGTTGAGGGTCGCGGCATCCGCGTCCGGCTTCGCCACGTAGAACCGGTCGAGCGGCAGCGAGGTGCCCCGCGGCGTGCCGTTGCCCCAGCTGGTGCCGCGTGCGTCGGTCCGCTTCTCGGGGACGAACACCTTGTACGCGTCGCCGTCGAGGTACAGGAACGGCTTCTCGCGGGAGATCGGGGTGCGGTCGAGCGTGGTGAACGGCGGGTCGGGGAAGCTCTGCGCCGGGGCGCCCTCGACGCCGGAGAACACCATGTTCCACACCGCGCCCTGCCAGCCGCCGAGCGCGCTGTCGCGGGTGTACCACTGCTGCTGCGAGCGCGGTTCGACGGTGCCGTCGATGCGGCAGTCGGCGAGGTAGCCGCCGCTGGCCCAGCCGTCCCCGTCGGGCGCGAGGTTGAGCCCGCCCTTGACGTGCATCCGCCGGAACGGCGCCGCCTGCGCGACCGCCCACCGGTTGGTGCCGCTCACCGGCTTCAGCGCGAGGTTCTCCGCCGAACGCCAGAAGTTCTGGGTGGCGTTGCCGTCGAACCAGCCCGCGTCGACGGTGACATCGCCGTTGATCGTGGTGTCGTCGGGCGACAGGCCCAGGCCCGCGATCGACGTGTAGAAGCCGAGTTGGGCGTTGAGCCCGTCGTAGCTGCCCGGCTTGAAGAAGAGCGCGTAGCGGCCGGTGCCGAACTGCGCCTTCTCCTGCTTGCGGAAGATCTCGTCCAGCCGGCCCTGGATGCCTGGTGTGGCCGGGTCGAAGACGATGACGTTCTCGCCGAGATCGCCGCCGCCGGGCAGCGGACCGGCCGCGTCGCGGGAGTCGGCCGCAGGCGTGACGGCGCAGGCGGCGGACGGCAGACCGGCCAGCGGCAGCGCGGCGGCCATCGTCGCCAGCACGGCGCGGCGCCGGGGGCCGGGGGCTCGCTCAGGCGTGGGGGGAGTGGGCATGAAGCCCTCCTGATTCAAGGAGTGAACACATGAGGTGCAAGGGAGCGCTCTGTTGCCCGCAGCATCGTCATGGTGTGTGGACGGACCGTCAACCCTCCTGCCCGGAGCGGGTGTTCCCATTCCGGTCATCTCGCGACCGGCCTGCGGGAAGAGGAAAACGCGGCGGGCTCGGACGGGCCGGTGTTCCGTCGGGCCGTGTTCAGGAGATGTCGGCGGCGGCGACGGGGTGCGGGGCGGGGCCGCCGTGCCCGTTCGGGTGGCTGCGGGGCCCGTTTCCCGCCCGGTACGGGCTCCGCAGCCACCCGGCCCGCCGACCTGGCCGTTGGCCCCCTCCGGAACCAAATATTCCTCTTCTGACTGTACCAATGGCCCAGCAAACCCGGCATCTATTGAACCACTGGGCGGTGGGATGCTGAGATGGACGTGTCGATGGCGCTGCGGAACTCCGCGGCGCCTTTTTCATGCGCGCACGGCCGCCCGGCCGCGCCCGCGCAACCGAGGCGTACGGAGAGGAAGCGGTGCTGAAGAGGATGACGCTGCTGATGAGGAAGGTGTGGGTCCCGGACCCGGGGCGGCTGCGGCTGCGCGCCGCCACCCGGGCGGTACTCGGAATCGGCCTGGCGACCGCCGTCTGCGGCCTGGCCGTCCACACCCTCACCGGGGCCATCGCCGGGGGACTCGCCGCACTGCTGGTGCTCTTCACCGTCGCCGACCCCACGGTCCGCGGCCAGGCCGGCACGACCGCGCTGCTGCCCGCCGTCGGCCTGCCCGTTCTCGCCCTCGCGGCGGGGCTGCACGGGCATCCCCTCGTGCGCGACGCCGCCTTCCTCGCCGTCGTCGGCGCCGGGGTGTACGCGCGCCGCTGGGGCCCGCGCGGCCACGCCCTCGGGGTCTTCGCGTTCATGATGTTCTTCATGGCGCAGTTCCTGCACGCCGAGCCGCACCAGCTGCCGCGGCTCACCGCGGCGGTGCTCATCGCCGTCGCCGTGGCCGCCGCGGTCCGGTTCGGCGCCTGGTGCTACGAACGGCGCCTGCGGCCGGCCCCCGCGCCCGCCCCGCCGCCGCCCGGCCGCGGGCTGGCCCGCGCCACCACCCGGCAGGCCGTCCAGGCGACCGTGGCCTGCGCCGCCGCCCTCGCCGTCGGCCAGGCCGTCTCCGCCGAGCGCTGGTACTGGGCCGTCGCCACCGTCTGGTGGATCTTCGTGAACACCGCGTCCTGCGGCGAGACCCTGGTCCGCGGCTTCCGCCGGGTGCTGGGCACCGTCACCGGCATCGCCGCCGCCTTCGTCCTCGCCGTACCGCTGCACGGCGCCCCCCTGCCCACCGCCGTCCTCGTCGCCGGCTGCGTCTTCGGCCTCTTCTACACCGCGCCGCTGTCGTACACGTCCATGATGTTCTTCGTGACCGTCATGGCCGGACTGCTCTACGGCCTGCTCGGCGTGCTGCACCCCGGGCTGCTCACGCTGCGGTTCGCCGAGACCGGCGTCGGCGCCCTCACCACCGCCGTGGCCGTCGTCCTCGTCCTGCCCGTCACCACCCACGCCACCACCAACGCCTGGATCGGCCGCGCCGTCCGCTGCGTCCACGAGGCCACCGCGCAGGCCGTCGCCCGCCTCGGCGGCGCCGCCGACGCGGATCCGGCCGGCCGGACCGGTGAGCTGGAGGCCCTCCTCGGCAAGGTCCGCCTCTCCCTCGCGCCGCTGGTGCACCCCCTCAACCCGCTCCGCCACCGCAAGGCCCGCGCCCGTCAGGTCCTCGCCCTGCTCGACGCCTGCGCCCACGACGTCGCCGCCCTCGCGGCGCTCGCCCCGGCCGAGCGGACCGGCGCCGGGCACGACGCCCGCCTCGCCGACGCCTGGCGCCGCGTCGAGGCCGCCGTCGAGGCGCTGACCGCCCGCCACGCCGCGCCGGTGCCCGCGCCCGCCCCGCCCGCCGCCGGTGACGGCCCGCTCGTCCACCTGCACGCCCTGGAACAGAAGCTCGCCGCCCTCGCCGCCCCGCTGGCCAGCCCGCCGCGCGCCCCGCTCACGGGGGTCTGACCCCACCGGCCGTACGGTCCGCGCCCCCGCGCCGCAATCCCGCGCCCGCCGCCGCCCCTGCTGTTAGCGTCGCCGTGCCCCGCCCCGCGCGGGGGCGGCGGGCGACCGGACGAGAGGCGGCACAGCGGTGACCACGGAGCAGGGCCTGCGGGCCTACATCGGATCGTTCACGCAGGCGGGCGGCGCGGGCATCACCACCGCCGCCCTCGACCCGGAGACCGGCGCGCTCACCCCGCTGCACACCACCGCGGAGGTCGCCAACCCGTCCTTCCTCGCCCCCGGCCGCGACCGCAGGCGCCTCTACGCGGTCAGCGAGATCGAGCACGGCGCGGCCGCCGCCTTCACCCTCACCCCCGACGGCCCGGAACTGCTCGCCCCGCCCGTCCCGGTGGGCGGCGCGAGCCCCACCCACCTCACCCTGGCCGCCGGCCACCTCGTCACCGCCAACTACACCTCCGGCAGCGTCAGCGCCCTCCCCATCGGGCCCGACGGGACCCTCGGCGGACCCGCCGCCGTCCTCGCCCACCACGGCAGCGGCCCGGACCCGGAGCGCCAGCGGACCCCGCACGCCCACTCCGTGTACGCCGCGCCCGGCGGCACCCGGCTGCTCTCCGCCGACCTCGGCACCGACTCGGTCCGCAGCTGCAGCCTCGACCCCGTCACCGGCATGACGCAGATCCGCGACGAGGTCCGGCTCCGCCCCGGCAGCGGCCCCCGCCACCTCGCCTTCCACCCGGGCGGCGGCCACGTCTACGTCGTCAACGAACTCGCCCCGGCGCTCACCCGCTGCCGCTGGGACGCCGAACACGGCACCCTGACACCTCTGGGGGAGACCCCGCTGTTCATGGACGGCGACCAGCCCGGCGACCCGGGGGCCGACCCCTGCCACCCGTCCACCGCGGTCGTCTCCCCGGACGGCCGGTTCCTGTGGACCGCGGTCCGCGGCCGCGACCGCATCTGCGTCCACGCCCTCGACGCCTCCGGCGCGGAGCTGGCCCCCGTCACCAGCGTCCCCTGCGGCGGCAGCTGGCCCCGTGACCTCGCGATGCACCCCACCGGCCGGTTCCTCTACGCCGCCAACGAACGCTCCGGCGACATCACCTGGTTCACCGTCGACCACGCCACCGGCATCCCCACCCGCACCGGCTCGATGCCCGCGCCCGCGGCCTCCTGCGTCGTCTTCGCCTGAGGGCCGACCCGCAGGGATACCGCCGGGCCCGTGCTCGGCCCGGCGGAAAGCCGCCGCCGAAGTACACCTGCGTCCCGGCGATCCGCCCGTCCCGCACGGTCAGCACGGCGACATCGCGGTGGTGCCCGCCGCCCACCGGCGCGTACGCGTACCGGACGAACACCTCCCCGCCCGCGCCCGGCCCCGAACGGCGCGAAGGGCCGCCCCGCACGAAGCGGAACGGCCCTTGCGCGGACCGGGCGACGCCCGGTGACGTGGCTCAGCGAGCCGGTGCGTACTGCGGGCCCCCGGCGGCGGGCCGCAGCGTGATGCCCACCTTCGCGGCGTAGTTCGACAGCACCAGACGGCCGACCGCGCCGTAGGCGCCCAGCGCCTCCGCCGACGCGCAACCCGCCTCGGCCGCGGCCGCCCCCAGCAGCCCGTCGGAGATCTCCGGGCCGATCAGGTACGGCGCGAGCGCCAGCTGCTGCGAACCGGACGTCCGCAGCTGCTCCGCGGTGCGCGAGATCGCCCCGTCCTCGTCCAGCGCGGCGGCCAGCACCGGCACCGCCAGCCGGGCCGACAGCAGCATGCCGGTGATCCCCGCGGCCTGCACGGCCTCCTCGCCGCCCACCGTGGCCAGGATGATGCCGTCCGCCGCCGTGGCGACGGTGAACAGCCGGGCACGGTCGGCGCGGGCCAGGCCCGCCTCGGACAGCCGTACGTGCAGCGCCTCGGCGAGCAGCGGGTGCGGGCCCAGGACGTCCGTCAGCTCGGCGCCGGAACCGCTGTTCATCATCGCCTGGCGTATCCGCCGCAGCAGCGAGCTGTCGGGACCGGCCAGCAGCGGCACGACCACCGCGGCGGGACCGGCGGCGCCGTCGCCCTGCGCGGCACGTGCCTTGTGCTCGGCGCCGGCCTGCGCCAGCACCGCGTCCAGCGCCGGGAAGTCCGCGCCGTCGCCGTCCACGTAACCGATCCGGGCGTCGAGGCCGGGCAGCTCGGAACGGGCGATGCTGCAGACCTCCTCCGCCAGGGAACGGGCGGCGGGAGTGGGGGTGCCGGGCACGGCCAGCACCAGGGCGGGTGCGCCCTCGGGTGCGGCGACCGGATCCGGCTTGCGGTGTCGGCCGGACTGCCGGGGACGCGGCATTCGTACGGGCAGGCCGGGCGCCGAGCTCGGAGAATCGTCGTCAAAGCGGGGCGAGCCAGGTGCGGGCCCAGTGGGGGAACTCATGGCGCCGCATGCTAACGCCTCGTACCGACACGCTGCCGGGGGAGGGTTCGGTCGGGAGGTATCCGTCCCGATTTATCCCGCGCGTCACGGTGGTTGTCCGGGGGGTGTGCGCGTCCGGAGCGGAATCCTTCCCTCCGCGACCGCCGCCGGGGCGCGCCGCTCATCCCCCGTGCCGGACGATCCGCAGCAGCGTGCCGTCCACCGGCAGCCGCACCGCATCGGCGGCCAGCGCGGCGGCGAGGCGCAGCGCCCCGTCGAGCGGGCCGCCCTCCGGCTCCGCGCACACCGCGCCCGGCAGCCGGGCCGCCAGCCGGGCCCGCACCGGCGCCCGCAGCACCTCGCCCAGCCGGAACAGCCCGCCGGTCAGCGCGACGGTCCGGCCCGTCCCGGGCGGGCAGGCGGCCGCCGCCGTGTCCGCGATGTGCTCCGCGGCCTCGCGCACGATGCCCGCCGCGACCGGGTCGCCGGCCGCCTCGCGCGCCACGCACGGCGCGAACGACGCCAGCACCGCGGGCCGGTCCGCCCGCGGGTACAGCTGCCCCGGCAGGCCGCCGGCCGGCCCGAACCGCTCCTCGGCGGCGCGCAGCAGCGCCGGGGAGCCGCCCGGCCGCCCGTCGTGCGCCCGCAGCGCGGCCTCCAGCCCGGCCCGGCCGATCCACGCCCCGCTCCCGCAGTCGCCGAGCAGATGACCCCAGCCGTCCGCCCGCCGCCAGCCGTCCCCGGACGCGGGGTCCGCGCCCAGCGCGACCAGGCCCGTACCGGCCGCGACGACGACGCCCGGCCGCTGCCCCAGCGCGCCCGCGTACCCGGTCACCGCGTCCGCGGCCAGCGCCAGACGCCGCACCCCGAACGCCTCGGCCAGCGCCTGCGGCAGCACGCTCCGCAGCTCCTGCCCGAGCGTCGCCATCCCGGCGGCGCCGACACAGACCGCCGCGAAGCCCGACGCCCCCGCCGCCTGCCGCAACGTCTCGGCGGCGGGTAGCAGTTGCGCCAGCAGATGGTGCGCGTCGATACCGCGCTCCCCGGTGCGCACCGGGGTGTCCGACGCATACGTGGTCTCCGGCCGGGCGTGCGGTGCGGCGGCCGGTGCGACGGCGAGGCGCAGCCCCGAGCCGCCCGAGTCGACGCCCAGGACGGCCGGACCCGCCGGGTGCGAGGGCTCAGCCAAGGCCGCGGGAGTCCTGCTTGAGCGCGGTGTCGACGGTCAGCGCCGTGGCGACGACGAGGCTCAGCAGGGGATCGGGCAGCTGCCGGTGGATCTGCAGCACGTAGTTGTCGGCCGTGGTGAACATCGTCTTCGCCAGGCCCTCCCACGTCTTGGTGATCCGGGCGACCTCGGTGTCGGTGTGGTCGACGATGGCGAAGTTCCAGGCCCGCCAGTTCTCGGCCTTGATGGCGCCGATCTGCCGGCCGTTGACCATCATCCCGAAGTTGATCTTGCCGATGGCGTTCTGCTGGACGATCTCGCCGACCGGCTGCCCGTCCGGACGCGCCACCAGCACCTTCGACTTGATGAACTTCGCCGGCCGCGTCAGCACCAGCTGCGGCTGCCCGTACGCGTCGCGGATCTCCAGCTTGTGCGTCATGTACTGGTCCAGGCTGGACACCACCCGCAGCACCTTCTTCGCGGTGCTCTGCCCGACCTGGACGACCGTGCCGAGGGTGTTGCCGTTCTGGTCGAAGACGCCGTACTCGTTGGTGACCTCGATCAGCTTCGCCTTCTGGTTGACCACCAGCACCGGCTCGGTGAACAGCGTGCCGCCACCGGGACCCGTCGGGGCGATGCCCGCCTGCTGCTGGACCTGACGCGCGGCGTCGGGGTTGCCGGGCGTTCCCCCGGCAGGGGGAAATCCGGGCTGCCCGTAGGGGGCCTGCTGCGCCCCGTACGGCGCTCCGGGCCCGGCGGCCATCGGCTGGGGCGCACCGGCCCCGCCCGGAGCCGCCTGCGGCTGCTGCGGGGGCGCCTGGTGCGGAACCTGCTGCTGAGGTGCCTGCTGCCGGTGCTGCTGGGGGGCCTGCTGGGCCGGAGCCTGGCCCTGCGGCTGCTGCGGGGCTGCGGCGTGCGTGTGCTCGGTCCAGCGGGCGCCATCCCACCAGCGCAGTTGGTGGGGAGTCCCCTGCGGGTCCGCATACCAGCCCGCAGGGATGTTCGCATGTGTCATGGCGGCACAGTACCGGCCGCCGCCGCACCGGCGGGCCCCGACCGCGGACCCGGTGCACCGTCCGTCCGGACCGGTGCGGACACCGCCGGACCGGCGGCGCGGCGGACCGGTCCGGCCCCGCGGACGGGTGCCTCCGGCGACCGATCGCGCCCGGGCGCCCCGCCTGCGGCGGCCGAGCCCGCTCCGCACGGAACGGGGCAAGGGCGTTGGGCCGGTAGGGTGAGGTTTTGTGGCAGCACGACCCTTGAACGAACTTGTGGAACCCGGCTGGGCGGAGGCGCTGCGCCCCGTCGCCGGACGGATCGCCGCGATGGGCGACTTCCTCCGTCAGGAGATCGCCGCCGGCCGGACCTATCTGCCCGCGGGCGCCAACGTCCTGCGCGCCTTTCAGCAGCCCTTCGACGACGTACGGGTGCTGATCGTCGGTCAGGACCCCTATCCGACGCCGGGCATGGCCATCGGGCTGAGCTTCGCGGTCGCGCCGGAGGTGCAGCGGCTGCCGGGGAGCCTGGAGAACATCTTCCGTGAACTCCACTCCGACCTCGGCCTGCCCCGCCCCTCCAACGGCGATCTGACCCCGTGGACCCGCCAGGGCGTCCTGCTGCTCAACAGGGCGCTGACCACCGCGCCCCGCAAGCCCGGCGCGCACCGCGGCAAGGGCTGGGAGGAGGTCACCGAGCAGGCCATCCGTGCCCTCGCCGCACGCGGCAAGCCGCTGGTGCCGGTGTTGTGGGGCCGCGACGCCCGCAACCTCCGCCCCTTCCTCGACGCCTATCCGGCGATCGAGTCGGCCCACCCCTCGCCGATGTCCGCCGACCGCGGCTTCTTCGGCTCGCGGCCCTTCAGCCGCACCAACGACCTCCTCATCCGCCAGGGCGCCGAGCCGGTGGACTGGCGGCTCCCGTGAGCTGAGCGCCCGCGCGGCGCATGCACCCCTCCGCGGCCGGGCGTGCGGTGCGGGCGGCAGACTGACGCCCGTACGCAGGCCCCAAGGCGGCCTGCCGGCGCAGGGAGGCACCGCATGAGCACGCGTTCCGTTCCGGACCCGGCCCTCGGACATCCGCCGGAGCGGCCGTCCGGTCCGGCGGAGCTGTGCCCGCCCTCCCCGCTGGTGGACACCGGCTGGCTCGCGCCGCGGCTCGGCGCGGAGCGGCTGGTGCTGCTGGACGCCTCCGTCGGCGCCCACCGGGGCGCGGCCGAACGCCTTCCCGGGGCCCGGCCGTTCGACCTCGACGGCGAGCTGTCCGACCACTCCGTCCCGGTGCCCCACACCCTGCCCGGCGCGGACGCGTTCACCGCCGCCGTCCGCGCTCTCGGCCTCGACGACGAGGACACCGTGGTCGTCTACGACGCCGCCGGGCTCCACTCCGCCGCCCGTGCCTGGTGGATGCTGCGCGCCATGGGCTTCGACCGCGCCGCCGTCCTGGACGGCGGACTGCCCGCCTGGCGCGACGCGGGGCTGCCGGTGGAGCCGCGGCCCGCCGCCTACGACGGCCCCCGCGGCTCCTTCACCGCGCGGCCCCGGGCGGGCCTGTTCGCCGGCAGCGCCGAGGTGCTGGCGGCGCTGTCCGACCCGGCGGCGGTGGTGTTCGACGCCCGCACCCGCGGACGGTACGCGGGGACCGCTCCCGAGCCCCGCCCGGGTCTGCGCGGCGGCCATATGCCGGGCGCCGTGAACCTCCCCTTCGGCGACCTCCGGCGCGACGGCCTGATGCGGCCGGTGAACGAGCTGACGGAGGTGTTCCGCGCAGCGGCGGACCACGGACAGCGGCTGTACTTCAGCTGCGGATCGGGCGTCACCGCCTGTGTGCTGGCGCTGGGCGCGTACCTGGCGGGCCACCGCGACCTGGCCGTGTACGACGGTTCCTGGAGCGAATGGGGGCTGCCCTCGGCGCTGCCGGTGGTGACCGGCGAGGAGCCGGGCGCGGCACCCGCCGGCGGACCGGCGCAGGAGCGCCCGGCACCGTGACCCCGCGCGGGGCCCTGCCGCAAGGGGCTCCGGCACCGGGCGCCCCCGGCGCCGGGGCGCCCGCGCGCTCAGGCCACCGCGGAGGCCCGTACGCACAGCACGTCCGGCAGATGGGAGGCGAGCTGCTGCCAGCTCTCGCCGTCGTCGGCGCTGGCGTAGACCTCGCCGTTGCGGTTGCCGAAGTAGACGCCGGCGGGGTCGGTGTCGTCCACGCAGAGGGCGTCGCGGAGCACCGTGCCGTAGTGGTCCTCCGCCGGCAGGCCGTGGGAGAGCGGCTCCCAGGACGCACCGGCGTCGGAGGTGCGGAAGACCCGGCACCGGTGGTCGGCCGGGACGCGGTCCACGTCGGCGGTGATGGGGAACAGATAGGCGGTGTCGGCGCGGTGCGGGTGGGCGGCGACCGCGAAGCCGAAGTCGGTGGGGAGCCCCGCGCCGATGTCCGTCCACCGGGCGCCCGCGTCGTCGCTGCGGTAGACGCCCCAGTGGTTCTGCAGGTAGAGCCGGTCGCGGTCCACGGCGTCCTGCGCGATCTTGTGGACGCACTGGCCGAACTCGGGGTACTCCTCGGGCAGGAACGACACCTTGACGCCGGTGTTCGACGGCTCCCAGTGGGCGCCGCCGTCGGTGCTGCGGAACACCCCGGCGGCCGAGACCGCGACCGTCACCGCCTCCGCGTCGCGCGGATCGGTGATCACGGTGTGCACCGCGAGACCGCCGCCACCGGGCATCCACCGCTCCCGGCTCGGATGCTCCCACAACGCTCTGACCATCTCGAACGTCTCGCCGCGGTCCTCGGAGCGGAACAGCCCGCCCGGCTCCGTACCGGCGTAGACCACATCGGGCGCGGCGGGCCCGGCCGGATGCAGCTGCCACACCCGCTCCAGGGAAGTGCCGGTGTACTCCGGGTACTTGACCGCGGGTCTGGCCGGCTCGCGCCAGGTCTTCCCGAGGTCGTCGGAGTGGAAGACGGACGGGCCCCAGTGCGCGCTGTCGGCGCCGGCCAGCAGCCGCGGGGTCTCCCCGCGGGTGTCGATCCCGATGGAATACACCGCCTGTGCGGGGAAGTGGGGGCCGCTCAGCTCCCACGCGCCGTGCCGCCTGCGGCCGACGAAAAGCCCTTTGCGTGTGCCCACTGCGAGCAGCACATCGGTCATGACCGGAACACCTCCGCGACGCCGTTGTCTCAGATGCCGCCAGTCTGCACCCGACCACTGACAACGGCGTTCCGGCACGCCAACGCCCCAGGTCACACGGCCCGTCGGGCCCAACGGGCCGGGCCCCCCCCGCGCGCGCGGCGGCGCGCCGCACCGGGATCCGGTACGGCGCGCCGCCGGCCGGGCCGTGCGGGCCCTGGCCGGTCCGGGGTCAGTCCGCCGGCAGCTCGAAGGAGAGGGAGACGGGGCCGGAGCCGTCGTAGTAGCGGAGGGTGCCGCCCGCGCCGGGGATGTCCAGGACGACATCGCCGGTGGCGCTCTGCCCCGGGCGGAACGTCGTGTCGAGGTTCTGCCCGGACCCGGACTTCTCGGTGGTGGCGACGGCCCGCTCGGGGCTCTCGCCGTCGGTCCACTTCAGCTGCTGCGGGTGGAAGGCGCCCTCCTTGTCACCGGTGTTCTTCACGGTGAAGGTGAGGACGACGTACTGGTGCTGCGGCGGCTTGGTGGCCTTGATCTCCGAAGCCTGGACCGCCCGGAGGTCCTTGAAGGTGACCGACATCGTCGTCCGCGCGCCCGAGGCGCCGCCGGCGGTCCGATACGTCCCGAAGTCGCCGATGGTGATCGGGGTCTTCCCGGACTTCCCGGCGGCGTCGCCGCTCGGTGCCTGGGGCGAACTCCCCGCCGCGGCGGGCGCCTTGGAGTCGTCACCCGAGGACGAACAGGCCGTCGTCAGGCCGGCGGTGAGGAGGGCTCCCGCGAGGAGCGTGGCGACACGGATGGATGGGCGCATGGCGTACCCCGACGTTCTCGGCGGGCCTACCTGCCCGCGATCGAGCGTCAGATTACGGCATGCGGGTGACGGTGATCACGTGGGGACGCCGGCCCGGGGCACGGCCTCCACCCGCCGTCGTACGACCGCCGTGACCTGGCCGGACGGCTGCGGTGACAGGGGTGAGGGCGCGGCGCCGGACATCGGTCGGCGGGCGGGACGGGGCGTCGGGCGGCGGGTGCCCCGGAGTTTGTACGAGAGCTGTCGTAATTCGATGATCTCCGTATTACGGTGGCTGTCGTCGTACTGAGTGCGGCCGAGACGGCTGCCCGCGTGAACGGAGTCCTCTGTGAGTGCCCTCTTCGAGCCCTTCCGGCTTCGGTCGTTGACCATCCCCAACCGGATCTGGATGTCCCCGATGTGCCAGTACAGCGCCGAGGGCTCGGGCCCGGAGGCCGGTGTTCCGGGGGACTGGCACCTCGCGCACTACGGCGCCCGCGCCACCGGTGGCACCGGACTGATCGTGGTCGAGGCCACCGCCGTCTCCCCGGAGGGCCGGATCAGCGCCGGGGACCTGGGCCTGTGGAACGACCGGCAGACGGCGGCGTTCCGGCGGATCACCTCCTTCCTCAAGGAGCAGGGCACGGTGCCCGGTGTGCAGCTCGGGCACGCCGGCCGCAAGGCGTCGACGGACGCACCGTGGCGCGGCGGCGCGCCCGTCGGACCGGACGCCGACGGCTGGCAGCCGGTCGCGCCCAGCCCGCTGCCGTTCGACGAGGGCCACCCGGTGCCGGACGAGCTGACGGCCGAGGGGATCCAGCAGGTGGTCCGGGACTTCGCCGCGGCCGCCCGGCGGGCCCGGGACGCCGGCTTCGAGGTCGTGGAGATCCACGGCGCCCACGGCTATCTGATCGGCGAGTTCCTCTCCCCGCACACCAACCACCGCACCGACGAATACGGCGGCTCCTTCGAGAACCGCACGCGTTTCGCGCGCGAGGTCGTCGACGCGGTACGGGCGGTCTGGCCCGAGGAACTGCCCCTCTTCTTCCGCATCTCCGCGACCGACTGGCTGACCGAGAACCCGCAGGACGCCCGCGAGGGCTGGACCGCCGACGACACCGTGCGCTTCGCCGCCGACCTGAAGGCGCACGGCGTCGACCTGCTGGACGTGTCCACCGGCGGCAACGCCCCCAGGGCGCGTATCCCCACCGGCCCCGGGTACCAGGTGCCGTTCGCCGAGCGGGTCCGGGCCGAGGCCGGGCTTCCCGTGGGCGCCGTCGGGGAGATCACCGGCGCGGACCAGGCGACGAAGATCATCGAGAACCAGCAGGCGGACGCCGTGCTGATCGGCCGCGAGCTGCTGCGCGACCCGTACTTCGCGCGGCACGCGGCGCGCGAACTCGGCGGCGAGGTGGCCGCACCGGTCCAGTACCACCGGGCGGTCTGACGACCGGAGGTCCGCGTACCCGCCGGATACCGGGGCGGACCCGGCCGGCGGGTGCGGGCTTGCCTGCCGGACGGCCCGGGGCCGTGGGGCGGCGCAGGCCGGCGGCGGTGTGCGCGAAGCCCGGATCGGCGTCCGGGCCGGTGGCCGGTCTGCCGGTGGGGGAACGACGGGCTGTGACCGGCGCCGTCGGGAAAAGCGGGCGGCGGGGCGGCGGAATTCAGGCGGTTCAGGGGGCCAGGGTGTGTTCGGTGAACCGGCCACAGCTGCGGAAGCCCAGGCGGCGGTAGACGGGCTCGCCGTCGGTGGATGCCTGGAGGACCGCGATGCGGTGGTGCCGGTCGCGGGCCGTGCGGAGTGCGGCGAGCGTGATGGCGCCTCCGTAGCCCTGCCGGCGGTGGGCGGCCAGGGTGCAGATGTTGTAGATCCCGGCAAGTCCCGAGTGGGAGAACACTTCGGCCGAGCAGACCGGCCGGCCCGCCACATAGCCCACCAGGTACCGGGCCGGGCAGTGCGCGGCCAGCGCCTGCGGGGCGGCCCGGGCGAAGAAGCGGCGGACGGTGTCGGCGGGCGGGTCCCAGTTCGCCGCGAGAACCGCGGCGTAGTCGGCGAGCTGTCCGGGTGTGGCCACCGTTCGGATGTCCAGTCCCGGGGCGGCGGGCGGCGGCAGGGTGTCGTCCAGCTCGGCCCACATGGCCGTCTCGTGTTCGGACGCGGGAAGGCCGGCGGCCGTCAGGCGGGCGGTGAGGTCCGGTGGTGTCGAGGCGGGTCCCACCCACCAGGAGAAGGGGCGGCCGGTGCGCGCCGGCGTCCGAGCCGTCTCGGTGATCCGTGCCGACGCGGTGGCGGCGGTGAAGCGGGCTGCGGCAACGATGTTGAACGTGTCGTCGGCCAGGCCGCTGTCGGCGACCAGGAGGTCACCGGTCTCTGTGACGGCTGCACCGGTCATGTGGCGATGCAGATGGCAGGCGTGTTCCGCCAGATTCCGTTCCATCCGGTCGGTCAGGTCGGCGTCCTCGGGGAAATGAGCATGCACAGCGGAATCCCAGCACGGGCAGGCGAAGGCCGCACGTGATTTTGGATCGCCCGCCGACGGCGTCACGCCGGCGACCAGCGTATTGGGGAGGCTTCCGGCGCCGCCCGCCGTCCGCCGCGGTCTTCGGCACCCACGATCGTCCAGCCGCTGCGCGGACCCGTACGCGCTGCGGTGGCCGCACCCTCCGAGGGGCGCAAACATGGGCGTGCGGGGCGTGGAGCCCCGTGAACGCGCCGGTGTGGCACAGCGGCGGAGGGACGGACATGAACGGCGATGACGCGACGCACGACGGGGGCGGCCGGGACGCTTCGTCCGCCCCCTCCGTGGCGGGTGGCGCCGGCCCGGGGGAGGACTACCGGCTCGCCGACTACCGGGGCAAACGGCACTTCGACCGCACCGGGGAGCCACGCGGCGAACCGGGCGTCCCGGGGGAGGCGCCCTGCTTCGTCGTGCAGATCCATGACGCCCGCCGGATGCACTTCGACTTCCGGCTGGAGGTCGACGGCGTGCTGAAATCGTGGTCCGTGCCCAAGGGACCGTCCGCCGACCCGCGCGACAAGCGTCTCGCGGTCCCCACCGAGGACCATCCGCTGGACTACCGGGAGTTCGAGGGCGTCATCGCCCGCGGTGAGTACGGAGCGGGCACCGTCATCGTCTGGGACCAGGGCACCTACCGGCCCCTTCCGGGCAAGCGCCGCGAGGGCGCAGGAAGTTTCGCCGAGGCGCTGGAGGGGGGCCACGCCTCCTTCTGGCTCGACGGCGCCAAATTGCACGGCGGCTACGCCCTCATCCGATTCCGCACCGGTGAGGAGGCGGGCGACCGCGAATCCTGGCTGCTGGTCAAGGAGAACGACGACCGCGCGGCCGCCCACGGCGCCCCCGATCCGCTGCGCGCCCGCTCCGTACGCAGCGGCCGCACCCTCGGGCAGGTGGCCGCGGACGCCCGGGACGACCCGCCGCGCACCTCCTGAGCTGCCGCCGGCCCGTCGATCTGAAGGCGCTTCCGGGGCCGGCGGGCGCCGTCAACGCCCGGGGCGCGGCGGTCCGCCCCTCACCCCGCCGGGGCCTCCTCGCCGCTCTCCGGGCACAGGTGCACCGCGGCCTCCTCGGCGGACGCCGCCCCGCCGTCGATCCCGACATCGTGTGCGACGACGTCGTTACGGTGCCGCGGAAACCCCTCCTCGGCGGTCATCAGCCGCCCGGCGCGCTCCCCGCCGACCTGGTCGTCCACCGGCTCCCCGTCGCCGTCCACCTGGTCACCGATGCCGTCCCCGTCCGGGGCCCACACCTCGGGGACCTCTTCCGAAAGCCGTTGCTCCAGGGATTCGCCCTCGAACTGCTCCCGCGCCGTGGTGCCGCGATTGACCGCGAGCGGACGCTCGGGCGGTGAATATCCCTCGTCCAGGATCTGGTCGAGATCCGGCTCGCCGAGAGCGTCCTCCATATCCAGGTCATCGGGATTGTCCTGCGGATCGGAAGCGGACGGCTGATAGACCTCGTCCCCCATCGCATTGTCGGGCATGTCCGCTCTCCTTCTCCGGATGCGAGGGTTTCTCACCCTGCTTTCTCATACTCCGGTGCCGGATCCCCGCAGAATACTGAGGACTTCCGCATCCTGCACCTGTTCGAAATCGAGATACCACTCGCCCACACCGCGGAAATTCCGCGGCTGGTGGACACACTCCACATCGTCCGCCTCCTCGCGCAGCGCCGCAGCCGCAGCGGCGTCACCGACCGGCACCGCCAGCACCAGACGCGCCGGCTCCAGCCGCCGCAGATACCGCAGCGCGGCGCGCGCCGTCACCCCCGTGGCCAGCCCGTCGTCGACCAGCAGCACCGACCGGCCCGCCACCTCGTCCGCCCCGAGCGGCGGACGGCCCGCCCGGTACACCTCCTGCCTGCGGCGCAGCTCGGCGCGCTCCCGCGCCACGTCCTCGGCCAACCGCTCGGCGGTCAGCCCGAGCGCCGCCAGCGCGTCCTCGTCGAACACCGGAGGATCCTCGCCGACCAGCGCCCCCACCCCGACCTCGGGCCGTCCCGGCATCCCGATCTTCCGCGCCACCAGCACCTCCAGCGGCGCCCCCAGCGCCCGCGCCACCACCGCCGCCACCGGAACACCGCCCCGCGGCAACGCCACCACCAAAGGGTCGGTGAGGGCGCCGGTGCGCACCAGTGCCAGACAGCGCGTCGCCAATGCCTCCCCGGCATGCCGCCGGTCGAAATACCGCATGCCCCGCCCTTCCCACGCGCCCGGCGCCTCATCCGAGCCGGCCACGCTCAGCCCCGATGCCTTTCCGTGCCGAGGCCGAGGGATTCCGCGATGCTCTGCACATTCGGATACGTGCCCTCGGACGGCAGCTTTTCGGCGAGGGACACCAAACGGTCCGGAGCGTTGTCCCGGCGCAGCTTGTCGAGCACCGACGGCTTGTCCGCCGGATAAATGCTCCGCCCGAGATGCCGAGCGATTTCCGACCGGATACCGACGTCCTCCTCGCTCATACCCCGCGGCGTCCCCCCGCGGAATACGCTGTCGGGCGCCTGTGCCACCTCCGGCTGATCCTCACCCGCGGGCTGGAGTTCGCGGTCCTCCGCGGCGCGCAACGACCGGTCGGCCGTCATCTCCGCCCGCAGCTCCTTTTTCATCATCTCGTCCCGAGCGGGCCCGATCTTGTCCGCACCGTGCTCCATGACCATGCCTTCCTCCAGGTGACGCCGCACAAGGGGCGGGCGACGGGGAACGGAACCCCTCCGGAACCGCCCCCTGAACGGAAATCCTTTCCGACCGCCCGCACGCCTTCCTCGGCGGCAGGCGGAAGGCGTGCGGGCAGAAAACGCGTCATGCGCTTCCTTCCGGGAAACTCACCGCCCGCCGTCGTCCAATTCATTGACCAGTGTCGCGCAGAACGCCTTCAGATCGTCCGGTTTACGGCTGGTGACCAAAGTATTCTTTCCGCTGGTACAGATCTTCACCCGCTCATCGACCCAGGAACCGCCCGCGTTACGGATATCCGTCGCCAGACTCGGCCAGGACGTGAGGGTGCGCCCGCGCACCACATCCGCTTCGATCAGCATCCACGGCGCATGGCAGATCGCCGCCACCGGCTTTCCGGCGTCGAAGAATCCGCGGGTGAACGCGACCGCCCGTTCGTCCAGCCGCAGCGCATCCGGATTCGCCACCCCGCCCGGCAACACCAGTGCGCCGTAATCCTCCACCCGCGCCTCGTCCAAGGTGCGATTCACGGTGAACGAGTCGGCCTTGTCCAGATGATGGAAAGCCTGTACCGACCCACCCGACGGCGACACCAGATGCGGCACCGCGCCGGCATCCACCACCGCCTGCCACGGCTCCGTCAACTCGACCTGCTCCACGCCCTCGGAGGCCACCAGAAACGCGATCTGCATGTCGTCCGCCCTCTCGTCGCGATGTCGCCGGAAACGCTGCTGAACGTCAGATCTTCCCGAATCGTCGTGGGAGAACTTTTCCTGCCCCGATTCCCCTTTCCGTGGCCCCGCCGTCCTCCCGGACGGGAAACCTTCCTCCCGTAGGCACATTTCTCTCGAACATGCATTTCCCGGGATTCCCGCCTTGGCCGGACACGCGATGCGTATTTCCTTGCGCGGCCCCGAAAAATCGGGAAGCGGTGCCTGCCGGCATCACGGAAAGGGCGGCCGAACCGCGCCGCGGCCCAGGCCGGACCGGGCGCCCGCGCCGGGCCCGTGCGCCCCCGTCACCCGTACGCGCCCCGGCCCTCTCCATCGCACTCCGGATGCGGTGAGATCGCATCCCGGCGGCGGACTCCCCGGTGCTCACGGGGCGGATGCCCCGCCCGGCCCGCGCGAGCGCGCCGGGCACCCGGCGCAGGCGTACCGTCGGAGAGGGGCGGTCCCGCCCTGGAATGAACAGGCCGCCCGGCCACGTATCCGGGCCACGGTCGCCCACCGCACGCCGCACCGTTTCCGAATGCACCACGCCGATCCGGCGGAGTGCTCACCGCGTGGTCCGCAAAAGGGAGATGTCCACCATGTCGGCCGCTGAGCACCGCGCATCCGCCGCCGCAACGCGCGCGGTTCCCGCCCACGGCGCGCCCTGCTGGGTCAACCTGATGACCCGCGATCTGCGCTCCACCCAGGACTTCTACACCGAGGTCCTCGGCTGGAAGTTCCGGCAGGGCAGCCTCGGCGACGAGTTCTGCGTGGCCCTGGACGACGGCCGCCCCGTCGCCGGAATCGCCCAGCTCACCCAGCGCCTGCGCGGCACCACGGCCTGGACCCCGTACTTCGCCGTCGACAGCGCCGACGACGTCGCCGCCCGCGTCCGCGAACGCGGCGCCACCGTCGCCGTCGGCCCCCTCGAATTCGGCACCGGGCGGGCCGCGCTCGCCTCCGATCCCGACGGCGCCGTCTTCGGCTTCTGGGAGGGCCAGACCGTGCGCTGGGCGGTCGGCCGCGAGGGCGGCCCCGCCTGTCTGGAACTCCGCACCCGCGACGCCTTCGCCGCCGCCATCTTCTACGCCCAGATATTCGACTGGGCCACCCAGCGCCCCGGCGGCTGCGACGTCACCTACGAGGACGACCAGGTCATCGTCCGCCAGGATCAGCACATCGTCGCCACGCTCCGGGGCGGCGGCGTGGAGGAGGCCCCCGATCCGCATCTGCGCCCCCGGTGGCACGTCCACTTCCAGGTACGCGACCTGCCGTCCGTCATCTCCGCAGCCGTCGCCGCCGGTGGGACGGTCATGTCCCCGGCACCCCAGACCGGCCGCCCCGGCGGACGCTCCATGATCTGCGACCCCCACGGCGCCCTCTTCACGGTCACGGACGCCCCTGAGAACGACTGATTCTCGCCTTCCGCGCCCCTGCCCCGACCCGTGTGCCCGCCCGGCGGACGACTCGTAGCAGACGACTCGTCCCGACCGACGACTTGTCCCGGCGGACGGCCGTGCCCGCCCCTCCGCAGGGCGGGCACGGCCGCACGGTCCGATCCGGGATGAACGCGGGGCTCCCTCAGGGGGGATCGCAGGGGCGGCCCGCGCCGCGGCAGCCTCACAGGGACGGGTGGATGTCCCCGCTCCGCATACCGCTCTCCTGTTCGCTGCGGCTCTGCAGCTTCCGGGCCTTCTCCTTGAGCCGGTCGCGTTCGGCGGGGTCGCGGGTGTGCTGCGCCTTGTCCTCCAACTGCTGTGCCTTCTCCCGCATCTGCTGGATCCGGCCACGCACCTCGTCTGCGCTCATGATCACTCCTCGAACGGTCCGTCCGCGCGGAAACACGGGTCGGCAACCTCCACCCCCAGCGAAACAGCGCCCGCCCCCATCGGCACCTTGAAGAATCACCCGCGGTCACCGCCCGGCCCCGTGGCGGCGTCCCGCCACCGCAGCCTCCCGCCACCCGCACCCGGAACGCTGTCGCGCGTCCCGCTCCCGCCTGCTGCACAGTGGAAGGGACATCACACGGACGAGTGAAGAAGCGCCGTGCCTACGGGCGGAGACGTCCCGCGCCCCAGCGGAACGGGCGAAACGCCCCGAACGCACGGCCCGGGCAACGGGAGCCCACGGCCGCACCACGGCCCCGCGGACACCAGCCACCGACCGGAACACCCGCCGCGGACCCCGCACCCGCGGACCGCGGCGCGGACCCACCGAACGGAACGGAAGGCGTGAGGGGAATGGCAATCCACACCGGACGCGTCACCCACCAGGCGCCCACCGGACGCCGGAAGCCGCAACTCGACCCGGACACCCGCGCCGCCCTGCACCGACTCGCCGCCCTCCCGGACGGTCCCGCCCGCACCCGGCTGCGCGAGGAGATCGTCTGCGCATGGCTCCCGATGGCCCACCGCCTCGCCCGGCGCTACAGCGGCCGTGGCGAAAGCGACGAGGACCTCCGCCAGGTCGCCGCACTCGGCTTGCTCAAAGCCATCGACCGTTTCGACCCCGGCGTCGGCACCGCCTTCGGCGCCTTCGCCGTCCCCACCATCATCGGCGAGATCAAGCGCCACTTCCGCGACGAACTCTGGGCCGTCCACGTCCCACGGCGCGCCCAGGAACTGCGTGCCCAGGTCCACCGGGCACGCCTGGAACTCTCCGTCCGCCCCGGCCACGCCACCATCACCCCTCAGGACGTCGCCGCACACACCGGCATGCCCTACGAAGACGTCCTCATCGGCCTCGACGCCCAGAAGACCTTCACCGCGCTCTCGCTCGAACGCCCCCTCGGCGGCGAGGACACCCAGCAGACCCTCGGTGACCTCCTCGGCCAGGAAGACCCGGCCCTCGGACTGGTCGACGACCGGGAGGCCGCCGCCATCGGCCTGCGCACCCTTCCCGAACGGGAACGCCACATCCTCTACCTGCGGTTCTACCTCGGCCTGACGCAGAGCGAGATCGCCGATCGGGTCGGCGTCTCCCAGATGCACGTCTCCCGGCTGCTGCGCCGCTCCTGCGCCTACGTACGGGAGAAGGCCCTCGCGCCGACGCCGTGACGGTGTGCCCAGGTGCGCTGCGGGGCCCGGTGACGTTCCGCCGCCGACTGTCACGGTGAGTTCCCGCCGGACGCCCGAATTCCCCCTGAAATAACGCAGTGTGATCATCCGTGATCGCTCAGGGATGTCCCCGATCAACCCCTGACCTTGCTCGAACCCCGTGCCCATTCGCCTTACGCGGCGGTAGCGTTCGCCTCATCGACGCCGCAACGCGCGTCAACTCGCAGCACATCGCAGCAGGAAAGAAGGGCGGGGGAGAAGTGCAGGGGCAGGTGCAGGGCCGCGGTCGACACCACGACCGGAGCGAGGGACAGGAAAGAAGAAGCGAACGGAACGACTGCGCATCGGCCGGGGCGCAGCGACGGCCCCGGCCGGAAGCGGGAGCGGAGGCATGCGCCGCCGCCCGTGCGCTCTGGCATCTGACCGAACCGCTGCATGCCGTCACCTACTTCGACGAAACCTGCCGCGGCCTCGGCAAGGCCCTCGGCCTCAAGGGCTTCTGGATGGGCTACTTCGCCGCCCGCACCGCACCGCTGGGTGCCGTGTCCGCCCCGCTGGCCACCGAGGTGCTGGGCCTGTTCTCCCCTGCCATGACGGCCCGCGCCCTCCCGGCAGCCTGGCACGTGGTCCGCCCGGAGCGGGTCCTCGACGCCCGCGCCCGCTGTGCCGCCGACGCCCTGCGGGCCGCCGATCCGACGATGGAGGCATCCGTCGCAAAGGTCGCCCCCGCCCTCAGAGCCATGGTCGACGACGCACCGGGAGCCGCACGGCCCCTGTTCGCCGCGAACCAGGCGCTCTGCGACCGCGCCGACCCGGTCGAAGACCTGTGGCAGCTGGCCACCGCTCTCCGCGAATTCCGTGGCGACGCCCACCTCGCCGTCCTCGCCGAGCGCGGACTCGACGGCTGCGAGCCCCTGGTCCTGGCCGTCGCCTGCGGCCTCGTCCCCGCGGAGACCATGCGACAGGACCGAGGCTGGACCGAAGAGGAGTGGGCCGCTGCGGCGGGACGCCTGCGCGCACGTGGCCTGGTCGACGGCCAGGGCACGGCGACCGCCCGCGGCGCGATGGAACGGGCAGACATGGAGAACCACACCGACGCCCTCGCGGCCCGGCTGCTCAGACCTCTCACCACCGCACAGACCGAACAGCTCCTACGGGACCTGAAGCCCGCCGCCCACCGCGTCCTCGCCGCCAAGCTGCTGCCGTTCCCCAACCCGATAGGGCTGCCGGCCGCTCCGGCACCCAGCAGACACACCGACGGCCGGAGGGCGGGGCGGGAGCGCTCGGCACAGGCCGACTGATTGCGGCGGAGACGGGTACCCGGAGCGAGCTGAGGTGCCCCTCGCCCTGCCCCGATGCCGCCGAGCGCCGCCCCGGAAGCGCGCCCCGGTGCTCCCCAGGCCCGTCACCGGCACGCGGGACCGCTCCGTACGCCCAGGATCACGGCGGGTGAAGCGGGGTAGCCGGGTGGCCACGCCGGGCAGCGGGACGCGCGCCGTGGTACCCGTCGGAGGGTGCTTCCGCACGGTGGTTCCGATGAGCCCCAAGGAGGAAGGAGCGACGATGACGACCGAATCAGCCTCCGGACGATCCAGGCCCGTGCCCGACAAACCGGGTCCGGTGCCCAGGGACCCCGAGCCGCAAGGACCGGTGCCGACCGAACCGGAGCCGCACGACGCCCCCGAGCCGGAGCGCCGACCGGACACCGGCCCCGATACCGAGCCGCAGATACCTGAGCCGCCGGATTGATGCGGTCCTGGGCCGGCTGGCCGGCCGGACTGGACTGAGCTGGACCTGTACCGGTCGGACCGAGCTGGCCCTGCGCTGATCGGTCTGGGGGACCTATCTGTGGTGACTGGTCTGAGCGGCCGGTCTGAGAAGACGTCCGCGGACCGCTCCGAGGCAGACGTGTGCTGACTTCTGCGGCGGACGCGCAAGGCCGACCTGGGAACGCAGACGTGCACTGACCGGCCTCTGGGGGTGCTTGCGCTCCGCTTCGACCGGCCGGAGACAGAGATATCCGACCCAACCGAACCGATCTGGACCGACCCAAACCGATCCGGATCGCCCCGGACCGCACAGAGACCGCCGCCCCGAGACCGACCGCCCCGAAACCGACCGCACAGAGACCGACCGCCCCGAGACCGAACTGAGCCCGCGAGGCGACGCCTGGCTCCGACGCGTCGGAGGCACCCCCGACTCCCTACGACGCGGCTCCCGCCAGGCGCGCTTGCAGTTCCACCGGAATCCTCGTACGGGGAAACCCGCCCCGCATCGCCACCTACCAGGCGTCCGCGCCGCTCCTGCCGGCCCCACGACGCAAGGTGACGGCCCCGCCCGGCGGCCGTCACGGGCCGGCCTCGGCCAACGCGCTGTCGTCCCGCCGGCCCCGCCCCAGCCCCAACTTCAGCCTGGCCCGACACCGCGACCACCACCGGCCCCCGGCCCTGCCCACCACAACCGTCACCCCGCCAGCCCCCGGCCCCGAGCCCCGTCCCACCCAGGAGATGACCCGGATGTCCCACCCCACCGACCCGGCAGACGCCACCGGCTCCGGCTCCGCGGTTCCCGAGGACTCCACCGGTGCCGCGGAGCGTACGGGCCATGCCAGAGCCTCCGGCGCCGCGGACCCTCCACCCTCCACCGCCCCTGCCCGGCACGACCTCGTCCCGAACGCCCCGGCATCCCTCTCGCCCACCGATCTGGCGCAGGTGGACGCCCAGTGGCGGGCCGCCAACTACCTGGCGGCGGGGCAGATCTACCTTCGGGGGAATCCGCTGCTCACCGAGCCGTTGCGGCCCGAGCACATCAAGCCGCGGCTGCTCGGGCACTGGGGCACCTCGCCCGGCCTCACCCTCGTCCACACCCACCTCAACCGCGTGATCAAGGCACGGGACCTCGACGCCGTCTGCATCTGGGGGCCGGGCCACGGCGGCCCGGCTGTGCTGGCGCAGTCCTGGCTGGACGGTTCGTACTCCGAGGTCTATCCGGATGTGAGCCGCGACGCGGCGGGGATGGCGGAGCTGTTCCGGCAGTTCTCGTTCCCCGGGGGCGTGCCCAGCCACGTCGCCCCGGAGACGCCCGGTTCGCTGCACGAGGGCGGCGAGCTGGGATACGCGCTGACGCATGCGTACGGGGCGGCGTTCGACAACCCCGGGCTGGTCGTCGCCTGCGTCATCGGTGACGGCGAGGTGGAGACGGGACCGCTCGCGGCGTCCTGGCACGCCAACAAGTTTCTCGACCCGGTGCACGACGGCGTTGTCCTGCCGATCCTGCACCTCAACGGCTACAAGATCGCCAACCCGGCCGTCCTCGCCCGCATCCCCGACGCGGAGCTGGACGCGTTGCTGCGCGGCTACGGCCATGAGCCGCTGTACATCACGGGCGACGAACCCGGCCCGGTCCACCACGCGATGGCCGCCGCCATGGACCGCGCCCTCGACCGCATCGCCGCGATCCAGCGCCGGGCCCGCGCGGACGGCGGCACCGAGCGGCCGCGCTGGCCGATGATCGTGCTCCGTACGCCCAAGGGGTGGACCGGCCCGCACGACGTGGACGGGGTGCCGGTCGAGGGCACCTGGCGCGCCCATCAGGTGCCCCTGCCCACCGTCCGCGAAAACCCCGCCCACCTGCGACAGCTGGAGTCCTGGCTCCGGTCGTACCGCCCGGGCGAGCTGTTCGACGAAGGCGGCCGCCCGCGCCCGGAGGTGCTGGCGCACATCCCGGAGGGCGATCGCCGGCTCGGCGCCTCCCCGCACGCCAACGGCGGGCTTCTCCTGCGAGATCTGCCGATCCCGCCGCTGGAGGAGTACGCCGTGGCCGTGGAGGCGCCCGGGCGGAGCATGCATGAGCCGACGCGGGTCCTCGGCGGTCTCCTCGAAGGGGTGATGGCGGCGACCGCCACCCGCCGCGACTTCCGCGTCGTCGGCCCCGACGAGACCGCCTCCAACCGACTCCAGGCGCTCTACGGCGCGACCGCCAAGGCGTGGCAGGCCGCGATGCTCCCGACCGATGAGCATCTGGCGCGCGACGGCCGGGTCATGGAGGTGCTGTCGGAGCATCTGTGCCAGGGCTGGCTGGAGGGGTATCTGCTGACCGGCAGGCACGGGCTGTTCGCGAGTTACGAGGCGTTCGCGCACATCGTGGACTCGATGGTCAACCAGCACATCAAATGGCTGCGCACCGCCCGCCGACTGCCCTGGCGCCGTCCCGTCGCCTCCCTGAACTACCTGCTCAGCTCGCATGTCTGGCGCCAGGATCACAACGGCTTCTCCCACCAGGACCCCGGCTTCGTCGACCACGTCCTCAACAAGAGCCCCGAGGTGGTCCGGGTGTATCTGCCACCGGACGCCAACACGCTCCTCTCGGTCGCGGACCACGCCCTGCGCTCCCGGGACCACGTCAACGTGATCGTGGCGGGCAAGCAGCCGACGTTCGACTGGCTGACGCTGGAGGAGGCCCGGGCGCACTGCGCGCGGGGCGTCGGCGTCTGGGAGTGGGCCGGGACGGAGGACGGCAGCCGCGAGCCGGACGCCGTGCTGGCCTGCGCGGGCGATGTGCCCACCCAGGAGACCCTGGCCGCCGCCTGGCTGCTCCGCCGTCACCTGCCCGATCTGGCGGTCCGCGTCGTCAACGTCGTCGATCCGGCCCGGCTGCTGCCGCGCGACGCGCATCCGCACGGCATGCCGGACGCCGAGTACGACGCGGTCTTCACCCGCGACCGGCCGGTGATCTTCGCGTACCACGGCTATCCCTGGCTGATCCACCGGCTGACCTACCGGCGGACCGGACACGAGCAGCTGCACGTGCGCGGCTATCAGGAGGAGGGGACGACGACCACGCCGTTCGACATGGTGGTCCGCAACGACCTCGACCGGTTCCGGCTGGTCATGGACGTCGTTGACCGGGTGCCCGGACTCGGCGTCCGCGCCGTCGCGGTGCGCCAGGCGATGGCCGATGCCCGCACCCGCCACCACGCCTGGACCCGCCGCCACGGCACCGATCTGCCGGAGGTCGCCGACTGGACGTGGGACGAGGGCGGGGACGGCGCATGAGGACGCCTCCGCCCCGCGCCGGTGGCCGACCCGTCGGCTCAGCCGCCGCAGGCGTCGCGTACGTCATCGGCCACATGGGCGTCGAGGGCCGCCCGGACGAGGGCGGCGGCGAACGCGGCGACGTCCTCGTCCGGGACGAGCGCGGCCAGCCGGGCGGGGTCCTGGGGGAGGCCGAGCCGCTCGGCGCCCTGGAGGGCCTTGCCGTCGAGGAACGGCACGAGGGCGGGCCACACCCCTTGGACCTCGCGCAGGAAGATCGCGGCTCCGGCCGGGCCGATGCCGGGCACCTCCTGCAGCGCATCGCTCAGCGCGGCGCGGTCACCGCCGGCCGCGTCCCGCATCCGCCGCAGGTCGCCGCCGCAGGAGTCGTGCAGCAGCGTGGCGCCGGAGCCGAGTTGGGTGGCCGTCCGCTCGTCGTAGCGGCGGTAGCCGCCCTCGCCCAGGGCATCGACGCGCTGCTGCCAGGTGGCCTCGGCCATCGACCGCGGCGTGCGCATCCCGGCGGCGAAGAGTTCGCGGGCCGCCGCCACCGCGACCGAGGCCCGGATCCGGGCGCTGAGCAGCAATGCCAGCACCAGGAGCTGGTAGAGCGGCTGCGGGGTGTCCCGCATCCGGATGCCCGCCTCCGCCGCATACGTCGTACCGTGCCGGTCCAGCAGGACCCCGGCCACCTCCCGGTCGCGCTTCCGGCTCATGCCCGCACCTCCGTCTCTTCCCCCGTGTGCACGGTGGCTGCCCCTCCTCTCCGTTGTCTCACGGGGCCGGTGAGGCGGCGCGCGGGGCGGGGACGGGACGGTCGGTCCGGGGAATTCGATCTCGGGCGACGGCCCTGGAATTACGATGTTCCTCGTACAATGAAGGCCGGTGGGGCACCGGCCCGCCGTTCACCGCCGCCGCACGTCAGGAGCCGCCATGCCGACCGAGACGCCGTCCGCCGGCACCGTGACCGGCGCGCGCGCACTGGAGCATCCGCGCCGCGAGGACATCCGCCTCGCCGAGGTGCTGCACGCCCTCGCCGATCCGATGCGGCTGCGTGTCGTCCGCCGCCTCGCGGCCGCGCACACCGAGTTGAACTGCGCGGACATCGAGCTGCCGGTGAGCCGGTCCACCTGTACCCACCACTTCCGCGTCCTGCGGGAGAACGGCGTCATCCAGCAGATCTACCGGGGCACGGCGAAGATGAACGCCCTGCGTACGGAGGATCTCGAAGCACTGTTCCCCGGGCTGATCGACGGCGTGCTGCGCGCCGCCGAACTGCAGGCCGACCGGCTCGGCGAGGACTGAACGGGCGGACCGCCCCGGGAGCGCGCGGCAGCCCCGGGAGGCCCCGGAAGCGGCGGCAGGTGGCGGGCCTCTAGGCAGGTGAGTCGTGCTCCGCCGGTGAAGTGAGCTGCGCTATCGGGGTAGTCCCGGTGCGATGAGCGTGCCGCGGGGCTGGGCCGGGCGGGGCGGGCGCTAGGTTTCCTCCGTGTCGGAAAGCGACTTTTATACCGTTAGTGAACGATATGAAGCCCAGGCCGTGCGGGCCGACTGGCCCGCCTGGGAACTGCGCGGACACGGCTCGGCCGCGCCGCCCCGCAGGGACGCGGACGACCACCCGGACGGGTGTCGCCCGCCGGAGACGGCCGACGCCGCGCCGTCCCGGTTGGATCCGCTGGAGCCCTGGGTGAGCGCCCGGCTGACGTTCTCCGACGGCGCCCGGATCGATGTGCTGGTCACCGTGGAGGACGACGGCATCACCGTGGAGGACCTGCGGGCCGACCCGCCGTTGCCGCTCAGCGGGCTCGCCACCCTCGCCCACTGGATCGAGGGACCGCTCGACGACGCCTGCCGCATCGCCACCGGCCGCACCCGCAGACCCCGGCCGGTCCCGGCACCCGCCACCGACCCGTCGGCGTTGTCCGGACCGCGCAGGGGCGGCGTGCGGGGGAGCGGCGGTGCGGGCCGGGAGGAGGCGCGCGGTGCGGTGCCCTCCGCCGGAAGCGAGCCGGAGGCGGGCGACGCCGCGCCGTCCGCCTCCGGAATTGCCGCGGGCCCCGCAACGGAGCGAGCGACGGACCGGCCGGCGGATCCACCTGCTGAGCCGACGGCAGCGCACTCGGCGGAAGCCGCAGCGGACCCGGGCACGGCATCGACGGCGGATTCGGTCACGGCGCCAGTGGTGGATCCGGGCACTGCGGCGGAGGCGGAACCGGGCACGGTGCCGGCGGCGGACCCGGAGGCGGCCCCCGCGGCAGACCCCGCCGCCGAACCGGCCGTTGCCGCCGAACCGGCAGCCGCGTCCGCATCGGCAGCCGCCGCCGGATCGCCGGCCGTCCCCGCCGCGCATCAGGAGGCCGCCCCCCACTCGGACCCGGTCACCGACCCGTCGGCCACCCCGCCTCCCGAGGCAACCCCCGGTCCGGCCCCCGACACCTCGGATGCCACCGACGCCACCGGCCCCGACCCTTCCGCCGACCCATCCGACCGGGCGGAAACCTCATCCTCGACCGACCGGACCACCCTCCCCGAAGGGCGGGCGCTGTGGGGGCGGGGCGGCGATCGGAGCAAGGCGGTGGCCGCGGCGTACCGGGAGGCGCAGCGCGAAGGGCGGGACCCGGTGGAGGCGGTGATGAACGCGACCGGGCGCGGGCGGCGCCGGGCCCTGCGGCTGATCGCCGGAGCGCGCGACGCGGGCCTGCTCTCGCCCCGGCACCACAGACGCCAGGGATGACCGTGCGCGCCCCGCGAGCCCGGACGACGGAAGCGCCCCGAGGGGTGCCGCTCAAAGGGACGGTGCTCTCGATCAGCCTGTTGCGCCGGTTGCGTGCGTGTCGGGCTCATGCACAGGGCCAGTGTTGCCACTGCCCCTACGCCCCTTTCCGAGCCACGCGCACAGCAGCGCGACACCGAGAGCCAGCGCGGCCAGCACGAGGCTGGTGACATCGAACGAATCAGCAAAGTCCGAGGCGGTGACGTGGCTGTCCGGTGTCTGCGGGTTGGCCCCGAGCAGGGCTTGGTAGAGCGCGCCGACGGCGGCGACTCCCAGGCCCATACCCGCTTGGGTGACTGTGTTCAGCACGCCCGAGCCCGCGCCGGCATCGTCTGGGCGCACACGGGAAAGCACCGTGTCGATCAGCGGTGCGACCACGAGCCCTTGCCCGAAGCCCGAGATGCCCATGACGGCGGCCAGCAACACGGCTTGGACGTCCGTCGCTGCACCGGTGACTGCGGGGACGGCGCAGAGGCCGGCGGCCATGATGGCCCCGCCGACGACCGAGACGCGGATGCCGAACCGGGCGGCCAGCCTCCGGCAGGCGGCGGAGGCGAGGATGAACCCGACTCCGAGTGGCACAAACACCAGGCTCGCACGCATCGGGGACAGCCGGATGCCGGATTGCAGGTGATACGTGAGCACCAGGAAGAGGCCCGCATTGCCTGCGAAGAAGGCCAGCACGGTGACCATGCTGAGCGGGAAGCCCTGGGCTCGGAGGAGCCTGCCGGGCAACAGAGGGTCGCTGCCTCGGGCTTCGAGGTGCCGTTCCCAACGCAGGAACGCCACGATCATCACGGCTCCCAGCAAGAAGCAGGGATAGGTCCACCACGGCCAGTCCTTCTCGGGGCCGATCGTCAGCGGGATCAGCACAAGGGGCAGCAGCAGCGCGGTGAATGCCACGCCGACGAAGTCCAGCCGCGGGTTGTCGGAACTGCGACTTTCGGTCACCGCTGGTGCCGCCGCGCAGAGAATGACGATTCCGATCGGCACATTGATCAGGAAGATCATGCGCCAGCCCAGCCCGGCGACGTCCAGGTCGAGCAGCAGCCCCCCGCCGACCAGCCCGGCGATGACACCGGCGCCGATGGCCGCGCCGTACGCCCCTACCGCACGGGCACGGTCGCGGCCGTGGACGAAGACGGCGCGGATGAGGGACAGAACTTGCGGTGTCATCAACGCCGCCGAGAGTCCCTGGAGAACACGTGCTGCGATCAGCGTGTTCGCCGAGGGCGCCAGGGCACACAGGAGAGACGTCGTCGTGAACGCAGCGACACCGTACTGGAATACCTTCTTGCGCCCGGTGCGGTCTCCGAGGCGTCCCCCCGTCACCATGCCCGCGGCGTAAGCGATGACGTAGCCGTCGATCACGAACTGAAGCTGGCCGAATCCGGCGTTCAGGTCGGTTTGGATCTCCGGGGCTGCTACGTTCACGATGAACATGTCGATCTGGCTCATGAACATCGCGAGCAGCACCACCCCAAGCCCCGCCCACTCCCGAGCGGTCGGCCTCGGTTGGCCTTGGCTCGGGTTCGTTGGAGCTACTGAGCCCTCTTCCTCTGCTAATGCACTCATGGGGCCACCACTGAATGTCGAAGCGCTACGGAGCCTGCGCCCGGTACCAGGCGCTCGGCGTGGGACACGGAGCCTCTAAGTTAGATTTAGATCTAAATTGAGGTCTAAAACTAGCACGCTGTGAGGGAAGTTCATGGAGATGTCGCAACAGCAGGCGCCCGAGGGGGCCGAGTCCGTACGGGATCCTGTGGACTCGATCGCCGCTGCCTGGCGCCGGGAGCGGCCG
Source organism: Streptomyces sp. NPDC000404 (assembly GCF_040300365.1). Taxonomy (NCBI): domain Bacteria; kingdom Bacillati; phylum Actinomycetota; class Actinomycetes; order Kitasatosporales; family Streptomycetaceae; genus Streptomyces; species Streptomyces sp. NPDC000404. Next base: position 48,311 of record NZ_JBEPDN010000004.1, on the reverse strand, counting down.
CAGACCTCGGTGGCGTCCATCGGGGTGGTCACCCGTATCTGGCAGCTTGCGAAGCACTTCGGTGATGACCGCCGTCGAGTGCTGGCCGAGGCCGGCATCGACTCGGCCACCCTCGACCTCCTCAGCACGCTGCGGCGCAGCGGCCCCCCGTACACGCTGACCACCCGTGAGCTTGCCGAGCAATCCCTGGTCACCGCCGGCGCCATCTCTCAGCGCGTGGCTCGCGCCGAACGTGAGCGGCTGGTCACGCGGCGCCCCGCGCCCGGGCGCTCCCGAGCCGTTCTGGTGGAACTCACTGCCGCCGGCCACGACCTCGTGGAGCGCACGGTCGACCAGGTCCTGTCACGGGAGATCGAACTGCTCGACGGGCTGACCGCCGAGCAACGGGACAGCCTGGCCGAGCTGCTGCGCACGCTGCTCGGTGACGTGCAGGAGAAGCTGAATCTCCAGGGGGTCTCCCACGTGGGGCACGGCGCCTAGCCAGGGGCGGTTTCCAGGTGGGGCCGAGTTGGCCTTGAGGCCGGGCCCCACGCCCTACCCGCCGAACCCCTGGGGAAACCCCGGATCCCGACCCCACCGCTCAGGGATGTCCCCTAAGCGTCGCCCCGCTCCGCGCCCCGCGGGCCGGCCGCGCGTGATCCGGTTGCCGGGGAATTCCCCGGGTCCGCGGGAGGGTCGTCCGCCGGGGGGAAGCCCGACTGCCAGTCGAGTCCGTACCGTTGGAAGAGTTCCGCGCGCAGGCGGGGGAGCGGGGTGGGGGCGCCGGGCAGGAGCAGGGGGACGACCGTGCCCATCAGCAGGGCGCGGAGCAGCGGGTAGTCGGCGTCCGGGTCGGTGGAGCCGTAGGCGATGACGGTTTCGCGCAGCAGGTGGGCCAGCCGCTGCTGTTCGGGGCACTGGATGAAGCCGTCGGCGGTGAGGATGCCCGCCATGTGGGTGCGCATCAGCAGCGGGTGGTCGCGGGTGAGGCCGATGATCGCGTCGATGGCGCGGGCCATCAGCTCGCGGCCGGCGCCGGGGCCCTCGGGGCGCGGCTCGCGCTCCAGCGCCTCCTGGAGGGTCAGGTGCATCAGGCGGTGCACGGCCGACTGCAGGAGCTGCCGCTTGCCGGGGAAGTAATACGAGACCAGGCCGCGTGCGGTGCCTGCCCGAAGGGCGATGTCGCCGAGGGTGGTGGCGTCGTAGCCGCGCTCGCCCACGAGGTCGACCGTCGCCTGCAGCAGCCGCTCGCGGGAACGTCGCCGCAGTTCTTCGTTGACCGATGCGCTGCGAGGGGACATCCTGTAACTCCTGCGTTGGCTGGCTGGCAGCCAGTATACTCAGGGCACGCCGGGTATTCGCCTTTCCAGGTGCGAATTCCGGCCGCACCGGCTGGTTCGGACGACGCGGGGGATCGTCCGAACCAGCCCGTGACAGCGCCCGTGCGCGGCGTCCCGGCGAGGAATCGCAAGGACGCGGCGCACGGGCGCTGCCACGTTGTGGATCTTCGTCGGCTCGCGCCGTGCATTCCTCGGCCCGACCGGCGCTCCCTCCCCACTCCTCCGTAAACCTCCTGAATGGCCGAAAGGTTGAGGTAACGGCCGCGGTGAGGCAGGTGGTTGGGGTGGGGGCCGAGTGGAGTACGGGGTGCGGCGGAACGGGTGGTGGGGGTCGCGGGCTCCGTACGAGCGTGGTGATAAATTGGTATCTTTGCGTCGATATGCTTCCAGTTCCTCAGCCACCGGGCCGGACCGCTCCCCGTCCGAGGCGTGTGTGGCGATCCGGCGGGTGACGGATAGCGCATGCGCAAGAACGGGCACCGGGCACCGGGCTCCGCACCACCGCGGACCCTGCGTTTCCCCTGGAACGTGCGGAGCCTCGCGGGCCAGCTGATGCTGGCGCAACTGGTGCTGGTGGTGGTCCTCGTGGCCATCGCCGCGCTGGCGCTCGTCCTCCAGTCGCGCAACGCCAGCACCCGCGACGCCCAGCACCGCACCCGGGCCGTCGCCGAGGCGTTCGCCCTGGCACCCGGCACCGCACAGGCGCTGGACGGCAAGGACCCCACCGCGGAGCTGCAGCCGCGCGCCGAGGCGATCCGGGAATCCGCCGACGTCGACTTCGTCGTCCTCCTCAGCCCCGAGGGCATCCGCTACACCGACCCCGTCCCGTCGCTCATCGGCGAGCGCGCCAATCCGATGTACCGCGAAGCCCTCACCCAGGGCCCCTTCACCCGCACCATCCCCGGCGTCCGCGGCATCACCGTCACCTCCGTCGTCCCCGTTCACCGTGGCAACGGCTCGATCGCCGGGCTGGTGGTGACCGGCGTCACCGTCAAACGGGCGCAGAACACCAGCGCCGCGGAACTGCCCGCCCTCCTCGGGAGCGCCGCGGGCGTCCTGGTGCTGTCCGCCGCCGGGACCGTCCTCGTCGGCCGCCGCCTGCGCCGCCAGACCCACGGCCTGGGGCCCGCCGAGATGACGCGGATGTACGAACACCACGACGCGGTGCTGCACGCCGTCCGCGAAGGGGTGCTGATCGTGGACGCCGAGGGGCGGCTGCTGCTCACCAACGACGAGGCGCGGCGCCTGCTGGACCTCGGGCCGGACGCCGAGGGGCGGCTGGTGACCGAACTCGGTCTGGAGCCGTCCGTCGCCGCGCTGCTCACCGACCGCCGCGCCGTGTCGGACGCCGTCCGCCCCGCGGGCGACCGGCTGCTGGTCATCAACGTCCGCCTCACCGACAGCCCGGGCTCCGTGGCGAGCAGCGTCGCGACGCTCCGCGACACCACCGAACTGCGGGCGGTCACCGGCCGCGCCGAGGCCGCCCGGGAGCGGCTGCGGCTGCTGCACGACGCCGGCGCCCGGGTCGGCTCCACCCTCGACGTGCGGCGCACCGCCCGGGAGATGACCGACGTCGCCGTCCCGCGCTTCGCCGACGTCGCCACCATCGACCTCGCCGACCCCGTCCTGCGCGGCGACGAACCGGACGTCTCCGGGCAGCCGCTGCGCCGGACGGCCGTCACCGCGGTGCCCGAGGGGACCGTGCCGGGCGGCGGCAGCGCGACCTTTCCCGTCGGTGAACCGGTCACCGCGGTCCGGCCCGCCGCGCACGCCCGGGCGCTCGCCGAGGGCGAACCGGTCCTCGTCCCCGACCTGTCCCAGGTGCCGGAGCTGACCGGCGGCCCGGCGCGGACCGGCGCCTTCGCGGACGGAGCCACCGGGCCCGCGGACGCCGGGCGGGCCGAGCGGATCCACGCCCTCGGCCTCACGTCGCTGATCAGCGTGCCGGTCCGGGCCCGCGGACGGGTGCTGGGCCTGGCCGAGTTCTGGCGCACCGAGGCGTCCGGACCGTTCGACGAGGACGATCTGGCGCTCGCCGAGGAACTGGTCGGACGGACCGCGGTCTGCATCGACAACGCCCGCCGCTACACCCGCGAACACGCCACCGCCGTCACCCTCCAGCGCAGCCTGCTGCCCGGCGGACTCCCCGACCAGGACGCGGTGGACGCCGCCTACCGCCACCTGCCGGCGCAGGAGGCGGGGGTGGGGGGCGACTGGTTCGACGTCATCCCGCTGCCCGGCGCCCGCGTCGCGCTGGTCGTCGGGGACGTCGTCGGCCACGGACTGCACGCCGTCGCGACCATGGGCCGGCTGCGGACCGCCGTGCACAACTTCTCCGCCCTGGACCTGCCGCCCGACGAACTCCTCGGCTACCTCGACGAACTGGTCGGCCGGATCGACGACAGCGGCTCCGCCGGCTCCGCCCAGGTCTCGGGAGCGGCCTGTCTGTACGCGGTCTACGATCCCGCCGCCGGCCGCTGCACCATCGCGACCAACGGGCTGCCCACCCCGGCCCTCGTGCTGCCCGACGGCACGGTCAGCTTCCCCGACATCCCCGTCTCGCCGCCGCTCGGGCTCGGCGGCGAACCCTTCGAGACGGCGACGCTGGAGCTGCCCGAGGGCAGCCGGCTGGTGCTCTTCACCAAGGGGCTGATCCGCGAGTACGACCGCGACGCCGACGTCGGTCTGGCCGCGCTCCGCGACGTCCTCGCCGGGCTGCCCGACGCCGGACCGGAGGAAACCTGCCAGGCGATCGTCGACGCCATGGTGGGACCGCGGCCCGGCGACGACATCACGCTGCTCGTCGCCGCCACCCGCCGCATGGACGCCGACCACGTCGCCGAATGGGCCGTGCCCAGCGACCCGTCGGCCGTCGCCCCGGTCCGCGCGGAGGTCGCCGGGCGGCTCGGCTCCTGGGGCCTGGCCGACCTGGGCTTCGCCACCGAACTCATCCTCAGCGAACTCGTCACCAACGCCATCCGCTACGCCACCGGGCCGGTCCGCGTCCGGCTGCTGCGGGCCCGCAGCCTGATCTGCGAGGTGTCCGACGGCAGCCCCACCGCCCCGCATCTGCGGCGCGCCGCGATGACCGACGAGGGCGGCCGCGGGCTCTACCTGGTGTCGCAGTTCGCCGAACGCTGGGGGACCCGCTACCCCGACCGCGGCAAGGTGGTGTGGACCGAACAGTCCCTGGAGCCGCCGGCGATGCCCGCCGAGGAGCTGAGCGACGAGGACCTGCTCGACCAGTGGGACGACGACCTCGAATGACCCGGCCCCGGACATGCGCATGGGGCCCGGACGGACCGGGCCCCACGACGTACGGGCGTCAGCGCGGTGCGGCGGTCAGTGGCCGCCGCCCGCTTCGGCGGCGTCCGCCTCGGTGAGCGCGAGCTGCAGCACCGTCCGCGGCGCACGGCGCTGCACCAGCACACCCCGGCCCGGCACCCGCGGCTCGGCGCGCTCGCCGCCCAGCACCACGCCCTCCTTCGGCTCGCCGGACAGCACGAGCCCGGAGGCGCCCAGCTCGCGCGCCCGGGTCAGCATCGGATCCGTCATCGCGGTCCGCGCGAAACCCGACACCCGCCGCCCCGTCACCAGATGGAAGCCCAGCTCACGGGCTTGCGGCAGATACTCCACGAGCGGCGACAGCGGCGACTGCCGCCCGTTGGCGACGAGGTCGTAGTCGTCCACGACGACATACAGCTCGGGCCCCTCCCACCAGTCACGGTCGCGCAGCTGCTGATGGGTGACGTCGGCCGGCGGCATCCGCTCGGCCAGCTTCTCGGCGACCTGCTCCGCGTAGAAGGCGGCGGCGGTGGCGTCGCCCGCGTACGCGCCCAGGTGCTCGTCGGGGACGATGCCGAGCAGCGAGCGCCGGTAGTCGATGACGATGAAACGGGCCTCCCACGCCGAGTACCGCTCGGCCATCCCCGTCAGCCAGCTGCGCAGGAACGCGGACTTGCCCGAACCGGAGTCGCCGAACACCAGGAAGTGCGGGTCCGCGTCGGTCAGTTCGAGGTGGACCGGGAGCAGGTCCTGCTCGGCCACGCCGATCGCCACCCCGGCCGACGGGCGGTCCGCGGCGGCGGGCAGCGCCGCCAGTTCGGCGCGCGAGAGCCGCTCCGGCAGCATCCGGATCGGCGGCGCCGCGGCCGTCGGCCAGGAATCGGCGATCTTGGTGAGGGCGTCCTGCTGCGCATCGGCGAGACCGTCGAGGGTGTCCATGCCGTCCAGCCGCGGCAGCGCCACCTGGAACTGCACACCGCCGGGGGCCAGACCGCGGCCCGGGGCCGTCGCGGAGGCGAAGCGGCGCGCCGCCCGGCGGTCGATCTCCGACTCGGCCGGGTCGTTGAGCCGCAGCTCCAGCCGCGCGGCGATGCTGTCGCGCAGCGCCATCCGCAGATCCGCCCAGCGGTTGGCGGTCACCACCATGTGGATGCCGACGCCCAGACCGCGCGCCGCGATGTCCAAGGCGGTGGCGTCGATGTCGGTCCGGTCGAGCATCTCGCCGCGGATGCCGGACCAGTTGTCGAGCAGCAGGAAGATGTCGGCGCTGCGGACGCCCTCCGGCAGCTCCCCGGCCGCGCGGCGGCGCCGGAACTCCTCGGCGGAGTCGATGCCCAGCTCCCGGAAGAGCCCTTCCCGTTCGGTCAGCAGCTGGCCCACCTCGGCCAGCGCCCGCTGCACCCGCTCCAGGTCGTGGCGCCCGACCACGCCGCTGACGTGCGGTGCCCGGTCGAACGGCTGGAGCGCGCCGCCGCCGAAGTCGACGCAGAGGAACTGGATCTCGTCGGGGGAGTGGGTCGCCATCGCGGAGAGCATCAGGGTGCGCAGGAACATGCTCTTGCCGGACTGGGGCGCGCCGATGAGGGCGAGATGCCCGTACTCGTGCGCGAAGTCCGGGACGACGGGGTGCTGCTGCTGCATCACCGGGATGTCCGCGACGCCGACGGGCAGCTTCAGCGTGCCGTGCTCCGGCCACCACTGGGCGCGCAGCCCCGGCAGGTCCGGCGACGCGGCGAGCGGACCGGTGAGCGCGTCCAGCGGCAGCGCCAGCGGCAGCGGCGGCAGCCACACCTGGTGGACGGCCTGACCGGACCGCAGCAGCCGCTCGACCAGCACCTGCATCTCGGTGGGGCCGGTCAGCAGCGGACGGGGACGCTGCTCGGGCTCGGGCGCCGGTTCCGCGTCCGGGTCCGGCGCGCGGCGCAGCCCGAACGGGACGGGAGCCGCGGACACCGGGGCCTCCTCGGCGCCTCGGTCCTCGGCGCTCTCGTGCGGCCCGGAGACATGGGCGACACGGAACCGCTCGTACACCGAGTCGGCGACCTTGAGGTACGCGGAGCCGGGGATGGGCGGCAGCTGGTAGGCGTCCGGGGTGCCGATGACGGCGCGGGACTCGGCCGCGGAGAACGTCCGCAGGCAGATCCGGTACGAGAGGTTGGACTCCAGACCGCGCAGCTTGCCCTCCTCCAGCCGCTGGGTGGCGAGCAGGAGGTGGATGCCGAGGCTTCGGCCGACGCGGCCGATCTGGACGAACAGGTCGATGAAGTCCGGCCGGCTGGAGAGCAGCTCACCGAACTCGTCGACGATGACCAGGAGATACGGCAGCGGCTCCAGCGGCTGCCCGTCGGGACCGGTCTGCCCGGCGGCCCGGCGCAGCTGGTACTCGCGGACGTTGTCGAGGTTCCCGGCGTCCCGCAGCAGCTTCTGCCGCCGCTGCTGCTCGCCCTGGAGCGCGTCGCGGACCCGGTCGACGAGGGCCAGATCGTCCACCAGGTTGGTGATCAGACCGGCCACGTGCGGCAGTTCGGTGACGCCCGCGAAGGTCGCACCGCCCTTGAAGTCGACGAGGACGAAGCTGAGGATGTCCGGCGAGTGGATCGCGGTCAGCCCGCCGACCAGCGTCCGCAGCAGCTCACTCTTGCCGGAACCGGTGGCACCGACGACCAGACCGTGCGGGCCCATACCGCCCTGGGCGGCCTCCTTGAGGTCCAGGGCGAGCGGCCGGCCCTCGGCGTCGAAACCGACGGGGAAGCGCAGCACGTCCTCGGAGTCCGGTTCGATCCACAGGTCCTCCGGATCGAACGAGTCGAGGTCCGGGACGCCCAGCAGGTTCGGCAGCGACATGGTCTGGGCGAGGATCTCCTCGCCCTCCGCGGACAGCCGCAGCGGCGCCAGCGCGCGGGCGGTCGCCGCACACAGCACCGGGCTCGGCCCGTCCGCGACGGCCCCGTCGACCTGCGCGGCGCCCCGGCCGTCGGAGCGGCGGTTCTCGATGCGCAGCCGGCCCTCGTCGTCGACGTGGACCCGCACATCGGCGCGGGTCGGCTCGTCGGCCTCCCGGCTCACCACGCACACGACGGTGACGCCGGTGCCGGGACCGGCGTCCGCCAGCAGCTGGGTGGCGACGGCGGAGCGGGCCCAGGCGCTGCGCGGGTCGTAGCCGTCGAGGAGGACGATGAGCCGGCGGCGGCCCGCGGCGGCCTCGCGGCTGGAGGTGAAGGTCCGGCGGGCGGCGGCGGCCTGCTCGTGCGCGGCGGTCAGCCAGGCGGCGAGATGATCGGCCACGCCGTCGAAGTCCTCGGCGACCAGCGGGACCACGCCCGCCTCACCCGTCGCGTCCTCCTCATGGGTGTGCGGCAGCCACTTCGCCCAGTCCCACTGCGCGTCCTCGGAGCCGCCGGTGACGACGGTCAGCGCGACGTCGTCGGGCGCATGCAACACCGCGACCTGGCTCAGCAGCGCCCGGGCCACACCACGGGCGCGCCCGACCGGGCCCACCACGCTGATGACGCCGGACTGGTCGAGGTCCACGGTGGCCGGCTGGTGGCCGACGCTCGCGGTGTTCTCGATGAGCCGGTCCGCGGCGGCCTTGGCACGGGCGTCGTACTCGACCGTCGGGTCGTTACGGGTCGCCAGCCGCACCGGCGTGGACAGCGGCGCGCGGCCGGTGCCGATGCGGATCTGGAGGAAGTCCGGGTCGGTGGGGCGGCGCTCCCACACGCGGCGGCGCCGCCGGGCGATGGCCCACAGCCGGTGCGGCGAGGGGTGCTGCCAGGCGGCGACGGTGCGCTGGTCGGAGGCGACCTGACGGGCCGTCTTCCGGATCTCGACGAGGTGCTCCAGATAGCGGTCACGGGCGTTCAGCCGCTGCTTGCGCTGGGTGCCGCGCATCTGCATCCGGACGCCGAAGGTGAGGCCGATGGAGAGGAGGACGAAGGAGATGCCGAGGAGGATCAGCATCTTCTTGCCCGCGACGATCATGTAGGCGGCCATGCTGATGCTGGACAGCAGCGGCATCAGCAGCATCAGCCAGTTGGCGCCGGAGTCCTTGGCGATCGGCTGGGGCGGCGCGGCCACCACCACCGGGTCGGTCGGGAGTTGGGGCGGGGCGACCCGGGCGGGGCGGTGGAAGACGATCCGCGACATCAGGGCTCTCTGTGCAGGGAGGTGGGGCGGCAGAGGGGGAACGTGGGCCCGGCTGAGGAGGTCAGCGCGGTGCGGGACCGGCCTGGGGCGGGTGGGCGGCACCGTCGGCGAGGCCGGCGAACGGGTTCACCGGAGGGGACGTGGGGCGGCTCGCGGTCTGCTCGCGCAGGCCCGCGGCGAGGCCGGTGAGGCCCTGGGTGAACTCCTGGACCTGCTCGGCGCGGGCCGCCCGGAGCGTCGACTGCGCCGCGTCGATCGCCGAGATGACCAGGTCCTCCAGCGTCTGCGGATCGTCCGGGTCGATGACCGACGGATCCATCCGCAGCGACGTCACCCGGCCCTCGCCGTTGACCTTCGCGGTGACCAGACCACCGCCGGCGTGGCCGGTCGCCTCGCCCGAGCCGATGGCGTCGTTCATGCCGGCGAGGCTTCCCTGAAGGCTGCGCATCCGCTCCGTGAGGGCCGCGAGGTCGAACGATGGGCGGTCGGACATGGGCGGAGCTCCTCGTGCGGGCTGGAAACGGCGCGGAGATGCCGGTGCACGACGGAGGAGGGCGGCCCTTTCGGGCGCCACCGGGCGACAGGTGGCCGCCGGGCGTCGCGCGCGGGGAACGGCATCGGTCCACGCACATCCTCCCGCCCCGCCCCGCACCTGCCCAGATCCCTGTTCGGGGACCTCCTGACCGGGACGGGACGGTGAACGGCGGATGGCCGGCGGCAGAGGGCGGCGTCCCGCCACCGCCTCCGGCGCCGCCCCGCGCACCGCGGCGGGGCGGCACCGGGCGGCGCCTCGGCCCGGCTACTCGGGCGCCTGGTTCCTGGGCGTCTCGCAGTTGTCGACGGCCAGGCCGTCCGGCTTCGGCCTGCTACGGAAGAAGGCGGCGAACGCGCCGGCACCGGCACGCCACAGCGGGCCGCTCCTCAGCTGCTCGAAGCCATACACCCCGAGCATCTCGGGCGTCAGCACCGGTGCGTTGCTCTCCACGAGGACGTGGTCGGCACCCGCGTCGATGCCGTCGCCCCGGGCGATACCGGCGGCACGCCGCAGCAACGCCTCGACGATCCGCGCCGCCTCGTCGGACGGCTCGCCCCACAGCGCCCCGCTCAGATGCAGCACCCGCGGCGGCTGCCCGCCCTGCCCGCCGGTCGCCAGGACCGTGACCGGGTTGCCGGGCGCCAGCGCCGCGACGTCCAGCTGCCCGACCCGGTACCGGATCTGCCCGACGGCCGCACCGGGCGCGCTCGCCCCGCCCGGCCGCCACTTCGTCACCTGCAGCCGCCCGCGGAACGTGTCCTGGCTGTCGACCAGCGGCACCGGCGGCGGCTGGTGGCTGCCGCCGGACGCCGGGTCCGTGACCGGCTGCTGCACCGGCTTCCCGGTGGCCTTCGCGACCTGCGGTGCGGTCGCCGAGGGCGCCGCCGGCTGCGGCGCCGGCTTGACGACCGGCTCGGCATCGAGGTTGGCCAGCGGCTTCGCATCGAGGTTGGCGGAGCGGTACGCGGCCGCTGACTGCTTCGGCCGGCCGGCCGCGGGCAGCGGCGCCGACGCCTTCCGCGGCGGGCTCGTGAGCTGGAACTCCTGGCCCTGCCCGCTCTTCTCCCCAGCCGGGGTCCTCGACGGCCGGGCGTTCCTGCGGCGGACGTCCGAGAGCGGCGGACCGGTGGTGATCACCGGTTCGGCCTCCGTCATCTCCACGTCGGACAGTTCGGCCTGCCCGCCGGACGGCTCCGGGGCCACGGAGCCTTCGGTGAGGTCCGCCGACGCCATTTCCTGCTGCGCGGTTCCGGCGGCGGACTCGTCGTCGGTCTCCATGAAGAAGTCGAGGTCCGACTCCGACTCCGACTCCGACTCCGAGTCCGACTCCGGGGCCTGCACCGGTTCCGTGCGGGCCGGCGGCTCGAAGACGTCCGCGTGAGCGGCCGGTGCCGGGACGCGCCCCTCGCCCAGCAGGTAGTCCCACAGGCGAATCCGATCGTTGCCGATGGCGTCCCGCAGCCGCTGCACCTGTGCCTGCATCCCGGTCAGCCGGTCCATGAGGGCGGTGTCCAGCGGCGTGCCGGCGCGCCGGCTGCGGACTCCGGCGTCCCGCAGCACCTGGCCCAGCAGATCGTGCAGCGGGCCCAGCTGATCACGGACCCAGATCCCCAGATCGCGGGTGCGCCGGAGGACGGGCTGCGCGGAGGGGTGCGAGGACGCCAGCTCCGCCGCGTCCGACACGAGCAGCGCGGACACGTGCGGGGCGTCGAAGAGGTGCGTCCTCAGCCGTCCCCGCAGCTCTTCCCAGAGATTCGCGGCCACCTCCCAGTCATCCAGCGGATCTTCGAGCCCCGCCGCGCCGCCGAGCAGCCCCGACAGCGTCGCGAAATCCTGCTCGTGCCGCTCGTACGCGGGATGCGACTCCTTGGCCCACGACCTCGGGACGAACAGCTTCCACTCGCCGTACCCGTCGTCCTCGACCTTCAGCCCGAAGGCGGAGCCGCCCCAGCCGTTCCACGCCGGCATGCACACGACGGTGGAGGTGCCCGCCCACACCTCCATGCCGGTTCCGTCCGCGATCTCCTGCGCCGCGTTGACCCCGGAGTGCTCCTCGTCGGCACCGGCCGAGCACGCGACGAGGATGATCTGCGGCCGGCCGAGCTTCTTGAGGTTGTCCAGGCTCGGACGCCTCGTCAGTACCTTGGCGAAGGTCGTTCCCGGAACGTATTGGCGGCGGGACTGCAGACCCTCCGACATCACCAGTTCGAGCCGGCCGGGCATGGCATGGGTCATCGCCAGATAGAGGGGGCGCTGCGGGTCCCAACCCGCCGTTCCCCAGCCGACGATCTTTTCCTGTTCGTCCCCGTTCGCGTCCTCGACGTAGCGCACGTGCGGGAAACGGAGATCATGGGCGTTGATCTCGTTGAGGTCCCAGGTGCTGTCGGCGTACTCCTCCGCCGCATGGAACATCCGGCCCGCGCTGAACTCGCCGCCCTTGAACTGCTTGACGGTGAGACGCCGGTGCTCGATGTCGCGGGGCACCACGGTGGCGTACCGCTCCGTGGCCGACGGCACCGGCACTTCGCGGTCCTCGTCGAGGAACGCGTCGGTGACGCCGGGGAGGTGGAGGGAGATCTCGGCGATGAATACGCCCTCTTCCCGGGGCGGCTTCACCTGCGTGATGGCGAACTCCTCGGCGTATCCGCCGACCAACTCGCGCAACATCGCCCGCAGTGTGCCGGTGATGTCCGACGCCAGCCCCTGGGCCGTGCCGGACGCGTCGGAGCCGTCCACGGTCAGCGGGCCGGCGTCGCCGAAGACGGACACCTCGACGCGCGGCCGGTCCGTGCCGCGCCGCCGGGTGCTCCCGTCCAACGCGGCCAGGCGCTGGGCGATCTCGGAGATCACCCTCAGCATCTGCTGCCCGGTCAGCTCCTGCTCCGCCGTGGAGCGCAGCCGGTAGGTCTCCCGGACCTCGCTGCCACCGGCCGGGACCGGCTCCGGCGCCATCACCGGGAGGGACTGCGTCTGCGACGGAGCCTGCGCGTTCTGCGGCTCCACGACCGGCTGCCCGGTCAGGAACGCCGCACCCGGCGTCGGTGTCTCCTCGGCGTCGTCCAGGTCCATCGCGTCGGAGTCCGCGGGCGCGGACCGCCGGACAGGGGCAAGGGAGAGCGCGGGCGCCTGCGGTGTGGCCTGTCCCTTGGCCTTGCCCTTGTCCGTGCCGGAGGTGCTCGACTCGCCGGTCTCCGGCAGCCGCTTCGCCGGGAGCGGCTGCACCGCCGGGCCGCCGGGCCGCTCGTCCTCGGTCAGCAGCCCGTGCCCGTACAGCAGCTCGGTGATGCGCCGCTCCAGCGTGCGGGGCCTGCCTTCCAGGACGGAACGCTGCCGGGCGATCTCCGTGACCACCGCCCGCCGGGCGGCCTGCTTCTCGGGGGTCTCAAGCGGCGTACGGACCCGGACCTGGTGCTGTGCCCAGTCCATGTCCTCCTGGGACGGGTGGGTGGGCGCGGTGGTGCTCCGGGGCCAGGGGGCCCTCGGCAGCAGGCCGTGGTCGAGCAGCGCGTCGTCGACGATCTGCGACGCCTGCTGATCCGCCTGCTCCGCCCCCAGGTCCGTGCGCCGCTGTGCCACCGCCTGGATGACCATGTCGATCAGCCGCTGCAACGCCGGGGCGTACCCGGTGGTGTCGACGGCCGCGCGCACCTGCTCACCGGCCCAGTCCAGATCCGCCGGGGACGGGGCCTTCTTCGCCGAGGCCGGGGCGCCGTGCTTCCCGTACGTCAGCACATCGCTCTCGGCGGTGAGCCACATCAGGGCGGCCCACTGCTTCAGCTGCCCGGGATCGGCCTGGATGCGGCCGAGGGAGAACAGATGCGAGTCGTAGGCCGGGCTGCCCGCTTCCGGCAGGCGGCCCTGCTCCTTGAGATGGGCGAGGATCTCCCGGCTGAGGAAGGTCGGGCCGGTCAGCTCACCGGCGTTCGTGTTGAGGTCGACCGCCAACACGCTGTCCTTCAGCTTCTCCGGGTCCCGGAGCTGCTGCAACACCCGGGTCATGAACCCCGTCCGGGCGGGCGTCACGAGGAAGTTGTTGTTGAGACGTCCCGTCAGGTACTGGTGCTCGACGATCTTCCGCAGCGGTCCCTGCGTCCGGGTGGGCTCCAGCGCCGTCTGGCCGGCGAGCCATCGGGTGGCCCAGTCCTTCAGGACCTCGCGGTAGTGCCGCCAGTCCTGCAGGCTGGGCGCCATGAACGGGATCGCGTCCGGCGCCATGGACAGGCCCGCGGACGGCAGGGAGAGGGCGCCGGGAGCGATGTCGACGTCCGAGTAGACGCCGCCGTTGAGCCACAGCGCCACGTACCGCACCACGTCCGCGGCCATGGGGTACGCCCTCTTGTCACGGGCGTACTCGTACAGCTTCCGTGCCTGCTCCACGGGGGACGACGCCGTGCCGAAGGCCGTCGCGGACGCCGCCGCGGCGAAGAGTTTCTCCACCGGCAGGATCCGCATCCCGCCCCGGCCGAGCAGATCGGCGAAGAAGGCGCTGTTGGTCTCCCGGGAGTCGGCGTCGGTGAGGAAGACCACCTCCCAGTCGGCCTCCGCGGCCTTCGCCCGCCAGGCCTCGATGTTCTCCGCGGCGGACGGGCTGATCGCCTTGGTGCCGAGCCACACCATGTACACCGACCGGGCCACCGGGACCGGCGCTTCCCCCGGTGCGTGCCGTGTACCGGAGTCGCCCAGGTACAGGTGCGGGGGCACCCGCCACACCGTCAGCTTCGCCTGGCGCAGCTGTTCCTTGGGGAGACCGGGGGCGGTCTTCTCCGCCGGCCTGTGGGTGATGCGGAGATGCCTCGCGTTCAACGACAGCAGATTGTCCGGATGGCCGTCCAGATGCTGCGCGATACCCGAGCGCAGTGCCCGCTCCACGGCCTTGGCCCGCTCCGTGGCGGCGCCCGTGGCCTTGTTGCCCATGCCGACGATCTCGACCTCCGGGGCCGGGAGACCGGCCCTGCGGTTGGAGAGCGTCAGCTCCGCCAGCTCGGCGGCGAGTTCCTCGACCTTGGTGAGTTGTTCGTCCTCCAGCGTCCTCGAACGCGCCGCGAAGTACACGGTGTGTTCCTCCCGGCTGCCGCCGGTGCCGGCCGTGTCCGGGGCGCTGACGGGCATGGGCACGCTCTTGGCCTGCCCGCCGCCGCGCAGGCTGCCCTTCGGCAGCTCGATGCCCAGCGCCGTCAGCTTCAGCTTCAGCAGCGCGGCGGCCTCCCGTCGCGCCGCGTCGTCGTCGGTGAACTCGGCGCGGCGGCGGGCGATGTCCGTCCTCACGGCCGCCACCGCGGCCTGCACCTCGGGGTTGTTGACGACCGGCGGGCCGGGCACGACGTCGACGGCCCACGCCAGATCGTCCTCCGACGGGGCCAAGGCGCGGTCGACCGGGGCGGAGACGTGCGGGGCCGAGGCGGACGCCGCGGTCATCCGCTGCTCTCCGGCCCGGTGCGGCGTCAGGGCGGACGGCAGCGAACTCCGGGTCTGCCGCGTCCCGTCCTCGTGAAGGTCCTCCTCGTGCGGCTCTTCCTCCGTGGCCTCGTCGGTGTTCGCGACGGCGCCGGAGTGGTGGAGGTCGGTGGCCGGGGGAGCGTCCTCCGTCACCGTCCCGCCGGCGTCCCGGCCGCCGTCCGTCACGGTGGTGTCGGACGGCCAGGGCGCGTTGTGCTGCGCCGCCGGCACCACCCGATAGTCATGGATGAGGCCCGTGGCGTCGGTCTTGACCTGGAGCAGGGTGTCCTGGTGGCCGGGGAGCAGCATGGCGAAGACCTCGCCGCCCGGCCTGTCCAGCAGCCCCTGCCGGGCGGTGCGGAAGGCGAGCAGGCGCGCTTGCGCATCCGTGTAACCGGCGGGCAGGTTCTGCAGCGGCAGCCTCCACGCGCGGTCGCCGAACTGCTCGCGACGCTGGGCGAGCAGTTCCTCGACGGTGCTCCGAGCGGTGGCGTAGGGCGCCTCCGTGTGGGCCGGGTAGGCGCTCAGCAGCGGCTGGGCCGTGGGGTCGCCGAGCAGACCGGCCAGTCCGCGGACGTTGATCGCCTGCTGTACGCCCTGGAGCGCCCGCTGCAGGAACGCATGCGACTGCGCCGGGCCCTGGGCCGCGAACGCCGCCTCCTGGGGGGTGAGCTGGGGGCGCCAGGTCCCGAGGCTGTTCGGGGGCGGCAGCGGTGCCGCCCGCCGTGCCTGGGTGGCCACCGCGTCGATCATCGCGGGATCCGGCTCGAAACCCAGCCACAGATCCGCCAGCTCTTCGGGCCGGGACGCGGCGATCTCATCGAGGAACCGGGCGGCCGTCACGCCCCCGGCTCCGGGGGCCAGCACCTGGTACCTCAGGTCGAAGCGGACCAGGGGCCTGCCGTCCCCGTGGGCGAGGGAGTTGTACGACGTGTCGATGTGCTCCTGTACCGCTGTCGCCAGCGCGCGGAACCGCGCCGTTTCCCCGTGGTCCATGTGCGGCAGCCCGACGACGCGTTCCAGGCGGACGCCCAGGACTCCGCCGGCGAGCAGGTGGTGCGAGACCGCGTAGGGCCTCGCTGCCCGGTCCCCGATGGTCAGCCGCACCTCGACCGGCAACGACGACGCCTTGACGGCGCCGGGCTGCCACTGCGCCCAGTGGGGGAGCGGCTGGAGGGTGGCGGGCCGCACCCATACGTGCCGCCCTTCGAGGACGTACCCCTCGATGCGGACGCCGTGGCTCTCGCCGACCCAGAGGTAGCCGGCCTGCACCGGTTGGGCGCCGACCGTGCCGGGCACGGTGAACCGCCCGGTGTCCAGCGCGACCTCGTGGGCCTGGGTGATGGCCCGTAGGAGGGTGGTCGCCGACCAGTCCGCGGGGAAGAGGCGGTGGCGGCCGTTCACGCCGTCGAGGACAGGGCGCCAGGAGTCCTGTTCGGTGGCCTCCGTCCCGAACCGCGACATCTTGTTGTCCAGCAGCTTCACGTATGCCGTCCGGACGCCGTTCGGCAGTGTGGGGCCCTGGGCCGGCTCGTGGATGTAGGCCACGCCGCGGACGTTCTGGGCGTCCACCGTGCGGTCGCGGCCTTCGATTTTCACCTTCACCACTGCCGCGTAGTGGACGTGCCCGCCGACGCGCTTGGCCCGGTCGCCGTCGTACAGGAAGCGCTCGGTCATCCGGGTGATGCGCGGCGGTTTGCCCGCCGAGGGCGGCGCCAGCATCTCGTCGCGGGACAGCGGCGGCTGGAGCGGCCGCGGGTTCGCGCTGCGGTCCTCGGGGTCGACCTGTGCCTCGTGCGGGGCGAAGTCGAGGATCGTGCCGTTGGCGTCCGCCGTGCCCCTGATGCGCAGGCCCTGGTAGACGCCGTCGAACATGACGCGCCCGGCCCCTTCGGGCCAACCGCCGTTCTTCTCCAGCCAGTTCAGAAGGGCCTGCTGGGCCGAGGTCACGACCTCGTCCTCGGTCATCTCCCGCGGGAACATCAGGACGCGGCCGTCGCGCGGCAGCGACCTGGCGAGATCGCCTGCGCCCGGCAGATGCGCGGTGTCCTCGGTCATCTCCCTCGGGAACAGGGCCCGGCCGTCGCGCTCCATCAGGCGGCTCGGGTGGACGGCCCAGTAGGTGCCGTTGGGATTGGGCTCTCCCCGGAGCTGCGGGGTCTCCCGGTGTGTGGCACTGTTGCGCGGCGCCATCCGCCCGGGCCGGGAGGCGTTCCCCCAGAGCACCCGCTCACGGACCTCCAGGGGAACGGTGATCAGCGGGGGCGTGGCCGTCGGGGCCGGCGGCAGGTCCTGCTGCGGGAGGGCACGCCGGATGGCGGACCACAGCATCTTCAGGTCGTGCGGCAGCCAGCGCAGGTTCGACGCGATGGTGGAGCCGGCCGTGTAGTCGCTGTTCAGCCGGATGACACCCCACTCGTCGGCGTACGTCGACGCCATGAGGGAGCCGTCCTCGTCCAGGGGGCGCGGGAAGCCCTCCTGGTACCAGTCCTCGGCACCGTAGAGGTGGCCCGTCTCGTGACGGAGCGTCTCCTTGTACGACGTGGTGTACCAGGTCTTGTTGTCCTCCCGGCCCGTGCCCGGCAACAGGGACAGGTCGTGGTGCGCGCGCGGGACGTCGAAGGTGAACCTCGGCAGGAACTGCACCAGATCGCCGTCGGGGAAGCGGTGCCCGATGTTGTCCTTCTCGCGCAGCGCCGCGAGCGCCGCCTGCTGAGCCGCGGCCACCTCCGCGGCGGTCAGATCGGTGTCGACCTCCAGGTGGATGGTGGCGGTCAGCCGCGACAGATGCGTTCCGTCGCCCAACTCGTAGCGCCGGACCTCGAACTGCTGGAACCACACCGGGGTCAGCCCGCCCAGCAGCTCCCTGAGGCTGTCGGCCGGCGGCTCCACGTGAACCGGGGGACCGACCTCCCGCACCAGTGGCGCCACACGCAGGCGGTAGCCGGGCGCGTTCGGCGTGCTCAGGTCGGGCGCGTGCTCGATGGAGGTGACGACGCCCTGCGTGCCCGGCGCGAAGACCACCGGCGCCGGCGAGAAGCCGAGCTGTGCGGTCGACGTGGTCGAGAACGAGGAGTAGAGGATCTCGACGTTGCCGCTGCCGGACGGCGCGGTCTGCCCGAGCATGAGACTGAGATCGATCTCGCTCCCCACCGCGTAAGGGAGTCCGGTCACGGTCACCCGCTGCCACACCTGGCCGGTGTACGGCTCCAGCCGGCGCAGACCGGCGGTCACGACGGCGGCGGTGGCCATGGCGGACAGCGACCGGTGGGCGAGGCCCTGCCGGAAGCCGGTCGGCAGGTCGCCGACGGCCAGGGCGAACACCGCGGCCAGCTCCCGCGTCGCTTCGAGGGGCGGGGTGGCGCCCTGCGCGCCGCCGCTCAGCAGCTGGAAGGCGACGCGCATCGCGACGGTGTCGTACGGCGACGGACGCAGCTGTGCCCTGGAGCTGACGTAGGCGGTGTGGTCCTGCAGCGTCGGCCGGTAGCCGTTCTTCAGACGGGCCATCGGGTCGTCGACGAGGAGCCAGCCGTTTCGCCAGTCCTCCGTGGCGAGCCGCTGCCGCACGGCGGCGGTGAACTCCGCACGGATCCGCTCGGGCGTCGCGAACATCTCGGCCACCCGGGCGTACCGCTCCTGGTACACCCCGGCGTAGCGGAACCGCGGCGCCGGCCCCTCGACGAGGGCCAGGGCGAGAAGACCGTTCGGAGCGGGTTGCTGCGCGAACAGCGGTCCCGTCAGGTTCGGCAGCGGGCCGGGGTGGTTCGCATCCCGCAGATAGGGCGTCAACGCCTCGACCTGGAAGAACTGGTGCAGCTCACCGAAGAGGAGCTGCGCGTCGCGCGCCATGTCGTCCGGCAGCTCCCCGGGAAGGTCGCCCTTGCGGCCGGCCAGCCGGAACGCCGCCTCGACGAGGAAGCCGAACAGCTGCTGTGCGGGGAGAAAACCGCCGAGGTAGTGCCCGAAGTAGTGGCGCGCCTCGCTCGCCACGGCCGCCGCGAGCACCGCGTCCGGGCCGCTGAACAGACCGCGGTAGCGATGCCGCATCACGACGTCGGGGAGCACGACCGGCCCGCGGGGGCCGGGTACCGGCAGGCCGCTCAGCAGCAGTGCGGTGGCCAGCGTCGCCACCGGCACCACACGGCGGCCGGCAGTTCCCTCGGTCAGGTCCAGATACTGGAGGATCCGCTCCGCGGCGCGGTTCTTGTACCCGCGCGGCGGCTGTGCCCCCTGCTGCGCCACGGGTGCCAAGGCCGCGATCAGCTCCTGCCAGGGGCCGGCCAGCTGCCGGATCGCTCCGTCGGTCAAGGAGCGCTGCTGCCGCAATTCGGCCAGGAGCCCGGCGATCGGCGCCCGGTCGGACCGGGACTGCTGCGAGCCGTCGTCCGAAGCGGCCGCACCGGCGAGGTCCTCGAATTCCTCGGCGATCGCATCCAGCAGGTGGCTCTCCGTCCACGGCTCCACGATCTGCGTCATGAAGCGGTGGACGGCGGCGTCGGGGCCGTCCTCCATCATCCCCGCGAACACCGGCAGATGCGTCTGGAGGAACACGGACAGCTGCTTCTCGCGGGTGTGGTACGGCTCCTGAGGTCCGTCCGCCAGCCAAGGGTGTCCGGTCCGTTCCTCCTCCGGCTGGAGTGACTGCTGCCAGGTGGCGAAGTACGTACGCAGCTGCTGCAGCGCCGCGCGGGCGCGGGAGAGGTCCCGGGCCCTGAGTTCGGCCTCGGTGGGCTGGGGGTCCAGCGCGGAACCGAGCAGGAAGGGCGTGCCGGTCTCCTCGCCGGTCGTCGCGGCGGTGTCCTCCGGGGACTGCGCGCCGGACTGCTGCTCAGGCGTTTGGGCCGTGCTCTTCGTGCTCAGCGGGGTGGTGCTGAGCGGGGCGTGCCGCCCGTCCTCGACGGCAGGGTTCTGCCCGGTGCCGTCGTGCTGCCGGGTCTTCTTGGAGAACTCGGGGAAATCGGGGAACTTGGGGAACTCGGTGGACCCGGTGGCCGTGGGGGCGAAGTCCGTGCTCCAGCTGCCGGCGGGCGGCGCGATGGGGCCGCCGGGGTTTTCTTCGAGGGTTTCGGAGACGTGGAACTCGGTGTCCCAGAATCCGGCGGGGGGTTGGATGTGGCCGGTGTTGGTTTCTTCGAAGAAGCTGTTTTCGGTGTGGGTGTTTTCGGGGACGTGGAATTCTGTGTCCCAGAATCCGGCGGGGGGTTGGATGTGGCCGGTGTTGGTTTCTTCGAAGAAGCTGTTTCCGGTGTGGGTGTTTTCGGGGACGTGGAATTCCGTGTCCCAGAATCCGGCGGGGGGTTCGATGTGGCCGGTGTCGGTTTCCTCGAAGAAGTCGTTTTCGGTGTGGGTGTCCTCCACGTGCTGGGGGAAGGGGATGTTCTCGAATCCGGCGGGCGGTTCGACGTAGCCGTCGTCGAATTCCTCGATGACGGCTGCCGAGTGTTCGGAAGCGGAATCGAGGTCGTCGTACGCCGGAAGTTTCGCGGAGGACATGGCGGCGTCGTGCCGGTCGCCCAGTTCCTCGTTCCACGTCTCGATCGTTTCCGCGATCCGGCGTGCCAGTTCGCCGGCTTCCCGGTGGATGTCCTCGGGCGAGCGCTGCAGGGCCGTGAGGTCCTGCGGCAGGGAGCGGATCAGCCCCTGAAGCTCTTCGAGCCGCAGCCGGGCCCATACCGCGAGGTCACGGGCGCGTCGGAGGGCCGGGTTCGCGGACCGGCGTGTTGCCGTCACCGCCCTGGCGTCGGCATCGATCTCCGCGTACTCCAGCGGGGCGACGAGGAGGTGATCCTCCAGGCGTGCGCGCCACCCGGTCCAGCTGGAGGCGGCCGCCTGCCACTGCTCCTTCGGGGTGCGCAGCCCGGTCTTGCCCTCCAGCACCTCCGAAAGCTTTTCGAAGGTCGCCTCGTGCTGTGCGTTCTGCGGGTGGGAGGACCTGGTCCAGGACTTCGGAACGAAGCGCTGCCACTCTCCGAGCGGGCTCTCTTCATCTTCGGTGGCCAGCCCGCAGTAGGCGGCGCTGAAGTCTTCCGGCACCGCGGCGACAGTGGCGGTGGCGGCCCATACCTCCAGGCCGGTTTCGTCCGCCACCTCCTGGGCGGCATTCACTCCGGGGACGTCTGTTCCCGAGGTGTTCTCGGTGGCGCCGGCGGAGCAGGCGACGAGAATGATCTGCGGCAGTCCGGGCAGATTGCGCAGGCTCGGCCGGCGGTTCAGCACCTTTCCGAACGTGGCGCCGGAAACACCATGCGTGACGGCCTTCCGGGAATCCGTGACCACCAACTCGAGCTCTCCGGGGGCGGCATGCGTCATGGCCAGGTAGAGAGGGCGCGAGACATCCCACGGGACCGTTCCCCACGAGCGGGCGTAGGTCTCGTCCTCCGTGGTGACGAGGTGGGGGAAGTACGGGTACGTGAGGTCGGCTCCGGTGAAGTACCAGTTGTTGGCGCTGGCCTCGTCCGCGGCGTGGAAGACCCGTCCGACGTGGTGCTCGCCGGGCCCGGTCTGCTTGACGATGAGCCGCCGGGTGTGGAGATCGCGGGGCTTGACGGAGGCCTGCGACAGCGAGTGCAGGTCGGCTTCCTCGTCCAGGAACGCGTCGCTCACACCGGGAACCCGGAACGTGATCTCGGCGGTGAACGGGTCCGTGACCTGAGGCGGCTTCACCTGCGTGAGGGTGAAGTCCCCGATCGCCAGCGGCTCGTCGGCCTCCTGCGGAAGCTTCCGGAGCTCCTCGCGCGCCATCTCCCGCAGCCGCTCGGTCAAGGAGGCGGCCAGCGTCTTGCCGGTGTGCTGCCCGGTGGAGCCGGCCATCGGCCACGGGCCGGTGCCGAAGACGGACACCTCGGCCTGCGGCAGGGCGGTGCCCCGCCGCCGGGTGCTCAGGCCGAGGTGGACCAGGCGCTTCGCGATGTCCTGGAGTGCCTCGTCCTGCCGGGCAACCGCCTCCTCCAGGCTTTCGGTGTCCGTGCCCGCCGCCGGGTCCTGGGAGTCCTCGGTCTTCCGCTGCCGGAAGTCGATCGTGTAGGTCTCGCGGAGATCGCGGAGACCGGGGATATCCGGCTCCTTGACCGTGCCGGTCTCCGTGCTCGTGCCGGTCTCCGTCAGGGCAGAGGTCCCCGTGACCGGGCTGGTCTCCGTGACCGGGCCGGTCTCCGTCAGGGCGGGGGGCTGCGGCGTGGTGGTCGACATGGTCAGGTACCGGAGCTTCGCCGCTCCGGGGAACGTCAGCTTCTTGGGCGACTTCGCCTGCCCGCCGGTCTGCGTCCGGGTGTGCTGCGGCTCCGCAGCGGCCTGCTGTGCCTCGGCCTGCGCCTGCTCATCGGCCTCCGGCTGTTCGCTGACCTTCAGTTGTTCGGTGACCTTCGGCTGTTCCGTGGTCGTGGTCGTGGCCGGGGTCCCGGCGGTGCTCTTCTGCTCCTCCGCCGTCGTCGGCTTTTCCGGCTGCCGGACGGGGATGCCCACCGTCACCGGCATCAGGCCCTGCGTCGTTCCCAGGAGCTGGTCGCCGCGGTAGTAGCGGAAGGTGACCTGGACCGAGCCGGAGTGGACCTCGTGCGGCCGGGGGGTCTTGGTGCCCTCGAAGACGCGGCTGGTGTCGCGCTGGGTGCCGCCCTCGCGGTGGTGGACGCCGGCGCTCACGTTGACCGTGCCGCGGACGGAGTCCACCCCGGGCGCGCCGCCGGAGGCGCCGAACTGCGCCCGGGCCGACCACTGCTTGGTGTTGTGCTGGGCCGTGCCGAACTGGTTTCCGGCCTCGGCCGTCTGCGCCGACTCGGCCTTCTCGTCCACCCGGACCAGCGTCGGCTGCTCCTGCGTGAGGGTCACGGTCGCCGCGATCCGCAGCCGCCGGCCCTTCTCCTCCCAGAGCCCCACCTCAAGCGTGGAGCCCGGCGCCAGAACCCCGTCGTCGGGCACCGGCACGGTCGCCATGGTGACCAGCCACGCCTGCAGCGCCTCGATGCTGAACGCGTCCTGTGCGGTCTGCGCCCAGGTCTTCTCGCCGGTGCCCGGCTTGGCGTGCCACTTCTTCGTGCCGAGGTACCTCTCACCGCCCTGCGACAGGATCTGGTGCACGCCGTGCACGGAGTCGAGGCTGCGGATCACCCACTCGCCGGTGGGCCGCTGCGGCCAGGTGACGGACGGGGCGCTCTGCACCGGCACGTCCTCCACGAGGTAGCCGATGCCGAGCGTGACGCTGCCGATCGCGCGGCCCAGGCCGCGCTGGAGCAGGACGCCGCGCTGCCGGAGCAGCTTCATGCGCGCCGCGGCGTCGTCGGTCTGCCGGCGGTGGCCGAGCGCCCGCATCCGCTCCAGCACCTCGGCGAGCCTGCTGACCTGCGGCGGACGCGAGCCGGCGGAGCGCACCGCGGACGCCTGCCGCAGGCTGCCGAGCTTCTCCTCGATGCCGCGGGCCTGCATCCGGTTCACGGTCCGCCACGCCTTGTGGAACAGCCCGTCGCTCGGCGACACCATCTCGACGAACAGCACGACCTCGCTGTGGTGGAGGGCCGACGGCGCCTTCGTCTTGGTGGTCGACGTGACCTTTCCGGCGCTGCCCGCCGTGGAGATGCTGTCGTGGCCGCGGCCCCGGTTGAGCTGGACGCCGGCCACCGCGTTGACGCCCGGCGCGACGGGGGCGCTGCCGTTGACCGCCAGAGTGCGGTCCCTGGACGAACCGCCGGCGAGCGCGGAAGTGCCGTCCGAGTAGCCGATGTTGAGGGTGCGTTCGGTGCCGACGGTGAACTCCGTCTCGCCGGTCTGCACCCCCGCCTTCGTGACCTTCTCCGCCGTCCCGTCCGACGTGACCGGGACCTTCTCCTCCACCGTCCGGCGCACGCCGGCGGTGATCCGGAAGAAGCCGCCCTTCGCCTCGATGACCAGCGGCTGGTCCGCCATCATCGCGCGCAGGTGCTGCCGGATCAGGTCCGTGGTCAGCTCGTCGGCCAGCGTCGCCTTGGCCTGCCGCCAGCCGCGTCCGAAGACCAGCTCGCCCTGGCCGTCGAGGGAGCCGAGCAGCGCGGTCATGGAGCCGGACGCCGGGGACAGGACGACGGTGACGATGTCGCTGTCGCCCAGCCGGCCCGCGTCCTTGATGCGCTGCGGCACACCGGTCAGGGACCACTGGTGCGGCGTCAGCGGCTTTCCCTTGGCGTCGGTGAGATCACGCGTCGGGAAGGCGAGGAGCGCGGAGACATCGGCGGTGACGTGCAGCGACTCCGTGTGCTGCGGCGCCTCCTCGGTGGCGTTCTCCCGGCCCTCGTCACTCAGGCCGGTGGACACGCTCTCCGCGTGCGCCTTCTGCTCCGTGGCCGTTGCCGGTTCGAGGCTCCGGGCGGGCCCGGACAGCTTGGCGGCCCAGGACTTCGACACCGTGACCTCGAAGCTGAACCGGACCGAACCGTCGAAGAGGTCGTACGGTTCGACGGTCTTGCCGGTGTGCGGCGCGGCGCTGCCCGCGTCCATGGCGCGGCCGGTGCTGACGTCCTCGACGAGGTTCTCGGCGTACTGGACCGTGACGACGGGGGCCTTGACGTTCGTCCGGTACGTGGTCCGGGTGCGGTCGCGCCGGTCCACCATCCGGCCGCCGCCGCTCGCTCCGGCGGTGCCGCTCTCCACCTCGAACTTCTTGACGTGACGGCGGTGCCGCAGGTCGCCGAAGGTGATGCCGGTCAGCGACACCTCGGCGGTGATGCCGCCGGCCGTCACGGTGACGGGGGGCATGGCCTCCGGGTTCCGGCTGAGCAGCGGGATGCGGGGCCGCAGCGACTGCAGGTTGAAGTGCGGCGTCAGCTGTTCCCGGGCCTCTGCCCAGTGGGTGCCGAACTCCGTCCGCAACGCCTTGAACAGCGCCGCCAGCGGCCAGGTGTCGTGCCCCAGGCCCAGTCCCAGGCTCAGCACATGGTCGGTGGGCGCCAGCTGGTGCGCGGCGACCCACCGCGGCGGGTACGGGCCCTGGTCCTTCTGCTGCTCGGCCTTCTCCTCGGCCTCCGGCTCGTCCGCGATCTCCTGTCCGGACTCCTGCTCGACCGCGATCTCTTGCCCGGACCCCTGCTCGTCCGTGACCTCCTGCTCGTTCACGGACTCCGGCACGGACGAGGACACACCTGTCCCCTCCTGCGGCGCCGTGGCCTTCAGGAGCTTGATCTCCGCGGCCAGCTCGGCCTCGCGGGTGAAGACGTAGGCGCCGTTGACCTGCGTGCAGAGCGACTGCGGGAGGGCGACGAGGAACGGCAGCGTGGCGGCGCCGTCCGTCGGCTTCGTGGTGCCCGCCTCGTCCGTGACGTCGAAGGAGACGGTGGCCTCACCGGCGAAGATCGCCATCGGCTCGGCGTACTTGAGGCTGTCGACGCTGCGGGCCTGATCGGTGGAGCGGTCCCCGGTGCGGTGACGGACCGCCTTGCCCTTGCTCCCGGTGCCTTCCAGGTAGCTCTTCTCCGGCAGGGCGGCGTGCAGGCCGAGGGAACCCTCGCCGCCCAGCTCCGTCCAGGAGATGACGCGCCGGGCGGTGCCGGTGGACGTCTCGCTGAGGATGTTGAGCTCCGCGGCGTCCACCGACCGCAGGAAGCGCAGGGCCTGGAGCTTTCCGGTGGCCACGATGGTCAGGTGCTTCTTGCCGACGGCGTTGCCCAGCGGTGAGCTGGTCAGCTTGCCGCCGCGGGTGAGCAGGCCCAGTTCGGCGCCGAAGCGCTCCAGCCGGAAGCTGCTGTGGGCCTCGTCCTTGAGCTCCTGCCACTCCGCGTCGGTGAAGTGGGCCAGACCGATGGCGTCGATCCGCTCGCGGATCATCACGGGCGTCCGCGTGCCCTGTCCGGCGCGGCTGAGCTGCGGGATCAGGTGGATGTCGCCGCCGGCGAACACCCCGTGCACCACGGCCGAGTCGGGCAGACCGCCCCTCCCGGACGTGCCGTGCCATACCGAGAACGGCGGCCGGTGGATGACCTCGTCCGCGCCGAACGCCGACTCCTTGAGGACCCGCGGCTGCTGCTTCGGCTCCGGCCGCGGCAGGCCGGTCTCGCGCGGGGCGATGAGCTCCTGGGCCCAGGTGGTCCTGAAGACCGTGGCGTGGTCGGTCTTCTCGGTCTCCGAGGTCTCGGAGAGGGTGCGGAAGCCGAGGGTGGTGAAGGCGGTCATGGACCGCTGCCGCTCCACCGGGTTGGCCGGGCGGCGCCCGGACTTCGTGCCGGGGCCGCGGAGGAACTCGACGCGGAGGAAGGCCACGCCGTCGAAGAGCGAGCCCGGCACCTTTGCCTTGGTGGCGGTGCCGACGCGGTCGGTCGACGAATCGATGGTGACCGCGTCGTCGCCGGACTGCCCCTGGATCTGGCCGGCGGCCATGAGCGGCGCGTCGCCCATCGGCGCGACCTGAGCGCGGGCCGCGGCGGACTTCGTGGTGCCGGTCGAGGACACCGTGGTGACCGTGCGGTTCACATCGGTGCCGACGTTGAACTCGGTCTCCACGGTGTCGTGGACATGGCGCATGGCCGCGAGTTCGGTGGAGAGCAGCACCGACCCCAGACCGTCCGGCAGGACGATCTCCAGCGGTTCGCCGTTCATCGTCGCGGTGAGCTGCCCGTGCAGCACCCCGAAGTCGACGCGGCTCAGCAGCTGGTTGCGCACCTGCGCCCAGTCGTCGCCGAACGCCTCGGCGCCGATGTCGTCGACGGACGGGCCCCCGGCGAGCTGCTGGGCGAGGACGTCCGCCATGCCGTTCAGCCGCTTGCCGCCGAGGTCGGCGGCGTACACGTCGACGACGACGTCGGTGGCGCCGATCGCCCGCAGTTCGCGGATGCGCGCGGGCGGCAGCCGGTGCTGATCGCTCGCCTTGCTCTTCTCGTCCGGGCCCCACTGCGTGACGGTGTGGTTCGTCTGCTCCCACGTCGAGGCGTGGTCGGCCGACTCCCAGGAGGGGATGCGCAACGTCGCCTTGAGCGAGGCGGTGAGCTGCTGGGCGAGCGCGCCGTCGCCGGACCGCGGTGCCGGGAGGGGGAGCGGTGCGTCCTTGCGGAGGGCGGTGGGCAGCACCCCGGTGGAGCGCACCTTGGAGAAGTCGAGCGTGAACTCCGCGTCGGCGCTGATCTCCAGCGCCGTCGTCTGGGTCTTGGCCCGCGCGAACATCCGGTCCAGCTGCTCGGTGGTGCCGCCGCCCGCGGACTGGTACCGCGCGTTGCCGGAGAGGTCGAACCGGCTGAAGGGCACGGTGATCCGCAGACCGGCACCCGCCCCGGCGTGCCGGCCCGACTCGTTGAGGTAGCCGGCGCCGGCGCCGGACTCCGCACCGTTCTCGAACTCGATCTTCGGCAGGGTCGCCGTCGTCGCGGCGTTCTTGAAGACCACCCCGACCTCGACGTCACCGGCCCAGCCGGGCACCTCGATCGGCACCGACCGCTTGCCGCCCCGGCTCATCCCGGACAGCCAGGGCTTGATCTCCGGCGTGCCCAGATGGCGGAGCAGCTGCTCCCGTACGAGCACGGCCGCCTCGTCGCCGAACGCCGTGCGCAGCGTCGGCATCACCGACTCGACCAGCTCGTCCGGGGACTGCCCCAGCTTCTCGATGTGGTCCCCGGCGCTCAGCTGGCCCATGCCGAGCCGCACCGGCGGGGCGGGCAGCTGCTGCTGCGCGGGGACGGCGGGCTGCCGTGCGCCGTCCTTCTCCGGCGCCTCGACCGGGACGGATGCCGGCGTCCCGGTCTGCTCGTGCTCCGTGTGCTCCTCGGTCTCCGCCGCGGCCTTGGCGGTCACGGTCGCGGAGGTGCTCGCCGTCGCCCGCGCCGGCAGCGGCTGTCCGGTGACGAGGGGGGCGGTGGCGAGATAGTGCGCGGAGCCGAGACCGGTGCCCAGGTAGACGCGGACGATGTGGACCGGCTTCTCGTCGCCGAGGAGGTGGTGCCAACCGGTGGCGCCCCGGTGCAGGACGGACACGTTGATGTGGGGGTAGGCCCGCGCGAACAGCATCGGGAAGAGGTCGCCGCCGGTGGAGTGGTAGCGGCCCGGCGTCGTCACGTCCTCCAGCAGCGTCTCGCGGACGGAGGTGTGGTTGACGGCCTCGCGCCAGGCGGCGATCTCCCCGTCCCCCAGCCGGGCCGCCAGCCCGGGTCGGCGGGCCGCGTAGTCCTGGATCACCTGCGGGAGGACGTAGGTGCCGTCGGACCCGGGCGGCGCCAGCAGGTTCGCCAGCGGGTGCCAGAACTCCGGGTCGTAGCCCTTGAGCAGAGTCTGCAGCTCGGCGCCGAGCGTGGCGCGGATCTCCCGGATCTCGGCCGGGGTGAGCCGGTGGCCGGGGGTGATCGTCTGGAACACGGCGCGGAAGTAGCAGTCGCCGTCGCCGGGGATGCTCACCGGCCGCAGCCCGCTCTCGGCCAGCACCTTGTCCTGCTGGGCATCCGTGTTGAGGTGGGACCAGTCCAGGACCGTCACCGGCGGGTTCCGGTGACCCTGCTCCTCCTGCTGACCGCCCACGTTTGCGCCCGTGGACGCCCCGCTCCGCGACGACGCTGCCGACGGGGCGGTCACGGGGGCCCGGGCGGTGATCAGGACGGTGCCGTCCGCGTCCGGTTCGCCCCAGGTCAGGACGTGGTCCATGGTCTCCGAGTCACGGCCCAGCTCGGGGAGGACGTACCGCGTCTCGAACGCCTCGCGGCTCAGCACGGTGCCGTACGCGAGGACGGCGCCGTCCCCCTCGGCGGTCGCCTGCCAGACGAGGGCGCCCTGTGTGGGAGCCAGCTGCTGGGCGCGGAGCAGATCGAGCAGCGCCGCGTCGTCCTCGCCGTCGGCCTTCCGGGACGGCACGTAGTAGCCGGCCGGCGTACGGATCGCGGAGCCGGGCAACCCGCCCAGGCCCAGCAGGGTGGCCTCCGGGGTGAACCACAGGGACAGCAGGTCCGGGACCTTGAAGACGTGCCGGATCCGGCCGCCGCCGTAGTGGAGCTTGTCGCGCCGGTTGGTGGTGTCCAGCCACAGCACGACATACGCGTCCGTGTAGTCGTGCTGGTGCACATACGTGCTGCGCGCCGCGCCCTCGACGCGGTGCATCGCCCAGCCGGAGCTGGTGACGGAATCGCTGACGGACTTGTCGTACGACACCCCGACGTTCGGTGCCGCGGGCCCGAAGGTCCGGCCGAGACCGACGGAGAGACCGGTGCCCCGGCCGTGGCCCGACGTCAGCCCGTTGTTCTGGGACCCGTAGTCGCTGCGCTCCGTCGTCACCTCCAGCCAGCCCAGCGAATCGCCGAGCCGGGCGGGGACGACGGCGATGCGCAGCACACCGACGGTGTCGGTGAAGGGGCCGCCGGCCGCCCGCAGGTCCGGGCCCACGACCATCGGCGTGCCGTTCAGACCGTGCAGCTCCAGGTGGCGCGTCAGCACGTTCAGGTCGAAGAGGCGCATCATGCCGCCCTGCGCGAACCCGCCGTTCTTGACGAGGTCCCTGGACCTGCCGCCGGACCTCTCCAGCAGCAGCTGGACGCCGGTGTCGAACAGCTTCCGCAGCGCTTCCGGATTGACCGTCACGCCGATCTTCTTGCTGCTCAGCGCGGTCGCCGCGACCTGGTGGCGGGTCACCGCGTTCCAGAACTCCAGCGTGTCGGCCGGCTCGACCAGCCGCGTCGCCAGCGGACGCGGCACCGACAGCGCCGGCGTCAGCCGGAGCGCGGAGAGCGGGATCGCGAGCTGCTCGCGCACCGGGATCCGCACCTGGTGCGTGCGGTGGCTGAGGGCTTCGTAGAGCCGCGTGGTCCGCCGGGCCAGGTCGACGGTGGCGGTGTTGGCGCCCCGCGAGGGCACGACCGTCTTCTCCAGCGTGATCTCCAGCTCACCGTCGAGCAGGAAGCCCGCCAGCGGGCCCGCGACGGTGAGACCGTCGTGGCGGCGCGTCAGCCGCCGCGCACTCCGGCTCTCCGAGGAGCTGGCCGAGCGGTTGTAGGAGACCGTGGCGGCGGAGAACATGCCGGTGAGGGTGTGGCCGGTGCTCCGGCCGAGGGTGAGGGCGAGGTCCTCGGCGGTGTTCCACTGCTTGTAGTTGCTGATGGTGCCGTCGACCAGCTGCTGGTTGAAGCGCGCACCTTGCTGCTGCGGGTCGCGCCGGTAGCGGAACCTGATCTGGTAGTGCTTGCTGTGCAGCGGTCCGGGCACCACGGTGTGCAGGACCATGCCCGCGCCGAGCATCGCGGGCGCCATCGCGTGCAGGCTGCGCGGCGCGAGGACGGAGTCCAGCGAGCCGGAGAGCGCCGGCGGCGGCGCGGTCGCGCCCTGCGGGTGCGGGCCCTGCACCCAGCGGTGCTCGAACGCCTCGTCGGCGTGGTCGCCGAACAGTTCCCCGATCTTCTGCTTGAGCAGCTCGAAGAGGGCGGCCGGGCTCTGCGGGGTGTGGCCGAGCGCGCGGGACCTCGGCGACAGCTCCACGGGGGAGAGGAAGCGCTCGCCGGCCGCGACGGCCGGGATCGAGGAGACCGGGAGGGTCGCGGGCACGAGCGCCAGCAGGTCCGGGTCGGCCGTCGGCCACTGCGGGCTGAGGAAGGTGATGCCGTTGTCGACGGCGACCTCGACCTGCCGGTCGACCGGCGACCAGCCGCCCAGCTGATTGACGTTCTGCGCCCGGACGGTCAGCTTCCACACCACCCGGGCGGTCCGGGTGCGGTGCGGCACCTTGTCGTGTGCGATGTAGCGGCCCGGGTTGACGTTGGTGATCTCCGAGACGCTCCGGCTCTTGCTGGGGGAGTACGCCTTGGCGTAACCCGCGCCGCCGGTCAGCTCGCCGGACCCGCCGGAGACGGTGGCGGAGTGCGTGTGGTTGCCGTGGTTGGTGGTGACGCTGCGGGTGCCGGAGAAGCCCGCCGAGTACTCGGCGAGGTCCATGGTGCTCAGCTCGATGGTCTCCGTGGAGTCCGTCATGTCGGAGAGCTGCGCCTCGTAGTCCAACCGCACCTTGCGGTCGGTGAGGACCCCGTCCAGCACCATGTGCAGCGCGCCCGCGCCGGAACCGATGTGCAGCGCGGCGACCAACTGGTCGTGGCTGAGGGCCGTTTCGAGGTGCGTGCGCGCCTGGTGGAGCGGGACGCCCTGCTCCACGAGCAGCTCCAGCGCCTGCGCGCGCACCCGGGCCGCGTCGGCGACGCCGAGCACCCGGTCGTACTGGGTCAGCGTGAACGGACCGGAGCCCGTCGTCAGCCGCGGCGCCCCCGGCACCGGGGCCGCCTGGTCCTGGACGGTCACCGGGACCAGCCACCGCGCCTCACCGGTGACCGTCCGGACGGGCGTGGTGTGCACGGACGGCGGCGCGGTCTCCTGGTGCGCCGCCGCGCTCAGCTTGTGCAGCGCCCTGTTCAGCGTCCCCAGCGGCCGCGGCGCCGCGATCCGCTCGACGGTGACGGAGGTGTACAGCACCGTCCGGTAGGTCAACTGGTGGGCGGGGCCCGAATAGTTGAGACCGGAGATCACATACGCGTACGAGGTCAGACCGTTCTTGTCGGTCCTGCCGCGCGAGAACAGCTTGACGTCGCTCTCGTGGCCGACGTTCTCGCCCCAGCCGCTCGACACCCCCAGCGTCAGCCCGGCCGTGGAGCCGTGCGACTCGGAGTTGGTGAAGTCCCGCATCGCGCTGGGCCACAGATCCCAGCCCGCGTGCTTCAGATACAGGGCGGACAGCGGCGTGACGCCGTCCTCGCCGGCCACCCGCTCGGCGCGCACATGGAAGCGGATCACCTCGGTGTCCCCGGTGGCCAGCGGCCGCATCAGGGTGCGGTGGAGTCCGTCCTCGCCGAACAGCTCGGTGAAGCGGGCGTTCAGCGACTGCGTGTGGAAGTGCGTGTCGACGAAGGTGTCGAAGGACCGCAGCTCGGCCGCCGTCCACTCCGGCATGCCGGTGGCCCGCTCGCCCTCCAGGAACTGCCGGATCAGCTGCGCCCGGATGTCGGTGGGGGTGTGCCGTCCGGTGTCGGACGTCTGGGTGAGCCCCGACAGGCCGACCGGGCCGTGGAGCCCCGCACTGCCCTGCGGCGTGCTCAGCCCGGCGGGGATGACCGGCTGCGGCGCGTGGGGCTCGGGGGCGAAGGTGAGCGGCAGCGGACCGGAGGCGGCGGTGTTCTCCACCGCGTCCGTGGCCTGCGTCTCCTCGCCGACGACGCGGCTCAGCGTCTCCTGGAACGCGTCGGCCAGCTCCTCGGGCACCCGGATGACGACGGACACACGGGTGGTGTGCTCACGGCCGACGGGGTCGCCGAGGGGCCGCGAACCGGACTCGATCTCCAGGTCCAGGAGGTACGGCACGGTGTTGCCGTTGTAGCGGACGGAGTGCCAGCGGCCGCCGCCCGTGTCGCCGGAGGTGCTGAACGACGTCGACGTGCCGAGGTCGAGCTTCACCGGCGCCGACAGCGAGAGCCACGACGGCAGCTGCCCGGCCTCCGGGCCGGACGAGACGCTGCCGGTGATCGAGAAGCCGCTGCCGGAGCTGGTCGAGGCGCCCTGCAGTTCCAGCCAGCGGCTGTTGAGGACCGCCGGGACGGCGGAGGGCCCGCCGATGCGCCGGGCACCGAGCATCCGGCCCCGCAGCCGGGTGGTCAGGCTCTTGCCGCCGCTGAGCGCCGTTTCCGGCAGCGGCATCCCGCCGTCCAGGATGCGGGTGAGGTCGCTGAGGAAGTTCAGCTCGTTGATCCGGTTGTGCAGGAACTCGTGCAGCGCACTGCCCGGACGGGCGTCGGTGTGGTAATCGCCGAGCAGCTGGTCGCGGATCGCGCCCACGCCGCCGACCTGCTGGGGGATGAAGAAGAACCGCAGCAGCTCGGCGGTGAGCCGGGTGGTGGCGTGCGGGCCGGGCCGGTCGCCCAGGTGGGCGTGCCACTGCGTGCCGGAGTCGTCGGTGGCGAGCGCCACCAGCTCCGTCGGGAAGGCGACGTGGAGGTCGCCGGACGCCCGGTGCGTCTGCTCCGCCGGCAGCACCCCCGGACCGGTCGTGGTGACGACCAGCTGGGCGTCCGCGAAGGAGAAGTGCGACAGCTCACCGCTGAGCCCCAACGAGGGATTGCTGTACGCGTTGACGCTGCGGCTCTGCCCGTGCGACTGCGACGACGACAGGCCGACGCCGGCCTTGGACGTGACGGCGGCACCGCTGACCGACTGCGGAATCTTGACGCCCGCGCTGAGGCCGCGGCTGTTGCCCACGCTCTCGCCGGTCCCCGTCGAACGGTTCGACCCGGCTTCCTGCAGGCCGATGCTCTTCTCGCCGTGCGGGCGGTAGGGCGCCTCGATGAGCGAGGCGCGGTCCCGCACGATGTCGGTGATCCGGACCCGGACGGTGTGCTCGGAGCGGCGGGCGCCCGCGACGAGCAGGTCCAGCCCGCCGTCGACGAGCCGCCGGGCGAAGTCCCGGGCCCCCAACTGCGCGATCAGAGCCCGGACCTGGGCACGCACGGAGGTCTCCAGCGCGCCGCGGAGCGCCGCGTCGACCTGCGGCAGCAGCCCGACGACCAGGTCCTCGAAGCCGGTGTGCGGCCCGCCGGTGAGCTGCTGCCCGGTGTGCGGCAGCCGGGCGCCGTCGAAGCGGACGCCGTGGAAGGCCAGGACGGTGCCGAACATGCCGAGGGGGTACTGCGCGTCGGCGGCGTCGGTGCCGTACGCCGCACCGAACCCGATCGGCGGGACGGGCTTGTCGAAGAGGTCCGCCAGGCCCTCCAGCGCCTCCGCGTCCGGCTCGCCGAGCAGCGAGGGGCCGCTGACCACGGTGAAGCGCTCCCGGATGCCCGAGAGCACCTCGGGGTACGTCTTGGCGTCGCCGCTGCTCCCCAGCGGCGTGCCGTCGGCCTTCAGATCGAGGCTGAGGGCATGGGCCGACTCCGTGGTGAACGGCAGGTCCGCCGTCCGGTACACCGTCGTGCCGTCGGCGCGGACCCAGAGCACCGTGCCGTCGAAGTTGGCGGCGTACAGCTGGAAGACCTGCGGCCCCTCCACGTCCACCACCAGCAGCGAAGCCGATCCCGGGCCCGCCTGGCGGAGATCCTCCGCGAGGAACGCGGCCATCTTCCGCAGCTGACCGTTGCGGACGGTGAAGGCGTCCGCGAACGGCACCTGCTCCCATGCGTCGCCCGGACCGCCCTCGTGCGTCACGGTCTCATCGCTCTCGGTGACGGTCTCCGGGTGGAGCGGGGGCGCGGAATGGGTCAGCGGCGCGCCGGCGCCGAGCGAGGTGCCGGCGGTGCCGGTCGTGGTGAGGGGCAGCGGCGTGCTCTGCGGCACCGGCTGCGGTATCTCGACGAGCCGGGGCGGCTCGGTGGACGGGCCGGCGTGCTGCGACGTGACGGCGTGCTGCGACGTGACGGAGCCGTGCGGGTGGAACGCCAGGAACTCGCCCCGGTTGCCGAGGGCGTCGGGGTAGACGAGGAAGCTGAATTCCTTCACACCAGGGGTGAGTGCGACCTTGGTGGTCGTGGCCGCGACCTTCATACCGGTCACATCGGCGATGGTCTGCGCGATCGACACGCCGTTCGCGTCCACGGCCCCCGCCTCGCAGGCGGCCAGCACGATCCAGGCGTCGCCCTTGGTGCGGGCGTGGAGGTCCTTGAGGCTGGGGCGCCTGCGGAGCACGTTCTTGCCGAACTCCTCCGCGGACAGGCGGACCGGCGTGTCGTTGGCCGAGACGGTCACCCAGCCCTTCTCGGCGTGCAGCAGCGCCAGGTACAGCTCGTCGCCGGGCTGCCAGGGCACGGTGTCGAGTGCGTCCAGCGACACGGTGTGGTCGCCGTTCTCCCACCGCTCCGGGGAGAAGTGCGCGAAGTGCGGATTGGTCAGATCGAGATCGACATGCGTCCGCGCCCGGTCGAGCGTCTCCTCCTCGGTGTGGAACGAGCGGCCCACGGGCTTGTTGGTGCCGGGCTCGACGATCACCAGGTTGTCGAGGTCGGCGGCGTCGACGACCTCGCCGTCCACCGTCGTCAGCCGGAGCCCCGCCCGATCGGATTCCTGGACCACCACCGTCTGCCGGGGGGAGTGCTTCGCGAACCACTCCTGCACCGCCGGGTGCAGGCGCTGGTACGGCGGGTTCTCCGTCCGCGGGTCGTGGTACGCCGCGTACGCCTCGGCGAACCACTCGTCAACCGTGGAGAACTGGTAGTTGGACACCGCGTGGGCGCGGGCCTCGGCGAGATAGCTGATCCACTCGCCGGTGTACTTGTTGATCTGGTAGATGCGCCCGTCGATCGCGTACGACGCCCCGCCGTCGTCGAGCGTCCACGGGTGACGCATCGCCGCCTTGACCCGCTCGGCCAGCTCCGACAGCGCCGCGAACAGCTCCTGGTCGGTGCCCGCGAGCGCCGACGGGATCGCCGCGACCTTCTTCGGGTCGGGGGCGCCGGACTCCGGATCCGGCTCGATGCGGTCCATCACGCCGTTGAGCAGCTGCTCGTACCGCGGGTGGTCGGCGGTGATACCCACGGCGCCGAGGTATACCTCGGAGATCTCCTGGCGCCCCTGGAGGAGCCCATGGGTGCGCCAGCCGCCGAACTCCGGCAACCTCGCCTCGTTCTGGCTCCAGTTGAGCCGCGCGTCGACCGAGTGACCCACCTCGTGCCGCAGCGTCCACTCCGCGAGATTGCCGTGGGCCAGTACATCGGAGACACCGGCCATCACATGGCGGCGCGGCTTGCGCAGGCCCAGGATCTCCAGGCGGGGTATCTCCGGGTAGCCGCCCAGCGCGGCGACATCCATCAGCCACCGCTGGAAGGCACCGCCCCGGCCCAGCTCCGTGTAGAGCCAGGACGGCATACGGAACGGACGGCTGAACCGGACGTGCTTGTCCCAGAAGACGAAGGCGCTGGTGGGATCGCCGCTCACGTCGTGCACCACGGCGTTGAGCCACGGGTTGTCCGCGACATCCTGCCGGGGCAGGGTCCGCAGCACCTTCTCGATCCGGTTCAGCATCGAGTGGCTGAACTGCGGGCCGCCCTCCTCCTCGGGGCCGATGGTGATGCCGAAGGTGGCGGACAGCCGCTGTGCGCGCTCAGTGACACCGGCGTTCCACAGCCACGCCCCGACCGTCTTCCGCGGACGCGACGACTCCGGACGGGACGACTCCGGGCGGGACTGCGCGGCGCCCTGCGTGTCGTGCTCCGGGACGAACAGCTCGCCGCTCGCCCAGGACGCCAGGCCGGCGTCCTGGCTCGCCTCCCGCATGATCCGGTCGTTGTCCGGCTCGGCCGTGCCGCCGTGCGCCGGGTGGTCGGCCGGCAGGAGCGTGTGACGCAGATTCCGGTGCAGCTCGTCCGCCTGCCGCAGCGAGGTGAACGGGGCGGTCCCCGGGGAGGGGAAGAAGTAGACGAACGGGTCGGTGACGACGGTGACGGCCTTGTTCGCCGGGTAGAGCCGGCCGCCGATGCCGGTCCACTCCTGGGGCGCGGCCGCGTAGGCGGCGCTCAGCTGTTCCAGGACGTCGCCCGCCGGGCCCGAGAGCCGTATCTGCTTCTCGTCCGGCGTGACGCCGATCGCGGCCAGCCATTCCTTCTCGGTCAGCGGCCCCTGCGCCAGTGCGGTGTCCAGCACCATGAACACGACGGAGCCGTCCCGCTGCACGGGGACGCCGGCGGCGATGCGGTGGTGCCGCTGCACCGTGCCGGACACACCCGGCAGGGGGGAGTCCGCGAACGTCGAACGGACCGTCAGCAGCGGCTCGGCCCGCGCGACGGTGATCTTCTGGACCGGCGCGCCCAGCCGGCGGAGCTTCATCGCCGCCAGGTGCGCCCGCAGAGCGCCCCCGTCCTCCGCAAGCCCGTGAGGCACCGCCGGATCGCCCAGCTCGGGCAGCTGTTCCAAGGCCCCGTACCACGTGTGGGCCTGGTCGGGGGTGGCGGTCTCGTGGAACGGGCCGTCGCCCAGGAGCATGCCGATCCGTGCGGCGGACGACGGCGCCGCGGTGTGCAGCGCCTCCCGCAGCGTGGTGCCGGTGAACGCCAGGTAGGCGTCCTCGACCCCCCACACCTTGCGCGGCTCGCGCCCGAGGAAGGTGAGCTGGTGGAACGCCTGCTCCGGCATGCCGTGCCGCAACTGGAAGCGGAGCAGCTGCGCGAACGCCTGCACCTGCGGCAACTGCCAGGTGTGCACGCCCTCGGCGGTGTGCCGCAGGTCGATGTCCCAGCCGTCGTTCGGGTGCCGCGGGCCGTAGAAGTGGGTCAGGACCTGCACCACGGTGGCCGGTTCGACCAGGCCGCGCAGCTGCGCCAGGTCGAGCGCCTCGGGCAGCGTGCCGGCGGCGAGGCCGAAGAAGGCGCGGTCGAAGGCGTCGGCGGCGAAGATGTCGGCCGGCGCGGGCCAGGTGTGCAGCAGCGCCGCCAACTGCTCCGGGGCGACGGGCCGTTGCGGTGCGAGCAGGTTCCACAGCTCCCGTGCGGCCCGCTCCTCGGCCGGCACCGGGACCGTCAGCCCGCCGAGCGGAGCCTCGTCCCGCGACAGGACCGGCGCCGACGACTGCGTCAGCGGCGCCGTGACCGGCACCGCCGGCCCGGATACGGAGGCGTGGTCGGCAGACGCATCGCGCGCGGCCCGCCGGAGCGCCTCCCGCCGTGCCGCGGTGTCGGCCAGCGCCGCCCGCGCCATGTCGAGCCTGGCGGCAGCCTTCTTGAGGTCCTGCTCGAAGCGGGACGGCGCACCGGACCCCGAGGCGTTCCGGGCGGCCCGGTCGGCCGCGACCAGCTCGTCGTAGGCGCGCAGCGCCTTGACGACGAGGCGCTGCGCCTGCCGGTACTGCTGCTGCGCACCACGCGCCGCGGCGGCCGCCTGGTCCGTCACCGGCGCCGCGGAGGAGGACGCCTGGGTGACGGGCTCGGCGGTGAGGTGCACCGAGGGCGCGGTGACCTGCTCGGACAGCGGGGGAGTGGTGCCGCCCGGCCGCAGCTCGGCGAGGGCGGACTGCTGCCCCGGCGCGAGGCCGGTCTGCTCCTCGTGCAGCGCCGTGGCCGCCGGCGCCTTGGCGGCGGACGGCTGGTGGAGCTGGTCGTGGGCGGTCAGCCAGTCCGCTGTGACGTCGCCCGGCGCCCACAGCGCGCGGTAGACGTCGAAGAACTCCTCCTGGTGCCCGCGGGCGAGGCGGGCGAGATCGCTCTCGTCGACCGGGAGACCGTCGGCGAGCTTCCCGTACGCGTCGGCGGCGGACTGCAGCGCGGCCGGTGCGTCCGCCTCGAAGTACAGATGCGCGGTCAGCTCCTGCTCCAGCCGCTGGAAGCGCCGCCCCCAGGTCAGCAGGCCGCCGAAGAGCTGGTCGGGGTCGGCCGACGCGCCGCGCAGGGAGCTGCGGAAGGCCTCCGTGACACGCGCCCGGAACGCCTCGGACGCCCGCTCGCGCGCCGCGTCGTCCAGTGTCCGGCCCGGGTTCGCGGCCTCCCAGTCGGTGAGCTGCTCGGCGAAGACCGCATCGGCCTGCTTCTGCGCGGACAGCAGGGCCGTGACGAGCGTCAGCTGCGAGGACAGCTCCTCGCCGGTGAGCTTCGCGTAG
Organism: Streptomyces sp. NPDC000404; assembly: GCF_040300365.1. Taxonomy (NCBI): domain Bacteria; kingdom Bacillati; phylum Actinomycetota; class Actinomycetes; order Kitasatosporales; family Streptomycetaceae; genus Streptomyces; species Streptomyces sp. NPDC000404. The sequence continues at coordinate 10,126 of NZ_JBEPDN010000004.1, read as the reverse complement.
GTGGCCTCCCACTTCTCGAAGCTCTCCGGCCCCCAGCCGTCGCCGAAGGTCTCGGCGAACGCCTTGCTCACGGAAACCGTGAAGGAGCCTCTCAGCTGCTGCGCCGCGAGCGGCAGCGCCTCGGCCGGGGTGAGCGCGGGGAAGTGGGTGAGGAACTGCGCCGCGAGGCCGGACGGTTCGCCCAGCTGCGCGACCGTGGCGTCGAAGTCCTGCCAGGACTTCAGGACGACCGACTCGCGCGCCAGCTGCGCGGCCATCCGCCGGGGCAGCTCGTCCAGCACGGCGTCGTACTGCCGCTGCCACTTCTCCAGCCCGGCCGGGTCGCCGCCGTGCACCGAGGCGGCGAGACCGTCCGGTGCGTGCCGGTGGAAGAGCGCGTCCAGCGCGTCGTGCAGCTCGCCGCGGAGCAGCTTCGCGCCGGACGAGGAGAGAGCGGTGTCCTGCGCGCCGAACTGCGTGAGCAGCGCCTGCTGCTCCTCCGTCAGCTCGGTGGCGAGGTTCTGCCGCACCGCATCGAAGCGTTGGTCGGCCCGGGCGTGCTCGGACACGAGGAACGCCCGCAGGTCCAGCGCGGCGGGCAGCTCGTCGAGCAGCTTGCCCAGCTGCTCGGCGCCCAGCCGCAGGTTCTTCTGCAGGCGGCCGCCCCGGGTGTCGTGCACCGTCGCGAACCTCGCCCGGATGCGGCCGTCGAGCTGCTGCTCGAAGCGCGCCCACTCCTGTGTCACGACCTGCTCGACGAGCTGGTCGTCGAGGGCGTGGGCCGGGCCTTCCTGTCCGGACGCGGGCAGGGCGCGGCGCCAGGCGTGAGCGGCGCGGTCGAACGCGGCACGGCCCTGCTGAAGCGCCTGCGCCCGTGCGGCCTCCAGCGCCTTGTGGTCCTCCAGCGCCTCCTGGATCTGCTGCGGGCCGGAGCCCTGTTCACGGATGCGCAGCGCATCGTCGCCCAGCTGCCGGGCCTGCTGAGGCGACAGCTCCTGCGCGTTCTCCGCCAGCCAGGCCCGGACGGTCTCCTGGTCCTGCCGGTGGGCCGCGGCGTCCCGCGCGGCCGCCTCGAGCAGGCCCTCGTACTTCGTCTGCAACTGCTGCTCGGCGGTCCGCATGACCGGGATCCGCCAGTCGTCGGACGCGGCGTGCGAGGGCGCCGGGGCGTGCGGGGCGGCCTCGTCACCGAGCCGGGGGTTCTCCCGCCACTCGGCGATCCGGCGGAGCTCCTCCATCTGCGTGGCGAAGGTGCCGGTGATCTTGTTCAGGGCGTGCGGGGCGCGCTCCAGCGCTTCCTGGGCCCGGGTCCGCAGGGCGTGCTGTTCGGACTCGTACCAGGTGACGGTCGCCTCGCTCCAGCGCTGCCGGAACGGGGGGAACCCGGCGGTCCGCCGGCTCAGTTCCGCGCTGAGGTGCCCCATGGGCTCGGCGAGGTCGGTCAGGCGCAGCGCGGCGGCCCGGAACGCCTTGGCCACCGCGGGCGACGGCTGCTGGGCCCGCTCCTGCGGCGTCTGCGCGGACCGCAGCTCGATGTACTCCTGCTTCAGCTCGGCCAGGTGGGTGTCGTACCAGTGCCGGGCCTTGTCGTCCCAGTGCGGCTGGTGCTCGGCGAGGTTGTTCTCCCAGATCTTGTGGTCGATCAGATCCGGCCGCCGGGTGAGCGGGCCCTTGGCCAGCACTGCGCTGAACTCGCTCTTGACGACGGCCTGCTCGTGCCACCTCTCGTACGCGCGCTGCCACGTGGGCGACGTCGCCTCGGTGGCGAGGTCGGCGGCCTCGGCGTCGGTGCTGCCCTGCTCGACGGCGCGCACGAAGTGGCCCGTGAACTCCTCCTGGATCCGGCCGGCCGTCCTGGTCCGCAGGAAGCCGGGGTCCAGGTTGCCGGAGCCGAGGCGGGAGAGGTGGTCCCAGGAACGCTGCCGGGCGGGGCGCAGTTCCGTGACCCCGGCCTCCTGCAGGGCCGACTTCCCGCCGGCGTGCTGCTGAAGCTGCGGCGCCTGCTCCTGCACCGTGACGTGCTCCTGGGGCTTCGGCCCCGCGGTGAGCTGTTCCTGCTGCTGGACCTGGCCCGGGACCTGCTGCTTGGAGGAGGTCTGCTGCGGTGGGGCGGTCTCCTTCCCGTCGGCCGGCCGGAGCTGCGTCTGCTCCTGCGGCGCCTGTTCCTGCGCCGCCACGTGGCCGTCGAGCTTCTGCTGCTCGACGGAGTGCTTGACGCTTCCTCCGGCGCCCGCGCCGTCGAGGGCGCCGGCCGCACCGTGCGGCTCGCTCCCGGACTGCGCTCGGAACTTCTCCGCCAGCTGAAGCCGGTAGGCCGCCCCGGCCTTCTCGACGCCGTGCCGGAACACGTCGACGGTGTTCTTCTCCGTCGCCAGCCACGACGGGAGATCGGTGGCACCGGGGTTGCGGAAGTGGTCGTCCAGGGCCACCCAGTCGTCCCGGAAGGCGGCGACGACGTCCTGGCTGCCGTACCAGTCGGGAACGTGCGTGTTGGCGACGGCGGAGTGGTCGCCGAACTTCGTCTCGAAGACCTCGCCCGCCTCGAAGGCCGCGTCATGGCGGGCGGCGTCCCGGTCGAGGTACGCGTAGCGGTTGTCGAAGAGGTCGCCGGATTCGTTGCGCCAGGCGCGGAACGCGGGGTCCAGTTCACCGCCGAGCAGCAGCTGCTTGCCGGTGCGCAGGTCACCGAGGTGTGTCTCGGCGACCTGCTCGATCTTCGCGGCCAGCTCGTCCGCGACACGGGTCAACGTGGCCTCGTGGTAGTCGCCGAGGAGATCGCCCTCGATGGCGTCACGGACCTTCGCGATCTGCGTGTCCACTTCGAGGTGGTACTTCACCCGGTTGGTGAGCGCCCGCTCGTCCAGCATCAGCGCGATGGCGTCCCGGCTCTTCTGCACCGCGTTGCCGACGGCGACGTCCTTGGCCCCCCGCTCCGCGGAGAGGTGCGCGAACGCGTCGTTCACGGCGGTCGTGAGGTCCTTCTCCAGACTCTCCAGAGCCTTGTCGAAGGGCGCGTCACCGGGGTCGAGGTCGTGCCGGAAGGCGGCGTCCTCCAGCTTGTCCCCGATGCCCGGAAGCACCTCCTGCTTCACCCGCAGGTGCTCGCGCAGCCGGGTGGCGCTGCTGTGCAGCACCTCGTCGACGGCCTGCTGCCGCGCCATCCCGTCCGCGCGCAGCTGCCGCATGTCCTTGTAGGTGTCCAGCAGCTGGTCGCGGACGCCGAGGCGCCAGCCCTCCCGGCCGCCGTCGTGCAGGAAGGAGTCGTCGGTGAGGTCCGCGCCCCGCTTGCCGGCGGCAGTGTCGTAGTGCTCCATGAACGCGTCGGTCCGTGCCTGCACCTCCTTCGCGAAGGCGAGACGATCGGCGGGGTCGCCCAACTCGTGGAGGTCGGCGGGCGACAGCTCCTTGCCGCCCGCGGCCTCCAGCTTGGCCTGGTGTTCCGCGGTGTACTTGGACTTGACGAGGTCGACGAGGTCCTTGGGCAGCTGCTGCCCGGACCCGGCGGCGGCCAGGTGCTCGTCGAACGCCTTGGTGACGGCCGGGTCGAAAACCGGCCCGCGGGTCCGGGCGTCGAAGCGCTCCGGCAGACCGTCGATGAGCTTCTTGTGGATGTCCGACCAGGACCGGATCAGGGACTCGGGCTCGACGACCTTGCCGGGGCCGGGCGCCTTGACGAGCTTGTCGAACTCCGTGTGGAGGTCGGCCGTGACGTCGGCCAGGACCGCCTTGACGTCCGCGGGCGTCAGCTCCGGGACGGGACGCTCGGTCAGCTCGCGGAAGTCCGCCGTCGCCTTGGCCTCGTTGAGGACGGCCTTGTCCACGGCGCCCTGCGCCGTCGCGAGCCGCTGGTCCAGCGGCTTCCAGCCGGCGGCCGCCTTCTCCACGTCGGAGGCGAGCTTCCGCAGGTGGATGTTGCGTTCCTCGGACACGTCCAGCACGTGCTGGTAGTGGCCGAGGAGCTGTTCCTTGGCCGCGGCGTGCTGGGCCGCCAGAGCGGGGTGCGCGTAGGACGAGCCGTGCGGCCCGGGGGAGGCCCAGCCGCCGCCGTTGAGGCGGCCGTCCGCGTAGACCTTGTCGAAACCGGACACCCAGGTGTGCTGGAAGTCCGTCTTCAGCTGCTGTGCCACGGCGGGGTCGATGTCGCTCCGCCCGGCGACGAGGTCATGCCAGGCCTGCTCGGCCTCGGCGGTCACCTTCGGCAGCCGCTCGGCGGTCTGCGCCAGCTCGTGTGCCGAGTTCTTGATACCGGTCAGCGACGCGTCGAGCTTGGTCACCGCGTCGTTGACGTGCGCGGCGGAGTAGCCGGTGCTGCCGAGCCCCTTGCGGGCGTCGGCCACCGCCTCCTTCGCGAGGTCCTCCAGCCGGGAGCGCACCCAGTCGCCCTGCCGGCCGAGTTCCGTGGAGTGCGGCAGGGCCGTGGGGCCGTGGGGGTCCCACAGGCCGTGGGCCCTGGCCTCGAACCGGAAGCGGTCGGCGATGCTCGCGTCCAGCTTGGACAGCCCGGACGCGGCCTGGGCCGAGAGGTCCGACGCCTCGGCGCCCACCGGCTTGTTCCGGATGTCGGCGAGCAGCTGCTCCGCGTCGTTCTTGAGCGAGGCGTGGACGCTGTCGGTGTGCTGCCACCGGCCTGCGGAGCCGTGCCCGAGGTCCTTGAAGGTGGTGTGCACCAGCTTGTCGTCGAGGACGGACGGCAGCTCCGAGACGAACTGCCGGACGTCCTGGGCCGCCTGCAGTTCGGCGTCGAGCTGCTTGACGATGTTGTCGTGCTCGGCGCCCCACTTCCTGAGCGCCTTGTCCTCGGCGGCCTTCAGCTCCTTGCCGCTGAGCTTGGGCGTGAGCTTCTTCGGCAGCGGCTTGTGGAGCGTCTTGGCGCCCTCCTCCCCGGCCATCTTCGCGAAGTGGTTCCGGGCGCCGTCGTGGTAGCGGTCGCCGAGGGCCTTCAGATCGCTGTGGGACCAGCCGGTGTCGAGGTCCCGGGCCGCGGCCAGCCTGCTGTCGATGTCCGCGTGCGTCTTGCCCAGGATGTCGTCGAACGCGTTCTTCCGGATGGTCTGGTCGATGATCCCCTTCTTGATGTCATCGGCCATCGACGTGAACCGGTCCCGTGCGTCCGGGACCTGCCAGTGCGGCTTCTCCTTCAGCGGCCCGTAGGAGGCCTCGGCGGCCTGTTCGAGGCCGGCGCGGTACTCCTTGACGGCGGAGTCGGCGAACTCCTTGTCCAGCCCCTTCCACTCCGACTTCGCCGTGCGCACCAGCTCGTCGATCTGCTGCCCGATCCGCTCCTCCATACGGAACAGCTGGGCGCGCCCGCGGTAGGTGTCGTTCATCCGGCTCAGCTCGCGCTGCCACCGGCTCTCGGCCTTGGCGACCTCGGCCGAGGTGACGTGCGGGTTGTCGCGGAGGTCCTGGAAGATCTTCTCGTGCTTGCCGCGCAGCTCGTCCACGACCTTGTCGAAGACCGACTGCCGCTCCTCGCCGCTCAGGCCCTTGAGCGCCTTGGAGGTGCCGGCGGTCTTGGTGAACTCCTTCTGCGCCTTGGCCAGTCCCTCGTCGAGGTGCTTCGCCGACGCCACTTCCTTGATCTGGTCGGTGGCCTTGAGCCGGTCGGCGAACTCCTTCTTCACCGAGCCGCTGACCTCGTCCCACCTGGCCTGCTTCCGGGCCGCCGAGAACTTGTCCGCGAGCCGGTCGAAGGCGGACGCCTGGTGGGCCTGCTCCGTGGCCGCGCCCTGGGTGGCCTCGCCCACGTCGTGCTTCGTGACGGGCCCGGGGTGCCCTTCGCCCTTGAGGGGGTCCGCCTCCGGCGCGTGCGAGGCGGTTTGGTGCTCGGCGGTGGCCTTCTTCTCGCCCTCGGCCCCCACCTGGTGGTGCTCGCCGCTCTTCGTGCCGGAGGAGGCGGAGGTGTGCTCGGTGTTCTCCGCGGAGGCCTTCGTCTCCGCCCCGGACTTCGTCTCCTCCTTCGCCGGCCGGTGCTCGCCGGCCTTGTCGGCGGCGCCCCCCTTCGACGAGGTGGGCGTCGACGAGGTCTGGGACTGCGTCTCCTTGGCGGTGGCGGACGCCTTCCCGGTGTCCTTCGTCCCGGCCGGTTCCTTCACCGCCGCGCCCTGGCCCTCCTGCTTCTGGGCGTGCGGGCTCTGCTCCTGCTTCTCCGCCTTCACCGGTGAGGCGCCCTTGTCCTGGGCGGTGGCCTTCTCCGTCGCCGTGGTCCGGTCCGGAGAGGCGGTCGTCGAGGCGTTCTCCGTGACCGTGGACTTCCCACCGGTGGTCTTCTCCGGCACCGGGGTGGTCTTCTCGGACACCGAGGTGGTCTTCTCCGGCACCGAGTTGTGCTTCTCCGCGCCCTGGGTGACGGCGGAGGAGTGGTCCGTCCGGGCGGTGCCGGTGACGTTCTCGGTCTTCGCCGACTGCCCCACGGGCGTCTCGTGGACCTTGGCCACCTGCTCCTTGGACCCCACCGTGACCTGGTGGTCCCGGGAGGCGACGGTGACGGCGTCCTCGGCCGTCGCCTTGCCGAGCGTGAACGGCTTGCCCTCGTCGCGGTCGCGGAGGGTGGGCAGGCCGGACCCGTCGCCCTCGGCCTTGACCGGCGTGCCCTTGGCGCCGGTCTGCTGCTGGTGGCTGCCTTCCTCGCCGATGCCCGACTCGGCCTTGCCACCCTCGCCGGCGGACTTGCCGGGGGCCTGCTCGACGTGTTCCGACGTCTTCGTGGGCGTCGGGGAGTGGGCGGAGTTCTGCTGCTCGGCTGGGCCCGTCTTCGCCGTCTGGTTGCCCGGGGCGTGCTCGTTCGCCTGCGTGCCGGACTGCTTGGTGACGGTCTGCGGCGTGCCGGTGTTCTTCTCACCGGACGAGGACGGGTGGGCGGTCTCGTTCGGGGCGGCCGTCTTGGACGTGGTCGGGGAGTGCTGCTGGCCCACGGCGGACGAGGTCTCGGCGTGGGCGGGGTTCGGCGAGGTGGCGAGGGTGTTCTTGGTGCCCGGACCGCCGGTGGCCGAGGGGTTGGGGCGGGTGATGTTCGGGTTGGTCTGGCCCGGCTCGACCGTGGTCTTGCCGCCGACGAGTCCGCCGTCGGTCTTGGCGGGCACGCCCTTCGGGCCGCCCGTGAAGGTCTCGCCGGGCCCGCCCTTGCCGGGTGTCGGCCCGTTCGGCGTGAACGGTGTGTTCTCCGCGGCGCCGCCGAAGCCCTTCGCACCGCCGACCGGCGTCATCCCGCCCGGCGACTTGAGCGACGGCGTGGCGCTCCCGCCGAAGCCGGTGGGGGGCGCGCCGGTGACGCCGCCGCCGTTGGGCGTGGTCATCTCCGGGGGCTTGACGTTGGGCGCCTCGACCGAGGAGCCGCCGCCGAAGCTGAGGTCGCCGAGGCCCTTCTTCGCCATCCCGGCGCCCTTGATGGCCGGGCCGATGAGGCTGCCGGCGCCCGCGAGGCCCGCGTTGAGGGCCTCGTTCTTCCACCACTCGGCCTTCGAGAAGTCGGGCCGCTCGGTGCCGGTGACGGCGGAGGCCAGCTCCTGCGCGGCCATGTCGAAACCGATCTGGGCACCGGCCTGGATGGCCACGTCGGTGGCGACGCCGGCGGCGAAGACCGCCGCGGCGGCCGCGCCCTCGATGACCGCGCCCATGGCCTCCAGCACCGCGGTCATCGCCGTGAGGATCGAGCTGAGCGGCAGCAGCACCGCCAGGCCGATGGCGGCGATGGCGGGCAGGAAGAACTCGATCAGCGCCTTGATCGACTCCATCTGCGCGGCGTGCAGCTCCTCCGCCTGCAGCTGCTTGATGTAGTCGCCGAACGCGTTGATCTTGTTGCCGACGTCCCGCGCCGCGTCCACGGCCACCTGCATGCGCGTGTTGTGCAGGGTGTTCCAGGAGTCCTGGACGACGTTGTTGGCATCGCCGCTCCACTGCATGCCGTGGACGGCCGAGTCCATGGTCGACATTTCCTCCCACAGCTGGTCGCTGAAGTCGATCCACGCGTTGCCGAGCGCGTAGATGCTGTCGGTGACGGTCGGATCGGGTTCGTACATGGCGACATCACCTGTGGGACGGAGGGAGCGGAGTGGGGGAGGGGCGGCGGTGCCCCGGAGGAAGGGGGCACCGCCGGTGGTGCGGAAGGCGAAGCGGGTGCCGCCGGGCGGTGGCCGGGCGGCGGACCGTCAGCCGTAGGTCTCGGCGATCGCGGTCATGTTCGGGTCATTGATGTTCTTCGGCGCCGCGTTGGGATCCCCGCCGCCGCCGTCGGAGCTGATCTGGTTCTTGAAATCGGTGAATTCCTTGACGATGCTGTCCTCGGCGTGGAGGTAGTTGTTGCCCGCGGCGCCGAGCGAGAAGGCGATGCGCGGCAGGACGGCGTTGGCCGCGCTCGCCTCGTCGCCCTGCTTGCCGAAGAGGTCGGTCATACAGGCGTCCCAGCGCTCGTAGAACGCCTCGACCTCCTCCTTGGTCTGGCCGGCCCAGGCGAGCTTCAGCTCGCTCATCACGGTGTTGATCGTGGAGATCTGGGAGGCGAGGTTCTCGACCAGCCCGCCCGTGCCGTCGGTACCGCCGAGCTGGGTGCTGAAGACCCGCAGCATCTGGGCGTCGACGCTGATCTGGGCGTTGTTGGCGCCGTGGAGCCCGTAGACGGGCGCCTTCGTCGGGTCGAGGTCGATGGGGTCGGGCGTCTGGGGGCTCACCGGGTGCTCCTGAAGGGGGTGGGGGAGCGCACTCCGGGCCGGGGCGGGCGACGCGGGTGGCTCCCTCGCTGGCGTGGTCCGCGGCGCCCGGCGACACCGCCCCGGAAGGCCGGGCGGCCGGTCGCACGACGGCGTCCGCACTCCGCGGAACTGGGGTGTTCCTAGTGCTGCTTGTGGAAGTTCTTGGTGTTGGTCTCCTCGACCTGCCGGTACTCCTCGTACGCGGCGTTCAACCGGGTCGACATCTCGCGCAGCAGATCGACCAGGACGGTCATGTTGTCGCTGAAGTCGCGCTGGAGATTGCCGAAGGTCGCCCCCGACGGGCTCTGCCAGACGCCCTCGGCGAGGTTGAGGACCTGCTTCACGAGATTCACGTCGTTCTCGATGCTTGCGGTGCAGCCCTTCACCGTGGACATGGCGTCGTGAAGGCGCTCCAGCTCGATGCGGAACTCGGACAGGGTCAGGGAATGAGAGGCCACCCTTCGACCCTATGTGCGACCGCCAGGCCCGGATACGCCCCAATTCCCCGACAGTCGCGGTGTCTCAGAACGGGGACCTCCCCCGGGGCCGTCCGCGGCGGCGTCTCTGAACAGGGACCTGGCAGGTCGCCGCGGCATCCGCTGGGATGAGGTGGGATCGACCGGACCCTACCCGAGAGCACCCCGGTGGAGGCGGCTATGGCAGAGGCACAGGAACCGAGGAACTCGCGGCACGGTCCGCCCAGGGAGTACGACAAGGACAAGCCCCAGGGCGGCGACCCGACGGCGGAAGACGGCCTCACCGACGAGCAGAAGCAGCAGAAGAAGACCGAGAACCAGACCGTCCCCGGCTATCAGCAGCCGCCCTCGCTGACGATGATCTGGGGTGATGCGCCGCCCATCACCACCTATCTGCCCAAGGGCGGCGGCAACGGCGGCGGCGACAACCAGTCCGCCGGCATCCACCCGGCGATCAACGTCGGCATCGGCTCCATCGCCGAGGCCATGCAGACGATGCTGGAGTCGTCCCGGCGCTCGGTCGACGCCTACACGACGCTGAAGGCGCTCGTGTTCACCGCCTCGACCGACAACGCCACGTTCGGCCAGCAGGCGACGCACAAGGACGACTGGGGCAAGAAGGACGGCAGCGCCACGCACAGCCTCGAGGCCGCCAAGGGTGTGCCCAAGACCTACGCCGACCACAACGGCGGCAACCAGCCGGACGAGAAGCTCCAGGACGCCGCCAAGTACTTCGCCGCCGGCATGGTCCCGAAGATGAACCAGGTACTGGCGCTGTGCGCCAACTCCATCGAGATGGCCGGACAGTTCATCGTCCGGCTGGACCGCGCGGGCACCTACTACGCCAACGCCGACCACGCCTCCGCCTTCCCCGAGCCGCGGAGCAGGCCGATCGCGGAGTGAGCGCGCCCGCGCCGGGCCGCACGGCGACACGAAGGGCCGGGGTGCCGTTTCACGTGAAACGGCACATGGAGGAGGACACAC